>SVRZ01000005.1 GCA_015064555.1 Oscillospiraceae bacterium
CCTTCACAAAGCCCGAGGGCGGTAATTACACTACCCTTGAGATACCCTCCGCATCCTCGCTCAACGTGAGCGCGGCAAACGGCGGCGAGCTTGTATTCGTCAAGATAAGCGATAACGGCACTACAGCCACCTACAGACTCACACCCAAGGCAGTCGTTGATCAGAGCTTTGTTCCCAAGGCGAGCATAACCCTCGGCTCGGAGCTTGTGTTCAATATCTACGTTCCCGCAAATGCAAATCTTACGGCTCTCGCACTTGACGGTGCGGCAACAGACATTGGCGCCCTTGCCGAAAAGGACGGCTACTATCTTCTGACTGTTAACCTCGGTGCAAGAGAAGCGGCAAGAAGCATCAAGCTCACCGCAACCCTTACCGTTGATGGCAAGGTTATGCGCGGCACGTTCACCTTCTCCACTGTTAAGTATGCAGAGAAGCTTCTTGCAGATGCAAATGCATTGTCCGAGGAAAAGACTCTTGTAAAGGATGTTCTCTCTTATATAAGAGCTGCATACGCATACTTCGGCACAACCGATGCGGAGGCAATGGCAAAGATAGACGAGCTCCTTGGTGAGAATTATGATGAAAGCAGTGCTCCCGTGATGAACGGCAGCGCAGAAAAGCCTACTCTCGGCATAACCGCTGTGACCTATGACCTCACCGCAAAGCCCGCTCTCAGATTCTATCTTGCAGAAGGCTTCTCGGCATCCGACTTCACATTCTCGATAAACGGCAGTGCAGTATCGGCAGAGGAAGGAAGCGATGCTAACGGTAAGTACGTTGAAGTCAAGCTCTATGCATACGAGCTTTCGGAAACTGTTGACTACACCGTAAACGGCGAAAGCGACTCCTGCCACATCCAGTGCTACTATGAATGGGCTAAGACCGAGAATAACGATAACCTTGTAAAGCTTGTCGAGCGCTTCGCAAAATACTGCGAGAGTGCGGCAGCTTACAGAGAATCGGTTATTAATTAAGAAAGGAGATTATGAAAAATGAAAAAGTATCAGAACCCCGAGCTTGAAATAATTATGCTTTCGGCAGAGGATATCATAACCTCCTCGCCCGGAACCGAAACGACTCCCAAGGAGGAGAATGACGGAATCTGGGATTTGGACTTAGCATAATACGCTGAATTTTAAAAACCACCTGTTTTGCAAATAAACATTTGCAAAACAGGTGGTTTTGTTGTTTGTATGGCGCACCTCGTCCCATTTTCTACCCCTCACCCCAAGCGACGCTTGGGATTTCATCTGCCACCGGCAGATTTCATCCGACCTTGTCGGATTTCATTACCGCAGGTAATTTCATCGCGCGGAAGCTTTAGCGCACGCGCAAACTGCGCCCCGCGCCCGGTGGATGAGGTATCCCCTTGGGCGAGCGAAACGTAAACGATTGAGTATCGTTTACGGGAGCGAAGTCCCAAGAAGACGAATGCTCAGGATAGAGAAAAACTTTTCTGCCGAACTTTTTTCACAGAAGGGCTTGACATTTTTGTCTACATATGGTAGACTACAGTTGTCTACATCAAGTAGACTAAGGAGGCATCAACGTGAACGAATTAAGACTTGGCGCCGTTGAGGCGCGCTTTGCAGACATTGTATGGAGGAATGCACCGATCGCTACGGCGGAGCTCGTCAGGCTTTGCGAGGATGAGCTCGGGTGGAAAAGAACCACCACTTATACCGTGCTCAAAAGACTTTCAGAGCGTGGTTTATTCAAAAATGACGGGGGCACAGTTTTTCCACTCATGACGCGTGATGAATTTTATTCCATCCAGAGTGAAAATGTTGTGATGAACAGCTTCGGCGGCTCTCTACCCTCCTTTATCGCGGCATTTACCTCTCGAAAAAGCCTCAGCGAGGACGAGATAAAAGAAATACGTGATATCATCGAGAAGATGAAAAGGAGCTGAAAATGGAAGAATTATTTATACGGGCGATAAACGTCAGTATTACTGCAAGCTTCCTTGTTTTAGCCATTATATGCTACAGATTTCTGATAAAATCATCACCAAAATGGATCGCTGTGCTTTTGTGGGGCTTTGTTGCGCTGCGACTGTTGGTGCCATTCAGTATTGAAAGCTCACTGAGCGTTATACCGAGTGAAAGCACTATTCCACCAACCATTACAGCCGATCGATTCCCTGCTCTCGACACCGGTATACCGCCTTTAAACGAGGTGATCAATCCCGCTATCTCGTCATCCATTACATCTCATCCCGAATATAGCGCAAATCCTTTTCAGATCCTGATAAGCGTGCTGGGGTGGGTGTGGATTTCAGGTATGGCGTGTATGCTTGCTCTTATGACGGCTTCACTGATTTATCTGCGTGTACGGACCAGGATCGCTCTTGAAGGCGAGGGAGGCATATATCTCTGCGACTACGTAAAAACGCCATTTATTCTCGGCATCATCAAGCCACGGATATATCTTCCCTCCGATATATCAGAGAAGAGCTACAGCTTTGTTGTGGCGCATGAGCGCGCCCATGTTAAAAGGCTTGACCACGTGTGGAAGCCGCTCGGCTTCATACTGCTTTCTGTATATTGGTTCAATCCGATTTTGTGGCTCGGGTATCTTCTTTTCTGCAGGGATATTGAGAGCGCGTGCGACGAGAGAGTTATATCCACACTTTCGGCAGGGGAAAAAGCCGATTATTCCGAGGCTCTTCTTTCGCTGGGAATAAAAAACAAGCTTCTTTTCGTATGTGCTCCTGCTTTCTGCGAGATTTCGGTCAAATCAAGAATATCTGCCATTTCAAGATACACAGCACCCACCGGTGCAGTTATCGGAACATCTCTTATTATCTGTGCGATATTCGCCGCCTGTTTTCTCACGTACAAAAAGACCGATACCGTTTCGGTAAATGAGGGCATCTGGTATGCGGGAAAGGTTATAGCGGCGGCAAGCACCGATACCGGCTGCGACAGTGCACCCCGTGTCGTATTTACCGAGGGCGGCGATATTCTTGTGGAATCAAAGGATATCTCGGCAGGCGCATACGTTGGACTTGGCAAAATGCATACCGCATACATTTCTCTTTCCGAATACCGTTCTCTTTTTGAGCATCTGATATTCCGTCAAGGGTACGATGCGGAATATTTCCACGAAAGAGTGCGCGGAGCATGGAGAATAACTCCCACTGCAAAATCCGGGATAGATCATGAGGAAATATACCTTTTACGCTCACAGGAGTCGCTTTATATGGGATATGCCGATGATGATCGCATTTCCGCACTTTATGAGTTCAGATTCAACGAAGTCCTTCCTACCTATCTTTACACTATGACGTACAAGTCGGAGGATAGCGTGGATACCTCGATAATACTCGACACGGGTAGCGGCATTGCAACAGTGCTCTTTGGAGGAAATATCAATTACAGGGCAATAGGCACATATAAATACGAAAATTCAAGGCTGATTATAACCTCTCGTGATTCTTTCGGCATAAAGCTCGTATTTACAGACACAGGTGACGCCCTGATATACTCGGAGGAGAAGTCTGACACAAAGGAGTTCGACCGTTTGCTCCCCGATAAGGCATCCTTCAGCGGGTACTATCAGCTATACGGTGCATCCCAGGACAGCATCTGGTGTGATATAGACGAAAACGGAAGGTACGAAATATTACTTGCAAATATCGGAAGCGACGGAGCGCTGCATTATTATTTGCTTTCAATGGGAGAAATCTATGCAAACAACTCCATACCGTTCACGGCGTACGACGATATTCGATTTGAGGAAAAGGACGGCTCTCTGTATCTCATAGGCGAATACAAGGAGGGTGACTTCAATTCCTACAGATACAGAGTGACCTTCTCGGAAAACAAGCTCATATTCACACTTGAATGAATGCAAACGAATATAAAAACTCCCAAGGAGATAAAAAATGAAGCAATTTAAAACTCTGTTTATTATGGGATGCGCAGCACTGCTTGTCATTTCTGTTTTGATAATTCAGGCGGCGATTCGCCCCGACACGGTTGATTTCAGAGGGACTGTGATCGAGGTCAAAGACCTTGATGACGGTAGGTTAAGCATCAAAGCGGAGTCCTCTGCGGGCGGTGAATTTATGCTGACGGCAGATGAAAAGAGCCGTCTTGTTGATCACGCGGGCGAAACGATTGCCGCAAGCGATCTGATACCCGGCAGTATGATCGACGTCGAATATCGTGGCGGAATTTTCAAAAAGAACAAAAACGGTACAGTAAAGCGGCTGGTCCTGCAGATAGACGGTAACACAAACAACCTAGGTTGACAGAACTTTCATTTTATGCTATAATCATTATCGGATATGCTGCTCTCATATTAAACGGCAAGACCTTCGGAATGTTCTTGCTTTTGCAAGAGATAAAGCAAGAATCCTCAAAAAAAGGAGAACACGGCTCACAAAGCCTGCCATAAAGAGATGAACGAAAACGAAAAATATACCGATAGTCCCGAGCCAAAATCGCGCTTTTTTGCATGGCTTGATAATTTCTGGTATCACTACAAGTGGCATACAATAGCGGCACTATTCATTGTATTCGTGCTTGTGCTCTGCATCATGCAGACCTGCTCGCGCCCGAATTACGATATCCACGTTATGTATGCGGGCGGAACGGATATTTCACGCGCGGAGTCGGGCGGTGAAAGCGAATTCCGCGAGCTGACGAAGGCATATCAGAGATTTGTCAGTGATTTTGACGGTGACGGTGAGCGCAGAGTAAACCTCTCTGCCCTTTTTATCCCCTCGAAGGAAGATATCAAGGAAATAGAATCGCGCCACGACGGCACAGAGGTCAACTACGCGCTCATTGAAGACAATAAGGAGATATTCAGACAGAGCATCGTCTTCGGAGATTACTATATAATAATTCTCTCCGAGTCACTCTTCATTGAATGTACAAAAAACGAAAGCAACAATCCCTTTGCAAATATACGCGACTATCTCCCGGACAATGCAAAGATCGCCGAGGCTGCGGGCGACGAGGGCTATCTTCTCGCAGGAGAATGCGGAGTCTATCTTTCCTCAACGCCGCTTTACGATAACCCCGGCTTCAGCTCTCTCGGAAGCGACAGCATCATAGCGATCCGCAGGTTCACCGAATTCGGAACTCAGTTCAAGGGGGATGCCGCTACCGAATTCTATAAGCATAATGAAATGGTCTTCAGGCTTATGCTGAATGATGAAGCTTATGCATAAAATACGGCCCTGCCGCAAGGATACAGAGTTCTACTGCAAGGATACAGAGTCCTACCGCAAGGATACCTGCACAAAGAAAAATTAAAAACGAAATTCAAAGCAAAAAAAGGGTATGAAAACCGACATCAGAGCTCGGAGTTCATACCCTTTTTTTATTTTCATAGATATACCGTCACGGTACAATATCTTTGTTTTATTATATTTTTGCGGCAATTATATAAAATTAAAGCTCTATGACGTTATCCGGCTCGTACCCGAGCTCCGCCAGCTTATCACGGCCTAGCACAACGCAGCTTCCGGAAAGAGGATAAAGCCTTTCTATAAGGTCTGCGGCGGCATTCAGGTCATCCATCGAGGTATTTACAAGCTCGTCCCTATACCTCACTCTATCGGCATAGCTCTCACCCCTGAAATAGGCGGAGAGTGCAAGCGATTTCATGATGCGCGGAGTGATTATAGGGCTCGTATCACCTACCGCTCCTATTATGAAATTGGTGATATTGTCGCCCTCGGCAGCCACTGTACGAAGGAAATCAGCACAGGCGGCAAAGCACTCAAGCGATCTTGAAGGATTCGGATCGCGGTATGTGTAGAAGCCGTGTATGCCGTTTCTTCTGGCTACAAAGCCCGCACCGTATGCACCGCCCTGAACGCGGATAGCATTCCATAAATACTGATAAGACAGAATGGATCTGACCACAGCCATAGAGCCGTGGTTATCCTTTTCGGATGCAGAAACTCTCGTCGCATACGCGATACCGGCAGGTATAACTATTGCCTCATTGCGTTTTCCCAGAGGCCCAACCGGGCTTTCGCTGCACGCGGCAGCCTCGCCTGAGGGAAGCATTCCGATAAAGCCCTGCATAGCCTCGTCATTTCTCTTTCCCGCGTGGCAAAGGATAAGCCTGTCCTTAACGAAGAGCTTTTTGCATATGCGCTGCATATCTGCGATAAATCCGTCTATTACCGAGTCAAATTCCGAATCGAGATGCTTATATCCGAGATAGCACTCAATTCCACCCGCATATTCGGAGATGGCGCCCTCTGCGGTAAGATAGGCGGTGCATCTGTGGAGTCCCACAGAATGCCCGGTGGCTACCATAGACTCATAATATCCGTTTTTATTCTGCTTGACAAGTCTTCGCACGATCTCCTTTTCGTCAAGGTGGCTGTGAAGGAGTATTTCCTCCGCTATATCCACCGCTGAATCGAGGCGGCTGTCAAGAGAAGCGATACGCACCTGCAGATAAAGCGATGCCCTGCCCTCTCTTGTGAAGGGAGCGAGAGCCAGCGAGAAGCCGCCAAGCTCGCTCTTGATCCTCGTCTGCAGAGCTACCGCATCGCTCTTATCGGTAGGCAAATGAATAAGAACGTCGGTCAGCACCGATGCCTTGAATATCTCATCCTCGGTAAGATCGGTGGCATCAAACATAAGTGTTGTATACGTTATTCCGCTTGATGAAACCGGGGTAAAAAGCGAACGGCATCCGAGAAGCTCGTATTCCTCGCATATATAGTCCTCGGGCTCGTCGGTGAGGTCCTCCTTGGTGAGCGACGGAAGCGTTGCGAGTGCTTCATCACTATCCTCGCTCTGCTGCCACCGCTCAAGTGCAAGAGTGCGCTCAATAACCGAGCGAAGCTCCTCCTCGCTCATAGCAGCCCTTGCATCCGAAAGCCGCTTTTTCTCAAGAGCAAGATTGCGCTCACCGAGATCGTGAGATGGGATCATCACAAGCTCGGCACTGTGCGGCGATTCGAGAAATACTTCTCTTATTATCATTTCGTAATAGCCCGAGTCAATTCCCTCGCGCAAGGCTTCAACTCTTTTCTCAAAGGCCAGAGATTTTGCAATATCGCCGCCATAGAGCCAGGTATCAAGCACAGATATGGCATAGGATATGCCCTGAGGATAGGAGCCGCCCTCGTTTTCACGAAGCTTAAATTCAAGGATATTTACCGATGCGCGGAGCAACGATTTATCAATTCCGCTCTCGGAAAGCTCGCGGAGCGTGTCAAAAACGAGCGTCTTTACCGCTTCGGTATTTTCTTTTCTTACGTTTTTTATCTCGATAAGGACTGAATTTTCCTGTATTCCGTCGTAAAATATAAAATTAACGTCCTCGCAAAGCCCCGATTCGAGGATACGTTTCTTAAAGGGTGATGCATTACTGCCCGAAATGGCATCTGCAAGCACACCGAGCGCGTCCGAGAGCGCGTGATCGTCATATCTGCCGGTGGCAAATCCAAGGCAGACACGCACCTTTCCTTCGGGATCCTCGCCCTCGGATATTTCGTATTCCGCCTCGGAAACGGTATGGCCTCGATGTGAAATGAAGGGTATATCCGAGTCGACCTCAAGATATTCGTATGCCGATAGATAGGAATCAAGCAGGGCAAGCGTTTTATCAAGCTCTATCTCTCCGTCCAGAATAATGCGCGAGTTCGAAGGGTGGTAATACCTCTTATGAGCACCGACAAACTGCTCATACGTAAGGTCGGGAATCGACACGGGTGCGCCTCCGGAGTCCTTTCCGTAACAGCTGTCAGGATAAAGGAGCGAGGACATTTTCTCCATCATGACCTCGTCCACAGACGAATAAGCACCCTTCATTTCATTAAAGACAACGCCCTTATAGGTCATTTCCTCCCCCTCGGAATGAAGCTCATAGTGCCAGCCCTCCTGATAAAATATCTCCGGCATCGTGAGTGCACGCGGATGAAGCACCGCATCCATATATACGTCCACAAGGTTAAGGAAATCCTTGGGATTCTTTGAAGAAACAGGATACATAGTCTTATCGGGGAATGTGAATGCATTGAGGAAGGTCTTAAGCGAGCCCTTCAGAAGCTCAACGAAGGGCTCCTTTACGGGATATTTCTCCGAGCCGCAGAGCACCGAGTGCTCAAGTATATGGAAAACGCCCGTATCGTCCTCGGGTATGGTCTTGAAGGCTATGGCAAAGGTTTTATTGGTATCGGGACGCTCTATGAACAAAAGCTTCGCGCGGTTCTTCAGATATACCGCCTCGTGAAGCACGGCGTCTATTTCCTTAACGGGAGTCGATGACAAAAATTCAAATCCGTGCACCACATCCCCCACTTTGATATTATAATTCATTATGTTTTCCTTCCGTTTTTTGCATTTTTGTAAACTTAAGTTTTAATTTTCGCTATTTTTAAGAGCAAGGCATCTTTCACTGAATTCAATAAATGCCGTCTTGTATCTATCAGTATCTTCGATAAAGCTCTTACCGTGGTCAGCATTTGGAAAGGCGTGAAACTCTATATTCGGATTTGACGCCTTTATTCTTTCACTCATATAGAACGGAACAAAGCTGTCCGCCTCTCCGTGAACAAGAAGTATCGGCAGTGAGGCGCTCTTCACCGCCTCCTCGGGATTGCATTTATCAGGATCGAATCCACCGAGCACGCGCGCGCCGAGGCGCACGAAGGGATATAGAATATCAGCAGGCAGATGCATATCGCGTATCACCTTTTTGATTATCTCTTTCGTCGAGGAGTATGGGCAGTCGGCGGCAATTCCGACAACGTTCTTCGGTAATGGCATAGCCGATGCCATAAGAACAGTAGCCGCACCCATAGAAATACCGTTCAGGAGTATTTTTCTGTCCTCTCCGTAATTTTTCACTACGTATTCTACCCAGGCACTAAGGTCACGGCTCTCGTTAAGACCGAAGGAGATAGTCCTTCCCTCGCTCTCGCCGTGAGCTCGCTGATCTATCATAATTACGTTCATTGACATCTCCATAGCAAGCGCACCGCCACCCGAAAAATCGAGCATCGGCGTGCTCTTATAGCCGTGACACTGGATGACGAACGGAGCATCCTCCTTTACCTTGTAAAGCCTTGCGCGAAGGCGCAAGCCATCGTGCGACTCGGTGTATATATTCTCATATTTCAGCGAAACTATGTGATCAATAAGCTTTCTTGAATAGACCGAGCCGGGCGAGTCGTCCTTTATGGCCCTGTAAGGATCTGCCTTATGCTTTTTCGGATTCCTGTAGAATGCCATGTTATAAGTGATCAGACAAAGAGCTGCCGTCACAAGAGCCGCCGTACCGATGACAGCAATAAGTACTATTAACCAGGGATTCATTTCTTATCCTCCCTCGGATGCGATTCCGTTCCTTTGATTTTAAGAATTGTGCTCATTATTATGACTGCCTGTATAGGAACGCCCATGATGAAAAGCATCCATATATTATATTCAAGCGTCTGCAGATAAAAGGCGAGCAGAAGCGTCCACATTGTTATCGAGGCGAAAACGCAGTTTACCACCTTGCTCCTGAAATAGAAATGATTGTACGCGCGACAGATAATTCCCGTCAGCGGGATCGCCCAGATAAAGAGCGTCCACTCATTTCTTCCAAAGATTATATTGACGTAGGTATAGGCTATGAGGGCGGCTATCCAAACGGCGCAAACGGCAATAAACATCGTTATAACCTTACCGGGAATATCTGTGCGCTTGACGTAAGGATTGTTTTTCTTCGGTTGCTCCTTTTGGAGAAGATACTGAAACTCAACTCCGTACAGGTCACATATCTTACAAAGCGTTTCTATGTCAGGCATAGTCTCCGCGTGCTCCCATCGGGATACCGCCTTATCCGAATAATTGAGCCTTTGCGCCAGTTCCTGCTGAGTGAGCTTGCGTGAGCGCCTTAGTTCCACAAGATTTTTAGCTATTATTTCTTTAATATTATCCATTTTTTACCTTTCGCCAGTTATGTAAACTTTTGTTTATGATTATGCATTCGTTTCCTATCTGTAGCTCGATTATAGCACAAATATGCCAAAAAGTCAACATAGTTCGGGAATTCTCAGTTTTGTGGAGTAGCATCGGACACCGTTGTTGACTCTCTGTGAGAATTCTCTTTTTGGTTGAATCAGGTTGAGAGCAAAAACTATTGACCTTATTTTCAAAACGTGATAGAATCCACGCAAGAAGATGCTTTGCCGCTGATGCGAAAAAAGCTGCTGACCGACAAAAAGAGAGAGCTCTTGCCGCTGTGCAAGCTATAACGGCGGCAAAAACCAAACATACGCGCAGGCGGCAAGAAAAGCCTGCGGCAAAAGAAACGAAAACCACGGTAACAAAAATAAAACCTGTGGTAGCAGAGATAAAAAGACAACACAAGCGGAGGTGAGAATCATCGGCTCGGCAAAGAAAAAATACCCGAGAAGGACCGAGTATTTTACCGATTACAAAACTGATTTTGATCATAAAAGCTACAAAGCCGTAAAGATCGGCAAGGACTACCCTTATCTTTCCGATAAGAGAGGCGACCGACTCAAGTTTTCCCTCCTTTACGGATGGGTAATGACTCCGATAGCCCTCCTTCATACTTATCTTTTCTCGCGCACAAAAGTGATAGGCAGAGATAAGCTTAAGGACTACCGCGGCAAGGGATTCTTTTTATACGGAAACCACACCTCGCCGATATCTGACGCCTTTGCACCGGGGGCGATAGCCTTCCCCACATCGGCTCACACGGTGATAAGCTCGAAAAATATGAGTATTCCTGTCCTCGGCAGACTTCTCCGCCCTCTTGGAGCGATCCCACTCCCCACCGATCCACGTGCCGCGCGCGGCTTCACCGAGGCGGTAAAAAAGAGGATAAGCGAGAGGCGCGCAGTCGTTATTTATCCCGAGGGACATCTGTGGCCCTTTATGAAGGATCTGCGTCCTTTCGGAAGCGAGCTGCTTTCCCTGCCTGATAAGCTCGGAGCAGCTGTATTCACAATGACCAGGGTATACAAAAAACGCGGAAGAAGCTTTCGATGCGAGCTTTATATCGACGGGCCCTTTCTCCCGGACAGAGAGCTTTGCCCGAAGGACTCGCGAGAAAAGCTATACCGAGAGGTGCGGTGCGCTATGGAGTCGCGCTGTTCTCTCTCTGATATAGAAATAATAGAATATAAAAAAGAGAATAATAAAGATGAATAAAATAAACATTCTTATGTGCGGAAACGACAGAGTATTACCGGGAATGGAGCTGGCTATGCTTTCGCTTATCCGACACACGGATGCCGCCGTTCGCCTATATATCGGAACGATGGATCTATCCGATATAAACGAGCGATTCCGCCCTGTAACAGAAGAAATGAGAGGGGCGCTCGAGCTTTTGCTGAAATCGAAGAATCCGGAGTCAGAGGTCATACTCCGCGACTTTGGTGAAAGCTTTCGCCGCGATCTTATCCACAGCAAAAATATAAACACGGGCTACACTCCGTATACAATGATACGCCTCTTTGCAAACGAGATAGAGGATATCGGGGATAAGCTGCTTTATCTCGACACAGACGTGCTTTTACAGGGTGACGTCCTCGAGATATATGATCTTAATATAGACGACTATCACATAGCAGGCGTACGCGACTATATCGGGAAATTCTTTTTCTCGCCAAGATATCTTAACGCCGGTGTGATCCTTTTCAATATGAATACTATGCGGAGGGATAGAATATTTGAAAAATGCATCCTGCTCTGCAATAACAAAAAAATGCTTCTTTGCGATCAGCACGCTCTCAACAGATATGCAAAACGAAGACTTATTCTTAACAGGCGCTTCAATGAGCAAAAAAGGACCGCGCCCGACACACTGATACGCCACTTCTCTATGACCGTAAAGCTCT
Organism: Oscillospiraceae bacterium; assembly: GCA_015064555.1. Lineage (GTDB taxonomy): Bacteria > Bacillota > Clostridia > Oscillospirales > CAG-272 > UBA1740. The sequence continues at coordinate 11,843 of SVRZ01000005.1, forward strand.
TCCCCTACTTCCACACTCAAACGGTAAAGCCCTGGCAGCCGGAGCTCGTGCACAGTATGCTCGGCGATCACAGCTTTGACGATATTTTCAAGGAATACGACAGTATGCATCGAATATAAACATATGAAAGGATACAAAATGGATAACGTAAACATTTTCTTTGCGGCAGACCGCACGTATCTGCCATATCTCGGAGTTTCCATTTATTCTATCTCCGAGCATGCCGTAACCGACAGAGAATATAACCTGACAGTCCTCACCACAGATATGACGGACGATTCTCTTGCAGTACTTAATAAATTCACAAAGCCAAACATTAAAATACACATCCGCAACGTGGAAAGCGAAATATCCTATCTCCGCAAACATATCGCACCAACGCTCCGGGACTATTATTCCGAGGCTATATTCTACCGCATACTTATCCCCGGCCTTTTCCCCGATATTGAAAAGGCGGTCTACCTCGATTCGGATACCGTGGCTTGTCGCGACGTAGCCGATCTTTACGATACAGAGCTTGACGGATATCTTCTTGCCGCCGTCACCGATGAAACGGTTATAGGCGAGTCAGTGTTCTGCAAATACGTTGAAAATTACGTGGGCATAGATGATGCAGAAGAATATTTCAATTCCGGAGTTCTTGTGATGAACCTTTCGGCTATGCGCCGCGAGAGGACATGCGAAAAGCTTATTGATATGATGGAGAATTTTTCATTCAAAACGGTCGCGCCCGATCAGGATTACCTGAATTTTCTTTGCCAAGGTCGGGTAAAATATCTGCATCCGCTATGGAATAAGCATCCCATACTTTACGAAAACGAACAGACGGACGAGGATGTATTCATAATGCACTACAATATGTTCTACAAGCCGTGGCACTACTTCGGCGTCGTCAACGAAAGACTCTTCTGGAAAACGGCGGCATGCACTCCGTTTATCACAGAGCTGCTTCGTGAAAGAAACGAATACACCGATGAGCAAAGAGCGAGCGATCTCGGCTCTGCGGCAGAGCTTCTGCACTGCGCGGAGGAGCTTGCAGGCTCGCACGAGGGCTTCGCATCACTCTTATGTACCTGATAGCGAACCTCTTTAGCAAAGGAATGGAGAAAAATGAAAACAACAGAGCATCTTTCATACGAAAGGCTTCAGGTCTTGGAAAACATAGCCCGTGCCGCAAGCGAGGGTAATTATTGGAAGAAGGTCGAGATATCCGATCACCACGTAACGCGCGAGGAGCGCGAGCGGCTTGCCGCCCGATTTGATAACGACAGGCGCTCGCCTCTGGCGAGGATGAGGGCATCCGCCGCATCGAGGCTTGCGGACGGTCTATGCGATAAATTCAATAAGACCACCTCTATATCGGGTGTCGAAAATGCACTTGAGATAGGCTCGGGTGCAGTCATAACCTCAAATCACTACAATCCCGCGGATTCAACCCCAATACGTATGCTTACAGAGATCATGGGAAGAAAAAAGGATCTGCACATAATGATACAGGAAGCCAATATGTTTATGGGCGGCGCATTCGGCTTTCTTATGCGAAACTGCAACACACACCCATATATACCCACCGCCTCATACGTGACGAAAAAATTTATGCCCTCGATGCAGAGGCTCCTTGCGGGCGGCGGTCTTTTGCTGGTATATCCCGAAGCGGAGATGTGGTTCAACTACAAAAAGCCAAGGCAGCCGAAGGACGGAGCATACCATATCGCCGCGTCCTTCGGAGTGCCGGTGCTGCCGACATTCACCGAGCTGATAACAATTGACGGTGAGCGCGACAATGACGGATTTCTACCCGTTCGGCGCGTGCTTCATATTCTGCCGCCTATCTACCCCGATCCCGAGGCATCTGTGGCAGAAAACCGAGCCTATATGATGAACACCGATTACCGCCTCAAAAAAAGCCTTTACCAAAGGCTTTACGGCAAAGATGCTGGTGCCCCCTTCGATGCGAAAAGCGATATAGCAGGTGTTTGATACCACAGAGGAAGACAAAAAAGCACGCACCGCGTGTCTGTTTCACACAGTGCGTGCACAAATAAAAACCGTTATCTGCTCAGTTTATCCCGAATATCTTTTTAAGTATCGGCGCAAGAAGCTTTGGGGAGCGTATCAGAATTATTTTCATAAAACTATCCTTTCGGGGCGGAGCTGTCTTAAATGCTTTTCAGATTTAAGACGGCCCCTTTCTTGTTATGGAGGGAGCGACGGATACGGGGCTCTATTCTATGCCGAATAGCTTTTTTATGCTCCCGCCCGAACACACCGTCCCTTTTTCATTTTATGCAAAAGCGCAGATATTGTCTATTCTATCTCAGATATCCGAATTACAAGAATACTCCTGTCGTCCTCTCCCGGAGCTGTCTTCCCTGCCTCATCGACGAGCAACTCCGCATAAGCCTGCAGATCGTCAAGAGGCGGCTTATTAAGAAGCTCAACGAGGCGCGTATTGTCGGCACTGTCATCAAGCATTCCGTCGGAGAGCATTATAACGTAATCACCGGGCTCTGCCTTGACACTTATTTTCTCGACATCAACCTCCCTGAGAATACCGAGAGGCATAGTTTCCGATTTTATTCTGAAAAGAGAATCGCGCCTTTTTACATAAGAGGGTGCCGCTCCGCTTTTTAAAAAGAAGGCATTACCCGTTATAAGATCGAAGGAGAAAAGGTCCACCGTAACACCACATTCATCACCCTTCCTGCGAAGAAGCGAATTCAGCATATGCATAAGAGTGTCGCTCTCCATCTCCAGATCCAACGCGTTTTTTAAGAATCCCGAAGAAAAATCCGATATTCTTTTAGCTTCTTTTCCACTTCCCATACCGTCACATATCAAACCATATGCAAACATATCTTTACTTTCGAAGGATTTAACACTATCGCCCGACACAGCATCGCGCTCGCTTGTTTTCTTAGAGCAAGCACTCTCTATTCTATATTTTCTATCCGCCATACAGTCCATCATAACCATCTCTCCGCGTCTGAAATATTCCGGAACCGCAAGCCTTACACCTGCGGTATTTTCTATAGCCGATCTCAACTGCTTTGAGGTTATAAGACTTCCGTCCTTGTCCTCCGCTGAGCATATGATATGCTTTCTGCGCTTACCAAATGCTCTTATTACACCCTCGCCAATGCCGCTCTCGGCAAGAACTGCTTCAAGCTTATCGGTAAGCTCCTCATCCATCTCGCGCTCGGCAAGCATATTTCTGTTTACCTCCTCGCTTATTCTGGCAAAGACCGAATAATCGTCAACGGTTATCTCGCTCTCTGAAAATCTTGACACAGCAGGCACCATACGGTATATCACCTCGGAGATGCGCTCGGCCGAGAACGCCTGACGGCTCCTGTGAGAAAGCGCCATAGTCCCAACCATATCGGTGGCTCGCTTCATTACCGACTCGTCCGCCGCGCCCGAGACCTCTCTTTCAAAATAGCGGAAGGCCGGGAGCATAAGTGATGCACTTATCAGGTATTCCGGGAAGACCTCGAGAAGTCCCGACACGCCCCCGACGTAAGCACCCCATGCCGAAAGAAGTATGCCGCCCGCAAGCAGCGCATAAGCATGTCCGAAGGCGAACACAACTCCTGCCGCCGCGCCCGCAAGCGCAAACGACACCGAATATAGCCCACTCAGTCCGACCGATGCCACAAATCCGCACACAGAGCCGTACAGAGGTCCGAATCTTTTCGCAGAAAACAAGGTTACCGCACCCGCAAATATAAAGCCCGGGTCCACACCGAAAATATCGTATTTCGCAAGACTCACGGACGAGAGCAGGATAAATGACAATAGCGATATCCTGTACAAGACCATACCCCTACCCCGTGTAAAGATAGGCTTCTTGCCAAAAAGCAGCTCACGAAGGCCTATTCCCTCCGAAAAGCTTCCGTACAGTAATACCGTCTGCAGAGCCGGCGCGAGTATCATAACCGAGCCGAAAAGCAAGCTCTCGGGACTTATGCCCGAAAGAAGTATCTCGTAAAGCGCAGACACAGCACCTGCGATTACCGCCGAGGCGAGCCGCAGTGTCAAGCTCTCGCAGAAGACCTTCTTTCCCTCCTTCTCCTCTTCGCTCTTTATTCCTCCGCCTGATATTATTATGCGAAGGAAGACGGTCAGCACCGATACCATTCCGTATATTATGCCGTTTCTTCCTGCGGTCAGCGAGCCGAGCACCACACCGCAAAGAGCCGACCATATGCACCCCGGGAGCACCGCGACAAGCCCTATACCCAACGGATACGCGCCGAATGCCAGATGACATCCTCCGAAAAGAAAGCCCAGCACCGCCGCAGATATATTAGTCAGAAGTTTCATAGTGCTGACACTTCCTCCGACCGATTGAGCCCGAAGACTCTGCTCTGCACCGCCCTTGTTTTCCTTCAACTTTTCTTTAACTTCCATAAAAGCTCCTATCTCCGGCATAGTCAAAGCCGAAGTTTTTATTTTCATTATACCGCGGTGTGAGCGCGATGTGTGTCGTTTTATCCGCGGCAATTTCTGTCGGATATTCTCGCAAAACAAAAAACGGAGAGCTCCCAACGCATTTTGTGAGAGCTCTCTGTTTTTATTATCCGAATTTGCGATATTTAGGCGAGCGGAGCCTTATCTGGATACGGTTTCACTCGCCTGAGCGGTATATTTTCAAACCGTCAGTTCTTGAGTGAATGTATGGGTGCGGGGATCCTTCCGCCTCTGTTTATAAAACGTGCACAGGATTCACCCTTCAGCTTCATTATGGGCGCATATCCGAGCAGACCGCCGAACTCGCAGTAGTCACCGACGTTCTTGCCGTACACGGGGATAACGCGCACCGCAGTAGTCTTGTTATTTACAACACCTATCGATATCTCGTCGGCTATAATGCCCGATATAGTGGAGGCATCGGTATCGCCGGGAACGGCAAACATATCGAGTCCGACCGAGCATACCGCTGTCATAGCCTCAAGCTTTTCAAGCGTAAGTATGCCGCGATCCACGGCGGATATCATGCCCCTGTCCTCGGACACCGGAATGAAAGCACCCGAAAGGCCTCCGACATGATTGGACGCCATGACACCGCCCTTTTTGACCGCATCGTTAAGGAGCGCGAGCGCCGCGGTAGTGCCGTGAGTACCCGTCACCTCAAGTCCCATATTTTCAAGTATCTCGGCAACCGAATCACCCGCAGCGGGTGTAGGCGCCAATGAAAGGTCAACTATACCGTAGGGCACACCCAGGCGATTTGCAGCCTCCGAGGCTATGAGCTGACCTACTCTCGTTATCTTGAAGGCTATTCTTTTTATGGTTTCCGCAAGAACCGAGAAATCACAGTCGCCTGCCTCCTTAATAGCCGCGGCAACAACTCCGGGGCCGCTGACACCGACGTTTATGACCGTATCGGGCTCACCGATTCCGTGCACAGCACCCGCCATAAAGGGGTTATCCTCGGGAATATTCGCAAATACAACTATTTTTGCACAGCCTATCGAGTCCCGATCACGCGTAAGATATGCCGCCTCCTTTATTATCTCGCCCATGCGTCGGACGGCATCCATATTTATGCCCGCCTTGGTGGTAGCAACGTTTATCGACGAGCAGACACGCTCGGTCTCTGCCATAGCATAGGGTATGGATTCGATCAGCGTGGATGCGCCGCGTATAGCCCCCTTCTGAACGTGAGCCGAATAGCCGCCGATGAAGTTTACGCCGAGGTCGCATGCGGCGCGGTCAAGGACGCGCGCGAGGCGGACGAATCCCTCGGGAGAAAGCCCCGAGCCGATGTATGATATCGGAGTCACGCTGACTCTCTTATTTACAATCGGTATTCCGTAGGTATTTTCAAGATCCTCGCATACTCTGACAAGATTCCTCGCAGAGGTCATTATTTTATCGTACACCTTCTTTTCAAGCCTGTCGGGATCGTCCGAAATGCAGTCGAAAAGCGATATACCCATGGTTACCGTTCTGATATCAAGGTTTTCTTCCCTGATCATACGAATGGTTTCAAGAATATCCTGTATGTTAAGCATCTTTCCCTCCGTCAGATCCTGTGCATTGAATTGAATATATCCTCATGCATAACACGGATATCCACACCGTTCTCGATGCCCATTTTCTGCATATCGGATGCGAAGGATGCGAAGCGGTCCGCAAGGCCGTCTATCTCAACGAGCATGGTCATAGCGAAGAATTCCTTCATTACCGTCTGGCTTATATCTATGATGTTTGCGCCGTTTTTTGCGCACTCGGTGCTGACAAGCGAGATTATTCCGACCTTGTCCTTTCCCGTAACGGTTATAATAGCTTTCATAAAAAACACCTCACCTTATGTATTCTATACCGATATTTTACTATATATTCCTTATTTTCGCAATAGTTTCGGTTGAAATTTTCCGTTTTGTATGGTAAAATAATATTTGAACAACACACTTTTATGGAGTATGCCTATGAAAAGCGGAATCGTGGTATTAAAAAAAGAACAGGGAATGACCTCGCAGAGCGCGGTGAACAAGGTGAAGCGCATCTTCGGCGCCGACAAGGCAGGTCATACGGGTACGCTTGATCCCTTAGCAACAGGAGTCCTCCCCGTCCTTATCGGAAGGGCGGTAAAGGCGAGTGAATATATGCTTTCGTCGGATAAATATTACCGCGCAACACTCAGACTGGGCATAACTACAGACACCGAGGATATAACAGGCGAGGTCCTGACGAGAAGCGAGCTTATCCCCACCGAGGAGGCAGTGCTCGCCGCAGCACAGGATTTTGTCGGTGAATATATGCAGACACCGCCTATGTACTCGGCACTCAAGGTCGGAGGCAGAAAGCTTTGCGACATCGCGCGCTCGGGCGGCGAGGTGGAAAGAGAGGCGCGCCCCGTCACGATACACAGTCTATCGGTAAAAAGGCTCACAGACCGCACCTATAGCCTGGACGTTCACTGCTCAAAGGGCACTTATATACGGACACTTTGTGCCGATATAGGCAAAAAGCTCGGCACAGGCGGAGTTATGGAAACGCTTGAAAGAACACACGCATCGGTATTTACCCTCAGCGATGCATACACGCTGGGAGAGCTTGAGGCGATGAGCGAAGCAGAGCGTGAGGATCTTATCGTCCCCGTAGAGCGCGTATTTATGAGTCTCAAAAACATAGAGCTTCCTCAGTTTTTTGAGAGGCTTGCCTCCTGCGGAGTGGAGATATATCTTCACAAGCTCTCCATTTCGCTTGAGTGCGGAGAGCGGGTAAGGCTCTCGGGCAAGGAGGGCTTCTTTGCCCTCGGAGAGGTTCGCGAATTTGAACAGGGGCTCGCAATAAAGCCAATAAAGCAATTTGGAGTATAAAGGAGAGTACCATGGCTTGGACAAAGGAGCAACAGCTCGCAATAGATACCCGCGACCGCACGCTTCTGGTGAGTGCGGCGGCAGGCTCGGGAAAAACCGCCACTCTGACCGAAAGAATAATTCAATCAATACTTGATGACAAGGATCCGAGAGATATAGGCAGAATGCTCATAGTCACCTTCACCAACGCGGCTGTTGACGAGCTCCGCGAGAGGATAGGTCGCGCTATAAAAAAAGCAGCTCTTGAGAACCCGAAAAACACGCGTCTCGAGGAGCAGCTCCTGCGACTGAAGGATGCGAAAATTTTAACCATAACCGCCTTTTGCAACAGTATACTCCGCATGTCTGCAGAGAACGTCGGGCTCACTCCGTCATACAGAATAGCCGAGCCTGCCGAGGCGGGAATAATAGCCTCCTCGATCCTCGACGGGCTTATTGATGCGGCATTTGAAAACGAGCTTACCGACGTCTGCTCTGCCGATGAATTCATCGAGCTTGCCGATTGCCTTGCCGGAGTCAAATACTCCGAGGCACTTTCGGAATCAATAAAACTCATTTTTGAGAAGCTCACCTCTGCAGAAAAGGGGATAGATGCGCTTCTGCCTCTCGTCGAGGAATACGATCCCGATAAATTCGCCTCGGTTGAAGCGACACGCATCGGGGCTTATCTTACAAAATACGTACACAGGGTGCTCTCCGAATACCGTGATATATTCGGGCGGCTGCAAAGACGGGCATCCGACGCCAAGCTTGACACGGCAAACCTCGAGCGCCTCTGTGAATACTGCAAATATATAGATGATATGTCGAGGTGCGAAAGCTATAACAAAATGCGCGAGCTGACCCTCGCCTTCTCGCCTCGCTCGGTCTACAATTCAGGCAAGCTTGATCCGACGGATTTCTTCATTCTATTCAAGAATATACGCAAGTATTTCAGCGACGATATAAAAAAGTTTAAGGATATATATTTCCTCTATTCCGAGGAAGAATGGCGTGATTCGTACACAAAGCTTTACAAATTGCTATCAATTTTCTATAAATTCCTTAAGAAATTCTATTCGGTATTTATGGAGGTCAAGCGCAAACGAGGTATATGTGAATTCTCCGACGTTGAGCGCTACGCCTACGAGGCACTCTGGGACGAGGGTGGCGAAAAGACCGAGCTCGCTCACGATCTTTCAAGAAAGTTTGACGCTATATACGTCGATGAATACCAGGATGTCAACAGTCTGCAAGCGAAGGTCTTTGAGGCTATAGCTACAGACACCAACCGCTTTATGGTTGGCGACATCAAGCAAAGCATATACGGCTTCCGAGCGGCGAAGCCCGAGATATTTGCCGATATGAAGCGCACATACCCCGCTATGGGCAATGACGGAGACCACCCCTTCGCCTCGATATTTATGTCAAGCAACTTCAGATGCGACCGGGCTGTCGTTGATTTTGTTAACGGAATATTCGACACGGCATTCGGTCTTACTGGTGAAGGTATAGGCTACGCAAGCGGCGACAAGCTTGAATTTTCAAAAATATATCCGGATGGCCACATACCTGTCGGTATACCGCCCGAGATACACGTTATAGAGAAGCCATCTTTGGTCTCATCGGGCTCAGATCCCGACACACTCCCCGACGAAATGCTTGAGGAGGAGTCCTCATCGGCTGACGCTATGGCGCGCTGTCTTGTTGCTAAAATATCCGAGCTTCTCAAATGCGGCAAAAAAGCCGACGGCACTCCCATCAAGCCGGAGGATATTGCGATACTCCTGCGCTCGGTAAACGGCAAGCAGGCAGCGGCTATATCCAGGGCTCTGGAAAGAGAGCGCATAGCGGCTGATATAACCGACTCGAGCGACCTCTTTATGTGCGACGAGGTGCTTCTTGCCCTTTCCTACCTTTATTCGATAGATAATCCGCACAAGGACGTATACCTCGTTGCGCTTATGTGCTCGCCGCTATTCGGCTTCACCGCAGACGAGCTCACAAGGATCAAAAAGGAAACCGACTGCGAAACCGTATGGGACGCCTTGACCGAATACGTACGAAAAAATCCGAGCTATACCCGCGGCAAGGATCTTATCGCCACTCTCACAGGCTACAGGCGGCTTTCCGAGGGGATGTCGACCGATGCCCTTCTCTCGCTCATTTACCGCGAGAGCGGACTTCTCGCCCTGGCGGAAAAAAGCGGCGGCAGAGATAATCTTATGCTTCTGCACAACCATGCGCGCAAGTATGAGGAATCCGACTTCAAGGGGCTCTACAGCTTTATAAGCTACGTGAACATGCTGATAGAAAACGAGGAAAGCTATCCCTCCGCAAAGACACGTGACAACGTGAGCTCGGTGAAGATAATGACGGTTCATAAATCAAAGGGACTTGAATTTCCCGTATGCTTCGTCGTATCTCCAACCCCCGGCGGTGGCAACGAGGGAAGAATAACCTTTGACGAGGGCTTCGGCATCGCTATGAAGTACAAGGATGACAGCGGTCTTGCACTGGTTGACAATCCCGCCCGTCAGATCATCCGCCACTATATGGCAGAGCGTGAATTTGAGGAGGAGCTGCGCGTGCTCTACGTTGCACTCACGCGAGCAAGAGAGCAGCTTTACGTATACGGAGTATGCCCTTTAAAATCCACCGACGAATATATGGACGGCATACTTACCACGCGCGATAATCTTTCCGATCATATCCTCAGAGGGGCGAAGGGGCTACTGGAGGTCATACTTCTGACCGCGAGCTGCGGCAAGACTGTGATAGAGTCCGACCGCACCGACATCCATCACGAACTTGACGAGTCTGTAGCTTCCTCAAGCGAAAGCAAGGACGTAAACGAAGTAACGGAAAAACACGAAAGCGAGAGCGCAAGTGCAGAGGAATACCTAAGCCGCTTCACCTTTGAGCACGAGCTTTCACACCTTGAAGCACTACCCGAAAAGGTATCCGTTTCAAGGCTTTCTCCCACGGTGCTTGATACAGTTGAGGACAGCTCTGTCGGCATAGACGAGCTTCTGCGTATTGAGGGCATTCTTACGGACGAAGCAACGGAAGAAAACGAGATCGAGTCCGAAGGAGAGCAAAAGCAGATACTCCCATCATTTATGACCGGAACGTCCTCGGCTGAAAGTGCAAAGCGCGGAATAGCAACGCACACCGTTCTGCAGTTCTGCGACCTTGAAAAGATCGAGGCGAACGGAACGAGAGCCGAGCTGAAAAGGCTCACGGATCTGAAATTTATATCCGAGGAGGATATGAATCGCGTGAGGATAAACGAGATAGACCGCTTTATCGCCTCTCAGCTCTTCTCCGAGATGAAGGCAGCAAGCAAGCTCTATCGCGAGCTCCGCTTCAACGTCAAGCTCCCTGCCTCCCTCTTTACCGCAGACGAGGTCAAGGGCGAGCTGCTCTCGGACAGCGAAATACTCGTTCAGGGTGTTATAGACTGCATAATCGAGGATGCCAAGGGCAACCTTCATCTTATAGATTATAAGACAGACAGGCTCACCCGCGAGGAGCTTGCCGACACGCGACTTGGCGAGGAAAGACTCATCGCCGCCCACCGCCTTCAGCTCTCATACTACCGCCGGGCAATAGAAATAATGTTCGGAAGACTGCCGAAGCGAGTCGGAATATATTCACTGCACCTCGGGCGCGAGATATCGGTTGACTTTTGACCGAGGATGTGGTAAAATGATAAAAACGAAAAGGAGGATGCCTCATGGCTTTACAGGAATCGGGAGAAATGTATCTTGAAAGCATATACGTTCTTTCGCAGACAAACGATTCGATACACGCAATAGACGTTTCGGGCTATATGGGATATTCAAAGCCCTCGGTGAGCCGCGCTATGGGTATCTTGAAAAAAGAAGGCTATATCACGGTGGACGCTGACGGTCACATTCATCTTACAGAAAGCGGTATATCGGTAGCAGAAACTATGTACCGTCGCCACACTCTTCTGACCGATTTTCTTACAAGGCTCGGCGTTGATGAAAAAATCGCCTCAAACGACGCCTGCAAAATAGAGCACGTTATCAGCGAAGAGTCCTTCAGTGCAATAGAAAAATATATGAATAAGTAAATTTTAGTTTGCATTTCAGCTTGATATCCGACAGTGTAACGCCTTTATCAAAAGAGCCGTTATGGTTGCTTTTATTTGAATTCAATATAATAAAATCCCGCTGCGTATCGACGTTGTCCCGGATGGACAACCGCACCGATACGCGGCGGGATTTGTTATTGAAGATATTTCAGAGAAATTTTTCCGAGGTAATTTTGTCGGAAAGACGAAAATTTATCCAAGGTCAAGATCCCAGATTCCGTCACTTTCCTCCTTGGGAGTCGTTTCGGTTCCGGGAGAGGAGGTTATGATATCCTCTGCCGAAAGCTCGATCACTTCAAGCTCGGGGGTATGATACTTTTTCATTTTTCATAATCTCCTTTCTTACTTGGCAACAGACTCTCTGTAAGCCTTCGCACTCTCGCAATACTTAGCGAAGCGTGAAACAAGCTTTGTGAGAGCATCGTTATTCTGTGTCGCTGCCCATTCGTAATAACATCTGATATGGCAGGAATCGCTCTCACCGTTTACGGTGTAATCAACCGTTTCGGCAAGCTCGTATGCATAGAGCTTAACCTCGAGGTGTCTGCCGTTCTTATCGCTGCCTTCGGTTGCCGCAACCGCACTACCCTTTATCGAGAATGCGAAATCGGATGCATTATATCCGTCTGCAAGATAGAAGCGAAGAGCGGGGGTTGCATCGAGGTTATAGGTGACCGCAGTGATGCCGAGCGTGGGCTTTTCGGCACTTCCGCTCATCACGGGTATGCTCGTTTCGTCATAATTCTCACCGAGAAGCGCGTCTATCTTTGCCATAGCCTCTGCATCCTCTGTGCCGAAGAATGTGTATGCCGCTCTGATATAGGAAAGAACGTCCTTTACAAGAGTCTTTTCGGTAGCCGAAGCCGAAGTATCGGAAAGAAGCTTTTCCGCGTACTTGGGAATCGAGAAGGTGAACGTACCTCTCATTACCTTTCCGTCGACGGTAAGGGTTGCCGTGAGCTTTATCTCTCTTGCCGCTTCTCTTGCACCGAGAGATACGGTTACAAGATAGTAGCCGTCCTTAACGGTAAGAGTCGAGAGGTCGAGAGCCGCACCGTCAAGGTTAAGAGCGGTGAGATTTGCGTTCATGGGAACGTAGATATTGAATATAAGCTCCGAGCCAAGAGTGATGCTTGACTTGGGAACGAAGGTCAGAGCCATCTTAGGAGTAAGTCTGTATACGGCTTTACCGTTCGTTGCCGAGGCTTTAACAAATATACACTCGATGCCGTTGGAGGTCTTATAGACATTACTTACACCGGGAGCAGTTGCATTTTCGGGGAGGATCAAATCCACTGCATTTTTACCGAAAGCAAGAGTATCCGGAGATCCCTCTCCTTCAACGCGCTCGGGACTGAAGGTTGCAAACTCAAAATACTTATCCGCAAATATCTGACCGCCGTTCACGGTAACGTTCACATCAAATTTATTACTGCTGCCGCCGTCTGCCATACCGAATAGATTTGTGATACTCGCACCCGTCGCATCAAAGGTACAGTCATTGAATACCATATTATACTTAGCGCCGTACGTTCCGTCGCTGAATGCAACCATAACAAGGCTTCCGCTATGATTGCTCGCGGCGGTGAAGGTTACACTGTCAAACGTTACGTTGAATTCCGCTCCAACGTTCTGCTTATTGTTGCTGTTAAAGCTGATAGGCGGATTAACCGAATGAGTAGTGTTAAGAGTTCCGTTTTTAACGGTTATATTGGCTGTAAATTCCTTATTATCTCTGCCGGAAAGATTAAAGAGATGATAGCTTCCTCTTGTAAGCGTATTTCCGTTCAGATCGATCGTAATATACTTCACGGTATAAAGATTCGCCGAGCTTGCGGTAGAGATATGATCATCGCGAACGAGAAGCACCGTATTCTTCGATTCACTCGTATCGACCTTTCCGATTGCCTGACAGAAATCGTACCAGGTTGCATATGCCGTGTTGAAGATTCCGTTTTGGAAGAGCGCAAAGGGATATTTTGTAATATCAGCATACAGGAACGGAATTTCTCCGTATGCTGTAACAACGCTTTCTCCCAGTTCATAAACAGCAGTTGTTCCGTCTGTTGAGATCAGCGCATAGCTTATTTTAGCATTACTGTTATAAACGTTTGTCGGTGCCGAGAGCGATGCGGGCATTTCAATCTTGGCATATTTACCGTCTTCATTCTTTTCAAACTTCCACGTATCAGCTTCACCTTCGGCATATCCCGTTTTTCTCGTCATGAGCTTTCCGGTAAAGTCGGCATCGGATAATATTTCTCCGCCCTTGAAGACAACGTGCATTACGTGAGAATTGTTCGCATCAGCACCGGCAACAATGATATTAAAAGCCGAGGTGTGTGACGTCAGATCGAGCGTACAATTTTCAAATACGACGTCGGTTACACAAAGACCGGCAGCACTATCACCGGCTTCTATTATAGACCAGGTCGTCTTGTGAGTTATATTAACGTTGGTGAACGTTAATTTAAGATCCTGTCTTACCGATGCAGACTGATTAAGCAAGTTTGCAAGCCTGCGTCCCGCTATAACTATATTACCGTTCTTTATATTAACGTTTACGGTATTTGCCTTGGATCCATGGTTGAACTGCATAATTTCCCTGTAGGAATACAACGTGTTACCGCAAAAGTCAACGTTAAGTGTACCCACAAGCTTATTATAAGTATTCGGTGTAGCGGTTGCTCTGTTTTCAAAATCTCTTCTTAAAACTACGGTAACCACGTCGCCGACATTTGTTGCGAGAGAAATTGCAGTAGGTATAACGCCTTCATTCTTGGAAGTATTCCAATTATCACCGGCACCTACGCATACCCCACCCTTGAAGATAAGGAAAGGATATGCTTCCTTGTCCAGGTACTCGGTAGGTATTTCACCGTATCCGGGAATATAGTTTTCTATAAGCGTATACGTTGCATTCGTTTCATCAGAGGAGAGCTTCACAAAAGCAACCCCCTCGCTGTTATAGGTCTTCGTGGGTGCTGCAACGCCCGAGGGCATGGTGAACTTGGTATAATTTCCCTCCGAATCGGGCTCAAACCTGAAGGTATCTGCCTCGCCGGCAGGATAACCGGAATTCATCGACATCATGCTATCGGCGAAATTAACGTTTGATACAAATTCTCCGCCCTTGAATACCACGTGCATCAAATGCGATTTAGAGGTATCATTATGCGATGTTATAAACGTAAAGGCACTTCCGGTATAATTCGTGAGATCAAACTTACAGTTATCAAATATAATATCAGCGGCGCAAAGACCGGAGGTATTATCAACACCCTCCATCAAACTCCAGTTGGATCTGTAATCTATCGTTATGTCACTGAACGTCAGTTTAAGGTCTTGTCTTACGGTTGAAGACTGGTTCTGCATTGAAAGAAGACGTCTTGCCGTTATCTTTACAGTGCCGTTATAAATATTGATATTGACGGTGTTGGCAACTTTATGATTGAACTGTATCAACTCTCTGACAGTAGTTATAGTATGATCGCCGAGATCTACGTTAAGCGTTCCGACAAGCTGATTATATACGTTAAGCGTGGTTGTCTGCGTGTGATTATAATCTCTTCTGAGAACAACCGTAACGACATCATCCTTGCTTGATGCCAATTCTATAGCATTAGCTATAACACCGTCGTATTTACTTGTATTCCAAGCATCTCCCGCGCCTGCAAATTCACCGTTTTTGAATATAAGGAACGGATATGCCTCAGCATCGGAATACGAGTTGGGGATTATGCCGTATTCGGTTTCCACTCCGTTGGCATTTTTCCAATTACCGTTCTCATAAGTGTAATAAAACCCGTTTTCAACATTATAATACCGTGCACCGGAAACAGAAGGAACAAAGGTGGGTTTTCCGCTTCCGCTGTACCACACAACGTCAACTTCTGCAGAACGGATTGCTGCTATATTACCGTCTATAGCTGCAGCAGCGGATTCGGCATTTTCGATAGTTACGCTCTCAACGTTTTCAACAGCATAAACAGCCGTTTTTCCGTCAACCGTGGTAGTTCCCGAAACGTAACGATATTCGTTTGTACCGGTATCACCGCCGGCATTGGTTACTGTTACGGAATAAGAATCCTTTATGTAGAGAGTAGATGTTACACCGGCGGTTGCGGCATTTTTGCCCGTAATACCGGCATATACCGATTTGGTGCTTATCCGATCAGGGCCCGCGCTTAAATTATAACATCCCTCTATAAGATAGGGATACTCCACAGCCTCAGTGGAGGCTACATATGGGATCCAGGGAGCTCCTCCGAGTATACCTGCCCAATGAGTGTTTTTGGTCAGAGCTGAAACCTCGAAACAGAGATTTCCATCGTTGTAACAGTTGCTTATGTGAGCATAGCCTGCATAATCACCGCCCCATTTTGTCGTGGGAGATATGATTCCGGCAATTCCGCCATACATACAGGTTTCGGTTGCGCCGTTGTCACAGAGAGTCATACTGCCCGTGAAAGCACAGTTGCTTACGGTTGAGTTAAGTCCGAAGCTTCCGACGATACCGCCTCCGATACCGTAATCACCGCCAAACCTTATGCTCGCGGCAGATGTACAAGCATCGATAACCGTATTATGCGCCATACCGCATACAGACCCGAATCTGCCGCCTCTGGAAGCATTATCAAAATTCATACCCGAGAGTGGGGAGATATCGTTTAAAACTATCCTTACGGTGTCTTTTATTTCACAGCCGGAAATAATATTGAATGCGGCAAAATTAGCGTCGGTAACAAGAGGTGAAGCCGCTCTTCCGACAATTCCTCCGGTAAGTCCCGCGCCTACGATCTCAACGTTCTCGATTACTACGTTTTCAACCGTTGCACCGAATATTACGCCAAACAGACCGTATCCGTATTTAACCGACGATTCGTACGCTCTGCCGAACGGATCTATAGTACCGTTCTTTATAGAATATCCGTTTCCGTCATAGTGACCGCCGAATGCCGCCATATCGGATTCGCCGCCGAAATAGTAACCGATAGAGAATATGGACTGACCGTTAAGATCAATATCCTGAGTCTGCTCAAAATACATTCCGTCAAGCGATGCGGACGTGCTCATTGAGATCTGCTCTGCCATCCAAAGAAGATTTCCGCCGTTTGCGATCTTATAAGGATCGTTTTCGGTTCCACTGCCCTCCGGAGATATGGAATTACTCATCCATCCGTCATCTTCTTCAATAATAGGAGCATCAGCCGCAAGATCTATAACCTTCGGATTTTTAAGATATACTTTTCTTACTGTTGAATAATACTCTATTGCCAGCTTATTTCCATCCTCCGAGAAGCGGAACATCGCAACCATCGCGGGAGCTGCGGCATCGCGATCAATACTCTGTGCGTTTACGAGTACCTGAGTTACGGTATTACCGAAATCTCCTTGCCTTTGCGAATAAACTATTTTATCAACATCGACGTGACCCGCGAGCATCAGCTTGACATTTGCATGCTTGCTGACAAGGTTTTCCCAAAGGTATACTCCGCTATTTTTAGTACCGCAGTTTATATCACCGCTGTCAAGCGCAGTACCGTCGCAATCAAGATATGCGTGTGTGGTAATAATAACGTTATGATCCTTGTGCTCTTCTCTTGCCAGCACCTCGTTTGCCCATGCAAATACGTTAGCATCGGCATTATAGGCAATATTCATTATAAGATACTTAGCATTACCTACGGCAAACGTGCGCCAGGTATTATTCACGCTGTTGCTCTTATACATTCCGCCGTGATTGACAAACTGCGTAGTATATTCCGTATGTGATGCGAAATACGTATCAAAATCCACACCGTTGTCATGGTTTCCGGCAATAAGCGAATACTCAAGCTTTCCGTCCATAATGGTAATGGCGTGCTTTGCTACGTCCCACTCTGTAAACGTGCCCGAATCATTTCTTTCGTAATGTCCGCCGCCGGGCTCGGATGCATTTTCGATAAAAGCAAAGCTGCCTGCAGATGCAACGACTCCGCTTTTATCGGTTATATCGCCAAGACCGATAGAATACTTGATATTTTTCTCATCGATATTATCGACGATATAATCGTATATGTAAGGAAGATTCTGAGGATAAAATCTTGTTATCTTCTGAGTATCACCTACGACCGCAAATGAATATGACGGAGCAAAGCCGTAAGACTTGCGCATTTCTTCCATCTCGGATTCGGAGATCCACGTTTTTTCGTAAAGAACGTCATATCCGTTTCCGCTGTCATCGGTTATATTTTTTCCGATATCGTTTTCATCAACGTCATAATAGAGGATAATATTATCGGTATCGAGATCGGCTTTGGTCATTGACAGGCCCTTCTCGTAATCAGCCAGGATCTCTGACTCGGAGCGAACGTCGGAATATACCGCTACATCTCCAAGACCGCCCTTAAAGCATCCGTAATTGAGCTCTCTGTTATCTCCACCGAAAACAAAGCCGTTAGTGAGAACCTCTTCACTGATAGAGGAATTGAAATATTTACTCTCTTTTACGGCAGATCCGTTTATGTAACACGAAGCGATGCCGGATACATTGTCATAAACGAAGGTAACGTACGCCCATTGATCTGTCGGCACTTTGGCATTTTCAAACTTTACATCATAATGAAGCTTGTTCTCGCCTTTATATTTTTTCTGGACGGATATCGTCGGAACTGCGCCTGCACCAATTGTGAAATCTATGCCGGATTCGCTCAGTCTGCCCTCGGTATTACCTATAATTGCACCAACATCCGACGATGCAACCGATGAAGGTATATATACCCAAGCGCTGACCGTTTGAGGCATTTTTTCAAGATGCTTTTGTATTACGTAAGTTGCATCAGGATACGCATACTCAACTTTATTGATCGTAAGCTTATCGTTCTGAAACTCAAAAGTAAGTCCCGGAATCTTATTATCCGCTGCTGAAGCAAATACAACCACTGCAGAAACGACTACCGCAGCAAGAAGCAAGGAAATAAGTAATCTTTTGGACTTAAATGCATTCTTTTTCATAAAATTCTCCTCCGTAATTGATATAATAAAGGTTTTTTATAATCCCTTTGGAAACATTTTACCACAAATTCATTGACATTTTATGTTATATTTGATATAATTTATGACAGAATTTAACCTATGAGGTGCTTTATGCAATATTTTGAAAATATCAGAGAACACAACTCGCTTTTTTCCGTAATCAAGCACACAAAGGAACTAAAAAACGATTTTGCCTGCAAGCTTGAGATTCATATACAACCCACCATAGAAATGGTGTACGTATCAGACGGAAGGTTCGACCTTCACATTAACGGAAGAACCGAAACGGTTCGCACCGGAGAAATAGGAATAGTTTTCCCCTTCCAGCCTCACGGATACGAAAGATACTCGGGAAGCGACTATATCAGATTCGATTTTGAATCCGAGCTTGCTATGGATTTTTTTAATTTAAAGCATAACGTAATAGGAGAGAAATCGGTATTCGCCGCGAGCGAAGTAACGCAATACATAATAAAAAAGCATTTCACAGAATCAAACAACCTCTCAAAGCTTAATATCCAAAGCCTTCTTTATTCCGCTTTGGCCGATTTTACCGATCAGATCAAGCTCGTTCCTTTGGGAAAGGATAATAACGTTCTGATAAAAGCCATAACCTACATAAGATCCAATATGGATAAATCCTTGCAGATGAATGACGTTGCAAAAGCGCTGGGTTATAGCGAAAGCTATTTTTCAAGAGCTTTAAATAAAAACGCCGGCTTTGGCTTTAACACGCTTCTTGCTATGATAAGAATAGAGAGCGCAAAAAAGTTTCTGCGGGAAACCGACAAAACAATTCTCGAAATAGTCCTTGAATGCGGATTCGGAAGCGAACGCAGCTTCTATAGGCAGTTCAGAGACATAACCGGAGAAACACCGCTGAAATACAGAAATGATCTTTATCAATGAAAAAATAAGAGGCTCTGTCATTAAGAGTTGAAACGGTGATGAACGTTAAAGATTTCATAGCATAAAAATGTAACCGAGGTATTGCGAAAACGATACCTCGGTTATATTTTGTTTGGTTATGCCCGGATACTTAAGCCGGGGGTTATTCGGTTATGAGCGAACAGAGAATGCTTATCACGGCACTCGGCGTTTCAAAGCCGCTTTCTGTATTTCATTGGAGATATCCCGTACACCGCCTTGAACGAGCGGCTGTAATATGCGGGATCTGTAAAGCCCACCGATTCGGCAACCTTTTCTATCGAGAGACTGTCATCCGCAAGAAGCTCGAGCGAGCGCTTTATACGTGTTGAGCGGATATATTCGCCGAGCGTGCAGCCGAAGCCCTCGCGGATGCTTTTATATATTCCGCTCGGTGACATATGAATGCCGCGCGATACCGATTCGACCGTCATCCGCTCGCAAAGATGCTCATCGATATAATCGGCTATAACGGCTGCGCTCTGCTTCGACTTCGACCTGACCATATTTTCAAACATTATATACTTTGTAAGCATGGTGGCTATGTTGATTACCGACTCTATCATTTCTTCATTATAAAGAGGAAGCGAGCGGTAGCACTCATCTATACTCTCCTTATCTATCGAGAAGGCGTATGCGTCATCGCACGGATCCGGGTTCTTTCTTATCTGACCTATCATAAGAATGCCAACCGTTTCATTCCTGTGAAGGAGAGGTATCGCTATATCCAGAAGCCCCGCACCGCATATATGGCGCGCTACCTGACCTGTTTCGCGGCACCGCTTTATAAGTGCGCTATTCGATTTAGCGCAAACGCGCTTACCCTTCTCTGTGCTTGCCACAAGACTGCAATAGCGGCAAACGCCCGAGCCGCGGAAGGTTATCCGCCTGCCGTCGGTATCGTAAAGCGTGATGGATATACCCGTCGCACGGTTAAAATCGTACACGGCATCCTCAAGCTTTTTTAAATCGTATGTATGGAGCATAATTCTCACCTCCGTTATCATTATAACGGTTTATCAAAATTTGTCAAGGATTTTTCGGGAAAGTGTAAAATAATCCAAAAAATTAACACAATCCTACCTTGTAACAAAAGAGACCTTGGTGGTATAATTTGATTGAGCATGGCTCATCCTAAAAAACAAAGCGAGGTTTTTGATATGAATGAAAGTATTAAAAAGGTCGAACTCAGAATAGAAGAGGTCGGTATCGTTACCTACCCATTCGTTGAGCCCGAGGAGATGCCGATGTTTTCCGAAACGGCAAACCATCAGGGCACTACCGGAAATCCCTATCCCGTAAGAGCAACCTCCGGAGTTATAATTGACAGAAGCGAAGAGATGCCCTGGACAAAGATCACCCTCGAAAATGATTACATAAGAGTTGCCGTTCTCCCCGCACTCGGCGGAAGAATATGCGAGGCATACGATAAAAAGACCGGCTATGATTTCCTTTACCGCCAGCACGTAATAAAGCCTGCCATGATAGGCGTTTACGGTCCCTGGACGTCGGGAGGCCTTGAATTTAACTGGCCCTTCCACCACCGCCCCTCAACACTTATGCCGCTTGATTACCATACCGAGGAGCTTGACGACGGAACTGCGATAGTATGGCTCTCAGAGCATTCGCCCTCCGACCGCACCAAGGGAATGGTTGGCATGGTTCTCCGCCCCGATTCATCATATTTCGAAACAAGGGTGATAGTGACCAACAGGACCTCGGATAAGCATAATTTCCTCTGGTGGGAGAATGCCGCAGTCGCGGTACACGAGGAATACAGACTTATTTTCCCACCCGACGTTACCTGGGTGCATCACCACAACGATGCAAGCCACACCACCTTCCCGATAGCCGAGGGGCAGTACGGCGCGGATGCCATAACCGAGCCTAAGGATATAAGCTGGCATAAAAACTCGCCCGTTGCGACATCTTATTTCGCAGGTCCCTCAAAGTATGATTTCTTCGGCGGCTACGATTACAGGCGCGGATGCGGAGTGCTCCACGTTGCCGATCATCACGTTGCCCCCGGAAAGAAGATGTTCACCTGGGGATACGGTCAGAATGCCGACACCTGGGAAAAGAAGCTCACCGATTACGACGGCCCGTATGCCGAGCTGATGGCAGGAAGCTATACCGACGATCAGCCCGATTTCACATGGCTTATGCCATACGAGAGCAAGTGCTTCTCGCAGTTCTGGTATCCTACGGCGGGTATAGGCTACGTGTCCTTTGCTAACCTTGATGCCGCCGTTGCAATAGACCGCGAGATAGGCGAGATACGCTTCAACTCCACACGCGAAGTGAAGGGTGCGCATATAACCGTTTCCAAAGAGAACGGAGAGATCCTTCTCGATGCGGTATCGGATATATCCCCCTCCGAGCTTGTAAGCTATAAGCTTGATATTCCCGAAAATACTCACCTGACCGTTAAGGTCGTCTGTGACGGCATAGATATTCTCTCCTACACCGAGGAGGATGCCGACTACGTGCACATTCCCGAGAACAGAGGCGAGATACCTACTCCCGATAAGCTCAGCACGGTTACGGATATAATGATCGCAGGCGAGCATCTTGATCAGTACCGCAGTCCGCTCCACAAGCCTGATGCATACTATCTCGAGGCTCTTCGCCGCGAGCCCGACCACCTCCCCGCGCACAAGGCGCTCGGTGAATACTATACACGTACCGGCAGATTTGCCGATGCACTCGTTTATCTCGATAGCGCGTGGAAGCTCGAATGCAGATATAACCGGAATCCCGAGGATGGCTCTGTCGGCTATCTGCGCGGACTCTGCCTCAAAAATCTCGGACGCACCGACGAGGCGTACGATGCCTTCCGTCACTCTGCCTGGTCGGCTAACACGGTCAGCGCGGCTATGACTGCCGCCGCCGCTATCGACGGTATCAGAGGAAATTACGGCGAAATGTATAACCATGCATTGACTGCTATTGAGAAGGAAATGCGCCACCCCGTGGCGAGAGTATACGCCGCACTTGCCGCCTTGAAGCTCGGCAGACGCCGCGAGGCGGGCGAGCTTTGCCGCCTTGCCATAAAGCTTGACTGCCTCAATCAGCTTGCGCGCTATGCCCTCACGGTAATTACCGGTAAGGGCAAAAGCGAATTCTTCTGCTCGCTCCATTCAAGCCCCGCGCAGACCTGTCTTGATATCGCATTTGATCTTATAGATGCAGGATTTATCTCCGAGACGGCAGAGCTGCTCAACGGAGTTCTCAAAATCGCACCGGACGATGCTATAGTCCGTTACACTCTTGCATACTGCTACGACCTGATCGGTGACGAAAATAACGCGAAAAAGCAAAGAAAACTTAGCAAAAAGAACAAAATCGTCGAGTCATTCCCGATAAGGCACGGAGAGCTTAAAGTACTCAGAGCGGCGATTGATGCTGATGAGTGCGACGGCTTTGCCGCATATCTGCTCGGCTGCCAGGTCTATAATGCGAGAGAATATTCCCTCGCGGCAGAGCTGTGGGAAAGAGCCGTAAAATACGAGCCTGACTTCTATATTCCCTACCGCAATCTTGCTCTCGTTTATTTCAATCACCTGAACCGACCCGAGGATTCGGCGCGCCTTCTCCGCCGCGCCTTAGAGCTTAAGCCGAAGGATCCCATGCTCCTGTCCGAGATAGCAAAGGTTATGACCAGCCTTGGCAAGGATATGGCGGCAAACGCGGAATTCTTAATGGCAAATATGCCAAGCGTGCCGAATGATCAGATAATTCTATCTATCACAGAGCTTTATAACAATGCATTTATGTTTGACGAGGCTGAGGCGCTTATGCGCTCTCATAGCTTCACACCCGCAGAGGGCGAGGAATTTATCATAGCAGAGCCTTATATGTATTCCTGTCTCTGCCGCGGACGTATCGCTCTTGGGGAGGGCAGATATGAGGACGCGCTTGAAATGTTCAGGCGTGCACAGGCGCTCCCCGAAAATCTTCACGTAGGCTTCTGGAATATGAGCGTGCTTATCCCTTACAAGTATAACGAGGCATACGCACTCACCCTGCTCGGAAGAAAGGATGAGGCAAACGTCATCATCGACGAGCTTGTGAACCTCAAGAACGTAGGCATGTGGAATATGGGCGGCGAATTCGTTTATTATTCTGCCATGTCGGTACGCCTTGCAGGAGAGGATATGCGTGCCAAGTCGATAATGAGAAGCGCGATACTCTCCTGGGAAAAGGAGCTTGAGAGCGGCTGCAGATATCACAAGGAGATAACAAGGCTCTTCGGTTGCTTCGTCGGTGATTACACCACTCTCCGTCTCTCTGCATTGAACGGAATGCTCGGCTACGGAAGGCTCTTTGACGGCGATGAAGCCTCGGCACGTGCTTACTTTGAGCGCTCTATGGAGCTCGCTCCCTCGCGCAAGATAGCATTTGAGCTTGAATTATTGAATCGATAAAGCTGATCGCAGCAGCTTTAACATATATTCAGGCAACATTCATCAAGCTACAAAAACATCACTAACAAAAAAAGAGAGAACAAAACGGTTTCATCCGCAATGTTCTCTCTTTTTCTGTTACTTCAATAGCTTATCCGTAAATCGCGCGCCGATGCGAAAACCCGATCACAAGGCTATCATTCAACTATCTCTTTGAAGGTTATGGTTGAATAGAGTCCATCCTGGTAATGCGTATGCGCATTATGGATAACGTAAACGTAATCGGTATGTATCTCTATCCTTATCGGATAGGTATAGCTGCCGGTCTTGTCGGTGGCGGTAAGCATAAGGACGTTTCCTATCCTCTCGCCCTTGGTGGGAGGGAGAGGAAACGTGTTGGTATAATCTATTATCTCGACGGTGTCCTCCGAGGAAAATTCTACAATTATATCATTGTAGATCTTCTTTATTTCCTTTTCCATCGTGGTGTTTTTTATCTCGTCCTTATCCCTGATGTCGATATCGGAATATATATACTGCTTACCCGAAACCGATATAGCGGCACCCGTATCTATCGGATCTTTGAATCGGTTATCGTATGGATTGTACTTATATTCCCATTTATCGCGGGGGGCTGAGGGAGGAGTCTTCTCCTCGCCGCCGCCCTTGCAGGATACCAAAAGAGATATGATCAGCGTCAGTACCGTGATGGCTGAGATCAGTCTTTTCATCATTTTGCAAGACTCTTTTCAAGAGCCTCGAAGAGTCCGTTTATATAGGTCGCGCCGAGAGCACGGTCGAAGAGTCCGTAGCCGGGCTTTCCCGTTTCGCCCCAGACCATTCTGCCGTGGTCGGGACGGACGTAGCCGTCAAAGCCGTTCTCTGCGAGCGCCTTAACTATCTCGTACATATCGAGTGAGCCGCAGGAGGAAAGATGCGCTCTCTCCTCAAACGAGCCGTCCTCCATAAGCTTTACGTTACGGATGTGCATAAATGCAATTCTGTCCATCTCGGCATACTTGCGAACCATCTTCACGATATCGTTTGTCTTTGCACATCCGAGAGAGCCTGTGCAGAGGCAAAGGCTGTTTGCGGGGCTGTCAACGATCTTAAGGAATCTATCAAGATTCTCCTCACAGGTGATGATCCTGGGAAGACCGAAGATGGGGTATGGCGGATCATCGGGATGGATCGCCATTCTCACGCCACATTCCTCTGCAACGGGAATGACCTTCTTCAAGAACTTTTCAAGATTTGCCCAGAGTCCCTCCTCGCCTATCTCACCGTATGCGGTGATAAGCTCGCGGACCTCGTCCTGGCTATAGCTGGAATCCCAGCCGGGAAGATGGATATCGTCCTTAAGAGGATCGAGACCGCGCATCTGATCCCAATACATTACAAGGCTGGTGGAGCCGTCCGGATGCTTCTTATCAAGCTGAGTACGAGTCCAGTCGAATACGGGCATGAAGTTATAGGTCACGCACTTGATGCCGTACTTCGCGCATCTGCGGATATTCTCGCAGTAAACCTCGAGAAGCTCGTCCACTCTGCCTCTGCCAAGCTTTATATCCTCGTGAACGGGGATGGACTCAACAACGTCGAATACAAGACCGTGGCTCTCGCACTGCTCCTTCATCTTCTTAAGGCTCTCCTCGCCCCATACCTCACCGGGCTTTACGTCGTATACCGCAGAAACGATAGAACGCATACCGGGGATCTGAGAGATATATTCAAGCGAAATGGGATCGCTTTCTCCGTACCAACGGAAGGACATTTTCATTTTCATTATATCTGACCTCTTTTCTTTGTTTCAATTCATTTTCAGTGTGACTATTCACTATAAGGTATTATAAACTAAAATTAGTTCTATGTCAACAAATAAAAATTTTTTGTTAGGATTTTTTAATAAAATCGTGCTCTTCATACCTCTACCCCTCTTATTCAATCATTAAAGGGCTTGACATTACCGGCTATCTATTTTATAATATTGGTATAGATTACTAAGGCTAAACAGGTAACAGAGATGAAAAAAATAATTACCTTATTGATGCTTATCGCGCTTACGCTTACTGCTACCTCCTGCGAAGGAAAAAGCACCGCGCGGGTTGCGGTGCTATGGAGCAATATCAGCGATACTGCTAATCTGTCAGATGAATTTGACAATGCGATGCGCTTCAAAAACATAAAGTACATACGCTATGACGCAAAGGGCAGCGAAGCAGCTCTTATCAAGCAAGCGCAGGAGGCTATCGGAAACGGTTCGCCGGCGCTTATCGTAAACTGCAGGTATGATACCACCGCCGCAGCGGTAATAGCCTTGGCAAAGAGTGCAGGGATCCCCGTCATTTTTATGGCATCCAATGTTTCTGCCGAAGCTCTTTCGCTTTACGATAAGTGCTATTCGGTGGCATCTGACAGCTCTGCTCTATATGAAACACTCGGCGAGCGCATAGCAAAGGACGTTATTAATCGCTATGAAAAATACGACCAAAACGGTGACGGAAATATAAGCTACGTTGCATTCGGATTTGCCGCGACGGCAGCTATAACGATTAACGAGAGATTGAACGAAGCCGGCCTTCCCCATCTTATGCCGATCGCTCACGATCCTCTTAAAACCGAGGCTGAAAATATAACCTCTATCTTTTCCGGCTATATCGGCCCGAGCAATCCTCCGGTTGAGCTTATTATAACCCCCAATGACGATGCTATTGAGGAGCTGCTTCTCGCCCTGCGAGATCACGGATTTAACCGAAAAAGCCCGAAAACCGATCTCATCCCTCTTTATACCGTCGGCGCCTCTGCAAACGCAGGTAAGCTTATCGACACCAAGGACGAAGAGGAGCGCGAGGCTTACTCGGTTATGAGCGCTATCGACGATGGATTCCTCTCCGCGGCGGCTCTCGAGGACGATGATACCCTCGCAAAAACCGCAGCCCGCGTTCTCCGTAACCTCCTTAAGGACAAGGACGCTTTCGCAAAGATCGATAAATCCCTTACTCCCGAAGGAAATCAGGTTTCGGTCAAGTATACTATATACGGTTGATAAATACCGTAGATAAACCATTTGTCATATAATACGAAAGAGCCTGCCTGAGATGCATTTCGCATCTCAGGCAGGCTCTGTTTTTAACTAAGACTGCCAGTTAGTATAACTTTTATAGCATAGGTAATCATTGCAACAAATGTAAAAATAAAGTAAATTGTACGATGCGTATCGAAATCCAGCGGAGGATTAAATATGTTGAAAAATCGTTCTGCGGCATTTTCACCTAAAAGAATTTCTGTTACAAAAAACGGAGAGCCAAGAACTAGCACTGCAATAGATATAAAATTAATCACAGAAATTATCGTTTTAATAACTGTCATACTAATGACCCCCCTATTGTAAGCTGTAGAAATACTTTCTCTATCGAGTAGCGTAAAAATAGTTCCCCCTGAAATTCTTCTGCACGTTTTCATCCGAATCAAAATGAAAATCAACATCTTTGACCGGGCTCGGAAAATAACCGTTATCCTTCAAGTAATTGATGAAGATTTCTTTTATTTGCTTCTTGGCATCATCTGTTATCAAGCTCAATTCCTTTTCTGTTTTCCAATAAATAAATGCCATATACGAGTTGTCGAAGTCAAAATAGAAATCTAAAATTTTGAAAATCTTAAAATTATAATTTTGATTCAAAATATTCATCATCTTATCAGCCGTCTTATCAGCCGTAAATGGACTCATAGGTTAAAATCTCCTTTTATAACAACCCCAAATGCATCAGTTCTTTGAGATAAGAATTAGTGTATTCGGTGCTCAATTTAACAAATTTCCTTCCGGATCTGCATACATCACAGGATTGTTACTGCAATAAGCATACAGGTTATAGCTATTCAGATCACCGTTGGCGCCGAGGTAAGATGGTGCATCCGGCGAAATAAACCTACCTGTTCTACCGTCGTAGTATCTTGAATTTAGGTAATAGATTTCAATGACTTTTCTTTATCAAAATCACAATAGCCAATATGAAGACAACGGAATAAGTCATATCAAAATACTGAATCAGAACGCACAGACCATCGTCATTATAAATGCATTCAGCATCAGATGCATCGGATGAATAAATTTTAATGTATGAATCTTCCAGTGTTGGGGCTGTGAAATAAGGAGGAAGTTCTAACACAAGCTGATTATTGTCGCCCAGATAGAATGCTTTTGTTTCATATAACCCACGATTTAATTCTGCTAATTCATCTTTTTTTTCATCATACTCTTCAAAAGATAAATAATCAGAATCTATTTCCTCTCCGTTTTTGTTGATGCGGAGATAATTTCTGCAACGAGAAGCTATCAATTCAATTTCATCATTTCCTATAGCGCCGCAATAAACGGTGGTTCCGTATGTTACATTTATAATTAGAGTGTGTGAATATGTGCCGTTTTCATCGTAGATTACTACATTGTTACCAAATCTTACAAAAAACGACCCATCATCCCAAGCATCGGCCTGATCAAATGTTTCTTTTCTATTTTTTACTATATTTTGATAGATAGAGTCTTCATTTGTAAAATACTCTTCGTTCGTTACAGTAATTATAAAAGAAACAGTTTCTTCTAAGTCAGGTGGTTGGGATGGTGTTAACAAATCAAATTCAAATATTAATAACCCCAAAATAAGTATTACAACTAAATTTCTTAAAATATTACTGATTTTATCCATGAAACAGCCTTCTCCTTCGCGTCATACACATTAAATGATATTAAGGTTTAATTATTCCTCTTGCGATAGAGTTATCGTAAATAAGCCTGAGGAAGGAATATACACCAAAAACAACAAATTCATATCTCCAGAACCAGGACTCCGGAAAGAAAATATCGCATATCAGAAAGCAAGCACTTGTAAAAATAGTAATTGCTGCGTGTATATAGGATAGATACGCCATAAATCTATAGTCCGGCTCGTAATATTCTTTAAAGGCAAATACCCAAAACATTCTTTGGAAGAAGGACCAATTTTTCTTGTAGTGCTTGTAGGCTCTGTTCCAGGATTTTCCGTGCCCATGCCTTCTGCGATAAGCACACGCTATAAATACGGCTCTGGCGTAGAGATCACAGAATAGAAAGCAATAGATATGCCCTCCAACCATAGCGAATCTGTACATATACCGTTATGATTCCTCCTGTATCATCAATTGAGGTATCTAACAAAGCACCCGTACCTCCGATAATAGCATTGCCGATAATCTGTCCAGGAAGTTCTTTTCATACCGGGGCGCATACCCCTGGGGCAAGGTAAGATACGCAAAAGAGCACAGAACCACCGTGTCCGACGGTGATTCAAGGCAAGCGAACCTTATCCGAATAAGGCCTCGCTTGCGTAAGAAAACGCGCGGATAGATCTCCTATGCTCTAAATTTATTATACATTAAATGGAATTTTTTCGCAATAGCTTTTTATCGCCTGCGATGTAAAAATTTAAGGAAAATTTTTGTGCATATTACCGAAGCACCGGAAGTAGGCAGGCGATATAGCATTTTTTTACAGAACCGATAAAATAACAGTCGGACACTCCAAATTTGCATCCGGGGTGCCCGACTATTGCTTATCATTCTATCGGATTTTCTATGTAGCAGATCTTTTTTCAAGCCTTGTAATAAGGCGGGAAAGAGGCTCTATAAGAAAGCCTACGGCGAAATTGCCTGCGGCATGGATAGCATCGAATGGAAGTCCCGCTATGATCCAGGCTATCATTCCGCGAAGATCAAGCCCGAACATCACCGCCTGAGCCGGGGCATAGAGCGTTCCGTAAAGGAGTCCGTGGAGCGCACATACCACCGGATAAACCATACACGCGGTACGCGCATTCATATTCCTTGGCAGGAGCATAGTCACTCCCCAGAGCAGAGTCCATATATAAAGATACGGAACCCACCACATATTGAAGCCGGCGTAAAGCCCGTTGAGCAGCACGTAGATATAGATAGGTATCAGCGCCTTTTTGCGGTAGACTATGGTATAGGTCATAGTCAGCGCGCCTAAAAGATGAACGTTCGGAATAGCCTCCATCACCAGCTTGGATATAAGCATTATAGCTCCCAGCATAGGGAAGATCACCATCTCACGAACGGTTATCCTTGCTTTATTTTGTGTACGTAAGCTCATAATGACCGCCATCGGCTATCTCAAGGTAAGATATTCCGACGATTGCGTATTCGCCATCCACCGAGAGAGCCCAATAGCTCCTGTCAACATCGTAATCGGCAAGGATACCGTTTACCTTCTTGACATAAAGACCGTATGCACCGTCCTCGCCCTCGATAAGATCGTGCTCAAGAAGAGCATCTGCAAGTATTTTCTTATCGGTCTTGATAGTAAAGGTGACCGATTCCTCTCCCGCCTTTACCTCGACCTCTATAGTCTTATCTCCTTTACCTAGCGTAACGTCGCGGCGGTAGGTGGCATTCTCCCAAAGGCCATCTGCGTCAACCGTATTGCAGGCTGCGGCGAAGAGAAGCATAAGTGCGGCAATGAGTGCCATAGCGGCAGCTCTCGTAACGAATTTCATTTTTTCCATTTTTTTGTTTATTCCTTCCTCTTGATCTTTCAAGAAGGATAAAGTAAAAGCGCCTCCCCCAGAGAAGGCGCAAAAATACCGCTCCTATACAAGCGAAGTAAAGCGCCTCCCCATCTGCCCGGGAGATTCTTTTACGGATCGCGAATAAGGAAGCATTCCGACTTGAGCGCGATAGCGCTGATACGGCAATGGCTGTTGCTACGGATTCTCACCGTTATTTCCTTCCGAATACGCGTTTATTCCTTTTTGACACACCAATTATATCACAGCCTTTTTGTTTTTGCAATAGACTATTCGCTTTTTGGTAATTTTTATATCTAAAGATAATTTTTACTACCGCTCGATTTGTTAAAATCATATAAAGTTGATTTTTTTACCCGAAATTATTGATTTTTCTCAAAAAAAGTGCTATAATTTAAATAGTTAGCATAGGCTAACTCATATAATAAACAAACTGCGGCAGGCTCTGCCGCTGACAAAAGAAGGAAAGAAACGGTAAATGAAAACTCTTAAAGACGTTAGGATCGGAGGCTCGGCTAAAGTGATAAAGCTTCACGGCGAGGGCCCCGTTCGGCGCAGAATAATGGATATGGGTATAACGCGCGGTATAAGCATCTCGGTGCGCAAGGTTGCTCCGCTCGGCGATCCCATAGAGGTGACCGTGCGCGGATATGAGCTTTCGCTCAGGAAGGCGGATGCCGAGATGATCGAGGTGGAAATCATATGAGCATTAAGATCGCACTTGTCGGCAACCCGAATTGCGGTAAGACGACTCTTTTCAATGCCCTGACAGGCTCGAACCAATACGTAGGCAACTGGCCCGGCGTTACGGTTGAGAAAAAGGAAGGGCGCATAAAGCGGCATGACGATGCCATTCTCACCGATCTTCCCGGTATATACTCGCTATCTCCCTATACCCCCGAGGAGGTAGTTGCGCGCGATTATCTTACGGTCGAGCGCCCCGATGCGATACTCAACATTGTTGACGGAACTAATCTTGAGAGAAATCTCTATCTCACCTCTCAGCTCTCCGACCTCGGAATACCTATGGTCATCGCCATCAATATGATGGATATAGTAACCAAGAACGGTGATAAGATCGACACCGAGCGCCTCTCGCGCGAGCTCGGATACCCTGTGGTTGAAATATCCGCGCTCAAGAGTGACGGAATACTCGATGCGGCAGAGCTTGCTATATCGGCGGCAGGAGGTCCTCTCCCCGGAACGCGCCATGATTTTTCAGGCAGCATTGAGCACATTCTCGCTCATATTGAGGAGGCGGCAGTTCACCATATGCCCGAGGAGGTGCAGAGGTGGTACTCAATCAAGATCTTCGAGCGCGATCCGAGAATACTCGACGAGCTGAAGCTTGATGAGAGCGTGATCGCACATATCGAAACCGATATAAAGAAGGCGGAGATGCGCTTCGACGATGATGCAGAGGCTATCATCATCAACGAAAGATATAAGTACATAACCGACATAACCTCGCGCTGCTATAAGAGAAAGAACGAAGGAAGACTCAGCATCTCCGAGAGGATAGACCGTGTCGTTACGAACAGATGGGCGGCGCTTCCTATCTTTGCGGGAGTGATGTTCCTCGTTTACTTCCTCTCTATCGGCTCTATAGGCGGCTTCACCGTCACGTTTATGAATGAAGGTCTCTTCGGCTCCTTTGCCGAGACCTATCCCGAAACCTTCATGGAGAGCTGGGTAAGCATCCCCGAGCTCTTTGATAAGCTTCTCCTTGACAGTATGGGCACACCGATAATAGCCCCGTGGCTCTACTCGCTGATAATGGACGGTATCCTCGGCGGTGTTGGCGCGGTGCTCGGC
Source organism: Oscillospiraceae bacterium (assembly GCA_015064555.1). Lineage (GTDB taxonomy): Bacteria > Bacillota > Clostridia > Oscillospirales > CAG-272 > UBA1740. Next base: position 44,022 of record SVRZ01000005.1, read on the forward strand.
TTTGTTCCTCAGATGCTCATACTATTTATGCTCCTCTCTATTCTCGAGGACTGCGGATATATGTCACGCGTGGCATTCATTATGGACAAAGTATTCCGTCATTTCGGGCTCTCGGGCAAGTCGTTCATCCCTATGCTCGTAGCTACAGGATGCGGCGTTCCCGGCATTATGGCATCGCGCACAATCGAGCAGGAAAGAGACAGAAGAATGACGGTTATGACGACCGGATTTATCCCCTGCGGTGCAAAAATGCCGCTCGTTGCCATGATAGCGGGCGCGCTCTTCGGAAACAGTCCCCTGATCGCTACATCGGCATACTTCATCGGAATATCGGCAGTAGTTATATCGGGTATAATCTTAAAGAAGACTAAGCCCTTCGCAGGAGATCCCGCGCCATTCGTTATGGAGCTGCCGGCATACCACGCGCCCCTGGCTTCAAATATTGCGAGAACCACCTGGGACCGCGGCTGGTCCTTCATAAAAAGAGCAGGAACCGTCATCTTCACGGCAAGCGTTATCATCTGGGTGCTGAACAGTATATCATTCGATGGTGGCATCCACTATATAACCGAGCTTCGCCCTGGAGGCTCTGTTCTTGAAATACTCGGCTCTGTCGTTGCATGGCTGTTCAAGCCGCTCGGCTTCGGTAACTGGCAATCGGCGGTGGCAACCATACTCGGTCTGCTCGCTAAGGAGGAGATCGTCGGAGTATTCGGAACTCTGTCCGAGCAGCTCGCAAGCAGCGGCGCCGTATCCGGTGCTGCCGACACCTTCTCGATAATCGGTACAGAATTCTTCGGTGGCTCAAAGCTTTCGGGCTTCTCATTCCTCGTTTTCAACCTTCTCTGTGCGCCCTGCTTCGGTGCTATGGGTGCCATAAAGAGAGAGATGAACAACGGATGGTGGTGCGCGTTCACGCTCATTTATATGACCGTTTTTGCTTACGCGACTTCCTTCTGCATCTACCAGCTCGGCTCGCTTCTTTCGGGCCCGCTTCACTGGTGGGAGCCGATAACGGGTGCTGTTTCGCTCGCAATAATCGGCTTCACGGTCTACCTTATGATAAGAAAAAATCCACACACAGCCACTCTTAAAAAAGCAGAGTCGGCAAAATAAAAGAAAGGAAAAATATGCCTGAATATCTACCTACCGTAATAGTGGCGGGTATTGTCGCCGCCCTGTTTATAGCGGTAACGGCTAAAATGATAATCGACAAGAAAAAAGGAAAATCCTCGTGCTCCTGCGGCGGAAATTGCGGAGCTTGCGGGCTCTGTTCATATAAAGACAGCAGCAAAGATTAACCTTTGATTATGCCAAGAGGCTTTCTCGGATGCGAAAATCTGCATTTGAGAAAGCCTCCTTTTTTAATTATATTTGCTTCCAAAATAAACAAAAATCTATTGATTTTTCCGAACAAAAATATTATACTAGGGATAGCAAGCACCGATCCAACGATACACCGAAAGGACAGCATATATGAAATTTTATCAGACTTGGCAAGGACGCGCACTCGGCACCGAAAATTCCGAGTGGTTCTCCGCGAGCGTGCCCGGAAATATTCAGAAGGACTATGCCGTGGCAAACGGCTTTGCCGATTGGCAGTATGCGGACGGATACAAGCAGTTCCTTCCTCTTGAGGATCTCGATTGGGAATACCGCGCCTCTCTTTCATTTGAGAAAAAGGAGGGCGAGCGTGTTTATTTTGTAACCGAAGGTATCTCATACAAATACGATATACTGCTCGGCGGCGAGGTTATATATTCATACGAGGGAATGTTCAAGCCCGCGAGGATAGATATCACCGACAGACTTACAGACTCCGAAAACATACTTACGGTTCATATATATCCTCACCCCAAGAGCAGCCGCGGCTGCCGCGGCACGCGTGACGAGGCAAACGAGTCCTGCATACCTCCCGTTATGTACGGCTGGGACTGGAATCCGAGACTCCTTATGTCCGGAATGTGGGACGAGGCTTATATCGAAACGCGTGACAGCTCTTATATATCGGATACAGAGGTGCTCTGCCGACTCTCTGACGATATGACGGTGGGCTTTGTCGATGCCTCCTGGCTCTGCGGCGAGGACTGCGAGCTTATACTCCTTGACCACGAGGGCAATGAGGTCTTTCGCGGACGCGAGCGCAGCTTTACCGTGACACGCCCCAACCTCTGGTGGTGTAACGGACAGGGCGAGCCCTATCTTTATACCTGGATAATAAGGAATAGCCGACACGAGGTAAGCGGAAATATAGGATTCCGCAAGATCCGCTTGGTTCGTAACACGGGCGCTAACGGTCCGGCAGAGTTCCCGAAGAGCAGATACGAAGCTCCGATAACCGTGGAGCTTAACGGAAGAAGAATATTCGCAAAGGGCTCAAACTGGGTAAATCCCGAGCTTTTCTGGGGCGATATAACAGAGGAAAGATATCGGACTCTTATATCCTTAGCCAAGGATTGCAATATGAATATATTCCGTATGTGGGGCGGTGCGGGTGCACCCAAGAAAAGCTTCTATGATATCTGTGACCGCGAGGGAATAATGATATGGCAGGAGTTTATGCTCGCCTGCAACGAATATATTGACACGGGTAGCTATATGCAGGTGCTTGAGAAGGAAGCCACCGCTATAATAAAAAAGTTCCGCGCACACCCCTCTCTCGCCTTCTGGTGCGGAGGAAACGAGCTGTTCAATTCCTGGTCGGGTATGGATGAGCAATCATATCCGTTAAGACTGCTTAACAAGCTCTGCCTTGAGCTCGACTACGACCGTCCGTTTATATACACGTCCCCCCTCTTCGGTATGGCACACGGCGGATACGTCTTCTATTCCGAGGATCAGGGCGGTGACGCCTTCAATCAGTTCATAAGAAGCAATAATACCGCTTACACCGAATTCGGTATTCCCTCTCTTGCAGACGCCGACACCCTGAAGGAGATCATACCCGAAAATGAGCTCTTCCCCGTCGTTAAGACGGCGGCATGGACGGCGCATCACGCCTTTGGCGCGTGGGGAGATAAGCGCTGGCTCTGTGCCGAGGTTATGGAAAAATATTTCGGCAAGGCAGACTCGCTCGAGGAGCTTCTCCGTCAATCTCAATGGCTCCAATGCGAGGGCTATCGCGGTGCATTTGAGGAGATGCGCCGCCAGTGGCCGCACTGCAGTATGGCTATAAACTGGTGCTATAACGAGCCCTGGAAAACGGCAGCAGGCAACGAGCTTATCGCCTATCCCGAAAGGCCGAAGGCGGCATACGAATACGTCAAGCTCGCGCTTCGCCCTACCCTCTTCAGCGCAAGGATACCCAAAATAGACTGGCGCGCAGGCGAATGCTTCGAGGCTGAGCTCTGGCTTCTGAACGATGCACCGAGCGATGCATCGGGCAAGGTGAGGGCTACCCTCACCGTCGGCACCGAGAGCTATGAGCTCATCGAATGGGAGGCTTGCGTCACCCGGGGAGAAAACAGACGCGGACCTACAGTGCGTATGACTCTTCCCGATCTCGGTTACTCCTCTATTATCACCCTCACACTTTCGTCCGAGAATGCAGGCACAGAAAGTAAATATGAGCTTCTCTATTACCCGAAGAAGCCCCGTAGCGCAGTTCGTATACTTAATATGTGATAAATTGGGATTCAAAAAACACCGATATTGCACACAATTGTTTGCAGTATCGGTGTTTTTTGACTTTTTACGCATCTGCGACTAAGCTCACAGATCCGCTTTTAATTCATTTTTTCGTAGGTTATCCGAGATACTTAGATACCGCGGCACTATAGGCAGCAGCATCGCCGTCCGACGCCGCACAGATCTCTATATCATAGAGGAATACGTTCATCTGAAGAGCGCCTATATTGAAGCGTGCAAGATTGGGAGTATCAAACTGCTGAACTAGCACGCCGTTTATATACCAATATGCCTTGCCTTCATTTACAACTATAGCCCACTCAAGCGTAATACCATTGGTAGCATCGTAGATATTAGCGCAGTCGGCATCGCTTTGTTGTCCGTTATACATATAGCCTGCGCCAAAGGTACCGTTGCTGTCGCTATCCCAGAGCAGGAATCTGCAGCCACTAGCAAAGCTGAACTGAAGATGTCCGTTTGTGCCGAACTTTGTAATGTCAAGCTTACCGCTTACAACATAGTTGTTGGTAAGTGCATTTCCCGATGCATCGGTGTAGGTTCTGCCGCTTGCGGTTATATCGCCGCCCTGGCCGTATTTCTGTATGCTGAGCGCATTTTCAAGATATCTTGCCGCCTCAACAGAATACAAATCTGCATTCTCCGATTTTACAAATATCTCAATATTTGAAACAGTAACGTTCATATTCTGCGCGCCGATATTGAATTTATCAAGAGTGGGAGCCGCAAAGATCTTCATAAGCTCGCCGTTGATGTACCAATATGCCTTGCCTTCATTCACAACAACTGCCCACTCAAGGATAAGACCGTTGGTGGTATCATAGGTAGCAATCTTTGCCGTGTTCTCATTGGTGTGCTTACCGTTTTCCTGATATCCTATTCCTATATCTCCCAAACTATCAGAATCCCAGAGGATAAATCTGTTGCCGCTGCCCACAAGGAACTGAAGGTGCGCATTGTTCTTCTTGAGCTCGGTAATGTTAAGAATACCTCTTACAACGTAGTTGTTGGTGAGCGCTTTTCCGGAAGCATCGGTGAAGGTCTTTCCGTTGGCGGTTATATTGGAATTATTATCGTAATGCTGCAGGTCAACGCCAAGAGCAGAATATTTCGCTACCTCGGCGTAATAAGCAGCCTCATCCTCTGCCTTTACGTAAATCTCAATATCCGAGAACAGAGCATTCATCTGAACAGCGCCTACGATAAAGTACTCAAGATTCGGAGTCGCAAATCTCTTTTCAAGATTGCCGTTTATATACCAGTACGCCACACCGCTGTTGACGACCACGGCAAAATCAAGAGTAAGTCCGTTGCTCGCATCATAGAGCGTAATGCCGGATTCGGTATCGCTCACGTGAGAGTTATTCTCGGTGTAGCCGGCGCCAAGCTTGCCGTCGTTATTGCTGTCCCAGAGAAGGAACCTGTAGCCCGAGCCAAGCCTGATCTGAATATAAGGATTATCCTTGCCGATAGCACTGATATCGAGCTTGCCCTTTATTACGTAATTATCGGTAAGATCATCTCCGCTTGCATCGGTGAAGGTCTTGTTGGTAACAGATACGCAACCCGAGGTCTCAAGGTTTACAACGTCACCCACATAGCGAGCAGCATGAGCGTTGTATGCCGCCACGTCATCCGGGTCGTCCGACTTCACGCTGACCTCTACGTCGTAGACAATGGAGTTCGCGTTTTCACCGCCGATAAGGAAGTATGCGGGGGTGTAGGACTCGAACGTATGCACAAGCTGTCCGTTGATATACCAATAAGCCTTTCCGCTTTCATCGGTTATAACCGCCCAGTTTATAACAAGGCCGTCATTTCCGTCATAAAGAGTTTTTACCGTATTATCGCTTGCGCTTCCGTTGCCAAGATATCCTGCGGCGAATTTTCCGTCGCCATTTATATCCCAGAAAACGAATCTGTAGTTCTGATGCATTCTGAAATGAACGTATACGTTAGCGCCCGGAGTATAGTGAGTAATAACGAGTTTTCCGCTCGCTACGAAGGGACCGGTAATATCATTGCCGTTTTTATCCTTGTATTTGATTGCCGAAAGACCGTTGATGTAAGCCGCATCACTGCGAGTGACGCCTCTCGCCTCGTCCAGGGCAAGCTTCATAAGATCGTATGCAACAAGGCTGGGATGCGAAGCATCCGATGAGGGATACATATTCTTATTGATGGTTTCGTTATTGCCGTAGAAGATCGGAGTGGTATCAACGTATACCAGCCAATCGGTGCTCTCAGCGAGTGCCTTTATTGCCGCATTTACCGCAGGAGCCTTAACGAAGGAGGACTCGTAGCGGTTGGAATTCTCATCATCGGCAGTCTTCTTGGGATCAACGCTGAAGTAATAGATCTTAGCCTCGGGAAGCCTTGCGTGATATTCATTGAACAATGCAGTCAATCTCGCAACGAACTCATCCACGGTAAGAGAGCCGTGATGCATATCGTTGTGACCGATATGAACTACTATCTCCTTCGGCTCCATAGGATAAACGATACGCTCGGAGGCTATCTCAAGCTGATGTATCTGAGAGGAGGAGAGTCCCATAAGGAATGCCTTTTCTCCTGCGAAGTCCTGATAGAAGTCCTTCCAGAAAGGAGGCGTCTCCATCGTGTAGCCGTCAAAGTAAGAGTCACCGACAAAGATCGTTGCACCCTTATTCTCTTCCTTTATTATGTTTTCCTCATAGTACTGAATCTTCGTTTCGGCATTTATATTGCCGTTATAGGTCGATACCTTGACCGTAGCGGTCGCGGTATGATATTCGGTGGTGGCGGTAACAGTTACGTTCACCGCAGAATTGAATATTCCCTTTGCGAATATCTTGCCGTTCTCAACGAATACGTTGGGGGTATCGGTTGTGTAGGTAACCGAGCCGTTATACCAGGATTCGCTGAATACAGGGATTATATCCTTGCCGGGATAGTTCGAATATATCTCGGTGGGTGCGGTGAGCGTCATCGTTCCGTATGCATTGGGATCGGGATCCTTAATGCCGCAGAGCGTGCATTTGCCCATCGCAAATTCGTGCTGACAGCTATCGATATCATTGACCTTATCTCTGTAATCCGCGGCACTCTCGCAATACCTTGCGAAGCGCTCGACAAGCTTTACAAGGTTATCGTTATTCTGAGTCTTTGCCCATTCGTAGTAGCACCTGATATGGCAGGAGTCGGACTCTCCATTCACGGTGTAGTCAACCGTTTCTGCCATTTCGTATGCATAGAGCTTTACCTCAACGTACTTGCCGTTTTCGTCAATGCCCTCCTCTGCCGAAACCGCACTACCATTTATTGAGAATGCAAAGTCGGATGCCGTAAAGCCGTCTGCCAGATAGAATCTGAGTGCCGGCTTAGCCGTGAGGTTGTAGGTCACGGACTTGATACCGAGAGTGGGCTTATCTGCACTGCCGTTCATCACGGGAGCACTGCTTTCATCATAATTCTCACCAAGGAGTGCATCGATCCTCGCCATAGCCTCGGCATCGGTCGTGCCAAAGTATGCGTACGCTGCTCTTATGTAAGAAAGAACGTCCTTGACGAGAGTTTTTTCGAGATCGGTAAGAAGATTGTCATCATCGACGATCTTCTTTGCATACTTCGGAATCGAGAAGGCGAACGTGCCCTTCATTACCTTGCCGCCAACGCTGAGTGTTGCAACAAGCCTGATCTCTCTTGCCGCCTCACTTGCTCCGAGCGGAACGGTAACAAGACAGTAGCCGTCCTTTTCGGTAAGAGCCGAAATATCAAGAGCCGCACCGTCAAGGCTGATGGCGGTAAGCTCCGGAATGTTCGGAACGTAGATATTGAATACAAGCTCCGAGCCAAGTATGATGCTTGCCTTGGGAACAAACGTCGATGCCGCCTTCGGAGCAAGTCCGTAAGTCGCGGTGACTCCGTTATCGGATGACTTTACGAATACGAGCTCTCCGCCGTTTACCTCACTCACAGCCGGCTTTTTCGCCGAAGGTATCTCGAGGGTGGTATAATTGCCGCCCTCAGGCTTTGTTAAGGTGATCGAGGAGCCGGCATTTGCATTCTCCATCTCCGCGAAAACGATCTGCGAGCCGGAGGTGATGATCTTACCGCCGCTTATTTTAGCGGTGGTCGTACAATGCGCGTCGGTCATATCAAACATATTGAGAGTATAGGATATTTTCGAAAGATCGAATACGCAATTGTTGAAGGTGATGTTAAGGAACTGCGTGGGATCTGCCGCCGCGAATGAGTTATAGCAGATGAGGTCGGTTGTGGTCGCACCTTCCGCGAGGGCGATGGTCACTCCGTCGAAGGTGAAGTTGAAGCCATTGCCTCCGGGATATTTGCCACTGGGATTCCAGCTCGAAAGCTTCATAAGAGCAGTTGAGCCAAGAACAACCTTACCGTTCTTTACTGTAATATTGGTATCGTAAGCAGTCTTTTTCTGCGCCGAGAACATAATTCTGTCGGTCGAGGTGAACGTAAAGCCGTTTAAATCGAGTGTAACACCGTATGTCTGGCTTAAGTTATTATACTGACTTTCCGCATAGGTGAAATCGCGGCGCATAAGGATAACAGAGCCTGCCGCCTTTGAGCTGTGGAGCGCGCTGGCGGTCGCATCCTTAGCGAACAGCCCATATGCACCCACGAAGCTTCCGTTACGGAACACTGCGAAGGGGTATTTATCAACATCCTTATAGCTGCCGGGAATTACACCGTAAGGAGTTATGATCTCGCTGACGGTAAGCTCATATTTATCGGTCGAGCCCTCCACCTTGGTGAAGCAGACCCTGCTGCCTCCGTCCTCGGTGAGGAAGGTATCCGTGATAGGCTCATAGTCACCCTTTACGGTGAGAGTGGGAAGGCTGCCGTCAGAGCCGACACCCACAAGAAGACTCTCGTTGCTGTTGCCGTCATAAAGGGTTATATGAGCAAGATCTGCGGTTATTATCTCTCCGCCGTTGATCCTGACGTCAACGTTGAGCACGTTGTTTCCGTCTGCCGCGGCAAATACCGTCATATTCTTATCCGTTCTGGTATAGCCCGAGAGATCAATAGTGCAATCATTTAACGTAATAACCGTTCGGGTGCCGCACGTGCTTGCATTACCCGTCCAGGTGGTGTGAATAAGGTGTCCCCAGAAATCGCCCGTGGTGCCGGCGCTTTCCGAAACTCCGATGGTTATACCATCGTAGGTCACGTCGAATTTCTTTTCACCCGCATCGGTGCCTGTAAAGATCTGAGTATCAACAAATGCGATCATACCCATAAGCATCTTGCCGTTGGTGATCTTTATCTTTGTGGTATAAGACGCCACAGGATAATCAGCTACAAGATCAAGACCTGTATACTCGTTTGTGAAGGTGTGACCTCCGAGGTCAATAAGTATATTGGTCGCCGTGTTTATTGATGGCGGAGTGCCGTTATTGTAGTTGGTAAAGTCGCGTCTTAAAAGAAGCTGCGCCTCGTGCTCGGTATGTTCCTCGCCGCTTACCGCATTCTGGAGAGCATATAATGCATCCTTCCAGGTGGAGTAAGCACCAACGAACCGATTCTCGGAGAATACCGCAAGCGGGAACGCATCTGCATCGGCATATTCATCACCGATAGTACCGTACGTTGTCACAAGATCTGCATCCGAGTTTCCGCTGTCGCTCGCAAGCACGGGGATAACACCGCATATGCAAAGCGCAACGAAAAGCAAAAGAAATGTCAGACGTCTGATGATTTTATGCTGGTTCATTTTTTTCTTCCTTTCACAGATAATTCTAAAAATCGAAGGGTAAAACCGCAAATTGCGAACTTTCATTTACAAATATGTGGTTTTATTTATCGGTCGGTCGTCATGATCCTCGGGCGCGGAAAGCTTTCCGCTATCCCCGATTCTTTATTAAGCATTATCCGGCACCGATGCAAACAGATCTTCATCCTGTCGCATCTGATTTTTCGTCGCAACGGGATCAAATATCAAGATCCCAGATTCCGTCGCTCTCCTCCTTGGGAGTCGTTTCGGTTCCGGGAGAGGAGGTTATGATATCCTCTGCCGAAAACTTTACAATCTCAATTTCGGGATCAACGTATTTTTTCATCTTGTTTTCTCCTTTCATTTTCCATTGTCAGCTTTCAATTTTCAACTCCGATTACAGCACGTCTGTAATCGGCTGCACTTTCGCAATACTTAGCGAAGCGCTCTACGAGCTTTACAAGATTATCGTTGTTCTCTGACTTTGCCCATTCATAGTAGCATCTGATGTGGCAGGAGTCAGACACGCTGCCTACCGTGTATTCAACAGTGCCTGCCATCTCGTATGCATAGAGGACTACCTCAAGATATGATCCGTCTGCATCCGAGCCCTCGGTTGCGCTGACTTCATTTCCGTTTATACTAAACGTGAAGTCATCCGGCTCGAAGCCGTCTGCCAGATAGAATCTGACAGCAGGCTTCGCGGTGAGGTTATAGGTAACCGCACTTACGCCAAGGGTGGGCTTTTTCTCGCTCCCGCTCATCGCAGGAGCCTGTGTTTCGTCATAGTCTTCACCGAGGATCGCGTCTATCCTGTTGATAGCCGCCTCATCCTCTGTGCCAAAATATGCATATGCTGCTTTGATGTACGAAAGAACGTTCTTTACAAGAGTCTTTTCGGTCTGGGAGATCAATTCATCCGCAAGAACCTTCTCTGCATATCTCGGAATCGAGAAGGTGAAGGTTCCCTTCATATCCTTCTCGCCTGTGCTGAGGGTTACAACAAGCAGAATATCTCTTGCTGCCTCTTTTGCGCCGAGATTTACGGATACAAGATAATATCCATCCTTCTCGGTAAGAGTGCCGATATCGACGGTCTCGCCGTCAAGAGTAAGAGCTACAAGGCTCTCTGCCTTGGGAACGTAGATATTGAAGACAAGCTCCGAGCCGAGAGTGATGCTCGCCATAGGAACGAACTCTCCGGCAGAGGTGTCCGCAAGCCCGTAAACGGTGTAATCACCGTCACTTCCCGTCCTGACGAATACCTTAGCTCCGCTCACGGTTGATATAGCGCCGGATATTGCCGTGCCGTCCTTGGACATAAGCACAAGATCGGCAGCGAATACTACAGAGCTGTCCTCGTTGGTAAGATCATCCGATATGGAGATTTTACCGAAGCCGCTTCCCTTTATAACGCATCCCGATACGGTAACGGTAACGTCGATGAGTCCCGACGGATCGTTTACGTCGAAGACGACGAGCTTCTCAAGGTCGCCCGTATCTATGGTGCAATTTTTAAGGCTGAGGTTCGCATAGGTATTCACCGCATTGGACTGATTCTCAACCGCACTGAAGAGTGCCGAGGGAGCATATCCGGGAAGAATGCCTATATTTACGTTCTCAAGCGTTATGTTGAAGTTCTTGTTGCCGGGATAGTTTCCGTTTGCCGCCCAGCTGTCAAATAAGACTATCGGGTTTTTACCTGCGAGAAGTGTTCCGTTTATAACGGTGACCGAGCTGTTATAATTCGTCTTCTTCTGTGCATAGAGCCAAGCGTTAGATCCGGTCTGCTTCATCGAAACGGTGAAGCCGCCGAGGTCGATGGTGATCGATCCGTTTGTCTGGCTGAGATTGTTATACTTATTCTCGGTATAATCAACGTCGCGTCGAAGAAGTATTACCGAGCCGTCCGACTTTGACCTATGAAGCGCACTGTCCTTGGCATCCAGACCGAATATCGCGGTTGCGAACACGAACTTTCCGCCACGGAATACGATATAGGGATAATCCTCAGCCGAGGTATATCTCGCAGGGATATATCCGTACTTCGTCCACTCCGAGGGAGCGAGCCTGTATACACCGTTGGTCTCGGGGACGAAGCTTCCCTCTCCTCCCTCTATAGGCAGGGCGAGCGTGCCGGGATCGGCAGAGGACTCCAATGCAAGATGCTTGCCATCCGAGCCCTTACCGAAGTAAAGGGTTGAGCCGCAGGCGGTGCTGAGAGTATAGATGGTCACGTTTGTAAGAGTATTTACCTTTATCTTACCGCCGTTTATTCTGACGGTGGCATTTATCATTACAGACGAGGTGTTGCTGAAGTTTAATACATTGATCGGCGAGGTGGGAGCCACGGTCTTGAAATCAAACGTACATCCGTTGAAGATGTATTCGATAGGTGCGGTTCCCGAGGTCGTCTTTGCGGTAACGGGAGCATTTACGAGATTTTGGGCAGTTGCACCGCTCATAAGACCAAAGGTCACGTTATCAAACTGCCATATGCTGGTTTTGCCGGCTATGGCATTATTACCGACCGTATCGTTGCATATCGAATTGATAACAGCCGCCTTTCCAACGTAAAGTCCGCCATTCTTCACTATGAACGTGCTTGGGAATATCTTTTCATCGCCCGAGTCGCCCCAGCCCTTGGAGGTGTAATCGAAGAAGGGTTTATCCGAGGATGCATTCTGGTAAAGCGAATTTCCGTCGAGGTCTATAATAACGGTTCCCTGCGCCTGAGCAAGATTGTTGAAATACTCACCGTCCATAACGGTGTAATCGCGTCTGAGTATTATGATTGCGGTAGCCTCGTTTGCACCGTAGGTCTTATTGACGGGATCCCATACGTTGGGCTTGAGAACGGTGTATACTGCTCCGCTCATCGCACCGCCGCTTTGTGCACCGTAAAGCTTGGTGTATGCGCCTACCCAGCTATACGTGCCGTTCACACACTTGAGGACCACGAAGGGATAGGTCTCAACCGATGCATATGCGCCGGGAATAGCTACTCCGTAAGAGGTCGTAAGCGAGGTGAGAGTATAAAGCGTTTCGGTGCTTCCCGTGCTCGTCTTGGCATATACCATATTACCCTTATCGGTAGGAACGTCACCCGAGGAAACGCTTGCGCCGTTGGGCACGTAAAGCTCGGTATAATTACCGTTCGTATCGGGAAGGAAGGTTACGGACGAGCCGTAGGTCGACTCTGTAGCAAGAAGCTGGGATGCCGTCATAGAGGTCGCGGTTATCTTTCCGCCCGTGACGGTTACGGTGTTCTTTGTCCAATTGCCCGAGGGAACTGCCGCATTGAAGAGCTTTGCACCCGAGGGAGCATTGGTTACAAGGTCAAAGGTACAGTTATTGAAGTTTACGAAGAAGGGTCCGGGCTGGGTACAGGTTCCGCTCTTGCTTCCATAAGAGAACAAGAGATCCGTGGCGGTTGCACCTGCCGCATATCCGAAATCAACTCCCTCGAAATTCAGGGTGAAGTGCTTGCCTGCGATAGCGCCGTTTCCTACGCTTTCCCAGGTGGAGAGCTTCATTATCGACTGATCGAGCGCCTTAAGCTTACCGTTCTTTACCGTTATTGTGGAATAGAACATCTTTTCGTCGCCCGAGCCGCTCCAGCCCTTGGTCTGAAGTCTGCCGAAGATGCCGTAGGTATCCGCGGAGCCCTCGGAAAGAGTGTGTCCACCGAGATCAACGGTTACGGTACCCTGGATCTGAGCCGCGTTTTCAAAGTTATCTGACGAAGTAGTGGTGTAGTCGCGGCGCATCAGCACTACCGCAGAAATCTCATTTTCGCCGTAGGTCTTATTGACGGGATCCCATACGTTCGGTGTGTACATATAGGTCTTCGCCCCATCCATCGCCTGCCTGAAGGTCTTATATCCCTTATAGAAGCCCACATCCGAGGTGAACACCACAAAGGGATAGGTCTGTACCGAAGCGAATTCTGCCGAAATAGGACCGTATTCGGTCATGTTGGTATTTTCCTTAAGCTCGTAAACGGTATCCGAAGCACCCGAGCTTACCTTCGAGAAGTAATAAGCCTTTCCGTCTGCCATGTAATCGGTATAGGCGAGGGTGACATCGTTCGGAAGGACGTAGGAAAGATAACTGCCGTCGCTTCCCTTACCGAAGCTTACAGACGAGCCGTAGTTATCGGTTCCGTAATAGACCGGAACTACCTTCGAGGTGCTGTTCGCAACTATCTTACCGCCGTTTACCTCTATGGAAAGATTTATGAACTTGCCGTCGGTCGCGGTAGTGAAGAGTCTCATTGCATTTGCCGAGGACTTGGTTCTCAGATCGAAGGTACAATCGTTATAAACCGTCCTGAACCGTGCGGGAAGAATCGCGCCGCTTGCATTATCAAAGTGAGTAAGAAGGCTTATCGAATTTACGTTATCGTTAACACCAAAGGTAACGTTATCATAGATAAGAGTTATAAGTTTGCCCGCTATAGCTCCGCCGCCTATGCTGTCCCAGGTGTTAAGGTTTACTATGCCCTGGTTATAGGCAAGCATCGTTCCGTTTCTGAACTCAAGCGTTACGGGGAACAGATCATTGCCTGCCGCACCGCTGAAGCCCTTTGCCGTTGCATTGATAAGCGGCTTGGTTACACTTCCTGCGGAGAGAGTATATCCTCCGAGATCCACAACAGCCTCACCCTGAATATGAGCGAAGTTATCGAAGTATTCACCGCTTATGAGATTGTAATCTCTTCTCATAACGGCATATGCCTTGAGAGGAGTGTTACCGTAGCTCGTTCCGTCCCAGGGATTGATAAGATAGTTCTTTATCGCGCCCATAACGCCGCCCGAGCCGTTCGAGCCGAGCCAGCTGTTATACGCACCGATGAACATTCCTTTTTCATTAAAGAGAACGAAGGGATATGCAACCGGGTCGGAATACTCCTCGGGAACAAGACCGTACGGAGTTGCAAGATCGCTTTTCTGTATGGTATAGGTCGCGATATTCTTGCTGTGTGAGTCGTATGCAAAGGACTGTATTTCTCCGTCCTTACTTACACCTGTTGCAGGAAGCTTGTTTCCGATGGAGCTGTGAAGGGTGGTATATGCACCGTTCTCATCCGCAATGAAGCTTGCCGACGTAAGAGAATCGAACAGGCCGATACCTAGGAACTTATCGGTGCTTATGCTTCCGCCCGCCATCTCATAGCTTACCGCGAGGGGATATTCTCCGGAGGAGAAGAGAGAAACGGGAACCTCGGTGTTATATCCGAAGCGGAAGTCAACCTCCACGTTATCCATACTGATATTTACCGTAGCCGCGCTCGCAGACTCAATGGTCTTTGCAGTCATAAGCTCGCGCAGATCGGAGCCTTTTTTGTTGACTATTACGAGATCCTCAAGAACAATATTGAAGATCTTGCCCTTGCCGCCCGAGGTCGATCCCGCGTAGCCGACAAGAGGAGCATCGGAAAGATAGATGCTTCCGTTCTTTACCGTTATATTTGTGGTGCCGGTCTTGTTTGCGGCTGCGTGAATGAGAGGATTCTCGGAATCGGTATAGATCTTATATCCGTTAAGATCAAGAGTCACAGAGCCGAGAGCCGCCCAGCCGGTATAATCGTCCGAATCGGTAAGGGTATAATTCTTGTTAAGGGTAACCGTTCCACCGTTGCCCGCTGCCGCGAGCGCCGCAGAGAGGGTGGGATAATAGCTTTCGCCTACCTTGAATGCATCGGTCGTGCCGTTATTCTTGTAGTCGCCGCCGCGGACACCGAGAACGAGAGCCGCAGCATTCTTATCGGATAGGGTAATATCGGTGACCGTTTCGATCACGGTGAGATCGCTCACGTAGATGGGCGACTCATCCGAGCCCGTTGCACCGAAGCGAACAGTGAGCTTCTTCGCCGCAAGAGCCTCCTCGCCGTACATAGGCTCGTATACAACGTAATCAAAGCCTACTGTCATCCACTCGCCGGGCTTGGTCATAAAGTTGTAGCTCGGAACGTTATGGTCGTAAGCACCGTTTGCCTTTCCGCTTGCATCGGCATACGCACCGTTAAGAGACATCTGAATAACTCTTGCATCGGTATCGTATACTCTCATGGTTATTCTGTATCTTCTGCCGATATCCGCATCGGTAAGAGCCTTTCCGCCGAGGGCGGAGTTACTCACGAATGCCATAGTGGCATTTGAATAGAAGGTTTCGTACGCGTACTGCTGTTTTCCGTTCGCATCAACGTTGATGCCTACCTTCATCTCTGCCGCCTCGGTTCCGTCGGGAGCGGTGGAGATGGTCACAGGTACGTACTTCTGAAGAGTTATCGAGGAAAGAGCCGACTGTGCGTTGAATTTAAGCTCATACTTATTCTCGCCTGCAGTCTTTGCGGGGGAAAGAAGGAATACAAGACGTGTGCTCGCATCAGCCTCGAGCACGTATGCGGAAACGTCTACCTCATAGTATCCGTCACCACTGAGACTTACAGAGCCCAGAAGCTCACCGCGCACGGATGCATCGGGATCTGCCTCATTGTAGCTCTCGACAGCATAAAGCTCGGCGATATTTGCCGCATTTCCGTCAGCATGGAATCTTATACGGGCATCTGCCGCATCGGAACTATCCGGAGCTGTAATGATAAGGTAAGAGCCGAGAGCTCCCTTTACCACAGTCATATCGGAGGTTACCTCCGCCTCTGTGTAGAAGGAAGCGGTATATTCCTCACCAATAGCCACACCGTTATCTCCCGCGAAGGTAGCAGGTACGGTGAGGATATATTCGGTATCCGAAAGGAGAGTATCGGGGGTGAAGGTCCATTCAAGGCCGCCGCGAGCGGAGCTCCAGCTACCGCTTGCCACATCACCGCCGGACGAGATAAGAGTTATCTTCTCTATATCGGATGCAAGGACAGCACCTGAGAATTTGATGGTTATAGGATCTGTGGTTCCCATATTGCCATTTCCCGCCGCGGGAATGGTATGGATGACCTTTACCCGATCGTTTTTCAAATAATAGTTTGCAAATGCAAACATAGCATCGTAGGTATCGAAGCCGTACTGATAGTCGGGACCGTATGCAAAGGTATGTCCGAGATCGACTATAACATACATAGAAGGGATGTCGAGAGATTTGGTCACCTCAGCAAAGAGATTGTTGGTAACCGAGAAGTCATCGCGCAGATGGAGCGCAGAGAATACAGGGGCGTGCCCCTCGGTTATATCCTCATACTGGCTGCCGTTAGATGCATATATCCAGCTGGCATAGGAGAGTATCTCGTGAGTTACACCGTTTTTATCGGTATAGGTAAGCCAGGGCTGAAGCTCGCCGCCGTCTATCGTAACACCGTTCTTTACGTAGTCCTCGCGGATACCGTTCTGATAACGGGTTTCATCCCTATGTCCCGCGAACTGACGCTTGGAGGTGTAGTCATTGATGCGCGCATCAATGAGCGCCTCAAGCTCTGCCTTTGTGTATAGAGATGCGTCCTCGACCGTGTGATTTCTGACCTCTGCCTCACCGAGGAAGGTGAACCATCCACCCTTGGAGTTACCGAAGACACCTATCTTTTCAACATCAAAGGAATACGTACCGGGATCTGTATACGTAAGATAACGCAAGAATCTCATAGCCGCGGTGTTTATCTTCTTATCGTTGTACAGATGAAGTCCGTAGTTCATACGGTCGCCCGTGAGAGCGCCCTCTGAGGTTCTGCCGTCGTAATACTTCCAGTAATCCGACTGTGCCATAGGCTGATAGAGATAATCAAACACGGCACCCGCATATCCGTTAAACAAGAATCCGTTATGCTGAGGACGGAGTCCCGAGCTGGTACTTGCCGTCGAGAGGTACTCACTAGAGGAGGCAAGAACCGCGATCGGAACGGGATCGAGCGGCTTATCCACCGTGGTCGTCGGATAAACAACGTGCATATAGAGATTCAGGTCTATTGGAGTGCCGTCAGGTCCTACGCAATCGGTGACGTCAAGCGCAAGAGTGTGCGTAAGCTTGACATAATTTGCGTTCTCTGCCGTTGCCGCTACGGGATTCTTGAGAGCCGAGTCGCTGTACCACTGAGGTGCAGATCCGTCAAGTCCGTTCTGCGTTGCCTTCTGCTCTCCGAGAGAATTGCGCCAGTAAACAGACTTATCTCTATACCATCCGCGAAGGTCGGTATTCCAGTTTTCAACTATCTTTTCGAGCGTTCCGTCCGCACCGTGCTTGTCAGCCTCCCAGAATACCTTTCCGTAGAGAAGATCGTAGCCTGCGGGTACTATGAAATTGTCGCTGTACGAGCCCGAGGGAAGATAGGTCTTATCGGTGAAGAATCCACCGCTGGCAAACTGAACTCTGATAGTCTGCGCAGACCAATCAAGTGCGGGTGAGACCGCCTTCTCGTGATTCTTGTAGTCAAGAACCGAAACTATGTAGCCGCGTTCGAGCATAGACTCTATTATCTCGGTATCGGTTTTCGAGCCTATCCTTTCGGTTTTGGTATTTACCACGTAAATCACAAGAGGCGTGCCGTTATATCCGGTCTTAGCCTTACCGTGAGTGCCGTAATCGTAGAACGTGGTCACCTCGACGGGTATGCCTATATATCCGTCGTTTGATTGCGCTACCGTATTGCCTATCTGCTTTTCTGCAAATTTCTCTTTTATGGCAGCAGACGCATCATTCTCGTCCGAGCTGCCGGCAAAGACAGTAACGGCAAATATTGCCGCCACAACGAGAACAAGCGCAAGCAGAATAGCTAACGTGCGCGATAGCTTTCTTTTTTTCATTTTTCTCTCTCCTTTTATAATTTTACTTGACTCTAAGTAGAATAAGTTCGTGATATCATTATACACGCGTAAAGAAAAAAAGTATGACAAAAGCACGCATATCTTATGACAAAACTTTAGGTGCATACAGTTGTATAGTCAAATAAAACAAAAGGAAATACAGAAAATTGTTGCTTTTTAACAAAAAGCCGCCTGTTATATTTGATACAGGGATAATTCACCGGGGCGCTCTGAAAAAGTTAAGACAAAACTTGACATATGTTCTTAGCGGTGGTATAATGAAGAAAAAGGCACGAAAGGAGTGTCATATGCTGCAGATACAGACCTCAAATTGCTTTAGCGAGGGCACACTGCGCTCCACCACGAAAATAGGCAGATATGCTATAGGAAATCACATACACCAGAACACCGAGATCGTATTTGTAAAAGAGGGCGAGATAGACGTTACTATAGACGGAAGAAAAGAGAGAGCACGGACAAACGACGTTATAATAATAGCCCCATTCTCGGTTCATTCGTTTCACACGGAGAAGTACGTAAACGCCTGGATAAGCGTTTTCTCAAACAATTTCATATCCGATTTCATAGGTGTTGACGGCTCATATTTCTACGGTGAGCGCGCAGTTTTCACCCCCACGGAGGAGCTTCGCAATTACTTTTGCGGAAGGCTCTTTGACACGGCGGAGGATATAATTGCTCCCGCCGAGGCACAGGTCAGAAAAATAAAGGCCATGCTCTACCCCATATTTGAGGAATACACCGCGTCGGTCCCTCAGACACGCACACCCCCGAAAAGCAATGCACTCTCCGCCGCCCTGACGTATATGCAGAAGCATTATAAGGAGAATCTTTCGCTCACCGACGTTGCAAGAAGCTTAGGATATAATCCCACCTATCTTTCGCACACGCTCGGCGAGCTCGGAGGAATAAATTTCAGAACGCTTCTCAATTCGTTCCGCGTAGAGGAAGCGAAGCAGATGCTCCTATCGAAAAAGCACAAGATGATAGATATCGCTATGGAATGCGGCTTCAGCTGTGAGCGCTCGTTTTACCGCGCATTTATGGCAATAACCGGAGTAACGCCGGGAGAATACGTTGAGTCCCGTCCGGATGCCGAATTTATCACCGTCGGCGGTGATAAGACCGTCTACAATATGGGTGTGCGCCTGCCGATAGACGACCTGAACGGTCATTGAGCACTCCCGGCGCATAAAGCACGTATTCTGCTCAGTAGATCTAAGCACAATGCACGCGTTCTTCTCGGTCGATCGGAACACGATGCATTTATATTACACACGCCGTTATCCGGATTAAAGATCGAATTCGCACAGACCTTATCAAAATGAAGATCGGATTAAATATGATACAAACAAAACAAGGTTGCTCGGTGATCCACCGAACAACCTTGTTTTGTATATAAATGTTTACTTTTACGCCGATTTTGCGTTTTTAAAATTACTTAGCAAGAATAACTTCGACCATAGCGAGAGCATCGGGTATCTTGTCAATATCCTTACCGCCGCTCATTGCCGAATCAGGTCTTCCGCCGCCCTTTCCACCGCAGACGGCAGATATTTCACGGAGAATATTTCCCGCATGAGCACCCATCTTCACTGCCTCGGAGCCTGCCGCCGCAACGAAGTTGAGCTTGCCGTCGGAAACGATGGCAAATACCACAACACCGTCCGCATGCTTTGCCTTGAAGGTATCGCAAAGACCTCTTGCCGCATCGGGGCGAACGTCATCAAGCCTTGCTGCAAGGAGCTTGTATGCACCGACTGTCTTGACCGTATCCATAAGAGATGCCGTTTTAAGCTCGGAGAGGCGCGAGTTTGCGCTCTCAAGCTCTCTTCTCATATCCTTTAGCTGAGTCTGCAGAGCCGATGCCTTTGTAGCTATTGCGTGTGTATTCTGAACCTTAAGCTCGCGTGCCGTGTCAAGAATAAGCGCATCCTTTTCTGCAAGGAGCTCGAGAACTCCGAGTCCTGTAGTTCCCTCTATTCTGCGGACGCCCGCTGCAACACCGGTCTCGGAAAGTATCTTGAAAAGACCTATATTTCCGGTGCTCTGAACGTGTGTTCCTCCGCAGAGCTCGGTAGACTCTGTACCTATCTTAACGACTCTTACAGTATCACCGTACTTTTCTCCGAACAGTGCCATAGCACCCATAGCTCTTGCGGATGCTATATCGGTGACGGTGGTGGAGCACTCCTCTGCTCTGAGGATGCTCGCGTTTACTATAGCCTCAACGCGTGCTATTTCCTCAGCCGTCATAGCCGACAGATGAGAGAAGTCGAAGCGCACACGCTTCTCATCAACATAAGATCCCGCCTGCTCAACGTGAGTGCCGAGCACCGAACGGAGAGCCGCCTGAAGAAGGTGGCAGGCAGAGTGATTTCTTCTTATTGCATCGCGTCTTGCCGCATCTATTTTAAGAGTAACGGTATCGCCCACCTTGAGCATACCAGACTCAATGCGCGCCTCATGGAGATACACGCCGTTAGTCTTCTTGGTATCGGTCACTGCAGCCGAAAGACCGTCAGCCTCGATAACGCCACTGTCACCTACCTGACCGCCGCCCTCGCCATAAAATACAGTCTTATCGAGAACCACGGTGCACTCACCCTCGCTCACGAAATCTACCGCCTCGTCATCCGTGATGATCGAGAGCACCTTCGCGGAGCACTCGTTCTCGGTATATCCGAGAAATTCGGTCGCGGGAAGGTTCTCGATTATGGACTTCGAGGAATCAGACCAGCCGGATATATTTCCTCTTGCCTCTCTCGCTCTCGTCTTCTGCTCCTGCATAAGAGCGGTAAACTCCTCCTCGTTTATGGAAAGTCCGCTCTCCTCTGCGATCTCACGGGTGAGGTCGATGGGGAAGCCGAAGGTGTCGTAAAGCTTGAATGCATCCGCACCCGAAATGGTGGTATTTCCTGCGGCGCGAACGCCGTCTATTATACCCGAAAGAATAGCAAGTCCGGAATCAACGGTAACGTTGAAGCGGTCCTCCTCAAGCGAGATGACCTTAAGTATATACTCGCTCTTTTCGACAAGCTCGGGATATGCGCTCTCGTTCTGCGAGATAACCACGCGGCAAAGCTCGGTCATAAACTTGCGGTTGATGCCGAGAAGCTTTCCGTGGCGGCAGGCACGTCTGAGTATTCTTCTGAGAACGTAGCCTCTGCCCTCGTTCGAGGGTATAACACCGTCGCATATCATAAAGGTAGCGCTTCTTATATGGTCTGTAACGACTCGGATGGAAACGTCGTTTGCCTTATCACAGCCGTAGGTCTTGCCGGATATCGTGCAGACGGTATTGAGAATATTACGGACGGTGTCCACCTCAAAGAGGTTGTCCACTCCCTGCATAACGCAGGCAAGACGCTCAAGTCCCATTCCGGTATCTATATTCTTCTGTGCAAGCTCTGTGTAATTGCCGTTTCCGTCGTTATTGAACTGCGAGAATACGTTGTTCCAGATCTCCATAAATCTGTCACAGTCACAGCCGGGCTTACAGTCGGGCGAGCCGCATCCGTACTTCTCGCCTCTGTCAAAGTATATCTCGGAGCAGGGGCCGCAGGGACCTGAGCCGTGCTCCCAGAAGTTATCAGCCTTACCGAGCTTTACTATCCTCTCGGCGGGAACGCCGATAACGTCACGCCAGAGGGTGTATGCCTCGTCATCCTGCTCGTAGACGGATGGCCAGAGAAGCTCACCGGGGATCTCAAGAGTAACGGTGAGAAATTCCCAAGCCCATGGAATAGCCTCGTTCTTGAAATAGTCACCGAACGAGAAGTTACCAAGCATCTCGAAATATGTGCCGTGGCGCGCCGTATGACCTACGCGCTCAAGGTCGGGAGTTCTTATGCACTTCTGACAGGTGCAGACACGTGTACGCGGAGGGACCTCCTCACCCGTAAAGAATTTCTTCATAGGCGCCATGCCCGAATTTATGAGCAGAAGCGACTTATCATTATTGGGAACGAGCGAGAAGCTGGGCAGACGAAGATGCCCCTTGCTTTCAAAGAATGCGAGATATTTTTCGCGAAGCTCGTTTAAAGACGTCCATTTCATGGATTCATTCTCCTTAAATATATATTAACCCGTTTATTTTAGCACAAGTACGCGGTGAATGTCAAGACAAAAGACCGAAAAGAAAAGAAAATATTAATAAAATCCTTTTATCCGGTTGAATTTTTATATTTATGTTGGTATAATGAAATCAAAACAAGGACGCCTCATTTGCCGTGACAGCCGCAATTTTAAGTCTTCGGTGATCGGTATATCCGTTCCGGGGCCTCTCCGATCCCGTTATACACGACATTCCACAGGAGATAAATATGCTGAACGCAATTTTACTTATCGTCGCCATCGTAGGCGTCACGGTGCAGAACGTAACAAGAAAAAGCTACAACAGATCGTCACGGGGCGGCACCTTTACCTTCTCCGCCGCATCGATTTTATTTGCACTTTTGATATTTCTGATAACCTCGGGCGGCAGGCTTCGCTTTACAGGCGCAATCCTTCCCTACTCCCTCGTCTTCTCGGCAGCTTACTGCACCGCCATCGTATTTGCCTTTCTTGCGATAAAGCACGGCTCGCTCTCTCTAAGTTCTCTTATCATCCAATACTCGCTTATCCTGCCTACCGTGTTCGGTTTTATACTTTGGGACGAAGCGATAAAACCGGGCGGCATCGTTGGAATAATACTCCTTCTCATCTCTCTTGCGATGATAAACAAGGAGGAAAAGAGCGAGAAAAAAAGCATCACGCCACGATGGATCATCTTCGTTCTGCTTGCATTCTTTGGTAACGGTGCCTGCTCGACAGTGCAGAAGGCTCAGCAGCTATCTTCATCGGCAGAATACAAAAATGAGTTTATGATACTCGCGCTTCTGATAAGCCTTGCCGTCATGACCATGATGGCACTCATAACAGAACGCAAGGAGCTTTCTTACAATCTGAAGTCGGGCGTGCTATCATACAGCATCTGCGGTCTTGCAAACGGTGGGGTGAACCTGCTTGTGCTCCTTCTTTCGGCAAGAATGGCGGCATCGGTAATGTTTCCGATAATATCCGCCGGGGGAATAGTTGCCGCGTACGCGGTATCAACCCTTGTTTATAAAGAAAAAATGTCACGCACTCAGACTGCAGGCTTGATAGTCGGAATATTGTCAATAATAGCTTTAAACCTTTAATTTTGTAAATAATTATTGTCTTTTATTGCAGTTTCAAGAATATACATCGTGCGCCGCACGCGAAAAAACAAAGCACCGCCTGCAATGTCCGCTTTCATCCGGGCTATAAAGGCGATGCTTTGTTTTTTCTTTATCCGTGCCCCGGGTCCGGCAAAAAATACCGTTCGCTTTCCGGCTCGGTCAGCCTTCCTTTTTTGCGTAAAGCAAGCGACAAAATGTGTGTTTTTCTCCTATTTTAATATTTTTTAATATGTAAAGTTACATTAAATTAACGTAAAAAACCTTGAAAGTCGCAAATCTCTGTGTTACAATCGGTTACAGCGCCCAATCGGGCGAGCGCATTATTATAAAATATTTACGATAACAATGAGGTAATTTACCTATCTAACTTATTTAATCTTCCATATTCAAACTACATCCATTATTGAACGGAGCTCTTATGTATCAGATAATAGTTTTCTCGCTCTCCGCACTGCTGACGGCAAGCATTCTTCTCGCCTTCCGCCGCGTTGAGGATGAAAGATTTGACAAATTCTTGAAATGGCTTACCATGGCATTCTGCGCCGTGGGCTTCTTCCGCTTTGTGCTTTCCGATTCCTTCATTTACGTTATAAACGGAGGCTGGTTCAACGGCGAGTATTATAAGACTACCGACGTTTTGCAGAGCATTCTGCGCTGGGGATATTATTCCTCCTACTCGGTGCTGCCGGTAGCGGCGATATGCAAAGGGCGCTTCTTCCGCAGTGTTTCATCCTATTACTGCCTCCCCTTCGCTATATTAACCACCGTATTCTTCAACGAGCATATGGAGTATTTCCTCTCGGATATGGGACACGGGGTTCACACCTCTTCGACCTTCAGGTACGTATACTTTGTTCTGGAGCTTGTGATCGCGATCACCATCCCTCTCCTTATCCAGCTGAGATACAAGCACGTGATAAACCTCCGCGACAAAAAAGAGGTGATCAACTTCTTCACAGGGCTCCTCTTCCTCATCCCCGCAACGATGCCGGTGTACGTAGCGCAGTCCTTCGTTGGATATAGAGTAAATACGCCGCCAATGTTCGGCAATTTTCACATAACCTGGATAGTATTGCTCTTCGTTGTAACGGTAGCGCTCTATTACGCCTTCCGCTTCAAAAGCTACAAGGAGAGGTATCAGCTCTGCCTGTTCCTCACGATCCTTCTGTTCTTCCACTACGACTCGCTCTATCTTATGGGCATGACGATAAAGCGTCTGCCCTTCCAGCTATGTAATATTGCATCCTATTTCTACATTATAGCACTTGCATTTGATCTCAAAAAGATGTTCCAGTTCTGCTTCCTTGCCAATATGGTGGGAACGCTTATTGCGATCCTTATGCCCGACTTCTCTGTCGGAAGCTTCGGATTCTGGAACATGCATTACATATTCGAGCATTCTCTCGTTCTTATAATTCCTGCGATGGTAATGGGACTCAGGATACACCCGCGTATCGACAGGAAGAGTCTTAAATATTTCTTCATAGGCTTCACCGCCTACTTCATGTTCGCATTTATCATGGGAACGGTGCTGAACGGATATTCGGATATAACCGGTGAGAAGGTCAACTACTTCTTTATGTTCGACCTTGATATGGCATTCGACTATTTCCCCTTCCTTAAATTTATTGAAAGGTACCCCGTTTCCTTCGGAAGGTTTGAATTTTACCCCTTCATCGTGCTTATCATCTACGTTGCTTTCTCACTCCTGTCATGTCTTTTCTATCTTGTGGTAAAGTTCGCCTACAAGCTTGAGGACGATCACCTTGAGCTTCGCCGCTCGGGAATAGAGCTCTACGAGCGCATAACGAAAAAAACCTCGAAAAGACCTAAGTACTTCATTGATTGAATCACGAAAGGCAGTTAAATATGCTTGAGATAAAGAATCTTACAAAGAGATACGGCGACTCTGCCACAAACGCCGTCGAGGACCTTTCGGTCACGCTGAAGCCCGGAGAGATATTCGGATTCTTAGGGCCGAACGGTGCGGGAAAGAGTACAACCATAAAGAGCCTTGTCGGAATATACCCCTTCCAGGAGGGCGATATACTCGTAGACGGAGTTTCGATCAAGACCGATCCTCTGGCGGCAAAGCGGATGATAGGCTACGTATCGGATAACCATGCGGTATTCGAGCGTCTTACCGGATGCGAATATGTAAATCATATAGCAAATCTCTACGGCGTTGCTCCCGAGGATGCAAAAGCGCGCACCGAACCACTTCTCGATGCCTTCAAGCTCCGCGCCGCCTTCCACCGCCCGATAAAGAGCTATTCTCACGGTATGAAGCAGAAGATCTCGGTAATAGCCGCGCTCGTTCATAACCCGAAGCTCTGGGTGCTTGACGAGCCGCTTACCGGACTTGATCCTCAGAGCACCTATCAGCTGAAGAAGGTAATGCGCCAGCATGCCGAGGCGGGAAATACCGTATTCTTCAGCACTCATATACTCGACGTTGTTGAAAATCTTTGCGACAGATGCTGTATTATAAAGGAAGGTAAGCTTCAGGGCGTTTACGACCTTGCCGAACTGAAGGCAAGCGGCGAGTCGCTCGAGGAGATCTTCGTCAGCGTCATCGGTGAGGAGGACCAATGAAGACGGTTCTTTCACTTCTGAAGCTTCAGATGGACAATAAGAGCGACCTCTTGAAAACCGCAACCCCGAGAACGATGCTCCCTGCCGTTGCGCGAGTTCTGGTCATTCTTATTCTCTCCTATCTCGGCGTGAGCTTCGGCTTATCGAAGATATTCTCACTCGGTCTTTTAGGCAACCGCGAGCTGCTTTCGCTCGTATTGCTTGCGACTCAGATCATCTCGCTGATATTCGCCGTCGGAAACATCATCAACACGATGTATATGAGCCGCGATAACGAGCTGCTTTTCTGTCTGCCCGTCACGCCCAATCAGCTTTTTATATCGAAGCTTCTTATGATCTACGTAAACGAGCTCTGGGTGAATGCTATGATATCCATTCCTCTGTTCGTCACACTCGGAAGCTTTTCGAAATTCGGTATAACCTATTATATTTCAACAATTCTGCTCCTTCTGATACTTCCCATACTCCCCATCGTGCTTGCTGCATTCCTGAGCATTCCGATAATGGGCGTGATAAAATTTCTGAAGAGTCATTCGCTTTTGTCGATCATAGCGATATTCTCGCTCGTTGCCGCATGCCTGTGGCTCTACATCAGCTTAATAGGCAGCATCGCCGCCGACTTCAATATTGCCGACAAGCAGTATGAAACGGTGCGCGCGCTCAACGAAAGCATACTGACAATAGGTAAAAAAATCCCAATCTACTACCCGATAGCAGGCGCTATGCTCAGCTTCGGCCTCTGGTATTACTACCCCATCTTCATAGCAGGATGTGCACTTCTTTCGGTGCTTACCGTTCTTTTCACAAGATACTTCTTCTTCAAAACGGCTACCGCCACCTTCGAAAACACCGTAAAGAGCGATCCCAAGGAAAAGACCTTCAAGAAAAGAGGTATCATCCCAAGCCTTCTTCTGAAGGAGATACTCTGCGTATTCCGCTCGCCTGCGGACGTTTTTGAATATTTCCTGTTCACCATCCTGATGCCGTTCATCGTATTCTCATACGACAAGCTGCTTATGTCTATAACGGTAAATCAGGCGGGAGTGAATATGATATCCGGAGCGCACGTTATGGTCGTTGCCATACTCGCCATGCTCTCGAACATCTCCTCCGCCTCTGCCATCTCGCGTGACGGCGGTAACTTCCATACCTCAAAGACCATCCCTGTCGATTATTACACTCAGATGCTGGTGAAGTTCCTCTTTAACGGTATCTTCACGCTTGCCGCGCTTACCGTAACGGCTGTGGTATCGGCATTCATCTATCCTTTGTGGCAGATCCTGCTCGGCACGCTTGCCGTGATCTTCGCCGCGATAGGTCACATAGCCTTCTCGATAGACACCGATATAAAGAATCCCACCGTCTACAACGGCGGAAACGAGGGCTCCTCCACCGTGAGCAAAAGCACCCCCATAAGCCTTATATACGGTCTTGTAGTCGGATTCGCGATGGGACTTACGGTAATCCTGATGTCCTCTTTGGAAAACGCAGTAATCCCTTATATTATCATCATCGCAGCGGCATTCGTATTTATGATATACAGAGTGTATACTCTCATTCTCAGAATAAACCTCAGATACGATAAAATAGAAATGTGAGTCAGATATAATGAAAAAAATAATACTACTGATCTTAGCGATACTGCCGATAGTTCTGCTGGTCGTTATCGCCTTTGCAGGTCAGATATTATCGCTCTACAACCATATACCTGTAGAGAGCGTTCAATTTGTTGACCGAATGAACAATCCGTATACGAACGAATACGTATTTGCGATAAATCAGAAGTCCACGAAGGCAACGCGAATTATGATATACCCCGAGCTTGCCACAAACAAGAACGTTAAGTACTCTTCCTCTGATGAAAAAATCTGTACGGTCGATGAGAACGGTGTTATCGCCGGGCTTCATTACGGCACGGCGACCGTCATGGTCAAGACCGACGATGGCGGCAAGATCGCTACCCTTAACGTAGTCGTAAAGGCGGACGTTCCGTATGACGTTACCCTCTCCGAGGAAAAGCTCGATATGACCGTGGGAGGAATACATCAGCTTACCGCCGTTGTAGACGCACCCGTTGCGGTTATAAAGGACGTCACCTACGAATCGAGCGATCCCTCGGTAGTTGAGGTCGATGCCACGGGTAAGCTTACAGCCAAGGCTCCCGGCACAGCCATCGTCACCGTAGTTACCGTCAGCGGTGAGCTTACCGATACCTGCGAGGTAACGGTCACCGAGGGCGAGCTTCCGATATACTTCGATTTCTCGGGCAACGATGCAGTCAGATTTATAAACGGATATTACGTATTATCAACCGACAGCCTGAATATGAGAGAGTATCTCCGCACGAGCGCGGAAATCGCGCCCGAGGACGTTACCATCTCGCTTTATTCGGGAAGTGCGGCATCCCTCTCGGGTGATGTGCTCACCTTCACGAAGACCAACGGAATAGTCACTTTGAGAGTATACGCGACCGAAGGTGACAAGACAGTCGGTCTTATTGAGATAAGCGTTATTTACAGTCCTTAATTTTTAAACAAATATATTAAAAGCAAAAGGAGAAAAAAATGAAAAATCTGGTCAAAAAGATTTCACTCTTGCTGATCGTTTTTGCACTTGGATTCACCTTCCTTGCAGCCTGCGACAATTTGGGCGGCACGCAGCAGCCTGACGGCGGCGAAGGCGAAAACAATCAGGGCGGCAGCAACACTATCGTTTACTCGTTTGAGCTTCAGGTTGACAAGACTGTCGTCAATCGCGGCGACAAGGTAACTCTGAATGCCGTTCTCAAATCCGTAAACGGCGAAGAGCCCGCATCCGACGAGGTCGAATACATAATCGTCGAGGGTGCGTCGCTCGCATCAGTTTCGGGTAACGTTCTCACGGTAAACAACACCGCGAAGAACGGCGACGTTATCAAGGTAAAGGCTCGCGAGGGCGCTACCGATTCCGCACCCGTTACCCTTACGGTAAGCATCCCCGCTACGGAGATCACGCTTTCCGCACAAGGAGTGACGAACCTCACTCAGGGACTGAGCGTTGTGCTCACCCATACCGTTGCACCCGAGGGCGCATCCGATAAGGTAGACCTCGTTATTACAGAGGGCTCGGATTCGGCAGTTATCGTCGGAAACGTTCTTGTTGTCAATGCGAATGCCGAGACAGGCGCCGTCATCAAGGTAAAGGCGGTTGCAGGCGAGGTAGAGAGCAACGAGCTCTCCTTCACAGTGGGCTATCCTCTGCAGTCACTCACCGCCGTTTCGGCACTTACCAACATTGTAGCAGGCAACTCTGCTCAGCTTGCAGTAACACTCAATCCTCAGAATGCTACCAACGGCAGCTACGTATGGCAGATCACCGAGGGTAATGACTACGCAGTCGTTTTAGGCGACGTTCTTACCGTGAACCAGAACGCTCCCACGGGTGCCATCGTTAAGGTAAAGGCAGTTGCGGGCGCGATATCGAGCAACGAGCTCTCCTTCACAGTGGGCTATCCTCTGCAGACGCTCAACGTTTCGCTTCTCGGCTCTGCAAATATAAAGAACGGCAACTCTGCCCAGCTTGCAGTAACGCTTGATCCTCAGAATGCTACCAACGGCAGCTACACATGGGAGATCACCGAGGGCGCAGATTATGCAACCATCATAGGCAACATTATCACCATAAATGAAGATGCTCCCATAGGTGCATCGGTCAAATTCGTTGCCGTTGCCGGCAGCATCAGAAGTAACGAGATCCACGTTATAGTAGGAACTCCCGTTGAATCGATCACAGCATCGAGCGCGATAAGCGGCGTGCTTGACCGCGGCGCAAGCTATCCCCTCTCCGTTTCGGTTACCCCTACCGGTGCAAGCGCCGATAACGTCACCTGGGTAGTCGAGGAGGGCGGCGAATACGCAAGCGTCAGCTCCGGACTTCTCTTCATTAACAGCAATACCCCCGCAGGAACCAAGGTAACCGTCTACGCAACCAGCGGTAGCGTAAAGAGCAATTCGCTCACCTTCACCGTAGGTGTAGTTCTTGAGAGCATAGAGATATCTCTTATAGGCTCCTCCAACGTAGATCCCGACGGATCCCGCACACTTTCCGTAACTCTCAATCCCGCAAACGCCAGCGATACCACCGTAAACTGGGTTATCTCCGACGGTGCTGATTACGCAAGCATAATGGGCGGCACTCTCTCTATCAAATCCGATGCTCCCATCGGTGCAAAGATAAGCTTCCATGCCGAGATCGGCGAGGTAAAGAGCAACACCGTTACAGTCACCGTAGGTACTCCCATCGAGTCCATCGTTATAGAGGCGATCGGCTCTACCGAGGTCGTAAAGGGTAACACCGTAGGCCTCTCTGCAGAGCTCACTCCCTCCGGCGCATCGGCATCCCTCCTTGAGTGGATGATCGTTGACGGCGAGGAATTCGCTACCATCAAGGGCAGCACCCTTATAGTTAACAGCAATGCCGAAACAGGCGCTACGATAAAGGTAAAGGCTAAGTTCTACGACGTTGAGAGTAACGAGCTTTCCTTCACCGTTATGGCAACTCAGGAGGAGATAAACGCCTCCAAGTATATGCTCGGCGTATCTTCAAACAGCATACGTCTTGACAAGAAGGGCACATCCTCTCCCAAGCTCGTTGCAAACGTCATAGACGGTAACTTCCAGGCCGTAACCGATCTTAATCTTCAGTTCACCATTCTCAGCGGAGAGCAGTATCTTGCGCTCAGTCAGGACGGCTACGTATGCTCCTTCACCGCGCTCGGCCACGGTAATGCCGAGGTCGAGGTAAGAATTCTCGGTACAGAGATCGCCGAGACCGTTTCGGTTGAGGTCATCGTTCCTCCGGAATCCATCTCTCTTCCCGACGTATTCGTTGAAAGACCCGGCTTCGATTACAACTTCTCGCTCAAGGATCCTATCTCCGGAAATACCGAGAAGCTTCCCTTCCTCCCCATCGTCCGCGGCGATGCGCTTGCCTGCACCGAGCTCGGATACTCCTTCCTCCATGAGTCGGGTGCATCCGGAGCAGAGGTAGCGGTTTACGAGGACGGCAAGATCACCTTCAAGAAGACCGGACGCATTACGGTTATCGTAAGCTCGATGTCCGGAAGCCTTCATGAGGCACAGACCACCTATTCCTTCAACATCAACGAGGGCTACAACGTTGAGACCTTCGAGGAGCTCAGCTACGTTATAGAGCGCGACGATTTCAAGGGCTACAAAGGCGAGGCGATCAATATTGTAGTGCTTGAAAAACCCGTAAATAACGTAAACGATTACAAATACGGCTTCGCTCTTGTTCCGAGCATAGCGCTCAACACCCCCGCGTCCGAGCAGCCGATAGCAAAACTTATAAGAGCATATACCACGTATAACGGACACAATGTAAACGTCAGAATTCAGACGGTAAACAACAGCCTGCACATAAACGGTAACAATCACTCGATAGATGCTTCGCAGGTAAAGACATTCACACTCGCGGAATACGAGGCATATGCCGATGACTACGGCTTGACCGGTGTTGAAAGATTCCCCAACTACAGCTCCCTGTTCTCGGTCGAAGCATGGGCTAGCGGCGGTGCCGGATCCGATCCCACCGTTGACAACCAGACCTACAGCGTAAAGATCTACGACCTTGATGTTAAGGGTAATGCTCCCATAGATTTCGACCCCAGGGAACTCGGCTCTACTGACGGTTCATTTGTAGGAGGCTTTGAATCGGGTATCTCGATAGGCTCAAGAGAATACAACGTGCATTACTACATCGATGCAGATAACCTCACTGCATCCGCGTTCAAGAACGGACTCAAGTTCAACTCTATCGTCGGAAACGGTGTTATCTCAAATCTCCATGCCTACAATTGCTATTCCACCGGTGTGGTAGTTGCCTCCAGTATCGTTACACTTGAAAACCTCAAGCTCGGTCTTTGCGGAGCTACCGGCATTGAGCTTGCTCCCGAGGAGTGCACAATGGCAGGCATCAACGACAACGAGAACAGTAAGATCACCATTATGGGTACGGTGGATGCTTCTACCAACCTCAATGCAGGAAATACCACCTACTTCCAGAACTACACGATCCAGGGTGCTACCGTTCCTCAGATAATCACGCTGAATACTCAAAACTATGCCGCAAATCAGGTAAATCACATAAGAAATTCTAACGGTCAGTTCATCTTCGTTTCCCTGCTCTTCTACGATCTCAAAACTCTATCGCCTAACACGAGTGTAGTTGAGTATCCCGCTTACCAGAAGGGCGGAATCATAGATATAAGCCAGCTGCCTACAGAAGGCATCGACACCGAGCACCAGTTCATAAAGATGGATATCTACGCTCCCATCACAGGTGTTGGAACTGTTAAGGTAGGAGAAGCATACTTCTATAACCACAACTATTCAGCAGATTGAATCATTTTTGCCAATAAATGATTACATTTAAGGCATAAAACCGACTATCCCGAGCCTGTAAAGACTCGGGATAGCTTTTTCTTTAGGTTTAGTATTTGTGAAGATAAAAATGGCAAAATACTCTTGAATTTTT
Source organism: Oscillospiraceae bacterium (assembly GCA_015064555.1). Lineage (GTDB taxonomy): Bacteria > Bacillota > Clostridia > Oscillospirales > CAG-272 > UBA1740. The sequence continues at coordinate 76,493 of SVRZ01000005.1, forward strand.
CTTTCATATGTGGTAACATAAGCATAAGAAGATAAATTGAAGGACTCAGACAGAGCCGATAAAAATAAAAAAGGAGATAAATACAATGCTGAATATAAATGACAAAGCCCCCGAATTCACCCTGAAGGATAAGGACGGAAAAGAGGTAAGACTATCAGACTTTATCGGTAAAAGAATCGTTTTATATTTTTATCCCAAGGATAACACCCCGGGCTGTACCCGTCAGGCGTGTGCATTTGCGGGCATTTACGGGGAGTTCCAGAAGAAGGGCGTTGAGGTGATAGGCATCAGCCGCGACAGCATCGCATCTCACGTAAAATTTGCGGAAAAATACAATCTTCCCTTCACCCTGCTTTCGGATCCCGAGTTGGAGGCAATAAAGTCATACGGCGTCTGGCAGGAGAAGAAGATGTACGGCAAGACGAGCTTTGGCGTCGTGCGTACTACCTTTATCATAGATAAAGACGGCCGCATCGAGAAAATAATGCCCAAGGTCAAGCCCGACACAAATGCCGCAGAGATCCTCGAATGGCTTTGATGCGGTAAAAATCGAAAATAACGGAGATCGATTATGAAAATGTACCTACGAGGAAAACGGTGAGAATCCCGAGCTCGTGATTTATAAGAAAAGATAAGAAAATGCCGATGAGGAATCGAAAAAGAAACCTCATCGGCACTTTTTATGTGATTTTTTAAAAATACGGTCCACACAAATCGCATTCGTGCGTTTTTATGTATGTCCAGGAATAATCCTTTGCAACCACGTAAAATTCAACAGTCCATTTATCAATTTTCTCAGCGGTGTTATACCTAGCCGGCAACCTATCCTTAACTCCCTCTGTACCGTATTCGTCACAGCAAATGACTTCACTTTTATCTGCCGCGTCGAATGCTTGTCTGGCATCGTTACCTACTAAAAGATTTTCGTTTCTAATATGCTCCCAAGAGAAAACGTGCCAAATGAACTGCCCTTTTACATGTTCTTCGATATCCCTTTTGTCGACATCTTTTGCAAAATGACGTAACCATTGATTCTTGAATCTTTCTTTTGACATTGAAAATTTAGCCACAAAATCACCTTCTTCTCTTTAATTTACTTCTCGTCAAGTCATAACTAATACCAAGAAGCCAGGAGATTGTATTATCATCACACTCTGAAAGCGCAACGGTCAACCAGTGCGTTTTATTCATGTGATAAGCACGGTAGATACCCGGCTCAATCCCTGCAAGTGATTCAATTACCTCCGGAGCGCACTTCAGATTAACTACGTCGATCTTTTCGTCCCCATCGTGACCTATTTTCCTTTCCCCTATATTCATCGCAAGTGCAAACCACTTGCCACTCTCGTGGCGAAAAACTCCGGTCTCAAAATCCTCTTCAAAAGGATAATCTGCTCTTATGCTGTATGTATCAAAGACAAGCTCTTCAAATTCTTTACGAGTCATAAAATCCCCCCAAAAAATCTTGATGAGACCATTATATCACAAAATATGCTCTCGTTCAATATTTACAAGAATATTGCCTTTTGCTTTTGTGTTCCAAAAGGTTGACAAATCTCCAAAATAGATGTATAATATAGTGCGCAAAAGCGAACGGTAATACAGTTCGCACTTGCGAATAATACAAAACGCCTGTTTGAGAGGTTAAAAATGGATCATATAAGCATAGATGAAGCCGCTAAAAAATGGGGGCTTTCAAAAAGATTTGTACAGGTTCTCTGTGCTAACGGAAGAATAGAAGGTGCAATGCGCTTCGGGCGCGCCTGGATGATTCCGAAGAACGCGAAGAAGCCTATCGACGGTAGAACGAAGGCGGCAAGAGCTGAGAACGATGCCGATATGCCCCTTCCCCGCAAAACCCCGTTTCTCTATATGAGTGACCTGTACAACACTCCCGGAACTGCCGATAAGGTTGGTGAAAGTCTTGCATATAACCACGAGGCCGAGGTTCTTTTCAAGGCTGAGGTTGCCTACTCTCGCGGTGAGATAGATAGGGTTTACGATATCGCAAACTACCTTCTCGGAAAGCACTCGGGATTTTACGCAGTTCTTTCCGCAGGTATGCTCCTTGCGCAGTGCGCAATATGGAAGGGTGACATCAATATGTGGCGTAAAGCGAAGGTACATATCGCCGAAGCACCCGCGAAGAGCGACCTTGACCGTGATGCTATGCAGCTTGCCATAAGTGCCGTAGATACTATGCTATATAACGTAGAAAACTTTCCGAAATGGTTCAAAAAAGGCAGTTTTGAGCCTCTTCATAAGGATGCATACCCGGCAGCAAAGGTGTATTACGCTAAATATTTGTACGCCTTCGGTTACGCTGTGGCAATGGGACTTCACAGAGTGAAAGGAACAGAGGGCCTTTATATCATGTCCGTAATCTCTTATGCAGTCGAGCCGATGATCTCTTGGGCGAGACCAATAATACGGTTATGTCCGAGATATATTTGCGACTTACCTGTGCCGCGATATACCACAACTGCGGCAAGGAGACGGATGCAATATGCCATATTGATAAAGCAATAGCACTCGCTCTGCCCGACAAATTATACGGAGTTCTTGCCGAGTATTGCCGCGCTCTGGATACCCTTATGGAAAAGAGATTGTCCCTTATCTGTGAGGATGCTTGGCGTGAAGTCAAAAGGCTCTATAAGATTTATAACGAAGGCTGGTCAAAGCTCTCGGGAACAGTCAGAGGAAGGAAGATTCTGACAACGCTTTCCGATAAGGAGCGTGAGATAGCAAAGCTCGCAGCCTTCGGAATGACCAATCCCGAGATTGCCGAGAAGCTCCATCTTTCACTCTCGGTCGTTAAGCAAGCGGTGCGAATCGTATCCGAAAAATCAGGATTGCCGAGGGCGGAATTCGCCGCGATTTTGTAATTTTATATATCCAAAACACGCCTGAAAAGATATATAAATTTTCCTTTCAAGCTAAAAACGACCTGAAAATCAAACCTAAAAAAGTGATTTTAGGTAATACCACAAACTAAAATAGTCTGCTATACTGTTATCAAAGACAGTGTAGCAGACTTTTTTTGAAGAAGCTTATTAAAAATTATATTTTGAACAAAGGAAGTGAGATTATGAAAATTTGGAATATGAATTCTTTCTCAAGACACAAGACGCGGATTTTAGCTTTACTTATCGCAGTAATGCTACCGTTGCTTTTCGCTTGCGCGAAGGACGGTCAGGATAACGGCGGTAATAACGCTCATACTCACGCTTACACGGAAAAGCTGCCTTGGTTAGAAGAATCCGTTATTACGGATAGGACCTGTGTACAGGAGGGCGAATACTATTATGTGTGCACCTGTGGAGCGGTAGGAACGGAAACCTATACCGTAGGCGTTACTCCCCATCAATTCTACGAGCGTATTGAGGATGATGCTCACCTTGCATCCGATGCAACCTGCATTGATCCGAAACGGTATTATTACGAATGCTCGGAATGCTCTGCAATATCCGATGAACTGACCTTCTTTTCCGGCCACCGCGCAGAGCATAAATACGTTGATAACACCTGCGTATACGGCTGCGGGGATGAATTGAACAAATACACTCTTTCCGAAAACGAAGAGTACTATACTCTGACAAATTACAGAGAAAATACATCGGTTGTAACAGTTCCCCAAAAATACAAGGGGCTGCCCGTTAAAGCCATCGGCGAGCATGCGTTCGGCTCGGTCGATGTCAAAGAGGTTATTTTGCCGTCAAGCGTTGATACGATACATGGTCACGCCTTCTATGATCATAAAACATTGGAAAAAATCAACCTGGAATCTGTTGCATATATAGGAGAACACGCATTTTACAACTGCGAGATGCTCGCTGAAGCAGATTTAGTCAATGCCGTAACGCTCGGTAAATATTGCTTCAGCGGCGCGGGACTTTCCGAAGTAACTATTCCCGAGGGAGTTATCGAAATCGGTACAAATGCATTCTCTTTCTGCGGAAAGCTGACAAAAATAAATTACCTGGCTGTAAACTGCGCAGATCTTGAAAACTTAGAGAGCATAGTCAAAAATCAAGATGCAGGCGCACCTTATATATGCCTTTATATAGGAAATAAGGTAGAAAAAATACCCGACAATATGTTTTCTTATTCAAAGCTCAGCAAAATCGAATTTGCCCCCGACGGTGTTTGTCATACCATCGGTCAAAGAGCCTTTAACAGCTTTAGCGGTGAAATGCCTCTCGAGCTGACTACAGTAGAAAGCATCGGTGAGTATGCGTTTGCAAATAGCGGATTAACCGAGCTGACTCTCGGCGGAAAAATAAACGTTGTCGGAAATTCAGCCTTCTCGCATTGTGAAAGGCTGACGAAGGTTGTCTTAGCGGCAAACGGAGGCGGGTTTGGCGACCATCTGTTTGCAAGCGGTGCCGATTCTGTTGATATTTATTATCTCCATAACGGTGATGAGCCTCTCCGCAGAGCTCTGTGGAGCTGCAATGCAGATCTTATCATTGGTAAGGACGTAAAAACAATCCCTGCCAATTTTGAAGAAGGCGGAGTCGTAACCCTGAGATTTGAAGACGGTGCGTCTGACGTAAGCATCGGAGAAAAGGCTTTTATCTCTTCGGTAAGCGGTGTTCTTGACCTTTCTCCCGTCACATCCATAGGCTCGCGGGCGTTTTACAGAACAGGTATTGAAGCTCCTCTGACACGAGTTATTATCGGTGAAGATCTTGAAAGCATCGGTGCTTATGCTTTTGGCGAGGTTCAGGAGGTATTGTTCCTTGCCGAATACTGCGCTGACGTTATAAACTCAGACGCTGCGATTCCCTCAGCCGAAAGTATTACTATAGGAAAAAACGTTAGAAGAATACCGGGAAGTCTTCTTTACGGCGCGAATGTGAAAAGCATTTCCTTTGAAAGCGGTTCCATTTGTGAAGAAATAGGAGAAAAAGCGTTTTATAACGCAAAAATACCGGGATTCTCGCTCCCGTCAAGCGTAAAAACCATAGGTGCGTACGCCTTTGAAAATGCAAGCGGTGTTACCGAAAAGCTGGATCTTAACGGCGTAACGACCTTTGGTGCATATGCATTCAGAGACTATGAGGGAGAAATTGATATAAGCAATTCATCGGCAGCATCGATAGCAAGATACGCGTTCAATGGCGCAAACGTTACCGGAACGCTTACCTTCGATACGGTAACCGACATTGGAGAGGGAGCTTTCCGGGGGTGCACGGGTATTACAAAGCTCATTTTCGGAGAGAACTTCAAATCCGCGCACAATAACGCATTCCGCGAATGCACGGGAATATCGGAGGTGGAATTCAATGCGATCTCTGCCAATGATTTGGAGTTCCCGATCTTTTCCAATAACGGCGATGAACATAATTTCCGTCTTACGATAGGTAGCGAGGTAACGAAAATTCCCGATTATATGTTCGGCAACTCGGCTGTTTCATCCATAAGCTTCGCAAGTGACAGCAGCTGCTCTTCTATCGGAAGCTATGCCTTTTCCCATACCTACCGACTTAAATCGGCGACGGTCGCTATTCCGGATTCTGTTGAAAATATAGAAGAATCAGCCTTTTTATTGACAAAAGCGAAAACAATAATTCTCGGCAAGGGTATTAAAACTATCGGTAACGGAGCTTTTTGTGCGATGGGAATAGTAGGCGAAGAGCAGCACGGGTTTATTGAGAAAATTTACTTCGCGGCAGACCTTACCCTCGTTGCTACAGAGATTGAAACCGGAGAAAAGGAGATCTTGATCTTTGCGGCAAACAGCGAGGAAAACGCATTGAATTACGCAAAGATATTCTATAGAACCGGTTATACCTATTCATTGGAGGCATAATATAATTTTGAATTTTTGAGAGGAGACAGATATGTTTAGTAAGCATATTCAAAACGATTTGCAGCTTACTGACTCTACTCACAAGGAGGGCGATCTCTACAAGGTTATCACAGCCTATGGAAAAACCTTCGAGCTAAGATACGGTTATTACGAGGATGGTGACCGACTAAGTCTTTTATGCGAGCCGGTTGTGATCTATCCCGACTTTCTGAAAGAGCCTGTTTACACGGATGACGGAGCACCTTTCGTAACAATGGTGCAGGATGTATGCAAAAACTACAAGGGTGAAACGAAACGCACCCCCAACACCACCTGTGCGGACTGTAAATACTTTCAGCGCGGAGAGGATTGGATAGGTATCTGCACCGGTCCCAAGAACAAGAAGAACGAGTAGAAAACGCAGCGCATACGTATAATGGTAGCAAGCATCGAGGCGTGACCTCATAATAAGAACAACGATAAGGATTTTATTTATGAAAAAAACAATTTTGATTTTATTTTCTATCTTAATGCTAGTGACAATGCTTATTGGCGCGGCGATTTCGGTAAGTGCCGAAACCGCGAATATCATTCCCGTTCCCGAAGTGCCGGCTATTGACAGACCATATAAGACTATACAGGAGCTTGGAATTGATTATGAGAAGATCGACGCGTATTTCCCTCGGCAGATTGAAATAAGATACGAGGAGGGCAAGGTCTACGTTGAGGATTTCGGCGCAAGGTCCATAGAGATTTATGACCACAATATTTATAGTTACGTTAGCCTTGAGCTTATAGACGGCTATTGGACTGCGGAATTATCCGATGCCCCTACGATTATATACGTTTATTGCTACGAAACCTCCATTTATGACAGGAATGTGAACGTGTCATATTACGGAGACGGTCGCAGAGACCATTATATAGGATTAAGGGACAGTGTTATTGGCGTAGACGTTAGCTTTGCATTTGAATATAGAAACGTAACGGTTTTGTACGAATCCGGAAACTGCTATTATGAGGACAGATACGAGAACGGCGTTCTTGCCACTCACGGCGTTTCAAATCGTGAGGACGAAGAGGGTACCAACCAGGTTATTTACGGTGCCGACGGTGAAATGCGCTATTGCACGTTATACACTGACGGTTATTACCACTATTTCCCCGAGCAGGGCTGGTCGTCAAACTGGGAGAAATTCGTAGCATGCGATCCTCCCGCGGGATACGAGAATGTTGACGAGACCTATTTCACCGCAAATAAGCCCTCTCTCATTTGTGTAGAGGCGAAAGGAGACGACATAGTACACGATATGTCCACGGCTCATTGCACCACTCCCTCTACCTGTAAGAACGGCTGCGGATATACTGTAGGAACAATCGAGCATCATGATTGGCAAATCGTGGACAATAAAAAGGAATGCTCGCTTTGCGGCGCGGTGTTCTTCCCCGATTTTGAATTCATTGACCGCACGTATAATATGTTTGAGAAATCGGGCTTCCCTTGTGATGAAATCAAAGCGCTCTTCCCCGAAGTACTGGACGTTAAATATGAGGACGGCAAGTATATGGCGAAGGACGTTGGCGCGGATAAAGCTACAGCTTATAATAGCGTAGGCTATGAAGACATCGAGCTTTCTCTTGTGGACGGCTGGTGGATATGCGAGCTTGACGAGGAGATATACAACGACGAGAGTATTAATATCTTCGTTTCTTTCGAAGGCGAGATTGGGGATATTTATTGGGATATAACTTATATCAACGGAAAAGTGGATAACTACTTGTATTTGCTTTCAACGCGTGACGATTTTAGCGTATCGGTATATTATAACAATTATGATCGGGTCATTCCTACGTATTGCATAGGAGACAGATTATACTTGGATGAGTATATAAACGGTGCATTAGATATGCAGGAGGCCTCCTTATTTACCGGTGAAGACCATATCTATGCCTCATATCTTGCCGACGGAAGCTTTGATAGAGCGTACGTACATACAAACGATGAGTGGTTCTATTATTACCCGGAAAAAGGATGGGTGATGAGTGATGAAACGCCGATCGACCCTCCTATGGGATATGAGAATGCTAACGCTGCGTATTTCAAATCAATACTTCCAACAACTATAAATTGCACGCACGAAAGATACAGTGAGGCGGATTGCTTGAACCCGGAGCGTTGCTTGGTGTGCGGTATTGATAAGGAAGGAAGCACAGCGCTTGGGCACGATTATGACGACGGAGTTATTACCCTCGCCCCCACCTGTATGGAATCAGGCATAAGGCTCTTCACCTGCCGCCACGACAGCCGCCACACCTACACCATAGAAGAGGCAATCGTCGAGAACGCGCACGCTTGGGATGAGGGTGTAATAAAAACCCATCCCACTTGCTCCGAGGTCGGAGAAAAGCTCTTTACCTGTACACACAACGACGAGCATACCTATACCGAGGACATAGATGCACTCGGACACAAGTACGATAACGTTTGCGATGCGACCTGCAACACCTGCGGCGAGGAAAGAATACCTGCCGATCATGTGGTTGAGGACGGAAATAACACTTGCAACATATGCGGTGCAGAGCTTCCGAAGGACGGACTTTCAGGTGGAGCTATTGCAGGCATTGCAGTTGGCTCAACGGCGGCAGTCGGACTTGGCGGCTTCTCGCTCCTCTGGTTCGTTATCAAGAAGAAAAAATGGAGCGACCTTATCGGTATATTCAAAAAGTAATTAAACGCAAATAAACACCAAAGCGGTGAGCAGAAATGCCCACCGCTTTTGCTATCCTACATATAGTTATCAAATTAATCCCGAATAATCTCCGGACTTTTGAAGCTCTTTGTGGTCTGTTGCAGTTACTCAGGCGACAGCATGGTGATACAAAAAAACGCGGAACATAATGCTCCAATGCCCCGTGGCAAGCCACATTCTGTCCGCCAAATCCGCCGCAACAGATTAAGTTATTGGCATCATTATACCACAAAGCCGCCGAGAGTGCAAGGAGAACGAATATATTTCTTTACTTCCGTTCGTTAGAAAAATATATAATATTTCTAACAAAATGACGACAATCCTTTTGCCAAATAAAAGCTATTAATTTTTTGCACACTTTTCCGCACTATTCCGCAATAACACTTGATTTTTGTCAAATTTTGTGATATAATTGAAAATGTATTATTATATCTATCAGGAGAGCCATAAAAATGCAAGAAATGAATCAGATCCCTGAACGTTGGTATTCTACCAAAGAGATGTGCGCCTACCTCGGCGTAACACGCGATACCCTGCTCACTTGGATAAACGAAAAAGGCATGCCTGCCCATAAGGTCGGCCGTGGCTGGAAGTATAAGCCCAGCGAAGTAGATGAGTGGATCAAGAGTGGGAAAAGTAGTGACTAATATAAACAAGGACGGATTTTAATATGCCATATACAGAACCCTTTGTGCGCTGGGCTGGCGGGAAAACTTGGCTAATTCCCCACCTTTCGAGTATAATAAATAATTTGCATATTGAGCATTATCATGAGCCATTTGTGGGAGGCGGCGCTGTTTTTTTCTCTCTAGAGCACAATAAAAAATCATATCTTTCAGATGCTAATCCTCAACTTATAAATACCTATGTTCAAATAAGAGATAATCCACAAGGCATCATTGAATATTTTTTGCAATACAACAACACAGAAGAGGAATATTACAGAATACGAGATCATGTTATACCCCAAAACGATTTAGAAGCGGCCGCTCGTTTTTTATATTTAAATCAAACATCATACAATGGTCTTTTTAGAGTTAATCGTCAAGGGGAATACAACGTACCGTATGGCTTTAGAAAAAAGTGGCACTATGATGTAAATAGACTTTTTGAAGCAAGTGATAAACTAAAAAACACACGTATATCTGTCGGCGATTTTGAGGTTAATAAATATAGAATACAAGAACATGATTTAGTGTTTTTAGATCCGCCATATACCGTTTCACACAATAATAATGGATTTATTGAATATAATCAAAACCTATTTTCTCTAGATGACCAAAAACGATTGAGTAAGTTTATTGATTATATTAAAAATAAGAATGCATATTACATTTTGACAAATGCGGCACATCCAGTAATTCGAGAAATATTTGAAAAACCCGATGATCGAAGATTGGAACTGCAGCGTCACAGTTTGATTGGTGGCAAAAAAGCCAATAGAGCTGAAATTTCAGAGTATATATTTACTAATATACCGGAGGGTGAAAACCATGACATCTAAAACGAGATGGGATAAGATAGTAACAGGTTCAGAACTTATATCTGCACGCACAAATAGAAGCAAAAGCTTTATTGTTCGAAAAGAGCGTCGTTTAGCATTGCCAGATCTCATTGAAGAGGGTTGGGAAGAATACAAGGAATATAAAGATCCCAAATTTATAGGTGTAAAAAAAGACAAGCCCTTTGATGAGCAATTTGAAGATAAAGTTTGGTTATTATTTGCAAAAATGGGCTTTAATTACTTGAATTCGGATCGTCATTTTGAAATGTCGTATGATTTTCAAAACCCCGAATTCACTCAACAGATTGATGTATTTGCTGCGGATGATGAATCCGTGATTATTGTTGAATGTAAGGCAGCTGAATCCCCTAAAGATGGAGTGTTCAAAAAGCAAATAGAAGCATTGCATGGACAAATGGACGGTCTTGCCAAAGAGGCAAGAAAGCAATTTCCAGGAAGAAAAGTTAAATTTATATGGGCGACAAAAAATCTTATTTTAAGCAAAGCCGATCAACAAAAACTTAAAGAATGGGAAATAACACATTTCGGCGATGCTGCAATAGATTATTATTTAGAACTTGTAAAGCATCTTGGTTCATGCGCTAAATATCAGCTCCTTGGAAATCTTTTCGCCAAGCAAGAAATTCGAAATATGGATGATAAAATACCCGCTATACAAGGCAAAATGGGTGGATATACCTATTACTCTTTTTCTATAGAGCCTGAACGTCTTTTGAAAATTGGATATGTTCTTCACAGAAAAGAAGCAAATAAAAGTATGATGCCCACATATCAACGACTGATTAAAAAGAAACGACTGAACGAAGTGCAAAAATTCGTAAATAATGGCGGATATTTTCCCAACTCTTTGATAATCAGCATTGATACCAATGGGAGAGGCATACAATTCGATCCATCTCCGACTAAAGTAGATAATTGTATATCAAAACTTGGCATCCTACATTTGCCCAAAAGATATCGCTCTGCCTATATTATCGATGGACAACATAGGTTATATGGTTACTCTGATTCAAAATTCGCTTCTACAAACTCAATACCAGTAGTAGCATTTGTAGATTTAGAGCAACAGGAACAAATGAAAATATTCATGGACATTAATGAAAATCAAAAGTCGGTTGATAAATCGTTACGCGTAATTCTTAACGCCGACACATTGTGGGATTCCGATGATTTTAATGAGCGGCGTCAAGCACTTCGTTCTAAATTGGCACAAATGTTGGCAGAAGAGCCGACATCCCCTCTGCTTGGTAGAGTTGTTGTGAGCGATGACGAAAGCTCAATCACAAAATGTATAACTGTCGAGGCAATTCAATCCGCCTTGAAAAAATGTAATTTCTTTAGTACTTTCGGAAAAAAGAATATTATCACCAAAGACGGAACGTTTGATCTTGGTGAAAATCAAGCAACGTGCGATTTATTCTATCCTTTTTTAGAGGAATGCCTTATTTATGTTAAAAAATATACTTCTTCCGAATGGGAAAAGGGTGATAAGGATGGCGGAATGCTCACAATCAACAGAGGAATTCAAGCTGTCATTCGTGTTATTAACGATATTGTTAATCATTTAATAGCAAGCAAAGAAATTGATCCCAAAAACCAAGCATTAGAAGATATTGCGAAAAAAGTACATTTTTATCTTGATCCCTTAAATACATATTTAAACAATTTAACAGATGAGCAAAGAAAAGATTTGAGAGGCTATTTTGGCGGAGGCGCTGACACAAGATTTTGGAGAGCTTATCAAAAAGCAGTGGCTGAAGTTAGAGTTGATTTTAGACCTCTTGGATTGGATGAATACTGGTTGAATGAAGCAAAAGCTTTCAACACAGAGTCTGTTCAATATCTTTGCGAAATTCAAAGTCTTGTAAAAGAAATTATGCAAGACAAGTTGTATTCAAATTATGGAGATAATTGGATCATTAAAGCTTTGCCCAGAACAATATATGATCGAGCAAAAAAAGAAGCTGATGATCAGAATTATGATAGTATTAAAAATGGATTTGGTGGAACTGTTTCTATTTGGGATTGTGTAACATTGTCTGAATGTAAAACAATATCAACATCTGGAAATCATTGGATGACTATTTTTGAGGATGTTCTAACACGACCTGAAGAAAAAAGTGTCGGCACAAAAGAAACAAAAACAGAATGGTTGCAACAGTTAAATACCATTTCTAACAAGCTTACGAAGTCATCATATAGTGTATCAAGCAATGAATTTGATCTGATTAAGTCTATCTATCATTGGCTTAACAAACGAGAAGAGTAATGTTAAAATAAGGAGTCTAGGAATGCGATTTGCGGTTATTAGTGATATTCACTTCGGCGGATTTTCTCGAACAATAGAGTTATCTGTGCCCGGTGAAACAATCGTTGATGAAAGTTCGGGCGGCTGCTCACTATTAGAGGGATTAAAACATACATTAAAGAAGAATGGAATAAATTATCTTTTTATTGCGGGTGATTTAACAACAGTGGGAAGTCCACAGGAGTTTTATTACTGTGAGGAAAAAATTATTGAAATCGCAGAGGCTGCAGGCGTTCCTAAAGAAAATATTATATGTGGTGTTGGAAATCATGATATTGATAGGAATATCTCTAAATTGGTTAACAATATTACAACTGATAAATCTTCACCTGAATTGGTTCATTTGATTAAGGATCATTACCAATACATAGCTGCAAATGCAGCACAATTAAATTTAAATAAAATCCACGTTCCTGACAATGGTCCAGTTCCCTTTTCTGGCTTTCGTGAAGATGAGCAGTTTATCACATTTATATTAAATACGAGTTTGTTGTGTTCTCATGATCAAAAAATTCCTCATGGGAAACTATCCAAAGAGCAATTAGATTGGTTTGAAAAGATCGCTAAAGAAAAAAGCTCTGATTCTCGTACTAAGATTGTTTTAATGCACCATCATCCTATGAATTATGCTTATCCTTCACCTTCATTTGATGCATCAATGATAGAAGAAGGCTGTGAGCTTCTTGATATTGCGGGTAAGTACGGAATCAATTTGATTATTCATGGTCATCGTCATCATCCTACCGCATTGACTCGAATGGAAGAAGGATGGAAACATCCAATTGCGTTTTTGTGTGCAGGAAGTTTGTCTGTAAATGCCAAACACAGAGCATACGGAGAGATCCCTAATACACTACATATTATTGAAATAAAAAATCCTGAAGAGATCGTTTTGTTTAATTATTCTTTTTCTTCCGCAGAAGGGTGGAAACCTGTAGAGGTTAATACCCGTAGCATTCCGCTAGAAAAAGAAATGTGGTTAGGAAAAGTATTTAATGATGCTGATGTAGATTCTATACTCAAACAGTATTCTGGCAAAACACATATATTGAAGTGGGATACTTTAGAGCATCCCTTGAAGTATATGAAAATGACGGATCTTAACAATAAACTTAAATCTTATTATAAGGATCACATTGTTAGCGGAGAATTTCCTAACGATGTTATTATCATGCCCAAATCGGAGGCGGGAATATGAAAGGTTTATCAAATCAAATAACTAAATATCATGGAGAAAATCCATTTGGAGATTATCAAGCACGTAATTTTTCTGATGCTAAGGTTTGCTCGGAATTTTATCCAATTTCAACATTTTGGTCTCTTTTTAACGAACAGCATGAAATCATTCTTGGAGCTCGAGGAAGCGGCAAAACATTTCTCTTAAAAATGATGAGATACTCAATGCTGAAAAACATATCTGATATTAGAGCACAGCAGGTGATACAAGATAAAAGATTTTTGTCTCTTTATGTGCCTATGCATTTGGAATTTATTTCGTCATACACGTCGAATTTGTTATCAGAGCAACAACAAATAGATTTATTTCAAACTGCGTTCAATTGCTTGTTGGCACAATCGCTTGTTGTGGAAGTTCGTTCTATGTTAGAAGAAATTTCCGAAGAAGAAAAGCGAGTTACCACTACGATACAAATGGCAAAAAAAATCAACGACATTTGGTTCCCCAATGAAAATATGTCTTCTTACGATTTGGTGGAATTGGCGTATAAGATCGATAAAGTTTTTTATTCAATCGACGAAAAAACTGGCAATATAGAGTCAGTGCCGATTGTATTCAAAAAACAAATGTGTACCCCATTATTAGCAGTAAAAAGTATAATAGAGTCCTATTTCCAATATAAAGATCCTACGTGGATTATTTGTGTTGACGAGGCGGAATTCTTAAACAAAGTACAGTTAAAATGTATCAATAATGTCTTTCGCTCTGATTCAAATAGAATTGCTTTGAAAGTTGCAACTTTGCCATATTACCATTCAACCAATGAAACATTAAAAAAAGGCACTACCGTTGTAGAAGGTAACGATTTTAATTACCGAATTGTAGATATGGAGTATGACAGTGAAGATTTTAAACAGGTAACAAATAAAATTTGTTACGAACGACTTAATAACACTTTATCAAAATTAAATCCTACATCGGCACTTGAGGATTTTTTGGGAGTAGAAGGAAACGGAGATTTAGTTGACTATTTTAAGGCATCCGTTAAAAAGAATTTAACTGTCGAAGAAATTGAATCTGAAATATTAAACGATTTCTCCGAAACCAAAAGAAAAGGCTCCGAAAAATATCCTAATCGCAGAAAAACTATATATGACAAATATGCTCCTATATTTTTTTTGAGAACTGTATACAAGATTTCACAAAAGGGCAATAGCAATCCTGGATGGTATGCTGGTGCCAAAATGGCTAGAAGAGTTTCTCAAGGAAATCCTCGAGTGTTTATTAATTTGATGAACGAATTGTTTGAAAAGGCTAAAGGTAGTAGACTTTCAACCAAAGCTCAACACGATGTTATTTATAAATACTCCGAAGGCATATGCAGATCCACAAAAGCGTTAGAAGAAAAAGGGCCTGTGATATATAGAAGTCTAAATTATATTGCCGAAAAATTACACGAAAAAACACATGGTGAAAATCTTGTAACCTCAAGCTCATCATTCGTATTTAAGTTTGATTCTGAGGAAGAATTTGAGCAGCATAAGGATTGGATAGAATTAGCAATCGCACATTCAAGATTGTTTGTGGCCAGCGAAGAAAAAAGGAGTTTTATTTCTTCAGACACCAAATACTGTCTAGCGAACGTTTTCTCGGTCGCATACTGGTTGCCTATGAGAAAAGACTCTCCAATTACAATAAAATATTCAACCATTCCTAAAGACAACTCGTATGTTGTAACCATTCCTAAAAAGAACAAACAAGAAATTCGCGAAGATCAATTAAGTATTTTTGGAGATGAAAACTTTGATTAATTTTGTTAACGAAAACATAAAATTGGAAGATATTCCTTCAAATGCTATTTTTTTATGTTCTGTTGGATATGAGGAAAGATCATACTATTTGTTAGATCAATTTAGAAAAAAACTATCTGCAAACAATATTTTAGTGTTTGCTTTTAAAAATCATCTATCCCGAACCAACAAGCCTAATAGAATTAATGAGGCGCATCTTTCTAATGTAAAAGTACACCTTGTTGAATATGCTGATTTTGATATTTTCTACAATTCAACTCTTGATTTTATAAGAGAAAAGATTAGTTTAGACTCTAATGCATATGTATATATTGATTATTCATACATGCCTAGAAAATGGTATTGTAAGCTTCCCCTCAAATTAACAAATGATTTAAATATCAAAAATAAAATAGTGTTTTTATACTCCGAGGGAACTTATCCTGACAATTATGAAGAGTTTCCAAGTGCGGGAATAAAATCATTTGAATCTTTTTCGGGAAAATCTTCATTGCGAACATCTGCTAAAAGAACACATATTATCGCTTTAAGTTATGATAAGATTCGAACAGAGGGAGTTTTATCAACATTAGATCCCGAATCATTTATTGCTTGTAATGCTTATGATGTTGATGACAAAGAGATCCATAACAATGTTATGCATTTAAATAAAAGTATCATTTCGCGTGCTACTTTATCGATCTCTTTCCATATGGACGATTTTTCTTTTATGATTGCAAAGCTTTGCGAGATAGCAAATGAATATTTACCATTAGGTGATGTAATAATTATTCCAGATGGTCCAAAACCGCTTATTTTTGCTTTATCTCTTATCCCAGACATTCTTAAGAAAAATGGTATTACTTGTATGCAAATATTGCGAAATGATAATGACGATAATCCAAATGAAGTGCTTCCAAGCGGGAAAGTTGTAGGATTCTCGATATGTCAAAAGGAAATCCTTTAGTAGAATGTTTTATCGTATAGTATAAGCACACTTTATTGCGTCTTGATACTCTTTTTCACATCACTCGTAAATCATTATGATTTTCTTGCAATTTCGAATATTTTCAATCATAAATTTGTTTGAGAAAATCTAAATAGCTCTGGACTTTCTCCCTCTTCTGTGGTATGTTGTGTGTTACCCAACAGAAAGGAGTATTAAAATGATCGACAGAAGAACAAAAAATGCGGAGATATTCCGCGACACGGAGCGGCGGTACACGACCGATCAGGCGTTGGTACAAGCTGTTCGACAATCAACTGAAGTGCAAGTGTTCATTGCGAAGAAATCTACCGTAGATGTGCCTGCGCCAAGCAGAACCGAAAAGGCAAAGGTGATCGTTAGCGGAAAGCGTTCGCTTGAAGCAGCCAAGAGTTATGCAAAGCAAGATAAGAAGGTGTGCGTGCTGAACTTCGCCTCTGCGACCAACCCCGGCGGTGGCGTTGTGAACGGCTCATCGGCGCAGGAGGAATGTATCTGCAGATGCACCACTCTATATCCCTGCCTTAACACTGATCAGCTGTGGAATGTGTTCTACAGACCGCATAGAAAGTCGGCAAATCCGTTGTACAACAACGATTGCATTTACACGCCGAATGTATGCGTGTTCAAGAGTGACACAAACTTTCCCGAACCTCTTCCCAAAGAGAATTGGTGGAGCGTAAACATTCTGACCTGTGCTGCGCCGAACCTTCGGGAACGCCCAAGCAACATGATGAATCCGCACGCAGGAAAAACGGCGGCAAAGATTACACCGTCGGAACTTGAAAAGCTTTTGACCGCGAGAATCCGCCGAATATTTGAAATCGCGGTTTCCAACGAAAACGAGGTGTTAATACTTGGGGCATTCGGCTGTGGAGCTTTCAGGAATCCGCCCGAAATCGTGGCGAGGGTGTTCAACAATGTGATGCAAGACTTCCTCTGCTACTTTGAAACAATCGAGTATGCGGTGTATCACACCGAGCGTGAGGTGGCAAACTACGAAGTTTTCTATAAAACTATTATGTAATGATAGGCAAGGAATAATTAAATGAGAAACTATACACATCTTTATAGTGAATTTCTAAAATGGAAACACAATGTGAATAATGTAAATCGTTATTACACCGCTACGCAGTTAATAAAAATATTGTGGGATAACAAGGATCTACTTACATATGATATTTTGCAAGGCGACAAGTTTTTTAGAGGAAGAATTTTTAACATAGATGAAGTTGCACCAACGAACGAAAAATACATTAAATGGATAGAATCCAGCGAAGAAATCTTTCAGGGATATGATAAAAATGCTTCTGGTGCTCCTCCACGAACAAGTGCTACCGAAGGAAGATTAAATGGGCAAGGCATTTCATTTCTCTACACTTGTAAAGATGAAACAACAGTTATATATGAGCTGCGTCCAACTAAAAACGAAAAAGTATCTATTGCTGAATTTGAAGTGAAAAGGGATCTTGTTTTTGCAGATTTAACGAGATACAAATCAAATGAAATTACAAATCAACAGTTTTCGGATTTGATAAGACTTATAGCTGACGAATTCTCAACACCACACTATGCTGGTCACAACTATTCCTTTACACAATATTTGGCTGGACAATTTATGGACATGGGATTCGACGGTGTTATCTTCGAAAGTTCGCTCGATTCAAAAGGAGAAAATTTTGTGTTTTTCTATCCCGAGGATTGCGTCGCCATAAATTCAAGGTTGTTTATGGTAGATGATATTTCAATAAAGTATTATTCGATATCTCGTTTTGATTTTAAATATTTTGACTAAAATAAAAAAACTCTGGACTTATGCCCTCTTCTGTGGTATTGTGTTGTGCTAACAGGAGGTGCAGACCATGGAAAGCATTATAAAAGAGCTGTGGCACGGCAACATAATACCGCAAGAGGACAGCAGAACGAACTCAAAGGAGATGAAAGAGCTACTTGGGTACATGGCAAGGCATCACGAGGACTTGGAGAAAAGCTTTACCGATGAGCAGAAAGAAATCTTCGAGAATTACATGTAGCAAGTTAAAAACAACTGAGTGTTGTTTTTGACGCAGCGAAACCGCCCAAAGCAACGAGTTGGCAGAGCCGAGCCGGCGCAGGCGACAGGCAACGACTATGCGACGGTGGAGAGAAGCTGGAGCGACCGCGAGAAGCGGAAATAAATCCCCGTAGGAATATTCAACGCAAAAAAGACAAATAACCCTCGCAGAACCGAGTCGCCTGTCTCGGACTGTGGGGGTTATTTTGATGATACTCACCATAAGCTCCGTGGCAAGGAGCGAGCAAGGTTCAAGGAAAGGCTCGAGGATCTTCTTTCTGCCGTACCCGACACGCTCACGCAACTTGATCTGAATATTTTTTAGAATCTGAAAACAACCGAGCTTTTTGGGCTCGGTTGTCCTTTTATTTGGCGCAGGAAGAGGGGTATGCTGCTCGGGGTGAGATTTGTAAAAACCGTTCCGCTTCGATATAAATTTAAGCCGACATCCCCTCGCGACGCAGATACCGCGAATACTCTGTGCCTCATGGTATGCTGTGTGCCTGCGGTATGCGAACCCTCCGGGTTCGTCCCCTCTGACTGAGGCAAAAAATAAAGGACACCCACAAGGAGTGTCCTTATTTTTTGGCGCAGGAAGAGGGATTCGAACCCCCGTGCCTTTTGGGCAAACGGTTTTCAAGACTTGTTTCGCATTTGGAACTTAACGGAAATTGATCTCTAAAAATGCTCCAATTTTGGAAAGCAAAAATGAGATTTTCAATGCTTACCTAACGGAGATTTTGTGGAGAGAACAAACCGAGAGAACTTGTAAAACCGACCTCTGAAATCGCCAAAAATTCCTTATAAAATAAGGAAATATGCCACTTTCGGGTATAAAATGAGTATAAGTTTTT
>SVRZ01000037.1 GCA_015064555.1 Oscillospiraceae bacterium
TCTGGGAGCGCTTCATAGCCAGCCAGATGGCGGCGGCGGTGCTTGATACGGTGACTGTTGAGATAGAGAATTCCGGCCATATATTCAGGACCGGCGGTCAGTCGCTCAAGTTCAACGGATATATGGTACTCTATGATAATCGCGATGATCTCGATGACGAGCATGAGGATATGGTGAAATTGCCGAAGGTATCGGAGGGCGAGGTGCTTGACGTTGCCGATATCGATATCAAGCAGCATTTCACAGAGCCGCCTTCGAGATACACCGAAGCTTCGCTTATCAAATTCCTTGAGGAAAACGGCATAGGAAGACCTTCTACCTATGCTCCCATAATTTCGATAATAATTTCAAGGGATTATGTCAGACGTGAGGGCAAGCTTCTTGTCGGTACCGAGCTTGGTGATATAACGACAAGCTTTATGAAGAAGAACTTCCCCGAAATAGTTGACTATGAGTTCACCGCGAGCATGGAGTCGAATCTCGATGCTATCGAGAATAGCGAAACGACTATAGTTGATGTAATAGGTGATTTCTATAAAAATTTCGCATCGCAGCTTGAAAAGGTATCATCGGAGAAGCCGGAAAAGCCTGCTCTGAAGCTGCCGCTCCCCGAGAGCGAATACGATTGCCCGAAATGCGGCAAAAAAATGGTATATAAAACAGGCAGATTCGGTAAATTTCTTGCCTGTCCCGACTATCCGGGCTGTAAGAGCACGATAGCCGTGGATAAGGAAGGTAAGCCGGTTGCCCACAAGCCTCAGCAGCTTGTTATGGCAGATTTCAAGTGCGAGCTTTGCGGCGGTGACGTGGTTATAAGAAACGGAAAATACGGTACCTTCTACGCGTGTAAGAATTACCCGACCTGTAAATTCACTAAGCAGAAATATACCGATATCGGTGTTGCCTGTCCCAGATGCGGTGAGGCATTGGTTGCAAGGCACGCACGTGAAAAGGTAGTGTTCTATAGCTGTAAATCCTATCCCGAGTGTGATTTTTCTACCTGGGACAGACCTCTTGCGGAAAAATGTCCCGATTGCGGTGAGATGCTTTACTACCGCAAGACGAGAAGATTGGTTATATGCAAGGCTTCGGGATGCGGTTATAAGCGCGAAGAAGAAATGACGGAAGAATTCTGATGGATAACAGTGTAATTGTAATAGGCGCCGGACTTGCCGGTGCAGAGGCCGCGTGGCAGATAGCCAAGCTAGGTGTTCCCGTCGAGCTTTACGAGATGAAGCCGATAAAGCGCTCTCCCGCGCATCACAGCGATGGATTTGCGGAGCTGGTCTGCTCAAATTCCTTACGGTCAAATCAGCTTAATAACGCGGTGGGACTTCTCAAGGAGGAGCTTCGCAGAATGGGCTCTCTTATTATGGAGGCAGCATATGCAACCGAGGTTCCCGCAGGAAGCGCACTCGCGGTAAACCGTGATGAATTCAGTAAATATATAACCGAAAGGATAAGGAGCAATCCCTTGATAACCGTTCATGAGGCGGAGGTTGACTCTATATGCGAGGATCGCATAACGGTTGTGGCAACGGGGCCTCTTACCTCTGAGCCGATGGCAAAGACAGTGAGCGAGCTTACAGGCGGAGATGAGCTTCATTTCTTCGATGCAGCAGCTCCGATAGTCGATTTTTCGACCGTTGATATGAGCCGTGCGTTCTTTGCTTCAAGATACGGAAAGGGCGATCCCGAGGATTATCTGAATTGCCCTATGACGGCAGAGGAGTATGACATATTCTATAATGCGCTCATAAATGCGGAGGTCGCAGCTCTCAAGGCATTTGATAAGGAGCTTCAGGAGGATCTGACGGTCTTCGAGGGCTGCATGCCCGTAGAGGTCATGGCATCTCGCGGATACGATACTCTGAGATTCGGTCCTATGAAGCCGGTTGGACTTCCTGTCCCTTCGACAGGCGAGGATGCCTATGCGACGGTTCAGCTCAGGCGCGAAAACCGTGAGGGTACTATGTATAACATAGTAGGCTTCCAGACTCATCTTACCTTCGGTGAGCAGAAGCGTGTGTTCAGGCTTATCCCCGGTCTTGAAAATGCCGAATTCTTCAGATATGGCGTAATGCATAGAAATACTTATATAAATTCGCCCGGAATACTCTCTGATACCTATGAGCTTAAGAGTAGGAGAGGACTCTTCTTTGCAGGTCAGATGACCGGGGTTGAGGGGTACGTCGAATCGGCATCCTCGGGCTTTGTTGCCGGTATAAATGCGGCTATGATGGCTCTCGGCAAGGATCCCGTGATCTTCCCGAGAGAGACCGAGATAGGTGCATTGGCATATTACGTCAGTCACGGAAATCTTTCCGCGCGCTTCCAACCTATGAATGCTAATTTTGGTATTATATCACCCTTTGATAAAAAGATAAAAGGAGGCAAAAGGTGCAGAAATGAAGCCTATGCAGAGCGCTCGCTTGCGATCATAGACCGCGATTTCAGCACGTTGAATAAGCCTATATGAGAATTTTGGTCGATGTAATGAGCGGCGATAATGCTCCGCTTGAAATAATCAAGGGAGCTATTGCGGCATCACTTGAATACAGGGATCACCAAATAATGATAATCGGAGATGAAAACGTAATTTCCGATGCGGTTGTTAAAAACGAGCTTGTGCTCGGAGATATAGAAATAATAAATTCGCCCGGTATCATCACCATGGAGGACAGACCGCTTTCTGTCGTCCGCGAGAAGAAGGATTCTTCTATGGCTATGGGACTTAAAATGCTTTCAAAGGGGGAATGTGATGCCTTTGTGAGCGCAGGAAACACGGGCGCACTTATAACCGGAGCGACTCTTATTGTCAAGAGGATACCCGGAATAAACAGGGCTGCGATAGCATCTATACTTCCGCTTTCCTGTCCCGTACTTTTAATGGACTCGGGTGCCAATCTGAACGTTACCTCGGACAACATAGTTCAGTTTGCCTTTATGGGCGCTAAATACATGGAGAAGATATATGAGATAGAGCGTCCGAGAGTCGGTCAGCTCAATAACGGGACAGAATATAACAAGGGTAATGAGCTTCAGATAGAAGCCTATCAACTTCTTTCAGAGAGCGGGCTCAACTTCGTCGGTAACGTTGAGGCAAAGGAGGCACCGTTTGGGGTGTGCGACGTCCTTGTATGTGACGGATATTCGGGAAATATCTTCCTGAAATGCGTCGAGGGGATGGGAAAGTTCCTCATGGGATTGCTGAAAGACGTTCTGAGGACGAACGTCGTTACTATGGCATCCACACTTACGATGAAGAACAAGATAAAAGAAATAAAGCAGCAGTTCGATGCATCCGAGCATGGTGGCGCTCCGCTTCTCGGAATTTCAAGACCGGTCATAAAGGCCCACGGCTCATCGGATGAAAAGGCTATAAAAAATGCGGTAAGACAGGCTATTTTCTTCGTAAATAGCGGTATAAACGATGATATAACCAGCTTTGCGATGGATTACGATGAGAAAAAGCTGCTTGCCGATATGGATAAGACCTACGGGCAGGCATAACAAATAAACTGGAGGGAAGCAATGGCTATAGGCAAGGTCTTAGACGAGCTTGAAATAAGGATAGGATACAAATTCCAAGAGCCTCAATATCTCGAAAATGCTATGACGCATTCCTCCTATTCGAACGAATACAAAAGCAAGGGGCTTTCGATACCGTCAAATGAAAGGCTCGAATTTTTGGGAGATGCCGTTCTCGAGATGGTCATATCCGAGCACCTTTACGATAATTTTAAAGGCTTCGGCGAGGGAAAGCTCACGCGAATGCGTCAGCAGCTGGTCTGCGAAAGAATGCTTGCCCGCATAGCAAATTCGATATCCCTCGGCGATTATATTCATCTCGGTAAAGGCGAGGAGCTTGATTGCAGATATCGGCCTAAGGTTTTAGCAGATGCTATGGAGGCACTTATTGCAGCCATGTATATAGATTGCCGCTACCGTGGTACAGACGATTACAGATCTGTTGTTCTTTCGCTCTTTGCGGAGGCGATCCGCGAGTCCGCAGCAGGCAGCGTCGATTACAAGACTATGCTTCAGCAGTTTGTTGAAAAGGATGGCTCTGCAATTCTCGAATACGAGGTGGTCGCCGTAAGTGGACCGGAGCATAAAAAGGAATTTACGGTCGTTGCAAAGGTTAATAATAACATAGTCGGTAGGGGCGTGGCAGGTACTAAGAAAAATGCCGAAATGGTTGCGGCAGGAAAGGCATTGGAGCTCTTTGGCTTCAAGCTATGATATGAAGAAGCACGTTAATATACCGATATTTATTCCGCATCTCGGTTGTCCGAATGATTGTGTCTTCTGCAATCAGAGAACCATAAGCGGAGTTAAGGAATTCCATTGGGAATCGGTAATTCCCATAATTGAGGGTGCGCTGGCAACCGTAGATCCCGGCACCGAGACAGAGCTTGCCTTCTTCGGAGGATCGTTTACAGGAATAGACCGTGATCTTATGATAAATCTACTTTCTGTCGCAAACGGGTATTTAAAACAAGGCAGAATTACATCAATAAGATGCTCAACGCGTCCCGACTATATAAATACCGAAATACTTGATATATTAAAAGAATACGGTGTGGATACCATAGAGCTTGGACTTCAGAGTGTGTCCGACGGTGTTCTTATATCCTCAAGGCGCGGTCATACGTTTGCCGATGAAGCCATAGCATGCGCTCTTATAAAGTCTTCCGGATTTCGTCTTGGCGGTCAGATGATGATAGGCCTGCCCGGCGCAGGAATCGAGGACGAGATCGCAACGGCTGAATTCATTGCAAGCGTTGGCGCAGACGAGGCGCGCATATACCCAACGATAGTCTTTCGCGATACCGAGCTCTGCCATATGGCGGCACAGGGAGTTTACAAGCCGCTGGCGCTTGACGATGCGGTCGCCAGATCAGCGAAGGCATTCGGAATTCTCACAAAGGCAGGTGTACGTGTGCTTCGTATAGGTCTTTGCGATTCGGAAAATCTTCACAGCTCGGATACCTACTATGCCGGTCCCAACCATGCGGCGATGGGTGAGCTTGTGATAGGTGAATATTATTACAGTCTTATAAGCGATTCGCTTTCAAGGCAAGCTATCGGATCGGGTGCACGACTGCATATATATGCGCCCATGGGGCACCTGTCAAAGGTCATAGGACAAAACAAGAAGAATAAAATTCGTCTGCTTCAGGAATTCGGAATTTCTGACGTGAGGGTATCCGAGAGCTCGGATATCCCGGTCTTTTCGGTTCTTATAGAAGCTGAGGAAAGGAAATAAAATGTATTTAAAATCATTGGAGTTACACGGCTTTAAATCATTCCCGAACCGAACGGTGCTTACCTTCGAGCGCGGTGCAACGGTTATCGTCGGACCTAACGGAAGCGGAAAATCAAATATATCGGATGCTATGCGTTGGGTTCTCGGTGAGCTTTCCAGCCGTAATATCCGAGGCACTAAGATGGAGGACGTTATCTTCGGTGGTACCGACGAGAGAAGACCTATGGGCTTCGCCGAGGTTTCGGTAACCTTCGATAATTCGGATCCCGAGCACAGGCTCGATTCCGAATTCGATGAGGTCATAGTTACCAGAAGATATTACAGAACCGGTGACAGTGAATATCTGATAAACAAGGAGCCTAAAAGGCTCAGGGATATTTACGAGCTCTTTATGAATACCGGTGTTGGCCGTGAGGGATATTCTATAATCGGTCAGGGTAAGGTAGCCGAGATAGTATCAAAAAAGAGTGATGAGAGGCGTAACATCTTTGAGGAGGCGGCGGGTATATCCAAATACCGCCACAGAAAAGAGGAGGCGGAGCGTAAGCTCAAGGCAACTCAGGACAACCTTGACAGAGTAAACGATATACTCAGAGAGCTCGAAAGCCGTGTAGGCCCTCTCGAAAAGGAAGCGGAAAAGGCTAAAAAGGCATTTGCTATCCAGGAGGAGAAAAAGCGTGCGGACGTATCTCTCTGGCTTTATGATACCAAGCAGATACGCGAGGATATCGAGAAGGCAGAGGATGCGCTGAAGCTTTCTCAGCATGAGCTTGATATCGTCGAAACGATAATCCGCGATCTCAATGCGCAAAACGATGATATATTCACAAGACAGCAGGAGAACAAGGCGTCCTCCAGCCGTGTCTATGATATGATTCGTCAGACAGATGAGGCAATTCATAAGCTAGATAATGCTCTGCATATAGCCGAGACAGAGTTTGCTCATTCTGCCGATCTTATAGCTCAGTGCAAGGAGAGGATCGAGGAGATACTCAGAACAGAGGCAAACGTATCCGAAACAAGAAGCGGATATGATGTCCGCCGCGAGGAGCAGATCAAGCTTCATAAGAGTCTTATGGATGAGAAGCTTGAGTATCTTGCCATGCAGCAAGAGATATCCCTTAAGGTAGAGGCTATAAAGCGCGCTCTTGAGGAGGCTCTTGACGAGCTTACGGTAGAGGAAAACGGTGCGACCGATCTTAAGGTAAGAATAGACGTACTCAAGACCTCGAAGGTAACAGACGGTACAAAGTCTCATGACCTCGAGGAGGAGATACAGAAATATGAAAAGGAAGGCGAGAAGCTTAAGGAGGAGGCCGAGCGCTGTGAAGCACAGGCGGCAACCTTTAAGGAAAAAATCGCCGAGAAGGATGCAATAATCACCGAAAATTCGGAAAGAGCCGAGGCTCTCGTTGAGGAAAAGGCAGAAATTACAGATACGCTTAATTCTGTCAAGCTTCGCCGCGATGAGCTTTTGCAGAAAGCAAGCGTCCTTAAGCAGATGGTAGAGCATTTCGAGGGCTATAGCGAAAGCATAAAGTTCGTTATGCGTGAGTACTCCGCAGGCCGCATTCAGGCTCCCGGCAAGATATACGGTCCGCTTTCCTCGCTCATAAGCGTTGAGAAGGATTACATAACCGCCATTGAAACTGCGCTGGGCGGAAGTTTGCAGAATATAGTTGTAGACGATGAGGGTACGGCAAAAGCTGCGATAAGAACGCTTAAGCAGGCTAACGCAGGTAGAGCTACCTTCTATCCGATAACGGCGATACGCCCCGCAAGCGAAACCGATGAGATAAGACGCGCCAAGAGCTTTGAAGGATACGTAGGCAGAGCCGATACTCTTGTTTCGACCGATTCGAAATACAGATCGGTAATAGAGTTCCTTCTTCTCAGAACTGTCGTCTTTGATAATATCGACAATGCATCAAATGCGGCTAAGAAGCTCAACTACAAGGTCAAGATGGTAACGCTCGACGGTCAGGTCATCAATGCCGGCGGTGCATTCACCGGAGGTAGCGCGAAGAAGGATAGCGGTATTCTCTCGCGTCTTACCGAGATAGAGTCCTTGCGCGAAAGAGGTGAAGCGCTTGGAGCACAGATCAAGGAATACGAGGATGCAATTGCAGAGATAATCGCAGAGCATAAGACAGCGGTTGAAACAGCTAAAGCTGCGGAGCAGGAGAAGGAGATACTTCTCACGCTTTCCCGAGGCGAGTTCCAGGCTTTAGATAATGCGAATGCAAAATATAATGCCAATAAAAATATCGTTGAAAAGCTCAGATACGATTATAATAACCTCATAGGTCAGCAGTCCAAGGCAGAGGAGGAGATAACCCGACTCAGCGCGGAATATACGGCAAATATCGAGCGCATTGAAGCACTGAAGGAATTCAGAGCTAAGAAATCCGAGGAAATGGGCATACTCGATGACAAATACGACGAATGCGGTCAGAAAGCTAATGAAATATTCGTCAGGGCAACCGAAGCACGTAAGGATATCGAGAGTCTTGATCAGATGATCGCATCTATAGACGAAAGACTTGCCGAGCTTCAAGAGGAGCGTGAAGGTCAGAACAGAAAGATCGACGAGATCATGTCAAGGCGTGATACTATAGGTGAAACAAGAGAAAAGAATCAGGAGGAATGCCGCGCTCTTGAGGCAGAGCTTGAGAAGCTCAATGACGAGCGCCGCGCTCTCGAGCAGGGTAGTGACGAATTTGATAAGATACTCGCCGAGATACGTGTCAAGCTGAAGGAAAAGACCTCCAGCCGTGATATTTGCTATCAGGCAGTGCTTAACAATGATAACGTGCTCAGCCGTCTCAAGGAAAGACAGGAGAAGCTCGGTGCACAGCTCTGGGATGAGTATGCAATATCTTATCAGGATGCCGTGGATCTCGGATATCCTCCTGTAACCGCCGAGAACCGTGAGGAGATTGCACATATACAGGCATCGAGTAGAGCAAAGCTGCGCGCACTCGGAAGCTACAACCCGAATGCGGTTGAAGAATATGCAAGAGAGAAGATGCGTTTTGATGAGCTTAATGCTCAGTATACAGACCTTACCAACTCTTACGATGAGCTTACCGGAATTATCTCAAGACTTGAGTCTGAAATGAGAACCAGCTTCATAACCGCGTTTGAGGCAATAAACAAGAACTTCGGACTCACCTTCAAGGAGCTCTTCGGAGGCGGTAGCGCAGAGCTGAATCTCGTTGATCCTGAGGACGTTCTTACCTCGGGAATTGAGATAAAGGCAGCGCCTCCCGGTAAGATAATAAAGAATATGTCGCTTCTTTCGGGTGGAGAGCAGTCGTTCGTTGCTATCGCGCTTCTGTTCGCTATACTGAAGGTAAATCCCACACCCTTCTGTATTCTTGACGAGATAGAGGCGGCACTTGATGAGGTAAACGTTTTCAGGTTCGGTGAGTACGTTAAAAAGCTCGCATCCGATACTCAGTTTATTCTTATCACTCACCGTAGAGGTACTATGGAGGTTGGTAACCGTCTTTACGGTGTAACGATGCCCCAGAGAGGTATTTCTCAGGCTATAGAGCTCAATGTTAATGAAATCGAAGGAAAGCAGAAGGAGTTACTTGGTTAATGGGATTTTTTGATAAACTGAAAAGCGGTCTGATGAAGACCAAAAGTGCTATAGTAGATAAAATAGACAGCCTTTTCAAAACCTTCAGAAAGGTCGATGAGGATCTTTTTGATGAGCTTGAGGAGCTTCTTATATCCGCAGACGTAGGTGTTAACACTACAGAGGATATTCTCGAAGAGCTCCGCGAGCACGTAAAGGAAAACAAGCTTAAGGATGCCGATGAGGTAAAGTCGGCACTCCTGGGCATAATGCGAGGCCTTATAGGCGAGCATCAGCCGCTTAAGCTTGATACAAAGCCCTCCGTTATATTGGTTGTGGGCGTAAACGGTGTCGGTAAAACGACATCTATAGGTAAGATCTCCAAGGAGCTTAAATCGCAGGGCAAAAGGGTTGTGGTTGCGGCGGCGGATACCTTCCGTGCCGCAGCTGCCGAGCAGCTTTCCGTTTGGTGCGAGAGAGCGGGAGTTGATATCATAAAGCAGGGCGCGGGAGCCGATCCTGCTGCAGTAGTATTTGACGCTATCGGTGCGGTAAAGAGCAGAAATGCCGACGTTCTTATAATCGATACTGCGGGAAGACTTCATAATAAGAAAAACCTTATGGACGAGCTTTCCAAGATAGACAGAGTTATAGCAAGAGAGCTGCCGGAGAGCTCTAAGGAGACTCTGCTTGTCCTTGATGCCACCACAGGACAGAATGCGGTCATGCAGGCAAGGGAATTCAAGGAGGCGGCACACCTTACGGGACTTATCCTAACAAAGCTTGACGGAACCGCTAAGGGCGGAATCATACTTTCAATAAAGCGCGAGCTCGGTATACCGGTCAAATTTATCGGTGTGGGCGAGCAGATAGACGATATGAAGCCCTTCAATGCCGCAGAATTTGCCGCCGCACTTTTTGACGGTAGCGAAATATAAAGGAAATACTATGATAACAAGTAAACAGAGGGCATATCTCAGATCTCTTTCTCAGAATCTCGATACCATATTCCAGATCGGAAAGGGAGGTATTACCGATGAGATATGCAAGCAGATCAGTAATGCACTTGAGGCAAGAGAGCTCATAAAGCTGAGAGTGCTTGAAAACAGCGGTTACACTGCCAAGGAGGCTGCAAATGAGATCGCCTCGGAGATTAATTGCGAGGTGGTCTCTTGCGTGGGCACAAAATTTGTGCTTTACAAGCAGTCGGTCAAAAAAAAGAGGATCGAGCTTTAATGAAAACCGAGAGAATAGGTATATACGGTGGGACCTTCAGTCCGCCGCATATAGGCCACGTGAGAGCGGCAGAGGTGTTTTTATCAGAAATGTCGCTTGATAAGCTTCTGGTAATACCTACATTTGAGCCGCCGCATAAGGATTTTCATAATGAGGCAAGCACGGCAGAGCGTCTTGAAATGTGCAGACTCGCATTTTCTGATATACCTAATTGCGAGATATCCGATCTTGAGATCTTGCGCGGAGGAAAAAGCTATACCTATTTAACTCTTGAGGCGCTGATGGGCGAGGGCAGAGAGCTTTATATGCTCGTCGGTACCGATATGATGCTGACGCTTGATGAGTGGAAAAATCCCGAGAGGATATTTGCCGCGGCAAGCATCTGTTATGTCAGACGAGAGACAGATCCCGAATCCAAGCGCAGGCTTGATGAAAAGATCAGGCTGTATGAGAGCCGATTCGGCGCTCGTATATATGCCATCTCCAATAAGGTGATCGAGATATCTTCAAGCGAGCTGAGAGCCGCAATTGCAAATGGCAAGAAGCTCGGGGACTATCTTTCCGGATCTGTAAAGGAATATATAGCAGATAGGGGGCTTTACCGATGAGGTACGGTGACAGAAAAGCAGACAGGCTCAGAGCGGAGGTTGCCTCCCGAATTTCGGCAAAGAGATATTCTCACACTCTCGAGGTCGAAAAAACAGCTCTTCTTATAGGAGAGATGATCGGATACCCCGAGCCGGATAAGCTTAGCGCGGCGGCGATACTACACGATATTGCGAAGGAAATACCCGTTGAAGAACAGATCTCAATGCTTCTCAGAGGAGGATTTGCTCTCACGGAAGAGGACATATCCTCGCCCGAGATACTTCATTCATTTGCGGGAGCATTGGTCTTTTTCGAGCTTGGTGAAGAATATTATGATGACGAGATCGCCGATGCGATATCCGCGCATACCGTAGGATCTCCGGATATGAGTGTTTTGTCAATGATAATTTTTATTTCGGATTATATTGAGGAAACCAGATCCTATCCTGCCTGTATCGAAATGCGCAGAAGGGCACTCGATATGCTTTCGTCCCGTAATGGTAACGCTGAGTCTGTTCTGGCAAGAATATGTACCGAGATAATAGAAAATACACGCGAGAATCTTGTTTCAAGAGGCAAGAACGTTAATTCAAGAATGACAGATACCGAAAAATCACTCAAGAAGAAATATTTACAAAATTAAAGGCAGATAATTTTGCGTAAACTATCCGAAAAAGAATATCGGGAGTTTACACAATGAAACGTAAAACCATTACCTTATTTTTGATCTTTGCAACGGTTATGACGCTTGCAGCCTGTGCACCTCGTTCAAGAGATGCTATGAAAAAATGCGATCGCGCAGGCAGCCTTTTTCTGGTTGCCGGATTTGATGATGCCGCAGAGAATACCGACGTCTTATTCACGGTCGGATACGATCCTGCGATCAATACCGCATACGTTGCTCAGATACCGAGAGATACCTATTTCCAATTCGGTAAAGGACAGAATAAAATAAACCAGATATATGCTACCGCAAGAGCCGAGGGAATGAGCGCGGATGATGCTATGAAGCATACCGCGGCACTGATCTCGGATGCGTTCGGCACAAGCTTTGACGGTTATGTTGCAATAGGTATATCCACCTTCCGTAAAATAGTAGATGCCATAGGCGGGCTCGATATTGAACTGTCCTCGGATATGAATATATCGGTCGAGGATGGCAAGGAGATAATTTTGAGGAAAGGGAAGAACCATATAAGCGGAGAGGTTGCAGAGGCGTTTGTCAGATTCAGGAGCGGATACGCGCTCGGAGATCTCGGACGGATGGATGCGCAGAAGCTCTTCCTTAATGCGCTTTTTAAAAAGCTTTCGGGCGGACTTACTTTTCCTGAGCTCCTACGTGTCGGCACAACCTTCTATAAGGATGTGGTTACGGATATAAAGCTTACCGATGCACTATCGCTGGTGCGCGAAAGTCTTACATCCGATATTGAGCGACATAGCATATATGCGACTGTTCCCGGTGAAGCTATCAACTATAAAAATATATCTTTTTACGTTTTGAATAGAAAAAGCGCGGCAGAAATGGCAGTAAGATATATGTTTGCCGATCGGGAGCTTGATTCCGAGCTTCGGTTTTGTAATGGAAATGATGAAATATTTAAGGATGTATATTACGATGATACCATAGGTATCCGCGAATACAGGGACGATAACGTAACGGATATAAATATAACACCCAAAAGAAATTGATTGCCTGGGGGCAATAGGAGGACATCAATGATAAACGAAAAAACTAATGAGCTCAGCGCAGCGGAAGCCGATGTGCTGGCGGCAGAGGCGGTAAAGGTCCTGCTTGAAAAATTGGCACTTGAGGTTACTATGTACGACGTAAGAGAGCACACCTCGGTCACCGACTTTTACGTAAATGCTACAGGTAAATCCTCGACGCACGTTGCTTCGCTTGCAGATGACGTTGTAGACAGCTTTGAGAGCAGGGGTAAGAATGCTTACAGAGTTGAAGGAAAGAGAGGAAACTCCTGGATACTTGTTGATTTCGGATCGCTTATTGTTAACGTATTCGATTCCGAGGCAAGGTCCTTCTATGGCTTTGACAGGCTTTTGCCTGCTGAGTGCGGCCGCGATATAAGCGACCTTGCGGCAGAGGTTGATGCAAAATTCAGTATATCAGATAAAGAGGAAATATAACTATGCTTCACGATTACAAAAACATCGAGCCTAAATGGCAAAAGGTATGGGATGAGAAAAATTCTTTTATGGCAAAGCAGGATTTTTCGTTGCCCAAGTATTACACTCTCGTTGAGTTCCCGTATCCCTCGGGACAGGGACTTCACGTAGGCCACCCTCGTCCTTATACCGCACTGGATATCGTTTCGAGAAAAAAGAGAATGCAGGGCTTTAACGTTCTTTTCCCTATGGGATGGGATGCATTCGGTCTGCCTACCGAAAACTATGCTATCAAAAATAAGATCCATCCTAAGATCGTCACTGAGCGCAACGTAGCAAGATTCAAATCTCAGCTTAAGGCTCTCGGTCTTTCCTTTGACTGGTCAAGAGAGATAAATACCACCGATCCTTCTTACTATAAGTGGACTCAGTGGATATTCCTTCAGCTTTTCAAGAAAGGGCTCGCATACAAGAAGGAGATGGCGGTAAATTTCTGTACCTCATGCAAGGTGGTTCTTGCTAATGAGGAGGTTGTAAACGGCGTTTGCGAAAGATGCTCCTCTGCGGTTATAAGAAAGGTTAAGAGCCAGTGGATGCTTAAGATCACCGAGTATGCGGACAGGCTCATCTCCGATCTTGACGGTCTTGACTACATAGAGAGAGTTAAGACTCAGCAGGTAAACTGGATAGGTAAATCCAAGGGTGCCGAGATAGATTTTAAAACGACTGCCGGTGATACTCTCAGGGTTTACACTACAAGATGCGACACTCTTTTTGGTGCTACCTATATGGTTATTGCTCCGGAGCATGCATGCGTCAGCAAGTGGCGCGAGCTGATCAAAAACTATGATGAGGTAGAGGATTATAAGCTTCAGGCATCCAAGAAGTCCGATTTTGAGCGTACCGAGCTCGTTAAAGAGAAGACCGGTGTAAGACTTGACGGCGTAAATGCGATAAATCCCGCTACCGGTAAGGAGATACCGATATTCATTTCGGATTACGTTCTTGCCGGCTACGGCACGGGAGCTATTATGGCAGTTCCCGCACACGATGAGCGCGATTTCGACTTTGCAAAGAAGTTTGGTCTTCCTATCGTTGAGGTAGTTGCGGGCGGTGATGTTCAGAACGAGGCATATACCGACGTCGCAACAGGAAAGCTCGTTAATTCCGGATTCCTTAACGGTCTTGAGGTTTCCGATGCAAAGCGAGCAATGATAGAGTTCCTTGAAAAGAACGGTATCGGTGAGGAGAAGGTAAACTTCAAGCTTCGTGACTGGGTATTCTCCCGTCAGAGATATTGGGGCGAGCCCATTCCGCTTGTAAACTGTGAGAAGTGCGGTTGGGTTGCCGTTCCCGAGTCGGAGCTTCCCCTTGAGCTTCCCGACGTTGAGTCATATGAGCCTACAGAAAACGGTGAGTCTCCTCTCTCGCTTATGACCGATTGGGTAAACTGTAAGTGCCCCGAGTGCGGTGGCGCAGCCAAGAGAGAGACGGATACTATGCCCCAGTGGGCGGGCTCTTCCTGGTATTTCCTTCGCTATTGCGATCCCAATAACGATAAGGAGCTTGCATCCAAGGAGGCGCTTCGCTACTGGATGCCCGTTAACTGGTATAACGGCGGTATGGAGCATACCACTCTTCATCTTCTTTACTCCAGATTCTGGTCAAAGTTCCTCTTCGATATTGATATTCTTGATAAAAACGAGCCGTATCTTAAGAGAACCAGCCACGGTATGATCCTTGGAGAAAACGGCGAGAAGATGTCAAAATCCCGTGGAAACGTAGTAAATCCCGATGATATTATTCGTGATTTCGGTGCTGATACTATGCGTCTTTACGAGATGTTCATAGGCGACTTTGAGCAGTCTGCGCCCTGGAATACCCAGTCCATCAAGGGATGTAAGAGATTCCTTGAGCGTGTTATGAATCTTGTTGATATGGCTTCAGGTACCGGTATCACGCCCGAGCTTGAAAAGCCCATGCATAAGCTCATAAAGAAGGTAACAAACGACATAGACGGTATGCGCTTTAACACCGCTATTGCCGCTATGATGGGTACTCTCAACACGATATACGAGGTAGGGAAGATCACGAAGGATGAGCTTAGAACATTCGTCACAGTTCTTTCGCCCTTCGCACCTCATATAGCAGAGGAGATCAATTCTTTACTCGGAAACAGCGATATTATATCTGTTGCCAAGTGGCCGGAGTATGATGAGAGCAAGACCGTGGATGATACCATACAGATGCCCGTTCAGATCAACGGAAAGGTAAGAACAACGATTCTGGTTCCCAAGGATGCCGATAAGGATTCGGTACTTGCGCTGGCAAAGGCTGATGAAAAGATTGCCGCAGCTATAGAGGGAAAGACTGTCATCAAGGAAATCGTGGTCCCCGGAAAGATCTGCAATATAGTAGTTAAATAAAAGGATGAGATGTTCCTGTTAATAAAGTTTTTTGATTGCCGTTTTCCGACTTTTATATGAAAATAAAGCGGGCTGACGTCGGTGTATAACCCCTCGCTCAGCCCGGGAAAACGGGTGGAAAAACTTTTTTTGAAAAAAATGAAAAACTTTTCAAAAAAGCCTTGACAAAAAACAAATTATGTGATATCATATAAAAGCTGTCAAGGCAATATGCGAGTGTAGTTCAATGGTAGAATTCCAGCCTTCCAAGCTGGTCGCGTGGGTTCGATTCCCATCACTCGCTCCAAATTTGCGCCCTTAGCTCAGTGGATAGAGTGCCCGGCTACGAACCGGTAGGTCGAAGGTTCGAATCCTCCAGGGCGCGCCACATAAAAAACACCCCATTTTTTGGGGTGTTTTTTATGTTGTGAGCCCTGTCGTACGAACCTTGCGCAGAGCGCAGAAGGTTCGCATACCGCCGAAGTGCGGTATCCGGCGTAAAGCGTGGGAATACATTTTCATAGCACCAAGACCAATGAATTATCGCAGAGTAATCGCACGCTAGCCGTACCCTCCGCGCGCCACATAAAAAACACCCCATTTTTTGGGGTGTTTTTTATGTTGTGAGCCCTGTCGTGCGAGCCTTGCGCAGAGCGCAGAAGGTTCGCATACCGCCGAAGTGCGGTATCCGGCGTAAAGCGTGGGAATACATTTTCATAGCACTAAGGCCAATGAATTACCGCAGAGCAATCGCACGCTAGCCGTACCCTCCGCGCGCCACATAAAAAACACCCCGAAATGGGGTGTTTTTTATGTTGTGAGCCCTGTCGTGCGAACCTTGCGCAAAGCGCAGAAGGTTCGCATACCGCCGAAGTGCGGTATCCGGCGTAAAGCGTGGGAATACATTTTCATAGCACTAAGGCCAATGAATTACCGCAGAGTAATCGCACGCTAGCCGTACCCTCCGCGCGCCACATAAAAAACACCCCATTTTTTGGGGTGTTTTTTATGTTGTGAGCCCTGTCGTACGAACCTTGCGCAGAGCGCAGAAGGGCAGCTCGCCCAACTAAGTTTGCCCATTCGGGCAAGTGAAGTTTACTTCGTAAGTGAAGTTATCCTACGGATAGTGAAGTTTTGCCTTTGGCAAAGTGGGCAAACTTAAATTAGCCGAATAATTTAAGGCGGTGAGGATAAAAACCTCGCCGCCTTAAGTATTTTAAGTTTCTTGATTTTTAATAGCTAATTGCAATTTAAACATTTTATTCTCTGCTTTGAAAGAACAGATTGCATCATATTTGTCTGCAAACGCCTTTATAGAATGAGTTCCTATTCCGTGATTGTTTTTTTCGGAAACGGGCAAACCATCGGAGGAAAATTCGACTTCACGCTCATACGGGTTGGAAAATTCGATCATCATACAAGGGGTGGTGATGCATTTGCAGAATATGACTCTCTGTTCTACGGGTAATTCCTTTACTGCATTGATCATATTTTCGAGTGCATTGGCAAAAACGGTTGACAAATCTGCGGCAGGAACAGGAAGCGTATCCGGAATATCAAGATTTGCTTCTACTCTGATTCCGAGTTCCTTCGCCTGTGAGAAATATGCCAACAATATCGCATCTAAAACGGGATTACTACAGTAATGCTTGATGTCGGTTTCGCTAAGTGCTTCTTCGGCAGCACCGATATACTCAAGTGCTTCGTCGGTTTGTCCGTTTTTCAGCATTGTGCTCAAGGTTTGAAAACGGTGTCTTAAGTCGTGACGCTCAATTCTGATTTTTTGCTCTGCCGCCCTAAACTCAAAGGCTCTTTGTTCCATCATCGAAGTTTGGATTTCAAATACTTTTTGGTGTTCGCGCATTTCAAAATTGGCTTGCTGCTGCCCTAAAAGTCTAACAATCGTAATATATGTCAGCGGCAGCAGTATCAACACCATAACAGCAGACGGCATATCCTCGGGACGCAGACGAAGATTTGTAGGAATTCCTCCCATAACTGTAAGAGTTATGTAAAAAATTCCCGTCATTGCGGTAAATATCCACCAACCTTTGCTTGCGGTACGGAGCAATTTCAAATAACGTTTACGTCCCCAAAACCACGTAATAGGCAACATAGCACTGAAAGCGATCATTCTCAAAACGAAGTTTACGATCCCCTCGCTTCCAACCGCATAATCAATAAGCCCTGTAACCATCATTACCCAGATCATAATGGTATCTACAAAACAAAAGGTGAAGAAAAAACGTCCGCCTCTGTCTTTTGCTACAATGAAGAAATAAATTAAACTGGGGAGAGTGGCAGTTAATAAACTATATGTTCCTTGAACTTCAATTCCGCAGACAAAAAGAATTCCCAGATTGAGCCCGAACCAACAAATCGAGAACGGGATCAGAGAGGCGAAATACTTTTTCTTGGGATAACGAGATTCAAAAAGAAACAAAAACATAATTATCACTACAAACATAGAAATTGTAGTTGACCAATCAATTAGATATTGATGAGTTAGGTTTAACATAAATTATTCTCCCTTCAGGTGAAAATCAAGCCATTTATTTACGATGTCATTTTTGAGATTTCTTGATATAGGTAAATATTTTCCGTTTGCAAGCTTAAGCCCTTCTGCGCTGATATTTTCTATGAAATACAAGTTTACAACAAACGATGCCGATGTCATGGTAAAGCGCGGTTCGTCAAGTAACGAGAGTATTGCATCTCGAAAAGACGTTCTTATACTCATTCCCTCAATTTCCGATCCGTCGGAGAGATGATAATGGATGCAGTGACCGATCAATTC
>SVRZ01000038.1 GCA_015064555.1 Oscillospiraceae bacterium
TCAGTGCTGTTCAGAAATTTCATTGTTGTTCAATTTTCAAAGATCAATCGCACAGGCCG
The DNA here is from genome assembly GCA_015064555.1 of Oscillospiraceae bacterium. GTDB lineage: Bacteria > Bacillota > Clostridia > Oscillospirales > CAG-272 > UBA1740. The sequence goes on from SVRZ01000038.1 coordinate 60, forward strand.
AAAACTTGTCCTCAACCGAATGTGCTCAATTATTCTATCACATTTATTTTCAATTGTCAACCCCTTTTCAAAACTTTTTTTGAATTTTTTGAATTTTTTATTTTCTTTCAAAGCATACTCATATTGACGGAGGTGTTATATGGCTTCTATCTTCTTCAGAACACTTATAGTTTTCGCTCTCCTGACCGTTTCTATGAAGCTTATGGGTAAAAGAGGTGTCGGAGAGCTTGATGTCGGAGAGCTGATCACTACACTGCTTTTATCCGAGATCTGTTCAATTCCGATTGACGATCCCGACATTCCGCTTCTCAGCGCAATACTGCCGGTAATACTTATCGTTTCTCTGGAAGTAATCATATCATACTTAAAAAACAAATCTTTACGTCTTAAACGGCTTTTGGACGGAGAAAAAAACACCCTGATCAAAAACGGACGCCTCAATCAGACACTACTGAGAAGAAACAGGATCTCGCTTGAGGAGCTTTTTGCGGCTATGAGGCAAAATGGGATAGGAAGGATTGCCGACGTGGAGAGCTGTGTTCTGGAGGCAAACGGAAAAATATCAATGCTGAAAAATGAGAGCGGAATAGATAGTATAGTGATAAGTGACGGAGAGATAAACAAGAAGGCTCTTGACGAGCTTGGACTCTCCGAGACTGCGCTCCGATCAATGCTCGGAGGGCGAAAAGCCGAGGACGTATTTCTTATGACTCTGACACCGGACGGAGAATGCGAAATAATAGATATGGAGAAAACAAAATGAGATCTGTGATATGGGCTTTTATCATAGTTTTTTTACTTATAACGCTGGTGTTGCTCAACTCGATCATTATATCATATAATATAAAGGAAGTAATTTCACGTCTTGAGGACACCCCGAACGAAATTTCAGCCGCTGATAAATATCTCGATATACGGGATGATTTCATAAAGATCAGGAAGTATATTTCCCTTACAGTAAATCACGAGGATATATCGGAGATAGATAGCGAATTCGCTGAGCTTTCCGGTATTCTGACAGTTGGCGACGCGGAAGAGCTTGTTATAGCGAAAAGCCGCTTGATCAATGCACTGCTGCATCTCAAGCGGCTTAGCGGTATTAATTTAGAAAGCATTCTATGAAATTATTTAAACTCACTCATATCGGCACGATATGCATCGGTTCTCAATATCGAGTAGTGCTCGGAGAGAAGATCGGGCGAGGTCAGTATCCCGCATCTCTCGCGCAAAAGCTTCACCACATACTCAGGATTGAGGAAGGATGATGAATCGGCACTGAGGATGCATCTGAGGGCAAGTCTGAAATCCGAATATGCGACGGATGCCGAATGTATAAGCGGCTTTATATCGACCACAGCTTCTCCGCTCTTCGTCTTCTTAAGCACAGGGAGCGAATCGGAGGCAAACAGCTCTTCGGCAGCCCTTGCAAGCTCCTCGGAAAGCGTTGTACTGCAAATGCTTATATCATAGCCCAACCATTTAAGGTCCGTAAGCTTATTCTCGGGATAGTATGCCTCAAGCGCCTGCATTTCGTCGGTCATATTGGCATTCAGGCGCGAAAGAGCCTCACCCGTGTCCATTTTTTCGGTGAGTCTTATATCCATAAATTCAGCAAGGCTCTCGACACCTATTGAGAGCGGTGCGGCAAAGGTAAGCTTTGGCTTGGGATTAAAGCCCTCGGTGTATTTGAGGGGGAGCCCCGCCCTGACTATTATCTTCATCATAGTCCTTACAAGATCAAGATGGGAGATGTACTGAAGTCTTCCAAGCTTCTTAAACTTGACACGGAGTACTATGGGAGTATTATTATTTACTTGCACCATACGTTTTTACCTCCGAGCTTATTTGCTCCGCATCCGTTGCAGTGCTCGGCGCAGGAGGGCGTTGTTTTTCCCTCGTATGCCTTCTGCCTCTCGCGGAGGAGATACTGCTTTGTAACACCGCAGTCTATAATATCCCACGGAAGGACCTCATCTATGGAATAACCGCGAGTGGTGTAGAAATCGGGATCGATGCCTGTGCGGTCGAACACGTCTATCCACTTATCATAGTCGAAGTATTCATCCCACGCATCGAGAATAGCCCCCTCCTCGACGGCAAGCGCAATAGCCGCCGATAGGCGACGGTCGCCTCTTGCAAGAACGCCCTCTATCCTCGATACCTTTGCATCGTGATAGGTATATCTGATCCTTCTGTCGGTTATAGACTCGCGAAGGTGCTTCTGTTTTGTCTCGAGCTCCTCAAGACTATCCTGCTTCTCCCACTGGAAGGGAGTGAAGGGCTTGGGGATAAAGCAAGAAACGCTGACTGTAACACTTACTCCGCCCTTCGGTCTTTCGGGCTTAGGAAGCGCGAAGTAACAGTCAATTACTGTCTTTGCGGTATCTGCTATTCCCTCTATATCCTCAAGGGTTTCGGTCGGCAGACCGTTCATAAAGTAAAGCTTCACACTGTTTTTGCCGCCTCGGAAGGCGATATCCACCGAGCGCTTCAGGTCATCGACCGTGACGTTCTTGTTTATAACGTCGCGCAGGCGCTGTGTTCCTGCCTCGGGCGCGAAGGTAAGACCACCGGTGCGAACACTCGATATCTTCTTCATAAGCTCCTCGGAAAAGCTATCAAGACGCAACGAGGGGAGTGACAGGCTGACGTGTGCATCATCCGTCCACTCAAGCAGACCGTCAGTCAGCTCGCGAAGACGAGAATAGTCGCTTATCGAGAGCGATATGAGAGATATCTCCTCGTATCCGCTGTTCTCATAAAGGCATTTGGCGGCGCGGCAAAGCACATCGGGAGATTTTTCACGTATAGGGCGGTAGACCATACCTGCCTGGCAGAAGCGACATCCTCTGATGCATCCGCGATAGACCTCGAGAACTATCCTGTCATGCACCGTTTCTATGTACGGCATAACCAGCTTTTCGGGATAGCTGACGGTATCAAGATCTGCGATTATGCGCTTTTTGATCTTGGTGGGAATCCCCTCACAAAGAGGCGTATATTCCTTTATCGTACCGTCATCATTATATTTAACGTCATAGAATGCGGGAATATACACACCCTCAATATTTGCCGCCTCGCGGAGAAATGCCGATCGGCTATAGCTTCCGTCTTCCTTCATTTTGATATACAGACGGGATATCTCCACAAGCACCTCCTCGCCCTCGCCTACATTGATGAGGTCAAAGAAATCTGCCACGGGCTCGGCATTGTAAACGCAGGGGCCGCCCGCTATAATTATAGGATCGCTCTCGCACCTGTCCTTACTATACATCGGGATATCGGCAAGCTTAAGCATTGCCAGCGCCGTTGTGTAGCAAAGCTCATATTGAAGAGAGAAGCCGACAAGATCAAAGTCCCTTATCGGATCTCCGCTCTCGAGTGCGGTGAGCGGTATACCGTATTCGCGCATACGCTCTATCATGTCCGGCCAAGGAGCATAGGTGCGCTCGCACCAGATGTCCTCCTCTTTGTTCAGGACGTCATAAAGGATACGCACACCGAGGTTTGACATACCTATCTCGTACGTATCCGGAAAAGCGAAGGCAAATCGGCATTTTACTGCCGATTTGTCCTTCATTATACTGTTGTACTCGCCACCCGTGTATCTGCCCGGCTTACTCACCGACTTAAGCACGGATGACATTTTTTCATTCATCTGCATAATCAGGTTCCTTTATCGAAGGATTAAATGTTTTTCTGCTCATAACAGCAAGAACCGCGCTCCAGCCTATCTGCCATACCGCAAGTATTACAGGAGGAAGGGCGAAAGTCATATTTGAAAGAGCTATCGCAACCGCAAGAGCCGCGCCCGACACGCATGCCGAGATCTCTATGATCGACATAAGTGCCTGGAATCTGGAATACTTTCTCGCCATAAAGAGAAGGTCAAGCACAGATGCCTTATCACCGCCCGTTACCATATTGGCATTTACGCGCTGATAAAGCTTTGGTTCGTTATATTCGGTATGGCGCCTGAGGACACGTACAACGTCTGCTCCGCCCGTCAGGACACGCATAAACTCAACAGTAACGTTAAAATCACGAGTATAAATGAGAGGTGTCATCTTTTCCTCGCGCATAGCAGCGAGCATATATGCAAATTCCTCCGAGAACGCATAATTAACCGTAAAGGTTGCTATGAATTCGCCATCCGATGCCGCATATATGATCTTCGTTCCCGCATACTCGGCATTGCCACCTACGGGGATCTTTATATCGTTTCTGCGCATATATTCGGCATTACCTGCCATAACCTTCTTGCCGTCAACCATACCCGATACGCCGTCGTCCTCTATGAGAACATCCTCAGCGGGCGGATATTTTTTGTTTACTGCGGTTTCAAACACCAGGGAAAGCGGACCTCCCGTAGCAGCGAATAGGGATGCCATTTTCTTCATGGTGTCCATATAGTCACTGCGCTTGACGCTTACACTCTTAAGTTTAACGTCATCCGGACCGAAAACCTCAGTATCCTCAAATGCCACGGCGTCCACGGGTGTAAACTCATAGAGCGAGCGCTCGCCCACTACCGTGCTGCCGCGTTTGAAGGTAGCGCGCGTTATAGCCGAATACGGAAGCTTATGGGAAAGAATAGCGAACGCAGGAGTTGAAAGTGCAATGATAAGAGCGAATGCCGCCAGTGCCTGTACAAATCCGAAGAGGAAATACATAGCAAGAGCGCATACCAGAGCGATGCCATAGGAGAGTGCAAGAGCTAAGAGATTATTCTTAGTCTTTTCTTTATTCCCGGAGGTGTTTTCGGAAAATCCGCTGACGAATGCAACGTCAAACACCATAGCAGTCTTGGACTTGTATTCATCCACAACGCCGTCAAGAGCATGATTCTCGCCCTCAAGCGTTCTTGTAAGAGGCTTTTCAACAATGCGCTTCTTTCCGCGCTCCGAAATGATCCTAAAGGCTCTGAAATTAGCGGAATGCAAACAATTGATTGCAAAAATGCTGTTAACCACCATAATTGAATAGACCGATGCGAAGAGAGGATAGACTCCTCCCGAGGGGGCAACAGATGCCATTGTTACGGTATAGGTAAATATCGTTACTCCCGCAAGAAGTCCTGAAAGCTCGGGAGAATATATACCGCGAATAAGCTGACGTATTGCACGAACCGTTTCGGGAATTGAGATAAGAAATAGGCTGATGATAAAGCACATATCTATAATTGCGGGTGCGGAGGGGTTGCCCTCGAATCCGAAATATGTGCATATATTACGCTCAAATATATCGAAGAGCATCGAGAGGAGCGCAAGGAATGCCGCAACGGCAAATCTGATCCTCACCGCCATAATCGAATCAAGGAATTTATCCTTGAACTGATCACGCGATGCATGCGATGTATACTCGGCTCTTGCTCTGCCGAAGCGAGGCTTGCGCATAGCATCATCCGACTTGACCTCTGTGGGCTCATATTCGATCTCCGTCGGTGCCTTTTCATACTCAAAATGATTTTCCATCGTCAGACAATCATCCGATATGATCGGCTGTGCCACTTTCGTTTCTTCCTTTGACGGTGAAGATATAAATCCACCCCCGGATATACCTGCGGTATGCTCGGGATCGGAATCATTATCTCTCCACACGTGTCCTGTAAGCTCGGTTATCTCTCTTTTCTGGAGCTCCTCATCGCTGATCTCCTCAGTTACAGCGGTATCGGTCGACTCCTCAGGGAACTTAAATACGTTTATCGTACTGCTCTTTTCTCCGCCGGCGCCCTTTACGTTAACGACGACCGCCTCGGGCACTGCCGATATTACCTCTGCGGTGGGATCCGAAAATCCGAAGGTCCTGTCCTCCGGAGCGCGCTGCTCTACCCTTATCTGGTGCGGTCCCTTATCCGCACTCTCGGGCACGGACTCCTGCTTCTGCTCGTTGACAGCCTGCTGATGAGAGCGCTCAACGTCCTCGACTGTGAGATATTTAGGTGCGGTCACATCTGTAAATTTAGGCATATAGGGCGTCCATATAGTGGGAACGTAATCATCAAGACCGCTACCCGTCATATTAGAGCGCGCTTCTATACCGTCGGCTATCGCAAATACGTCCGGAATATCGAACTCGTCCTCCGAGGCGACCGTCTCTGTGCTTTCAGGCACCTTTACGGCATCAGCGGACTTGGCGTGCGAAACATCCTCCGATGATATTTCGAGCTCATTAATCTCGGCGGTATCATCGGGCTCAACGTATGCCTCAGCATCCTCGATCCCCTCAAAATCGAGATGTGTCTTCGATATTTTCTCCCACATCTCGAAGGGAGTGGCATCCGGATTTACGCCGCTATTCGGTTTTGAATTGTCTGCCATCAGGTCTGCACCTCCCCGCTTCGCTTCCGCGCTACCTCGGACAGGATGACTGCCGCTGCGCAGGATACGTTCATAGAATTCACCCTACCGTACATAGGGATGGATATAACAAAATCACATTTTTCCTTTACGAGTCTTGAAATGCCCTCGCCCTCACTGCCGAGAACTATACCGACACCGCCGCCGAGATCGGTCTTATAAACCGACTCACCATCCATATCCGCGGCATAGAACCAAAGTCCTTTTTCCTTAAGCTCGTCTATAGTTACACTGAGATTGGTAACCTTCGCAACTCGCATATGCATAATCGCTCCTGCGGATGCCTTCGCAACCGTAGGCGTAAGACCTACCGCGCGACGCTTGGGAATTATCACTCCGTGTGCACCCATACATTCGGCGCTTCTTATTATTGCACCGAGGTTATGGGGATCCTCAACTCCGTCAAGAAGGACTATAAATGGAGGCTCACCGCGCTCCTCGGCATAGCTCAATATCTCCTCGACAGAAGAATAATTATGCTCGGATGCCATCGCTATGATGCCTTGGTGGCGCGCATTGCGGCACATCTTGTCCATCTTAAACTTTTCAAGCTCCACGATTGGGATCCTGCGCTCGTTTGCAATACCGACCAGAAGATTTATCGAGCCCTCGCGCTCGCCGGACTGAACGTATATCTTCTCTATATCTCTTCCGCCGTCAAGCAGCTCGCGCACGGCATTTCTGCCCACGACAAGCCCCTCGAGCGAAATCTGCGGCTGCCTGTCATGCACAGAACCTTCACGCCTCTTATTATATTGTCCGCGAGCATCATTGCTCTTATTGTTCTTCATGCCCTTCATCTGAATTCTCCATAGGTGCGGCAAAATCCGCTATTTTTAAATCAATCGCACAGATTTTGTGCGAGATACAATTATCGACAATACCATTATATCACATTTTTTTCGATTTGTACATAGCAGAATAAAATTTTATATTATTTTATATAGATATTCTTCGGCGATTTTTCAGATTGACCGCCCTTAAGCTTTTTCGTAAAAAACAGAACGGTGAATATTTCATATTCGGTGAGGAATAATGAAATACAAAAAATAAGAGCCGATACCTCGCAAGGAGACACCGACTCTTATTTCTGAACTATTCAATTAGTTCTGTGCTTCTCTCTTAGCTGCGAAGCATGCGCTGCAATAAACAGGCTTTCCTTCGGTGGGCTTGAAGGGCACCTGGCACTCGCTACCGCACTCTACGCAAACAGCAGAGAACATCTCTCTTGCACCCTTCTGCGCGTTCTTCTTTGCGGCACGGCAGTCTCTGCATCTGGAAGGCTCATTCTCAAAGCCCTTGGATGCATAGAATTCCTGCTCACCCGCGGTGAACACGAAATCATTGCCACAATCTTTGCACTTCAATGTCTTGTCCTGGAACATGTTCGTTTTTCCTCACTTAAAATAGGTATTATTTTTTGCCCTTAGACGGATTCCAACCGACGCCTTTGTAAACCAACGCTCTCCCTTAAGCTACTTGGGCATATAAACTACTGAATGGCTGACAGAATACTGCAGATCTGCTTATTCTCGCTAAGCCTTTTTGAAATTCTGAACTTAGCATTGTCAACCGACTTTGCCGTTCTTCCGAGAACAGAGGCGATATCCTTGGTGGAATAAGACTCAAGGCTCATACGAAAGACCTCATATTCAAATTCCGAAAGGACCGCACGCGCCATAACCAGCACCCGCTCGCAAAGATCACGAGTTGCCAAAGACGACTCAACGTCCTGCAAAGAGGCAATGCGCTCGGGCTCGGAAAGGTGCTCGACTCTGTCGGACTCCTTGGCATTGCGGCGAAGAAGACTTTTCAGCCTATTCGACACGCAGACACCTGCATAAAGCCCGAAACTGACACCGTCACACTTATCCGCATCATACGTAACAGCGGCACTGTGCAGTGCAATATGCGCCTCCTGCACCGCCTCGGAACGATCGGTCGTATCCTCAGCTCCGAAATAAGCGGCAACGCGCTTATTTATAAGCGGCATATATCTTTGCACAAGCTCGGAAAATGCCTCGTCCGACAAGGAACCTCCCCTTATCTCATGAAGCAATTCATCCAAACTGTAATTTTTAATCAAATTCATAACGACTCCGCTCACGTATAGATTAATTATATCGGTAATTTTTAAATTTGTCAATACTTTTGTTAGAAAAAATTCATTTTTTTCTCAAAAATATACAATATTTTCGCTGTAGCGGCTGAATTTTATGTAACTTTGTACGAATCAGGGCAAATACGCAAGCTTTCCGGTTACACAAAACATTATACCTCTGTGTATACTGTCCGGATCGCTTTCAAAATTCGAAACGATCTTCTCTGCCTGAGAGCGAGAATTAACAGTGACAGAGAGCGAAAACACCTTGCCCTTTGCATCCTTTGCACTCATCGTTACCTCAAAGCGCTTATCGCTCATTTCTATTATCTTGCTTGATATGGTGGCATTGCTCTTTGCAAGCGAAATATACTTTGCGGAGGACTTAATGCTCGCCTCTCTGAAGCCGGGATCCAGCCTGTCATAAAGCTCTGAGGCTATCAGCCTGCCGCTATCGGATATCATATAATATCGCTCTCCGTCTATCTCATCAAAGAGCAGATGCTCTGCATCGGCAAGCTCGCGCAGGCAAGCATCGTAATCAAAGGTGACCTCGTCTACGTTATCGCTGATTATCTTATTGAGTGTAGCATAATCTATGGGATATCTGATGTTGTCCAGAAGAAAGAGGAGAAATATCTTTATATCCGTCAGACTTTTCAGCGTAAATTTCGGCTGTTTTTTCATAAATACTTCCTTAAATATAAAATCAGTTCAATAAGGCTGCTCACCCGCCCTCTCGATAAGTGGCAAGGCGAACAGCCTTATAAATTAATCGAGATAATCTCTGTAATGCTTCTGCTTGAGATCGGTAAGTATGAAATTACCGTATCCGTCATAATCGAGCTTAGAGAGATCCTTAGAAAGGAATGCAACGCTCTGGTTGAATACAAGAGGAACGACACATGCCGAATCAACAAGCATCTGCTCTGCCTTAAGAAGAAGCTCGCCGCGGAGCTTGGCATCGGTCTCGGCAAACGCAGAAGCTATCAGCTTATCGTACTCCGCATCCTTGTATCCGCCAAAGCTGCCGTATACAACGTCACTGTCATTGAGCTCTCTGCCACATCCGCTGAACTCGGTTGCAAACGCCGCGAGTGCAACGAAGGGATCGGTAGAGTACATCTGCCAATCAACCGCAAGAACGTCAAAATCTCTGTCACCTCTCGATGCACGGTTTGCAAGCACCTGAACAGCAGAATCCTTGATGTTTGTTGCAGATTCATCCTTACCGATGGTCTTGGCTATGGGATCAAGCGGCTTGACCTCAACGGTGAAGCCGAGCTCCTTCCATACGGCACTGACGAGCTCTGCGATCTTTACAGACTCCTCGTCATTGTTGATGCTGATGGTAAAGGACTTATCAATACCGGTAAAGTCTACGCCTGCAAGAAGCTCCTGTGCCTTAACGACCGAACCGGATGTGGAAATCAGACTCTGACTGCTGAAGCTCTTCTTACCTGCGGGATCAAGCACGGCATTGGGAAGGAATCCGTCTGCCGCGGTTCCGAAGGTTATTGCCTCGATTATAGCATTTCTGTCGATTGCCATCGAAAGAGCCTGTCTTACCTCCTTTATCTTAAAGAGGGGATTATCCATATTGAATACGTAGGTGTATGTGGAAAGGTCGTCCACTGCCTTTGCAGCCTTCTTGTTACCTGCTCTGTCCGCAAGGGGCATATCGCACATATAGAAGACCGTCTTGCTCTCTATGGAAGCATATGAAAGCTTGGTATTACCCGTTCCGAGAGTGAACGTAGAAAGAAGCTTTGCCGGATTTACTATTTTCGTATCGTTCTTTACGGTAAGAGGCTGATGATATCCGGAGTTACGGACGAGAGTGAATGAATCCTCCTCGTAATCAATGCTGCTCACCATGAACGGGCCATTGCAGTGCATAGTATTTACCGTCTTGGACCAATAACCGCTGTTAGTCGGGGTTATAGCATCCTGACGCACGGGAGCGGTAGCAAGCGATGCAAGATTCTTCAGAAGCTGCTTGTAATCCGCACCCTCGCGGTATGTAATGGTTATCTCAAGCATTTCGCTGGCTTCAACACCAAGCTCGTATATGCTGAGATTGCCGTTCTTTATCTCATATGCATTCTCAATATCGTAGAGGAGTGCAGCTGCGGGATTAGCAACGTTGGGCTTCATAAGTATCTCGCGCCAAGCATATACGAAATCCTCTGCCTTAACGAGGGCAGAATCACTCCAATAGCTCTCCCTGAGCTCGATGGTTATCGTTCTCTCCTTCTTGTCGACCTTATACTTCTTAGCGGCCGCATCACAGACAAGCTTACCCCTCTTATTGACAGAGAAGAGCGGCTCGAAGAGAAGACTCATAACCTGCTCGGCATTACTGTCCACGTAATAATCGGTGGGATCCAGGTCATAGACCTCTCCAAGATATACGCTTATTTCCGCGCCGGAATCCTTGGGCTCTCCGCAAGCGGTGAACACAAGAAGCGAACTTGCAAGAAGCGCAAGAGAAAGCACAAGACACAATAATCTTTTCATAATTTCCTCCGAAATGCAAAACTTATATTTTTGTACTTGTATATTTTAACACAAAATCAAAATATTTTCAACCGATAAACGCGCATACTTTTATTTTCGTGCATATGCACAAGCGGAGGGATTTGAAATTGTATAGTTTTTACAAATTTGTATATATAGCGGTAGGTGTGGGAATACTGTATCGGGAAGACACGGATCGCCGATGGCGGAAAGCGATCAACGTAAAGAAAGGAAGATAGTTATGAACAGCACCTACGGCAGCGGCAGCTGCTTATCCGATCTCGCGCTTGAAAGGCGAAGAGCCGATCTTTCGGTACCGGGAGTTGATATGCGATGTGACACCCAAGGCAGCTTCAGGTGGGAAAGACTCCATATATCCACAAGAGAGGGCGCGGATTCCATAGGACGGCCTATAGGATTTTACGACACGCTCACCATGCCAAGAGTCGACACGCTGGACGAGGATGACACTATGGATGCGGCAAACGAGGTAGCAAAGGAGCTGTGCCTGGCTATGGACAGGCTGGACGTTATTCCCGACCGACTTCTTATCGTCGGGCTCGGTAACAGAGAGCTCACTCCGGACTCGATAGGTCCGAGAACGGCGGATATGATAAACGCAACTATGCACATAAAGAGGATGGACAAAAAGACCTTTTCGGATCTCGAATGCTCGGAGCTGGCTGTATGCACGCCCGGTGTTATGGGGCAGAGCGGCATGGAGGCTATCGACACGGTTCTCGGCATATGCGACAGGATAGGACCGGATGCAGTCATCGCAATAGATGCGCTCGCATCACGCTCCGCCGAAAGGCTGGGCACCACCGTTCAGATATCCGACACAGGGATATTTCCCGGCAGCGGTATAGGAAATAACCGTTCCCCCATAACCGAGGGGGTGCTCGGAATACCCGTGATTGCAATAGGTATCCCTACCGTGATATCAGCTCGTATGCTGATACCGAATGCCGATGCATCGGTACATCAATGCCTTGGCGACATGTTTGTTTCTCCGAGAGAAATAGATGCCATCGCAGACTCGGCGGCAAAAATAATATCAACAGGTATAAATCAGGCATTCGGGATTTTTTGATGTAAGATAAAAAGCACTCATAACGCAAAATGCGCATTATGAGTGCTTTTGTTTACATTTTATGCTCTTTCTTCGATGATAAGCTCCGCCAAAGAACGTTTCGGAACGCAATTGACTCCTTGCTCATCCTTGTAATATTTGATGCTTGCATCCTCGGAAACATTAACAACCCTTGCCTCCTCCGAAGGAAAGCCGAGGGCTATGACAAGGCAGGGATAAAGCTGTATACCTGTATCGGTCGGCAGAAATGCCTCCGCCCTGAAATTACGTATCATACAGGCTCCGATCCCCTTCTCTGCGGCAGCAAGCGTTATCACCTCGGCGGCGATACCGACGTCTATCGAAAGATTGACATCCGGCTCCTTATTCGGGACGAGGATCACTATATATGCCGTGGGTGAAACAGTGCGATCCGGTCTTTTATCGGAGGGCAGATATCCGCCCATCGACACAAACGGAAATACCGCTTGTGCGGACTCTCCGCTGAGTGTCATATAGCGGATCCTCTGGAGATTCGCGGCACTTGCGGAAAGTCTTGCCACCGAAAGAATTTCATTCAAGTCGCCACCCGTGACAGGTTTTGACTGGTCAAACCGCCTGATAGTGCGATTTTTTTGCATAAGCTCATGCATCATATCCTTATCCTCCATCAATATACGAAATCAAACTCGAAATCGTATATGCTTACGGTATCGCCCTCGTTTACACCTGCCTCACGGAGCTTTTCTATAACTCCGTTTTTAATGAGCACACGCTGGAAGAAGTTGAGCGATTCGTGATCGGAGAAATTGATATTTCCCATAAAGTTGAACAGCCACTGACCTTCGACGATGAATTTATCGCCCTCGCGGCGCACGGTGGTTTCCCTGGCATCCGCCTCGCTTACGGCAAATGCATCCTCCATAGTATATTCGGGCTCGTATACGGTAAGCGGAGGAAGCTCGGAGAGCATCCTTGCCGCCGCGCGGACAAGCTCGTCAAGTCCCTCTCCCGTTATAGCCGAAACGGGGTAAACATCCCTACCCGTGTCGTGGCAATAGGCTAAGAACTCCTTTACGTATTCCTCCTCATCCATAAGCACCGAATCAATTTTATTCGCTACTATGACCTGCGGACGGGTTGCAAGCTCGGGCGAATATGCACGCAGCTCCTCGTCGATCTTCTTAACGTCATCAATAGGATCTCTGCCATCCTCTGCCGAAATATCGACAACGTGCAAAAGCAGACGGCATCTGTCTATATGACGGAGAAAGGCATGTCCGAGTCCGAGTCCGTCGGAGGCGCCCTCTATGAGTCCTGGAATATCGGCTGCCAGGAATCCGTGACCTCCCTTTATCGATACCACGCCGAGGTTGGGCGAAAGAGTTGTGAAGTGATAATTTGCGATCTTCGGCTTTGCCGCGCTTATTACCGAGAGAATGGATGACTTTCCAACGTTCGGGAAGCCTATAAGTCCTACATCCGCAAGCATCTTGAGCTCGAGAAGCACCTCGCGCTCCTCACCTGCGGTTCCGCTCTTGGCAAATCTCGGTATCTGACGGGTGGGGGTTGCAAAATGACGGTTGCCCCATCCGCCTCTGCCGCCCCTACAGAGCACGAATTCATCGGCAGATGCCATATCGAAGATTATCTTTCCGCTATCGGGATCCTTTATAAGCGTTCCGGGAGGAACCTGGATAACAACGTCGGCACCGTTCTTTCCGTGGCGCTTGCCGCCGCTTCCGTTATCCCCGTTCTCTGCAACGAACTTTCTCTTGTATCTGAACGCCAGAAGAGTATTTGAGCCGGGATCAACGCGGAATATAACGTTTCCGCCTCTGCCGCCGTCGCCGCCGTCGGGACCGCCGGCATTTACGTACTTCTCACGGTGGAATGCTACCGCGCCGTTTCCGCCGTTACCCGCCTTAACGTATATTTTTATGTTATCAATAAACATATCTTGTCAGTTCTCCTTATCGCCCTTTTGCCTGATGATTATCCTTATAGGCGTTCCTACAAATCCAAAGGTGTCGCGCAGGCAGTTCTCGATGTACCGCCTGTACGAGAAGTGGAACAGCTCCTCGCTGTTGCAGAATATAACGAAGGTCGGAGGACATACCGAGGTCTGCGTCATATAGTATATCTTCAGGCGCTTGCCCTTATCCGAGGGGGGCTGCACCCTTGTCATAGCATCGTTGAGAACATCGTTCAGCATACCGGTGCTCACTCTGTGGCAAGCGGCATTGTAAACGTCGTTTATCATCTGATAAATGTTCATAACCCTCTGCCCGGTCATTGCGGAAACGAATATCAGGGGGGCGTAGGGCATATATGCCAACGCCGTGCGTATCCTGGTAGTAAATTCCTTCGTTGTGGAATTATCCTTCTCAACGGCATCCCATTTGTTTACAACTATTATACAAGCCTTGCCCGCCTCGTGTGCAAGACCTGCTATCTTTTCATCCTGCTCGGTTATTCCGTCCTTCGCATCTATCATAAGAAGGCAGACGTCTGCACGCTCGACAGCCATATTGGCACGCAGAACACTGAACTTCTCTATTCGGTCCTCTACCTTTGATTTGCGGCGTATACCGGCGGTATCTATGAAATTATATTTTCCGTAGGCGTTTTCAACGAGCGTGTCAACGGCATCACGGGTGGTTCCCGCAATATCCGAAACTATCATACGCTCCTCGCCGCAGATACGGTTTATGATGGAGGACTTTCCCGCATTCGGCTTTCCGATAACGGCTACGTTTATTATACCGTCATCCTCGTCATCCTCATCATCAAATACGCATTCCTCAACTATAGCATCCAGAAGGTCACCCGAGCCCGTGCCGTGGAGCGAGGAGAGCGCAATAGGCTCACGTTCAAATCCGAGCTCATAGAATTCATAATACTCATAAGGCACCTCTCCGACCTTATCCACCTTATTTACAACAAGGATGATCGGCTTGCCCGACCTTTTCAGCATGACCGCGATATCCTTATCGTCCGCAAGAAGTCCTGCTCTTACGTCGCACATAAACACTATGACGTCCGCTGTTGCGACGGCGATCTCCGCCTGGGTACGCATCTGCTTGAGTATCGTATCGTCGCTCTTGGGCTCTATTCCGCCCGTGTCTATAAGAATGAATTTTCTGCTGTTCCACTCGGCATCCGCATATATTCTGTCCCTGGTAACACCCGGGGTGTCCTCAACTATCGAGCGGCGCTCGCCTATTATCTTGTTGAATAGCGTGCTTTTTCCCACGTTCGGTCTGCCGACTATCGCTACTATCGGTTTCGCCATTTCTATTTCATCCTTTCAATTTCTAGTCTGCCGCCAGCACACGGCGCACAAATTCATATCCGTCACTCTCTGCGGGTGTGACCTTTACCGAGAGCTTCTGCGAAAGCTCGGGCAGCGTCATTCCGCAAAGGAATACGTCCTCGCCGTCACGCAGGCAGTTTTCGGGTATCAGGAGCTCCTCGCCAAGCTCACATCCGGCAAGCTGCTCGCATATATCCTTGCCCGTCAGAAGCCCCGACACGGTTATGCTCTCTCCGTAGAAGCGGTTTTTTATCTCGTAGACGTTTATAACGAGATTATTTATTGCCTTCATAATATTATCGCATACGTCGCGTATCATCGGGTATGCCGCAGAAGCCGTGGCAACCGATATTCTGCGCTCTGCCGAAAGCGAGTCGCGCATGTCGGAAATATCCTCATATGCAAGCTCATACTCATCCATAAACGAGCGAAGCATTCCGACACCGTTTTCAAGCTGGGAGTAGTCCTCATAGTATTCCGCATCGGGAATCCGTCTGCCCGACTTGAGATAGAGCTCGTCCGCCGCGTAAAACACACGCGTGCCGTGAAGCTCCTTCATTTTGCCGCCTATTGCATCTACGGTATCAATGACCTCTGCCGCCTCGGCAGGTGTAAAATCGGTAAGCGGATAGAGATTGTCCCTGAATTTCGTAAGTCCTGCCGGAACTATCGCAACACTCGACATTGACGGGAAATACCCCGAGAGGTCACACAGCGTCCTCGAAAGCTCCTCTCCGTCGTTTATACCGCGGCAAAGCACTATCTGACCGCACATCGATATCCCCGCATCGGCTATCCTCGAGAGATATCCGAGCACCTCGCCCGAACGCTTGTTCTTCATCATCCTGACCCTGAGCTCCGGATTGGTGGTATGCACCGATATATTTATCGGCGAAAACCTCATCTTTATTATCCTGTCTATATCTGTGTCGGTCATATTCGTCAGTGTGATATAGTTTCCGTGTATGAAGGAGAGGCGCGAATCGTCATCCTTGAAGTAGAGTGAATCGCGGAGTCCCTCCGGATTCTGATCTATAAAGCAGAAGATGCACCCGTTCTTGCAGGAATGCTTTTTGTCCATAAGCGGCGTTTCAAAATCAAGACCGATATCATCGTATTCGCCTTTTTTTATAACGGCGGTATGCTTTTTGCCGTCGCGATCGAGAGTTAGCTTCACCTTTTTCTCGGTGAGATAAAAGCGGTAATCAAGAACGTCGTTTATATCGTTTCCGTTTATGCAGAGAAGAACATCGCCCGACTGTATCTTAGCGCGAGCGGCATACGAGCCTTCCTCAACCTGTGTTATCCTTACCATAGAGTGCGCCTCCTTTCCAAAGCCTCATAGGGAAGATCAGCCGAAAATCTGCTGAACATACTAAACCAACCTATATTATAGCACAAGTTCGGCAAAAATGCAATATTTATTAATAATAAAATTAAAAGCGCGATAATTTATTGACAAAATGCATTCAATCGTTTATAATTAGTCTGGGTAATAGTAAAAACAGCAAAAGAGGCACCCCGATGAATCAAAAACAAAAGCAGATACTGATGCTCGTCCTCTCTGCGATATGCACGGGACTTTCGGTAACATTTTCAAAATATTTCGGATTTATACAATGGGTATCCATGATACCTATGATAACCGTTCTTTTCTCTCTTTCCGAGAAAAAGAATATTCGTCTCAGCCGCGTATACGCGCTCGGACTCCTTTATTTCGAGTGCTTTTACGCATTGGCGTTTCATTGGTTCTTTTATCTCCACCCGCTCGACTTCACAGGCATCACCGGTATAGCCTCGGTGGCTACGGTGACGGTTGCCTGCTTCGGGCTGGCTCTGTTCCAGGCAGTAGTAGGCGCCTTTGTATTCGTTTTGTACGTTCTTATTGCAAGAACACGCGCGGCCAGGAGATTTCCGATACTGAAAATACTTACTCCGGCTCCGCTTTACGCCTTTTATGAGTTCACTCAGACGTTCGGCAGCTGCGGTGTTCCCTGGGCGCGCCTGGCACTTGGGCAGACCGATTATCTCATTCCGATAGAGATAGCCTCACTCCTGGGTCCCTATGCGGTCACGGTAATTATCGTGCTCATAAATACGCTTCTTGCCGCCGCAATGCGCGACACCTTTACAGCAAGCGCAAAAAAGAGGTTTGCCGCCGCGGCACTCGGTATCTATCTTGCGAATACGGTGCTCGGTATAGCCGTTTATGCAAAAAATGATGCGCTCAGCCGCGAGGGCATCAAGGTGACTGTCGGAATAGTTCAGGGCAACTACAGCTCTGAACTATTCCGACAGTCACCTT
>SVRZ01000039.1 GCA_015064555.1 Oscillospiraceae bacterium
AAATACGCTATTCGGTAAATCCTGTTTGAGCTGTTGGCACACAGTTGTTTTTCCAACTCCCATAGTGCCACCAATCATATATAAAGTTTTCATCATTCACACCTACAAATTCTTATTTATCGCTATGTTTACTTAAAAACTGCCATAAGCAGCGTTCCCGTTACCATCAATCCAAGTCCGATCAGTGCCTTTTTGGGTAGCTTTTCCTTGAAAACAAAATACGAGAATGTTATCGTTACAAGTATACTCAGCTTATCGATCGGAACGACCAAACTGACAATGCCGTTTTGAATGGCATAGTAGTAGCAGAGCCACGAAATTCCCGTTGCTACACCCGAAAGCACAATAAACAAAAGTTCCTTTTTTTCTAAGTGCTGGATTTCCTTTTGCTTTCCCTTGGAGAAAACAATGAGCCACGCAATCACAAACACAACGCCCGTTCTGATTGCAGTACCGAGATTGGATTCCACCCCCGAAATACCGACTTTGGCAAGAATAGCAGTCAATGCCGCAAATATTGCGGAAAGAACAGCGTATATCAACCAAGAACTGCGTTCGCTTTTCTGCTCGGATTGCTTTTTATCTACCATGAGGAATATGCCAACGGCAAGTATTGCCGTTGCAATCAGCTTGACCGCCAAGTTAGAGGTTTCGCCAAAGCAGACAATAGCAAGCAACACCGTTAACACCGTGCTTGATTTATCTATTGGAACAACCTTATTAATATCGCCAAGCGAAAGCGCTTTGAAGTAACATATCCATGATGCGCCTGTCGCAAATCCCGAAAAAATTAAGAATATAATTGATTTTTCATCAATTTTGGTAATTGTAGATTGAGAGCCGACCACAAACACCGTAATCCATGCAAACGCCAGAACCACGGTGGTTCGTAATGCTGTGGCGAGATCTGAGTCGGTTTTCTTAATTCCGCATTTTGCAAGTATCGATGTTATTCCCGCAAAAACAGCGGAAAAAATAGCCGCAAAAAACCAAATCACGATCTCACCTCTCCCTAATCTTTGTCCTAAACAAATTCTTATTTATCAGTGAGTTTATTATATCACATAATCTATTAGAAATCAATAATTTTTTAAGCGAATCAATAATTGAACGATGCCCCATAAATTGAACAAAATGGGGATAAAGTGAACGATTTGTATTTTTAGGCTAAAAAAGCTTGTAACTTTAATCACTTTCGCAGAAAGTGTATATCATCCGTCCGAAAACGAGTATATCTCGCTTTTGGACGAGTACATCATCAATGCAAAGCATTGCATATCATCAAACCGCAGAGGATACACGCCGGGGCGTGATGATATACAGCCCAAAAGGGCTGATGATATACGAATGTATATCTCGCCACAGGCGAGTTATACATTCAATGATATGCCAAACCTGCGGTTTGGATAAAAAAAGTCGTATCAAAAAGAGACGTACTCTTAAGGACAGTTTTTAAAATTTAATAGAATAAGCTACCTACCGACAGGAAAAGGACAGAGAAAGCAACTGCAATCTCTGTCCTCTTTTCTTGACAAGCACTGCATTTGTGGACACAAATGCGATGTTTCAATTGTCGATATGCCTCGCTCCGCTCCGCTCGATATATTTGCCTTCGGCAAATTCGATATGTTTTTGCGAAGCAAAAACTCGATATGATATAAATCCGCGCTCACGCAGTGAGCATATCGAGTGCGTCAGCACATATCGAACGCGTAGCGTATATCGAAAATCCGCGATAGCGGATTTATATCGATGCGTAGTGTCCTTAAGGGCACTACGCTAATGATACGACTTTTTTGGTGCGGGTGACAGGAGTTGAACCTGCACGGGAAGCCCACTGGATCCTAAGTCCAGCGCGTCTGCCAATTCCGCCACACCCGCATATTGATTTGACTCCTGTATTCTATCATAAAAACTTATACTTGTCAAGATTAAAGATAAATATTCTCTTAGAAAATTATATCATTGCTTCAATTGCATTTATCATTGCTTCAATTGCATTTACCGCTTGCTTTTTGCACATAATTGTGCTATACTAAATCAAAAGGACTGACCAATACCGATAGGGAGGTTACAAAATGAGCAGAAGATTCAGGATGTCTACCGCGCTTGACGTAGACGATCTTCTTATGGAATGTGTTCCGTATGCGATAAAGCTCGCAAATGAAAAATATAAATTCGATCCGCCGCTTACCATATATGAGGTTGACAGATGGGGGAAGCTCGGAACACGAGCAGACGTTATATTTGAATTCTTTGATGATCCGGAGTTCTTTAAAAATCAGCCGGTTATCGAGGGGGCAAAGGAGTTTGTCAGAAAGCTCTCCAAGATGACCGAGGTGTTTATATGTACCTCGATCGTGCCTAAGTTCATGGGTATCCGTGCTCAGAGAATTATGGATGAATTCCCGGAGATACCTGCAGAGCATATTTATATGGGCTCACGCAAGGACAAGCTTAACGTTGATATACTGTTCGATGACGGCATGCACAACGTATTTCGTTCAAATGCCGCATATCCTATTCTTATGCGCCGCCCCTGGAATCAGAGCGCGACGGGAATGCTGGCAGTCAATAATTACGATGAATTTTTGAAGCTTGTTGAGGTCATAACAACCAGCTATACGCGCTTTGAGGATGAAAGCGAAAGACCAAATGTTGTTACCCTCGTTGGTCCCTCCGGCTCGGGAAAGACCGATATCGCAAAGCTTTTGCTCGAAAGATGCGAAAGCTTTGAGAAGCTCGTCAGCTATACAACTAAGGATCCCACAACCACCAATATCAACGATTGGTATAACTACGTGTCAAAAAAACGCTTTTTCGATATGATGGAAAAGGGACAGCTTTTCGAATCAACGATGTACGCAGGCCACGGCTACGGCTCAAAGCGGGAGGATGTTGAACGAATAATATCCGGCGGTAAAATTGTGCTTGCGGCTATGGATATTTGCGGAGCTATGTCGCTGAAGACGAATTTCAGCAACGTTGTTACCGTATATATCAAGCGCGATAAGCGCGATCTCCTTTCTTCTATTTTGAATAAAAAATGCTCGAATGAGGACAAGGTAAACCGAATAATCTCAATTGATGATGAGAAGCGCAATGAGGAAATATGTGACTTCGTTATCGAAAACACCGATCCTTCCGCAGCCGCGGATAAGATACTTGACCTCTTGGGATTGAATAATTGACGGCACCATATTCGGGCGGTACTGAAATAAAAAATACACTAATTGTAAGTGAAACCTGATTTGAATACGTTTTTATCTGCGGATTTTAAACGAATTCAGATCAGGTTTCACTCGCTTGAGCGGTTGATCGATTTTTCTATACTTAAAATGATATAATATTAAGCAGTGGTTATCATACTAAAAATGATAAACTATTGCTAATTTTTATCAGAGGAAGTGGGAAAAATGCTATACAGAGATTGGCTATTAAAGTGGCTCGAAAATTATGTGCAACCATCGGCAAAGCAGCGAACCTACACGCGCTACAGGGAAGTTGTGGAACAACATATTATTCCACAGCTTGGCGAACTGGAATTATCCGAAATTACGCCGTATGTGCTTCAATGCTATGTAACGGAAATGTTGAAAACCGGCAATTTGAGGACAGGGAAGGGATTATCGAGCAATTCGGTTAATTCGATCATAACAGTAATACAAAGCACTTTGAAAACAGCATATACACTCGGTATCATAAACGAATACTCAGGCGACAAGATAAAACGTCCGAGATCATGTGAAAAGAATGTTGACTGCTTTTCTCTTAGCGAGCAAAAGATGATTGAGCAATATATCTTAAATGAAGAAAATACAAGATTGTCGGGAGTTCTGATATGCCTATACACAGGCCTTCGTATCGGCGAATTATTGGCATTGGAATGGTCGGATATTGATATGAGCAAGGGCGAGCTGCGAGTTAATAAAACATGCTATTACGGTAAGGACAACAACGGTGTATTCAGACGAATAACCGATACTCCAAAGACCAAATCGTCGATACGTACGATACCGATTCCAAAGCAGCTGATGTCATATCTTGGAGTTGCAAAAAAGAAGAGCCGTTCGACATATGTTGTGGCAAATGGCTCAAGCCTTGTTTCAATAAGATCTTATCAACGCAGCTTTGCGTTGCTGCTAAAAAAGCTTCATATTCAGCATCGCGGCTTTCACTCTTTACGGCACACATTCGCAACACGCGCGTTAGAATGCGGAATGGATGTAAAAACCCTTTCTGAGATTCTCGGCCACAAAAATCCGACAATAACTCTTAGTCGCTATGCTCACTCTCTGATGGAGCACAAGAAAGAAATGATGAATAAACTCGGAAGTTTATTTTTGAAAAAGGGTGAAAAATAAAAAAACTGCCCCAATCAGCAGTACATACATCTATTAGTAAAATAGGCGCTTTTATTAAATGCTCTTTGCGAACAGTATACTACAAAAATCGAGTTTTGTCAAGCGCCTTGAAAAATTAAAACACGAAATATTTTAAAAATTTGAACACGGAATAATAGGATCTTTTTAACGTTCTTCTTTTTTTATGATTTGTATATGATCTTTTCAGTATCTGCGTACACCTATTTTACTAATAGGTGTACGCACTATGATGTTCGCAATAACATTTGTGCAACATTTCAACTTCTGTGAAAGTTTTGAAGCACATCAAAAAATAGAAAGGAGAACATTTATGGAATTTGATGCAGTTTATACTGTCAAAAAAGAAATAAGCAAAGAAGAATTCTTAAGGAAACTACTTATCGAATTGGCAAGCTCGTCAAAGACACCTGCAGGTGTCGTAAAAGCGAATTTTGGCGAAATCGAAGAAAGTGTGCGAGAGGCAATCGTATGTTCTGCTCATATTGAAATGGATTACACAACTTCAATTGGTTATGATCGGCAAGAAACCTATTGGACGAAGGAAAGGAAATACAATTCTTCGACCAAGGAGTATTACTACGCTGATGTTCAAAAGGTAAGAACAGTTACAGATTGGCAGCCTTTTAGCGGTCACATTTCGGGAAATAAAACCGCCGCGGCATTTAATAAATCATACTCCGGTATATATGACAATGACATTATTGTCGATGTTATAAAGTCAACTCGAACTGCTAGCATCGTATCAGAAGGGGAAGCCGACGTTGATTACGCAGGATTAGAGGCCGCAAAGAACAACTGTGCATTTTTATTGCAGATGGATATAAAATATCCCGGAGATCGTTACAAGGACACAACGACCAATTCCGATGTTACCGTGGAAGCCGTTAGCTGCTACAATTTACCTTACTATACTGTTGAATTCACTTATGAAGGAAAGAAGTACATAGCATCGGGATTTGCTTGCGGCCGTCCTAATATCAGCGCAGAGCTTCCTCCTAACGATGTAAATATCGAAGAAGAACTAAACAAAAGAACAGACAAGTCCAAGAAACTGAAGAGTGGCATGTGGTTTGGATTTATCGGTGCATTCATTTTTGCTTGCGTTATGTGCGGCGTTGGCGCGCCTTGGCTTTGCGTTTTGCCGGTAGGCGTTTTGGTGGCAGCGATCTACTTCCACACCAAGTACAACAAAGAATATAAAGAAACACTGATATCGCTTACAAATGGTGCTACTCTTGCCAAGAAAAATGCTTTGGATGAAGCTTTGAGAATACACTCGTTCGAGATGCTCACAGAGAGCGAAAATGAGGCATTCTATTCAAAAGCAGCTTCAGATAATGATAAGTTCGAATCGTCTCACAAAAAGGAAGGTGTAAAAACGAGAGGCATCTGGGCAGGAATTGCAACAGCAATTTTGGTTATCGCTTGCATCGTTACCGGAGCAAAACAAGCAAATGCCAAGCTGCACTCTCCAGAGCACCTTGAATTGGAAGTTGTTGCAAAGAGCGAAGAATACAAGTCCAATGTGTCTTATTATATAAACGGATGTTATTATATCTACTTTGATTACGA
Source organism: Oscillospiraceae bacterium (assembly GCA_015064555.1). Lineage (GTDB taxonomy): Bacteria > Bacillota > Clostridia > Oscillospirales > CAG-272 > UBA1740. The sequence continues at coordinate 5,958 of SVRZ01000039.1, forward strand.
AGTCACATCTGAAAAAGTCGGTATAACTGATATGTCCATTATTACGTATGTTTATGATAAAAACACGGGCGATGAGCTTGGGTATATTACTACTTCGTTAAGCAATATGAACTTAGTTGAAGGTGAAACTAAAACATTCACAACAGAATTGAAGGAAAATCAACCCGAAAAGAACAACTTCTTCTCCACTCTCTATGATTTGGATTTTGAAGATTTGCAATTTAAGTACGAGTATGATTACATTCACTTTGATGACGGTGAATACTATCACGGCGATTCGGACTAATATTCGCCAAAACAAAAAGACAAAAACAAGAAGACCAAATCTTAATACAAACCAAAGGAGCTTTATTATGGGATTTTTCGATAAAATCAAAGATTTTTTCAAGCGTCTGAAGGAAGACAACAAATATATGGCAAGAACTACTGCTCGTATTAACGGCAAGAACCTGTATGGTTATGTTAATTACAGAACCGGTAAAATCGATCCCAATGAAGATTTTAGAAATCTCAGCTATGTTAACGTAGAAAACGGAACGGGTATTATTTATAACAGCGGTGACGAGGATTACAACTTTGTAGCCGGGGATATCGTTACTTTTAAGCATATTGGTGACGGTCATCCCGTTAATGGTGGCAATGATGCTGCGGGTAATCGAATCAAGCTTCCTACTTGGAGATTCCAAGTGGAATTTAAGGATGGAAAAAAGACTACTATGGACATCAACCTCAAAAAGCTTGATGAATTTAAGTCTGTTTTCCAGCTTTAATCAGCAATCTCAACAATATAATCGGTCTTCTTGTTTTAAATTTTAAAACTTTTCTCACCGAGCCGGATCATTCTTTGCTAAACGAGCCTTGAATGCAAAATGCATTCAAGGCTCGTTTTATTATAAAAGAAATAAAAATCAAAATTCGAGGTTTATTGTGCGGCAGAACTCACTTGAACCTTGGCTGATAGGTTACTTCCTCTCGCTTGTTTTTTTCTTTATCGCCGCCTTTGGAGTGAGCTGAGCTTCTTTTTTTGATGCGCTTTATAAGATTTGATGAAAGGACTGCAAGTGCATAAAATACTGTAAATGCAAGCAGAGAAGCAATGGCGGTCGAGCCTCTTACAATGAATTTATCATCCGATGCTCTTACTGCAATAAACACCGACGTAAAGGTTACCGCGAGAGCCGAATAATTCAGAAGATACCTTACGGGAATTGAAAATCTTTCGACAGAGAAGATAAGCTCTGCAGCCGCTACCGTCACTCCCAAGGCAAGTATCAGAAAATATCTGCCGAAGCTCATCTGCAGCGAAGGTATATTGATAATTGTTGCGGTTAGGTAAAAGGCGAACGTGATCGCCACCGTATAAAGGGATGCTCGATATATAAATCTTTCGTAAAATTTCATTGTATTTCTCCGGGTTACTTTTTCGCAATAGCAATTCCAATGTATTCTATCATAATTTGCGGAAAATTTCAAGTCCTTCCCGGCAAAAAGAATAGCTGTGTCGAAAAAAATGCATAAAAATTCAAAATATTCATTTTTCGCTCAAAACCCGTTGACAAGCGGCTAAAATAATATTATAATATTATAGCAATATTTTTGTGAGGTCTACATTATGAACAGAACACAGGCAAGAGAAAACACATTCATTCTTTTATACGAAGCGGAGTGCCGCTCGGATGAAACTGCACTTGAAATATTTGAATACGCAAGCGAGTTTGGCGAATTCGAGATAAACGATTATGTAAAGACCGTATTCTTTGGCGTTTTCGAGAGGCGCAAGGAAATCGATGAGCTTATCGAGAAAAATCTCGTCGGTTGGAATAAGAAGCGCGTTTCTCCTATCTCACGCGCTATAATCTCTCTGGCTACCTATGAGATGCTCGCGGTAGAGGATGTACCTACGAGGGCGGCGATAAATGAAGCTATAGAGCTTTCCAAGAAATACGATGACGAAAAGACCTACGTATTTGTCAACGGTGTTCTCAACGCAATTGCCGAGGAGCTCGGAGTTAAATGAGCGAGGGGATAGTTCTTGGCATCGATACCAGTAACTATACTACCTCGGTTGCCATTCTCACAGAAAAGGGAGAGCTTCTTGCAAATATAAAAAGACCGCTTCCCGTTAAGGAGGGCGAGCGAGGCTTGCGCCAATCGGATGCAGTCTTTCATCATACCAAAAATCTGCCTTCCGCTTTTGAGGAGGCAGAACCCATTATCAAAGATCGGCGCATCCTTGCGCTCGGTGTAAGCGAAAGACCGAGGAACCTTGACGGCTCATATATGCCGTGCTTTTTGGCGGGACTGAGTGTCGCAACTGCGCTCTCGGTATCACTCGGCGTACCGATTTATCGATTTTCGCATCAGTGCGGACATATTATGGCAGCTGTTTATTCCTCCGGCAGATATGATCTTTTAGACAGCGGCTTCGCCGCATTTCATATATCCGGAGGCACTACCGAGCTTCTGTCGGTAAGGGCGGCGGAAAAGGGATTTATTTGCGACCACGTGGGCGGTACGGGCGATCTCAATGCAGGTCAGGTAATAGACCGAATAGGTGTCGCTATGGGACTCAGATTTCCGTGCGGTGCAGAGCTTGAGGCACTTGCGCTCACGTATACCGGCAAGATACCGGGGAAGAAGATAAGCAGAAAAGGGCTTTTTGTCAATCTTTCGGGACTTGAAAATATGGCTCTTAAGCTTTTTTCGGAAACAGGGGATAAGGCTCTTACTGCGGCATTCGTCTTTGATTATCTCGGACGTGCGATATGCGAGCTGAGCGAGGAATACCTCGAGGTATACGGCAGAACACACTTCATATACGCGGGCGGAGTTATGTGTAATTCCATCATTAAGCGAATGCTCGCCGGACGCTTTGAGTGCTCGTTTGCCGAGCCCTCTATGTCAAGCGACAATGCCGTTGGAATAGCAAGCCTTACCTTGCGTGAATACAATAAAACATTAGCGGAGGAATGATGGATATATCCTCACTCAGAGAAACGAGGGCTCGGTCAGAGCTTACCGTTTCCGAGCTTAATTCATATGTGAAATCCCTCATCGACGGTGACAGAACTCTGAATGCCGTATCGGTAAGAGGCGAAATTTCAAATTTTACCTACCATAGGACCGGTCATCTTTACTTTTCGCTCAAGGATGAGGGCGGACAGGTAAAGGCGGTCATGTTCCGCTCATCTGCGGCATCGCTTAAATTTATGCCCGAGAACGGAATGAAGGTAATAGTTCGCTGCAGCGTCAGCGTATATACACCCGGCGGCAGCTATCAGCTGTACGTCACCTCTATGCAACCTGATGGAATAGGCGCTCTTTATCTTGCATACGAGCAGCTTAAGGCAAGGCTTGAGGCGGAGGGGCTTTTCTCACCCGAGTTCAAGCGTCCGATCCCTATTTATCCTACGCGCATAGGCGTTATAACCTCGCCTACGGGCGCCGCTGTGCGCGATATCATAAACGTGACCTCGCGCAGATATCCGCTTGCAACGATCTATCTTTATCCATCCTTGGTTCAGGGCGAATCGGCAGAGGATAATCTCATAGAGGCACTGGATTATTTTGAAAAAAGCGGACTTGCAGACGTTATAATAATAGGTAGAGGCGGCGGCTCAATAGAGGATCTTTGGGCATTCAACGGAGAGCGACTTGCAAGAAAGATATTCGCATCAACTACACCTATCATATCGGCAGTAGGACACGAAACAGATTTCACTATCTGTGATTTCGTTGCCGATCTCCGTGCACCGACACCTTCGGCAGCTGCCGAGATAGCGGTTCCGGACATGAGGGAGCTCCGAGAGCGCATTAGTGATATATATGACAGATGCGAGGCGGCTCTTAACAGAGCGGTGGAGAGAAGGGCAGACAGACTTTTTTCCATAAAAGAACGCGCGATATACAAAAGACCGGGTGCACTTATCGAGATGGGGGCAGATAGTCTTGACAGAGCCCGCGAGGCACTTTTCACGGCAATAGAAAAGAGGCTTACAAACGAGGAGCATCGCGTTGAGCTTGTATCGGGTAAGCTTGATATGCTTAGCCCCTTGAAAATTCTCAGCCGCGGATATTCGGTTGCCACCCAGGAGGGCGGACTGATAAAAAGCACCGATTCGGTCGCTATCGGCTCTCTTATGGACGTCCGCGTGTCGGACGGCGTGCTGAGAGCACAAATCGTTGAAAAGAGGAAAAATGAAGATGGCAGATAAAAAGATAAGCTTTGAGCAGGCATTAAAGCAGCTTGAGGATGCGACTCAGCGTCTTGAGAGCGGCACTCTTACTCTTGATGAGTCAATTTCGGAATTTGAGTCCGCCGTTCGCCTGATCGGTATTTGCGAGAATGCACTTTCGGATGCCAAGGCGAGAGTACGCATACTTACGGAAGGAGCAGACGGTGCGATTACCGATGCACCGTTCGTTGCGAGCTCGGACGATGCGACTTGACGTTTATTTATTTGAATCCGGACTGGTATCAAGCCGAACCGAGGCAAAGGGCTTTATATCATCCGGCTCTGTGACTGTAAACGGAAGGGTAGTTACGAAGCCTGCCTACGATATAGATCCCGAATCGGAGACCGTAGCGGTGGATAAAAGCTCAAAGCGATACGTAAGCCGTGGCGGTCTTAAGCTTGAGGCGGCGCTGACAGCCTTTTCTATCGACGCAAGCGGAGCTATGGCGATCGATATCGGTGCGTCAAGCGGTGGCTTTACCGATTGCCTTCTTAAGGCGGGGGCGAGGCACGTTGTTGCCATAGATTCGGGTACGGCACAGCTTTCAGGCGCTTTGCGCAGCCTGAAAACGGTCACTTCAATTGAAAATTTCAATGCCAGATATATGAAGCCCGAGGACCTGCCATATCTGCCTGATCTTGCGGTTATGGATGTTTCGTTCATTTCTGCAACCTACATAATCCCCGCAATATACGAGTGCCTTCTGCCGGGCGGCGAGTTTGTCTGCCTTATAAAGCCTCAGTTTGAGGTGGGGCGCTCAGCGATAGGCAAGGGGGGCATCGTTAAGGATAAAAAAGCACGTGAGGATGCTCTTGCAAGCGTAGTCGAAATGGCGAGACAGACGGGCTTTGAATTCCGCGGCTCGATCCTCTCTCCGATAATGGGCGGTGACGGTAATATCGAGTACCTGGCATATTTTATTAAGAATGGAGGGCGGAAATGAAAAAAATATTTCTTGTGCCTAATCCCGGAAAGGATAAGGAGCTTGCCGTTACAAGGAAGGCTGCTGAAATTCTTTCGGAGCATGGCGCAGAGCTTTATATGCTCGAGGAATACGCTTCCTTTTCTGTACCGCGAGTTAAAATCTGTAATAGCTTTCCGAGCGATACAGACCTTATAATTGTTATCGGAGGCGACGGATCGTTTATAGATGCATCGGTATACGCGGTTACAAGCAACGTACCGATGCTCGGTATAGATCTCGGCAAGGTAGGATATCTCAGCGAGGTCGACCCATCGGAGCTCACGATGCTCAAGAGGATATTCACGGGAGATTACAAGATATGCGAGAAGATACTTCTCTCGGCAACCGTAGCCGAGAACGGAGTAGAGCGGCACATCGATCGCCTCGCGGTAAATGATGCGGTAGTATCTCATACCTCCTATCTCGGAATTGCCGATTTCGTGGTATACAGTAATGAGGGGGGCATCAGATACAGGGCAGACGGCGTCGTTATATCGACTCCGGCAGGCTCGACCGCTTATTCGCTTTCGGCGGGCGGGCCGATCGTTTCTCACAATGCCGATGCGGTCATCGTAACCCCCATAGCACCTCATTCGCTCTTTAACAGATCGGTGGTATTCGGTGCAGATGATGATATACGGATCAAAAACACATCCGATTCGGCTCTCAATCTCAGTATAGACGGAAGATTATCGGCAAGCATTGCTCCGGGCGGCAAGTGCGCGATAAGGGTATCCGACAAAAGACTTTCGGTAATGACGTTCAAGGAGAACAGTATGTTTTCCACCCTATTCAAAAAACTTAAGATAGTTGAGGACAATATATGAAAAACGCAAGACAGAAGAAGATAATCGAGCTTATAAAGGCTTATGATATAGACACTCAGGAGACACTTATCGAAAGACTTCGCGAGGAGGGATTCTCCGTCACGCAGACTACCGTATCCCGTGATATAAATCAACTAAAGCTTGTCAAGGCAGTAACTGCGTCCGGCGCTTATAAATACATAGTACCCGATGTGCGCCACGAAGGCGGTAAAAGCGTTATGAACTCTGCTCTTACCGAAGCCGTTCTCAAAGTGGAGGCGGCGCAGAACATAGTCGTCGTCAAGACTCTTTCGGGAATGGCTAATGCTCTGGCGGTATGTGTTGATTCGATAAATCACGATGATATCGTAGGCAGTGTTGCGGGTGACGATACTATAATAATCGTTACGCGCGATACGGACACCGCAAAGCGGCTTGAGGATAGCCTGCACGAGGCATTCAAGCCGGCAAAATAAATTCCACTGAAACGGGAGTAAAATATGCTCAGCTCATTGCATATTGAAAACATAGCGGTCATAAAATCGATCGATATCGATTTTTCACGCGGCTTTTCCGCTCTTACCGGTGAAACGGGCGCGGGAAAATCAATAATAATAGACAGCATCAACCTCTTGCTTGGCAAAAAGGTAGATAAGGAACTGATAAGGCGCGGTGAAAAGAGTGCTATGGTAAGCGGATTTTTCACCGATATTACCGAAGATACCTCCGCGAGCTTCTCGGAGGTTGGTGTAACCCCTGATGAGGAAGGGAATATCCTTATACAAAGAAGCATATTTTCAGATGGAAGATCGCAGGCGCGGATAAACGGCAGAGCTGTGAGCATATCGGTGCTTAAGGCTGTAGTCACAAGGCTTGTGAATATCCACGGTCAGAGCGATACTCACTCTATGACCGCCGCGGAAAATCATCTTTCTATACTCGATCTTTATGCCAAAAACGAGGCGCTTCTCTCGGAATACAGAGCGGCGTATTCCGAATACGACTCCGCGCGTAAGGAGATAAAGAGGCTTGCCGAGCGCGAGCAGGAAAGAGCAAGATATACCGAGATACTGAAATATCAGATATCGGACATAGATTCACTTGGCCTGAAGGATGGAGAGGAAGAAGAGCTGATAGACAAGAAGCTCAAGATTAAAAACAGCGAGAAGATCTCCAAGCAGGCGGGCTTTGCCTTCAAGGCACTCAAGGGAAGCGAAAAGGGAAGCGTTGCCTTTTTACTTGAAAGAACTGTGGCGGCTCTGCAATCTATATCCGACGTTATTCCGGATTTTGCCGAATACGCAGAAAAGCTCAGGGATTTCAAGTACACGGTCGAGGATATTGCCGAAGAGGTATATGCTTCGCTGGACGATATAGACGAGGATCCGACAGAAAAGCTCAATGCCATAGAGTCCCGCCTTGATAAGATATCCAAGCTTAAGCGCAAATACGGGCTTACCGTAGCAGATGTGCTCAGATTCAGAGATGAGGCGGCAGCAGAGCTTGAGCTGCTTGATAATTCAGAGGAGCTTCTTAAAAAGCTTAACGAAGGTCTTTGTGCATCCTATAACAAGGCACTCAGCATAGGAAAAAGGCTTCACAATGCGCGTGCTGAGGCGGCAAAGCAGCTTGAGAGCGCGGTTCTTGAAACGCTTGAATTTCTTGATATGCCTAAGGTCGTGTTCATAATATCGGTCAAGAAAGAGACTGCAGATGGAGAAACAAGACTTCTGCCGGATGGAATTGATAACGTTGAATTCCTTATAAGTGCGAATCGCGGACAGGATGCAAAATCTATAGCAAAGATAGCCTCAGGAGGAGAGCTCGCGAGGATAATGCTCGCGCTTAAGAGCGTTATTGCCGATAAGGACGGCATATCCACTATAGTTTTTGATGAGATAGATGCAGGAGTTTCGGGAAAGACCGCAAGGAAGATAGGAATAAAAATGTTAAAGCTCGCTGCCGACGATCAGGTGTTCTGCGTGACGCACAGTGCACAGATAGCATCCCTTGCGGATTCGCATTATCTGATAAGCAAGAGCGACGTCAACGGTGCTACCGAAACATCGGTTTCCGAGCTTGATGAGAACGGAAGAATAAATGAGCTTTCGAGAATACTCGGCGGTATCAGCGTCACAGATTCGCAAAGAGCCGCCGCACACGATATGCTTAAGGAGCGCGAAATTTATAAAAACGGCTGACGGAGCATAATAGTTTTGTCTTATTATCGGGCACTTGAAAATTCGTGTATAAGCTATACAACAAACATAAACACGTCAAAGCTTTCGTCTATCCGTGCGGGAGGTTATGCGGATTGTATCATATCACCCGTAACCGAGGATGAGCTCATCCTCACATTAAGACTCCTGCGCGCCGAGGGTGCACGCTATAAGGTAATAGGCGGATGCACAAACACCTTCTTTTCGGATGAAGGATATCGGGGAGCTATTGTTTCTACGCGTAAGCTCAGAAAAATCTCTTTTGAAAAAGACAGTGTGCTTGCACAGTCGGGTGCAGTGCTTTCTTCGCTTATATCCGCAGCGGCAGACATGTCCGCTTCTCTGTGCTCTGAGCTTTTCGGTATACCGGGAACCGTCGGTGGTGCGGTAAGAAACAATGCGGGTGCATACGGAAGGGATGTTTCGGATATCCTTCTGACGGCTGAGCTTTATGACACAGAGGACGAGAAGATCATACATCTTGACAGATCCGATATGAAATTTTCATATCGCGATTCGCTTATCCGACACTCGGGATTGATTCTTTTGTCAGCGCGGCTCGCGCTGCGTTATAAGACGAAGGAGGAGATACGCGCCGATATGCTGAGGAGCATAGAGCGCCGCAGAGCGTCACAGCCCTTGCAGCCCAGCCTCGGAAGCTTTTTCAAAAGGCATATGGGCTCTCCCGTGTCAAAAATTATAGATGAGCTCGGTATGAAGGGGATGCGCGTTGGCGGAGCTTCGATTTCGGAAAAGCACGCAGGATTTATCGTTAATTCGGATAATGCCACAGCCTGCGACATATGCGAGCTTGCCGACCGTGTTGAAAAAATTGTATTTGCAGAGCGCGGTATTACTCTCCAAAGAGAGGCTGAATACGTGCAGTAACACAATAGAGAGAAAGTTTTAAGAAGGAGGCAGAGAAATGTCATTCGCGGGCAAATTAAAAGAGCATATAATAGGCGTGCAGTACAAAAATGCCTGTTGCAGACGTTCTCTGCTTTTGGGCATTCTTTCGGCAAAAGGAGAGATCTCGGACAAAGCATCTGTATCCTTCAATACCGATAATGTCACAGCACATTTTGCCGCTTCGCTTATCAGCGAGGCATATTCAAAGGAGGCTATAGTTGCACCGCCGCCAAGGGGAGGCAGATGCAAGAGGGTATCCTTTGAGAGCAAGGCGGCATACAGATTTATCAGCGATATAGAGGAAGGAAATATACCGAATATAGAAAAATGTCCTATGTGTCATTCGGCATTTTTGAGGGGATTGTTCCTTTCTTCGGGCAGATTATCGGATCCTGATAAACAATACTGCCTTGAATTTTCACTCAAAAACAGAACAAATCTAATATCAGAGCTCTTGTCGGGAGACGGACTTGAGCTAAAGCTGCACTGCCGCGGCGAAGAGGAGCTGCTATACACTAAAAACAGTACGGTAATAGAGGATTTTCTTGCGCTTGCGGAGCTGCAGGAGGCGGCATTCCACTTTATGAATATCAAAATATCGAATGATTTCAAGAACGATGCAAACCGCCACAGAAACTTTGACACGGCGAATATAACCAAGGCGGTAAATGCTGCAGGCGAGCAATTTGCCGTAATAAGCGAGTTGGCAAAAAGAAGGCTTCTCGATAAGCTGCCCGATGAGCTTGCACAGACGGCAAGGATGCGACTTGCCAATCCCGATATGTCAATGGCACAGCTTGCGATACACTCGGTGCCGCCGATATCAAAATCGGGTATTACGCACAGAATGCAAAAGATAATGAAGCTCGGACGTGAGCTGCTCAGCGGCTCGCGTTAGATCTTCTACGGAAAATAAAGAAGGGGGGAATAGCATTGGGTAACTTCGTTCATTTACATCTGCATACCGAGTACAGCTTGCTTGACGGTGCGGCGAGCATTTCAAGAATAGCCGATAAGGCTATCTCAGACGGACAGCGCGCAGTAGCCATAACCGATCACGGTGCTATGTACGGCGTTGTTGAATTTTACGATGCTATGAAGAGTCGCGGTATAAAGCCCATAATAGGCTGTGAGGTGTACGTTGCTCCCAGATCGAGGTTCTTGAAGGAAGGCAAGGGCGATTCCTCCGGAAATCATCTTGTACTGCTTTGCAAGAATGAGATCGGCTACAAAAATCTTTGTTATATGGTTTCCGAGAGCTTTATAAACGGCTTTTATATGAAGCCCCGTATAGATATGGATCTTCTCAGAGAGCATCACGAGGGGCTCATAGCCCTCTCCGCATGCCTTGCAGGAAGGATACCTCAGCTAATACTCTCGGGAAGTATGCCCGAGGCAGAAAAATATGCGCTTGAAATGCGTGATATCTTCGGTGAGGACTTCTACCTCGAAATACAGAATCACGGACTTGAGGATCAGCTAAAGGTCTTATACGGCATAAAGACCATCAGCAAACGATATGACATTCCGATGGTAGCAACTAACGACGTTCACTATATAGACAGAAACGATGCCGACACTCAGGCAACATTACTTTGTGTGCAGACCGGAAGCTGTATTACCGACGGCCGCCCGTTCGGATTTGACGGCAACGAGTATTACTTCAAGACCGAAAAGGAGATGCAGAAGCTGTTTTCGGACTATGAGGATGCGATAGAAAACAGCGGAAGGATCGCAGATAAGTGCAATTTCGATTTTGATTTCAGTAAATTGCATCTTCCGGACTTCAAGTCAAGCGATGGAAAAAGCCATAAGGAAGAGCTGAGAGAGCTTACTTATTCGGGATTTGCCGCAAGGGAAGCGGCAGGCAGATTCGATTATTCGCTCCATCCTCTCACCGAATATACCGAGCGTATAGAATACGAGCTTTCGGTCATAGATAAAATGGGCTTCAATGCCTATTACCTTATTGTAAGCGATTTTGTTTCATATGCAAAGGGACAGGGAATTCCCGTAGGTCCGGGCAGAGGCTCGGGCGCCGGAAGTCTTGTTGCCTTCTGCGTTGGTATTACCGATGTAGATCCCATAGCATTCGATCTTCTCTTTGAGCGTTTTCTTAATCCCGAGAGAGTTTCGATGCCCGATTTTGATATAGATTTTTGCTATAACCGCCGCGAGGAGGTCATAGACTACGTAAAAAGAAGATATGGCGAGGATAAGGTCGCACAGATAACGACCTTTGGTACTATGGCGGCGAGGGCGGCAGTCCGGGACGTTGGACGCGCGCTCGGTATGCCGTATTCAACGGTAGATACGGTGGCAAAGCTCATTCCTCGCGAGATGAATATAACCATAAGTGATGCTCTGAAAACAAAGGAGCTTTCAGCGATCTATGAGAGCGACGAGGCGGTAAGACGGCTTCTCAATATAAGCAAAAGCCTTGAGGGAATGCCGCGCCACGCTTCGACTCATGCAGCAGGCGTTGTTATCACCGAGCGACCTACCTATGAATACGTACCCCTTTCATACAGCGGCACCGGCATCGTTACGCAGTTTGATATGAATACCGATGCAAGACTCGGACTTGTTAAG
>SVRZ01000040.1 GCA_015064555.1 Oscillospiraceae bacterium
CCTAATTTTAATACAGAAATGGCGATTAAATCCTTAGATCTAACCGCCATGCTGTTTTGCGCTCTTTTTAAGCTCGCAAATATTTTCATTTTTTTCTTAAAACCTATTGACTTTATTTAGCAGGTTTATCTTTTTCAAGATGGAAATTTATTTATGGGATCCTGTCGGATCAAAATAAAAGCTATGATAAGACAGGCTCTTCCTCAAGCAGCTTTTCCAGCGTGGGTGTCAGGGCTTTTGTAAACACCTCGTATCCCATAGGTGTCAAGTGACCGCCATCGGTCGTATACTCTGCGTGTATTCCACCGGTTTCAAGATCGAAAAGGACAGAATACAGATCAACGAACTCGTATCCGTATTTTTCTGCAAAAAGCTTTATTTTAACATTATTGTATGCAGCCTTCTGATTGTTTTTACCCCATTCGCCGCTCATTGACGTAAGAGAAAGGAGCACCACCTTGGTTTGCGGAAGATTTTCCTTCATTCCGATCAAAATATTCTCATAATTTTCAAACATTGTATCAAAATTATTTGCGCCTATCAGTATTACAGCTACCTTTGGCTTCAGGTCATACACCGATACCTTAAGACGGTCTTCCAGTCCAAACGTAGTATCTCCGCCGATTCCGCGGTTCAGTGTCAGATACTGTGGATAATACTTTCCAAGATCGTATCCGTCTGTAAGACTGTCACCGAGAAAGGCAACGTCCACCTCATAGTCATCATAATTGGCGTTTTCTGATTCATATGCAACAAGCTTTGCATCATAATATTCACGAAACGCCTCCAACAATTGTTCTTCCTCCCGTTTTTTCGGCAATACTACGGCAAAAATATAGGTAATTACCGTGGTCAACAAAATGAATGATGCTATAGATATCATAATAATAACATTCTTTTTTCTTGTCATAAAAAGACCTCCCTATTGCCGGATGAAAAATATTTTGCAAAAAACTCTACTCGCAATATCGGTGCTCTATCTGCAAAGCTCCACCGCAGAATTTTGTCCGCGATGGAGCTTTGGATTCATTCTGATGTAAAGACTTTTACGAATCAATTGTCATCGGCGACAGCATTCTCGTTGCCATCTTCGTCGTAAACGACCTCACCGTCATTGCATTTTACGGTAAAGACTCCGATGCCCGAATTCCATCCATCGCCCTTATTTATAGCCTTCCATTCTTCGACAGTGCCGTCATAGATAATTTCACTGAGGCTTGAACAATCGGAAAATACGCCCGGACGGAACGCCTTACACAAGGATGACATATATATTCTTTCAAGATTTGTACATCCCGAGAAGGCATTTGCATAAATGCAGCCTACGTTTTGGGGAATCTTAAACTCGGTTAAACCTTTGCAATGATAGAATGATTCTTCCGCTATCTCGACGATAGTGGTGGGCAATTCAACCGTTGTGAGGCTCTCCGAGTGTGCGAATGCACGACTACCCAAGTACCTTACTCCCTCGGGAATCCTTATGCTCGTTATTTCCTGATCATCATAGAATCCTTTTACCGATCTTACCGTCATCCCGTCTATCTCGGTAGGAATAATAATGTCGTAGTCTTCGCATTCACCTCGACCGATTATTCCGCAAAAATTACTCATTTTATAACCGGGAGGCTGCTCCCATATAAAACCTCTTGATGCCTTTTTGTCCCAAAATTCTTTGCCTATATCCCAATCCATATCATCGATAAAGGTTGACGTATCCGAGCAGGCGATCTGCACATTATCCGAGCCGATATTCCAGCCGTCCTCTCGTCTCACCCTTCTCCACTCTTCTACCGTTCCGCCGAAGGTTGCCGATTTGAGCTTTCCGCAGTTCTTGAAGGCGCTTGCGCCTATGTACTGAAGCGTGGACGGAAAATCCACCGACAGAAGATTGTCACAATCCGAAAAAGCATCCTCGTCTATCGTAATTACTCCCTCCGGGATCTCTACAGCACCTATAGTCTTGCGATTTGCAATTGATGCGCTTCCGATCTCAACTACCTTGAGGCCTTTCATTAACGCGGGGATAACTATCTTGGATGCATCGCTTGCATTCATTCCGATTATTTTGCAGGTACCGTCACCAAGCTCGGTATATTCAAATTCAGGCGCGAGCGCTCCCGCGGGCTTTTGGGTAGGAGTAACGGATGCCTTTTTGTTCCTTCCGAAAAAATTATCAAAAAATCCCATATCTCTTTTTCCTTTCGTTTTGTAATGTTGTATTCCATTGTCATAAGAGTTGTATCAAAATTTGAAATATATCCGGGGTATTTTAGGGTTAAAGTAAATAATTGTTTACTTTCGAGCCAAACTTATGTCACTAAGAGAATCAAATCCCTTCGTTCTTCTTCTCGAGAATATGACGGACAAGCGCACCGATGCTCTCAGCCATTCGGACAAAGCCCAAGTCATTCGGATGAACGCCGTCTATCGTGGACTCATACTGACGAGGTCCCGTATGAAGGCTCATTCCGTCTATGAAGTAGACGTTCCTATCACCGTTTTCTCTTGCGCGCAGGTATGACCTCATTATAACGTCACGGCGATCGAGTATCTCTTCTCTTTGGGCAACGCAGGTCCAGTAATTCGGCCTTGTGATCATAATATAAGGAAGCTCGGGGTTCTTTTCTCTTATTATTTCGTAGAACCTGTAATGCGTTTTCATCAGGTGCTCGGCATTGGGTGCATTATGATCGTAATCGCACACAAATACCGACGTAGGCTGCTGTGCGAGCCATTCGGCAATAGCCGCCTCGCCCCTCGCAACTCCCGAGAAGCCCATATTTCTGTAATCGATGTTAAGATCCCTCGAAATTATCGAAGGATATGCCGCACCGGGGTGGCTTGACCCTGTACCGTGTACTATTGATGAGCCGTAAACGGTCATCGGAGCGATATCGCGATAGGGGCGCGGTGCGCCGAGCGCCGAGCCCGGTTTAAGACCGATCTCGAGCATTTCAACCACAGAATGGATCGGGAAATTGACAGTATACGAGCGGAGCGCAGAGCCCTCGAGGTCAATAAGCTGCTCGTATCTATCGGTCATATCTATGACCATTCTGAATTCCTTTATATAGCGGCTGCCGAATTCTCCGTCCACGTAAAGATCAAAGCCGGCGTTTGCGATAAGCGGTATGTGTACCGATCTTCCGACGACGCGGAATCTGGCACGCACTGCTATGTATGGCGAATCTGTTGAGAATCTGACTCTTCCTCCGGCAGACTCACGCGCAAGCTTGTGGACTCCGGGATTGGTTGCCTCTGCGACCGCATCGGGCACGCGGTGGAAGTATTCATCACCCTCCCCCTTTATAAGTCCGTGTATCGAAAACGGAGCCTGCTCAACGTTATACCAGACAACCTCTCTGTCGCCTATAGTTTCGGCGGCTATCATATTTTTATCAATGTTTATGTAAGATTCCATAAAATACTCCTTTATCATCAGATAATATCAGCCTGAATCGAATAGCCTTACACAATTATGTTGCGAATGAAATGATCTCTAAATACAGCGCAAGAATTGTGAGCGGTATACCTATGAGAAGCGCCGCTCTGCGAGTCGCCGGGCTCTTTTGCTTTAATAATACGACCATGATACATATCGGCAAGGAAACGGGGAGAAACAATGCCGTAGATATTTCCTCGCGGACAACGTATCTTACCGTTTCCAGAATTACCATATCCAGCGTCAGCACAGCACCGCATATAATAAGCGGATACCTCATATCCATTTCCGTCAAGGGCTCAAAATTCTTTTTAAGCACCACAAGAATAAGACCAACGGCAACCGCCCTGAAAAGTGCGTGATGCACCGCTCGAAGCCAGAGTGCATCTATAAACAGCATAAGGATCGTAGGCAGAATGATCGCGGCGATTGCTGATATTATTAAGGCTCGTTTTTTCATTTGCTCTATCCTTTCACATTATGAAATCACGAAAGCTCATATTTTTCTTTTGATCCTTATAAGCTTTGCCTCTCGCGGAGAAGAGAAGCGGATAGTTATGCGTCCGTTGCTCAGACAGCGCTCACCCGTATCCTCGTCAAGCGCCTCATAGCTCTCGCCATCCCCTATAAACGGAAGCGCCAGAGTTATCTCATCCCTCTCGCACTTTTCCTGACGGAATGCGAGAATAACGCCGCTCTCATCCTCGGGATCGAAATATGCAAAGGCAGTGAAATCGGTCGAATCCTTCTCCTTATGCCAGGGAGTCAACGTATAAAATTCCTTCAGCATATAGTGCTTTATGCTCTTCCATTCACCGAGTCCGAAACGGAGAATATCAAAATTCTGATCCTCCGCGTAAACGAATTGCGAATCAATATTCAGTATCGGAAGATAGGATGCACGGAAGACGTATTTATCGCTCACACCCGTCTTTGCCATTTCGGCCTGCTTTTCCCTTGTATTTGCTCCGCATACGGGTATCCACTTATTGAAGGCAGTAGTCATGGAAAGACGAAGTGCCGTTGCCATTCTGTCGCTGTCACTGCGAAGGATCGGAACTCCCCTTCTCATCGATTCAAGGTCGTTTCTTCCTCCGCCGGATGCGCAGGAGTCAACGAAGCCGCAGCCGCCGTATGAGAGCGTGCATTGTATGATATCGTCCCACATCTTATAGTGTCCGATTATGAACTTGGATTCGGTTATACCGCATCTGTTCTCACCTTCGCGGCTATCAAGATATTTCCACAGGCGCGCCGCGTTACAGTTATTGTCCTCGCGGTACATTTCAACGCGGTTTTCACGTAGCATCCTGCATATACGCTCGGTAGTCCAGGCAAGGCACTCGGGATCACCTATATTGTTCGATATAGTCTTATCATCGCCTATCTGAATTGCCCACTCTCGCTTGTATCCGTAATTTTTAACGAGGTTATCGGGATCTGTGACTCTCTCCGGCTCAAACCAGACAAGCGTTTTCATTCCGTTATCACGGGCGAAGTCGGTAGACTCGCGGAAGCTTTTCCCCGGCCATTTAACAGGATCGAGCTCCCATGTGCCGACGGTGTCCCACCAATCGTGCCCTTTTACAAACGGCTCAGCACTCGTTCCGTCGGGTGCTATATACCAGCCGGCATCAAACCATCTGTAATCGACCTTTGCACCCTCGGCTATCATCTTTTCAAGTGTCGGACGCCAGGTCGTGTGACACTCGGATATACTTCCGTCCGAATTAGGTCTTCCTGTGTCTGCAAACAGACAGCAGGTAGAAAACGGCTCTAAAGCATTATTATCCTTATCGGCGGGCGGCAGATTGTGTCGCACAAACCAGCTACGCCAGAAGTTGGTGGCATAATTCTCGCTTCTCACGGTATACGGAGCGCGCACAAAGAGTGCCGTGCGTATACTCTCCCCCGGCTTGAGGTAGGTCTTTATGCCGTTCACCGAGCTTGCGGTATATTCTGTCCGCTCTCCGTCCGACTCAAAGCGCGCGCACCAGGTGCCCGCCCATCCTATGGCAAGCATAACGCCTCCGTCCCCGCATTCGAGATTGAAATACGGGAAGTTTATATGCGTTGCTCTGCCCGAATCGGAGGAAAACTCAACCATATTGCTCTGCATATCTATACTGTACGGGCTGTACTGATTTACGTGATCGCCGAGGATTCCCTTAAGAACGGGATATTTGCCCTCGAAGGCAAGCTTAACCCCGGGCTTCTCTATCACCCCACTGCAAGCATCCGAGCTGTTCTCAAACCAAACCGTCCATTCGGTAACACCGTGTGAAAAATAATGTGTAAGTATAAGTCTGAGCGTAAGCTCCTCCTTAAAGGCTATCGTATACGTGCGCGTTTCCTTCTCCGGCGCGGTATCGCATTCCTCGCCCACAAGTGTAAAATGCTCCGCAGAAAATCCCTCATATTTTACACCGTCGTAAACGAAGGAAAACGGGAACCTTGCAGGATCGGATCTCAGGGCTTCATAATATTTATCCGCCGCGGGATTTACATACGATCTTTTCATAAAATATGTATCCTTCTTATTTATTTTATTTGGAATATCAGATCACCATTTATACTTATTCTAGCATAATTAAATGCCCGATTTCAAGAGCTGTAAGAATTTTATTTTAAATATTACAAGCATATCATGAGGCTTTTTTAGCGCATTATCGCGAAAGCGCCGCAAATTAAAAAGCATTCGCATCAATGCCGCGCTCCGACGATCAGCTTTGAGCGCCTGGTATATACCAATGTGCCGTGAGTATCCGAGCGTGTGAATATCGAATTTCCTTTGAGGACCATGCCGTCTTCGAGCTCTATATATGCATACCTCATAACTCCGTCCCATACCGATATCTCACCCTCGTAATATATGTGATCCTGCTTTATAAGGTCTATTGACAATGGAATTACCGTGAACGAAAGCGACATCACAAGCACGGCAACAAAAAGCGCCGAAAGCGATATGTCCCTCATAAGCTCGGGGCGGTTGCGCTTTCTTCTGCGCTCTGTCTTCTTACGCAGCTTTTCCAGCTCTGATGCTGCATGGGCGTCGGTTTTTGCCCTTTCTTCAAGCCTTTTCAATCTGGCCTTATTCTTTTTTTGAGATGCCGTGCTCCATCTTATTCCGCTTATGACCGAATATATCCAGAGGCAGGTCATTAAAAGCATAGCTCCGCAGAGCAAAGAGAAAAGAATAAGGTAAGCTACGGGCAAAAACATAGATATATCAATTCCGTTATAATCGGTCATAAAGCCTCCCCCGTGTTAAGATAATACCGTCTTTGCAAGCAAAAAAAGATAGATGGCACCCCCGATTAATATCGCAAGGCAGAACACCGTGAAAAATATATGCTCATACAGGTCATCCTTTCGCGTTTGCTCATCTGTGCTACTCCGGATATCCACCTCATATATATGTCCGCGCTCACTCATATTGTAGTCATAAGGGTAGATCTCAAGCTTTGTCCAGCCGCGGAGGTTTGAAAAAATCATAAATGCCGCCGCTAAGAGGAGCAAGGCTCCCATACCGATGAAGACCGCGCCTCTTGCGCGAGGATTTTCACGGTGCAGAGCAGATACTATAAGCCCTATAACCTCAAGAATACCTACCACGGTGTATACCGAAAAGCAGATGCGCCCAAGACGCCTCACCCGTCTTTGCTCGGCCTCAAATTTATGGTCCGTAAGTGCCCATGCTTTTTTGACCTTGTGCCTCGGCACAGTATCACCTCCCTTTTTTGTATTATTCTAGCACAGATCCCACATCATTTCAAGACTTATGTTCGATTTTACATCCGATGTAACATCAATTTAACTTATGTAAAATCGAAGCAAACGCAAAATACAAGGCAAGCAGAATCATACATCTCGCGAATAACAATGTATAATCCTGCTTGCCTTATCTTACAAATTCCTTGTTTTTGTAAATATTATTTTACAAAATGTGTTTTTAATTTCCATTGTACCAAGGAAGGAAGTCCTTATTCTTCTCAAGCATTTCGGTCACCATTTCCTGAATCTCATCAAGAGAAAGCACCGCGGAGGTCAACGGATCGTATGCGCACGCCCAGAATACCTTTCTTGCATCGCCCTCAAGCGCCGCCTCGACAGCAAGCTCCTCACAGCGCGCGGTGGTGTTTATAAGCACGGCAAGCTGCTCGGGCATAGAACCTACAGCCATAGCGCGAAGGCCGCCGCGGCTCGCCACAACAGGAACCTCGACACAGCATCCGTACGGAAGATTATCTATAAGATTAAAGTTTCTTACGTTGCCATTGAATTCAAACATCGTATTATCCCCGAATACGGCATTGAAGATATAAGCAGCATACTCATAGCCGCGCGTAAGGTCAAGCTCGGAATCGGATTGATTCAAGAATTCCTCTGTTTCATCTCTCCAGGTACTGCGCCTTTTATCATAAATGTCAAGTATAAATGCATGGTGGCCGGGATTCCAGTTCGTTCCGCTTGTGCAGAATTTATCTATAAGATCTGCGCGCTTGCGATACCATGCAACGTATTCACTGTTATGTCCGCTGCTTTCGGTCACGTAATAATCGAGGTGGAGGAACATATTGTTTCTCACCTGCTCCTCATTCAGGATCTCCGGCTTCTTCATAGCCTCTCTGAGAAGCGGATACATATCCTTGCCGTTCCATTTGAGATCGAGATAGAACGCCTGATGGTTTATACCCGCACAGGTATAAGTGACGTCCTTAGGATCTGCACCAACCCATCTGGCAAGCATTTCGGCAGTGCCCTGAACGCTGTGGCAGAGTCCGGTAATGTTGAGATGAGGATACTTTTCCTGCATAGCACGGCAAAGCATAGCCATAGGATTTGTGTAATTGAGGAATATGGCATTCGGGCAATATTTTTCGATATCCGCACAGATATCAAGCATAACGGGTATCGTTCTGAGTGCACGGAATATACCCGAGGGACCGCGCGTATCTCCTACGTTTACGTCAACGCCGTATTTCTTGGGAATCAGTATATCATGTCTCCAGACGTCTACGTCGCCCGCGAGTATGGTACAAAGCACGCCGTCCGCGCCCTTTAGTGCCTCGACTCTATCTGTGGTTGCGGTGATCTTCGCCTCGGTATAACCGCCCGCTCTTGCTATCTTCTCGCAAGCCCTCTTTATGTAATCGAGTCGCTCTTCATCTATGTCCATAAGCGCGATCTCTACGTCCTTAAACGCAGGGAATGTCAAAATGTCCTTAACCAGCTTTCTTGTAAAGCCAAAGCTTCCGCCGCCTATAAAAGTAATTTTTTTCATTTTCAGAACTCCTTTCGGTCTGGTGATGCTTTAATTGTAGTCTATTTTTTTGCATTTGTCTATTGTTTTTTGTCTTTTGTTTATGGTATAATGTCTACACAGGGCAAGAGGCGATGCTATGCGATAATATTCCGAAAAGAGCAATACACGTCGGATTCGCGACCGGCATACTAGGCACCAAGGAGATAAATATGAACTATTGCGACACTAAAGAGATACCGAAGACGAGGGATGAGCGCTCGCTCGTCCCAATTACGCACGGCGAGCAAAAATGCTCGCCCGGTCATTATTGGGGAGCCGGAGTGCGTATGAATTATCTTATTCATTACGTTATTTCCGGAAGCGGAGTGTTCTATTGCGGACCGAACAAATTTACGGTTTCCGCAGGTCAGATATTCGTTGTATATCCCGGAACGGTAATAAAATACAGTGCCGATGATAATGATCCATGGCACTATACCTGGATATCCTTCAGCGGCGACGTAGCAAAGGATATCCTCGCTCAGGCAGGAATATCCCTGCGCTCACCCGTACTCACACTAAAGAACGGTGAAGCCGCTCTCGATATACTGAGAAGGATGCCCGGCGAAAGAGGGGCAAATCTTGCTACCAACCTCCTTTTCAGCGCCGCGCTCTATGAATTTATGGCGCTGATCGCGGATAACTCATCAGAGAGTCGGGAGCACGAAAACGCCTATCTTATAACCGCCAAGAACTATATAAAGGCACATTATTACGAGGATATATCGGTGGAGAGTGTGGCGGCTCACATAGGCATAAGCAGAAAATATCTGTATGCCATATTCAAAAACGGGGCGGGCATTTCACCAAAGGAATACATCACGAGCTGTCGTATAAATCGCGCAATAGAGCTGCTGCGCAATAAGGAGCTCACTATAGGCAGTATAGCATACTCGGTGGGCTACAGCGACCAGCTGACCTTTTCAAAGGCGTTCAAGCTGAAGACCGGGCGTTCACCGTCTGAATACAGGTAAGACTTATTTTTCAATATTGAGATCCAAAAGATCGCGTGTTATAATCAAAAGGGAAATAAATACAAGGAGAATACGATTATGAAATGCTCGAACAACATATGTCACCGTCCATATTCACCTCCAAACGTAAATCTTGGCGAGCCGTATATATGCCGCCTTGCTCCCGGAGAGCTCTCGATCGAGCTTGAATGGTTCGACACGGGCAAGGGCGCTGCGAGCTATACGCTCCATATAGCGAAGCGCGGCTCGGAGGATCACCGTGCAATCGACGCTCTTCCCGGCACTATCACCGTTGACGGTCTTGATACCGACACCGAGTACGAATTCTATATAGAAAGCTCCCTCGGCAAGCGAAGCCGCACGCGCCTTGCGCGCACAGGTGCCACACCCGAGGGCTGTACGGTTATAAATTATCTGCACCCCGACGACTGCCAATATATCTTCAGCGGAAGATTTCTTTGTTCTCCCTCTCTTGTAAGAACGGCAAGCGGAAAACTGATTGCGGGAATGGATGTTTACGGTCACGCAGCAGGTCAGAACATAACTTTACTTTACATTTCCGAAGATAATGGTGAAACATGGCATTATCTTTGCGACCTGTATCCCTTTTACTGGTCAACTCTTTTTTCTATCAATGGTGTGATTTACATACTGGGACTTTCGACCGAGTACGGAGATCTGCAGATATCCTGCTCACACGATGACGGCGCTACGTGGGCAACTCCGTCCAAGCTTCTCTGGGGCTCGAATTTCTTGTGCGAATGCGGCGGCATCGAACGCGCGCCAATGCATTTCACCGAGCACCGCGGCCGTCTTTACACGGCATTCGGCTACGGTAGCTGGAAGTACGGCGGTCACTCACCTGCAACTCTCTCCATAGACAAGGATGTCGATCCTATGATACCCGAAAATTGGGAATACTCGGCATTTCTTCCCTTTGAGGGGCGCTGGCGCGAAGAATCAAAAGAGCGCGGTGACAGTATAGAAGGCAATCTGGTCACAGCACCCGATGGATGTCTTTATAGCTATCTGCGTTGGCGGCGCGGAGAGCTTCTGAAGCTTAAGATAAACACGGATGACCTCGATGCTCCGCCCGAATATATCTCAATCGAGGAAGCACCGGTATCGAACTCAATGTTTCGCATAATTCCCCATGCGGAAAAATACTATCTCATAACTAACCGAAAGAGCGAGGTGTTCGGTGAATATTCACGAAACGTCCTCTCCATCTTCGAAAGTTATGACCTGAAAAATTATAAATTCGTCAAGGACGTTATCAACTTCGAGGACAAGGATCCGAAAAGATTCGGCTTCCAATACCCCGCATTTATCAAGGAAGACGAAAATCTGTACCTTTCGGTGCGCTCGGCATTCAATAATGCCGACAGCTTCCATAATTCAAACTATATGCTTTTCTATAAAACAAAGCTTTAATTTTATACGTAACACCTACGGTCAGAGAAACCACGTGCCTCTTTGGCACTGCGGTTCGCTGTCTGTTCTCCTTTCAAAAAATTACGAAGGGGCTGTCGCATTCAGGCAGAACCGAATAAAAACTACAGAGGCATTGTGAAAAAAACGGTTACGATTCGGTTTGCGCGAAGCGCAACATCGTTTACGCCGCAGGAAAATGCACGCTAAAGCGTGATGAGATCCAGCCCCATAGGAGCTGATGAGATACAAGGGCGGCTTGCCGCCCTTGATGATATACGCCTCGCTTCGCGCGGCGATGATATGCCAAGCCTGCGGCTTGGATAAAAAAATTCGACAAGTCGAAACTTGTCGAATTTTTTGTGTTTTGCATTAAGGTTTCGAACTCAAACGGATTTTCTGATAAAAACAGATTAGAATTTATTCAACAATTCTCCATTTCATTGATTTGGCAATAGCAAAAGAGCAGTCATCCAAATCATTTTGATCAGTCCAAACGTCATCTGCCCAAACAATATACCCTTTATCATTAAAAGAAACAGATGTGTCTAATATTACATCAAAATATGTATCGTTTAATACCTGCCACTTCCATAAACTTTCAAATTCGATTTCCACGACTGTATCCCAGATACTCGTTACCAATATGCGAAGAATCAACTTTGTTGCGTCAGGATTTGTGAAATATCCGTTTTTATCGATGTTTGTATGGACATCATTTGTGTATTGAAGTCCAATAATATATCCATCGTGTAGTGAATTGGTTTTGTCAATAAAATCTTGTATATCTTTTTCTGTTTTAATTTCTTTGAACATCGTTTCGCCGCCTTTCTGATGTTAGTATAGCATAAAATCGGGGAGATTTCAAGACCGTCGTGCCAAATCACGGCATAGCCGTGGATATCATCAATTCCATAGGAATTGCATATCATCAATGCGAAGCATTGTATATCATCAAGCCGCAGATAAAATGCACGCTTGCGCGTGATGAGATGCAGCCCCATAGGGGCTGATGATATGCACCACGCTTCGCGCGGCGATGATATGCCAAGCCTGCGGCTTGGATAAAAAAATTCGACAAGTCGAAACTTGTCGAATTTTTTGGCAGCGGAATAGGGGTATGCTGTTCGGGGTTAATTTTATTGTTAAGCATGCTACCTTAGTATACAGAGTTTGCCGCTCGGGGCGTAATCTGCGGTGATTGTTCCGCTTTGGTGAGTAGTGAGGCTTTGCTCTCCTCGCTTGGCAATATACCGCCACAGGCGGTATGCACAGTCTGCTAACTTCGCCGGGGGCGAAGGCAGACTCTTCCTCGCATATGTTGGGGTTCGAATCCCTATTCCGCCGCCAACAAACAAAAAAGCCACCCGTATCTGGTGGCTTTCGTTGGCAGCGGAATAGGGATTCGAACCCCAACATACAGAGTCAGAGTCTGCTGTGCTACCGTTACACAATTCCGCTATGTTCGCTTGAACGTTTAATATTCTATCACAAAAAAAACGGTTTGTCAATACCTTTTTAAACTTTATTTTCATTTTTTGAAAATCTTTTTTCCGAAAAATGCTTGACAAAACCAAAAACATCTGCTATACTATTAAGCGTTCCAAGGAAGGTTAGCTCAGTTGGGAGAGCATCTGCCTTACAAGCAGAGGGTCACAGGTTCGAGCCCTGTACTTTCCACCAAGAAATGGTATAGAGATAAAGGTTATCCTTTGTGCATAGCACAGGGCTCGCCCAAGTTTCGCAGAAACTTGTTAGAAACGCTCTGCGTTTCATCTGTACTTTCCACCAAGAGATGCATTTTGCTCATTTGCATCACCCACCTTACGATACTCCTCACATCCGTGGGGAGTACCATTTACGGTTTATCCGGCTTGGTAGCTCAGTTGGTTAGAGCGCTAGCCTGTCACGCTAGAGGTCGTGGGTTCGAGCCCCATCCGAGTCGCCATTTTGTAAATTCCGCGGATTTAGCTCATTTGGTAGAGCGCCACCTTGCCAAGGTGGAGGTGGCGGGTTCGAGCCCCGTAATCCGCTCCAAAAAAGAAAAGTACCCATTCAAGGGTGCTTTTCTTTTTTGGAGCCCTCATTACGGGGTTTCTCTCGCCTTTGCGAGAGATAGAGCCCCCAAGTTTGCATTGCAAACTTGTAGGATAATGGCGTTGCCATTATCCCTGGATATCCGCACCTTCACACTAGCCTGCACCCTTGATGGGTGCTTTTTTCTATGGAGCCCTCATTACGGGGTTTCTCTCGCCTCTGCGAGAGATAGAGCCCCCAAGTTCGCTTGCGAACTCAGGCTAGCGAAACCCGATTCGGACACGCCTGAAGCGATATAAATCCTTGATCTTTCACGAAATCTCGTTCGCAAAGTCCTTACTTTCCTTCTCTCGTTTTCGTAAAACATCAATAATTTCTATTCGCTTCAGGTAAGAATTATTTTAATCTAGCAGATTTTTTGCGAGAAAAGTTAAAAAAACGAAGTAATATGCAGATATTACGAGGCTTTTTAACGCATTATCGTGAAAAATCTGCAGATTAAAACGTATCCGAATCGGGTTTCACTAGCCTACGATAGCGGCACCGCCATTATCCCTGGATATCCGCTTCCATATACTTGCTTTGCCCCATTCAATGGTGCTTTTCTTTTTGACACACCGCAAAAACAGTACTTTACGAAAAATATAGTACAAATATTGCATTTCAAAACTCAAAGTGCTATACTATATCCAATGAAGTCAATGTTTTATCGGATATTTGAAAAGGAGATACCAAATGGCAGGTTTCGGAGAAAAAGGACTTATGAAGGCGATAACCTTCAGCTTTGATGACGGCATCACACAGGATATAAGAATGATAGAGCTTATGAATAAGTACGGAATTAAGTCCACCTTCAATATAAATTCTGCTCTTCTCGGCAGGCGCGGTATTCTCCAAAGAGAGGGAAAGCGCATATCGCATTACAAGCTTCACCCGGAGGACGTGCAAAGCGTTTATGATGGGCACGAAATAGCAGTACATACTCTGACTCACCCGAATCTTACAACGCTTGATAAAAACGAGATCATTCGCCAGGTTGAGGATGACCGACTCAGGCTCTCGGAGCTGGCAGGGTACGAAGTCATTGGTATGGCATATCCCTGTGGCGGAGTAAATAATGACGATCGAGTGGCAGATATTATAAGAAACAACACAGGTGTACGTTACTCTCGCACTATCACTCTATCCGAAAGCCTTGATAGACAGAGCAATCTTTTCCGCTTTGATCCTTACGAATACGTTCTCAACTTTGATCGCCTTATGCAAAAAGGCGAGAAATTTGTCTCCATGAAGCCTGACAAAGAAAAGATATTCTACGTCTGGGGGCATGCTTATGAAATGGATTACCGTCCCGATAACTGGATGAAACTTGAGGAATTCTTTAAGTTGATTGCAGGAAAGGATGATATATTCTACGGTACAAACAAAGAAATTTTACTCGCATAACCCGAATTTTGTAAATATTTGTTCTCAAAATGAATAAAACCGAGCTTGATTAAAGTTTCAAAGATCAAGTCCGGTTTTATTTTTTGAAATGCTCTATTTATTCGGATTCCTCCACGGATGGACG
The DNA here is from genome assembly GCA_015064555.1 of Oscillospiraceae bacterium. Lineage (GTDB taxonomy): Bacteria > Bacillota > Clostridia > Oscillospirales > CAG-272 > UBA1740. Next base: position 14,760 of record SVRZ01000040.1, read on the forward strand.
CTTTATTTTTTTAACCACAAGATTAAGATAGACAACAAGCACCACCGTCATCGCCATAGCAAGGAACGACAGCACCTGCTGAGCATATACGTTTTCCAAGAAGATGAATCGGTTACCTGCGTCCTGTATGGAGTCTACCAGAGGCTTTGCCGCAAGGGTGGTAAAGAAGCCTACGAAGCCCGCTACCGTATTCTTTATTGCGAGCGCGCCGGTGCGGCGCGAGGGGGGCGTGTAGTCATAAATAAGATTTATTGTTCCGCTATTAATACCTGCCATAGCAATTGCATTCAACACGTGGTAGGATATATATGCCGCTCTGCCGCCGAATGCATTTAAAAAATATGCCACTATCATTACGGAAAAACAGATGTTCAGCATATTCACGAAGGAATACTTATCTGCGAATTTACCGAGCGGAATAGAAAAAACAGAACGCACAAGCGCATAAATCACAGAGAGCACCGCAACGAAGGTCATTGAGAACTCAAGCTCCTTGAGCTGATAGGTGCCAAAGAAGGGTGTTGTTGCATAGGTTATCATATTCCAGAGCACGAAAACAGGAATCAGCTTCAGCAAATTTTTATCCGTCACGGCGTCCTTCAGGCGGAGCATTATAGGAGTCTTCTCTACTCTTTCCTCCTTTTCCTTGGTTGAAAGCAGAATCGCAGAATGGATAGTTGTGAGCACAAAGAGCGATATACCGACAAGTATAAACGCCGTGTTCAATCTCCCCTGCTCCTCCAATCTGTCTATCAGATTGCCCATAACAAGCGACACAACGACGCCCGAAAGCAAGGAAACTATCTCTTTTTTCGCTGTGAAGCTGCCGCGACTTCCGTCATCAACGAGCCCCATCATCCAGGTAAATTTGGGAGAAAGTATTATATTATGTATAACGTTACCCGAAAGGAGAAGAATAACGAATATAGCTGTTTTTGCCGATGATGATATATCAAACAGCGGCACAGCATAAAGGAAGGTGAAGCACAGCTCATTTATGAAATGCATCACCGTTATAAACCTTTTTATAGGCCGCTTATGAGCTATTAGCAGAGCAAATATCTGGAAGCCCGAGCCAAGCGAAACAAATGCCGTAAGCACGCCTGTAACACCGTCCGAAATGCCGACCGACGTAGTCAGCTTCGCAAGATAAGTTGTTCCAACAAGGATGGATATAAAATATTCCACCGCCGCCTCAAAAATGTAGAGCAAGCGGCTGGTTGCATATTTATCGCGCACCTTTTCGACATTCGATCCCATAAGACTGTCTCCCTTGATTTTAATATACGAGCGCCTCGGATAAGCATATACGAGCGCCTCGGATATGCTTATTAGATTATAATCCTCCAAATCCGCAAAAGCAATATGTAATATGCTACAAAAGGTGTGAAATATAAGCATTTTGGTATACTTGACGTGTAAAAACCGAAGGCAAACGAATGATATTACGGCATCAAACGTTCAAATTTCATTTTTTTGAATATTTTTATATTTTTTTCAAATAACCTATTGACAAACGGAAAAAGTTTTGATATAATATCTAAGCACGTTACGGAAGGTTAGCTCAGTTGGGAGAGCATCTGCCTTACAAGCAGAGGGTCACAGGTTCGAGCCCTGTACTTTCCACCAAGAAGGATTTCCTTCTTTTATTGAGAATGGCTTGGTAGCTCAGTTGGTTAGAGCGCTAGCCTGTCACGCTAGAGGTCGTGGGTTCGAGCCCCATCCGAGTCGCCATTCTCAATATGCCTCTGTAGCTCAGTTGGTAGAGCAAGGGACTGAAAATCCCTGTGTCGTTGGTTCGATTCCGACCGGAGGCACCATTTCCGCGGATTTAGCTCATTTGGTAGAGCGCCACCTTGCCAAGGTGGAGGTGGCGGGTTCGAGCCCCGTAATCCGCTCCAAAAAAGAAAAGCACCCTTGAATGGGTGCTTTTCTTTTTTGGAGCCCTCATTACGGGGCTTCTCTCGCTTCTGCGAGAGATAGAGCCCCCAAGTTCGCTTGCGAACTTGTAGGATAGCGGTTCTTCCGCTATCCCTGGATATCCGCTCTCATACTCTACCACCGCAACCCTTGATGGGTGCTTTTTTCTATGGAGCCCTCATTACGGGGCTTCTCTCGCCTCTGCGAGAGATAGAGCCCCCAAGTTTGCTTTGCAAACTTGTAGGATAGCGGTTCTTCCGCTATCCCTGGATATCCGCTTTATTACTACGCTTCAGCTTTTTTGATTTGAATAGGGATACCTCATCCACCGGGCGCGTGCGCTAAAGCTTCCGCGCGATGAAATTACCTGCGGTAATGAAATCCGACAAGGTCGGATGAAATCTGCCGGTGGCAGATGAAATCCCAAGCATCGCTTGGGGTGAGAGGTAGATTTTCGGG
>SVRZ01000006.1 GCA_015064555.1 Oscillospiraceae bacterium
ATCTTTCTTTTGAGGGGGACGGGATAATTGCATGCGTTGTTTCGAATGTCTTGAATTATAAATACAACTTTGGTTATATGGCAGGAGACGAGGTAACTTTGTTTTCAAAAGTAACAGATTATTATAAGAAGTATGCAATATATTTCAAAATAGTAAGAATTCCATAAAAATAGAAGAGACTGCCCGATGCTTTAATTAGCCAAGGACAGCCTCTTTTCTATATTGATTCTAAAAATTTTATTGAATTTTTTTGTCATTAAATATACAGTATTCTTTTCGGGTGCGGTTAAATGCGATTTAAAGATTCTGTTATCTAATCCTGTTATATTGCCGGGCGTGCCTCGGATGATTACTACCGTAATAGCGTTTTTATCGCATAGTGGCTTTAACGCATACTTCTTTTCTCGTGCAGGCCTTGACATACCGCCAAAGGGGTAAAATTGCTCCACAGTAGATCACCACTTTCGGTGCAGTGAATGTGCGCCCGTTTCGTAGCTCTTTTTTTGCTGATATAGAGATTAACGGTAATATCGTTATGCTTTAAATTGTACAAGTAAAAGTGTTCGAGACTTTCTTTGGTAGAGTTTCCTTTGATTCGTTTAAGCTTTAACGAACTTGTACCAAACATTATAATCCCTCCATATCAGGTTGTAGTAAATCAATCTGCAAACGTTACCTTGCTTGAATATTCAAAGGTTTGAGTATAGGTTACGTTACCGTCGGTATCGTATGAAGTTTCCTTTATCTTATTTCCTTGACCATCATACTCATACTTCATTGTTGTAACGGTAGTTTTCGTTCCTACTGTCATTGTAGTTATTGTTTCTACTAAAAGATCACTGTTGTATTTGTTTTCGTGTGTATAAGATTGACCTTTGTTATTTGAACGTGCAATATCATTGCCGTGTTCATCTTTTGTAACGGTTGTTGTAACACCGCTTGTAGAGGTTTGAATATAAGATCCGTATTCATCGGTGTATTCATATGTGATTATTATTTCGGTTTCTTTACCGTTGTAGATGGAAACCGTTCTCATCTCTAAAATTCGTCCATTTGCATCATTTGTAATGAAGATTTCTGAAACAAGTCCGGATTTCGAAATGTTTTTTTGATAGTTTTGATAACCGTTTTCGTCATATCCAATATCACTTTCTGTATCGGATATTCCGCCTGATGTTGTTTTGTTTTTTACTACTTGATAGTCTTGATTATAAATGAACTCAACCGTGACTGTTCCAGTTTTATCTGCCATTGTCTGCTTTACAAGATAGAGTTTGGCTGTATCCTCGGTGTTTCCGCAAGAAAACAGGAATGCACAACAGAGCACAGTAATAAGAAGCACTGAAATTATCTTTTTCATCGTTTTTCTCCTTTGTCAGTTTTGATAATACCAAGTCCGCAATTATGGCAAGCATCAGCGGACATATCGTTTACCTCACCGCAAATAGGGCAAGGTTGTTTTTGCATTTCTCTGCTTATTACAATCGGAAAATGTGTTCCAGCATATTTGAGCAAAGTATCCCCCTCGACAAACGACTCGGTGTGTGTTTATAAAGTGTGGATATAGTAATGATATTTCCGCCCTCAAACTGTAAATAAACTCTACTACGAATGTTAGGAGGAGTCCTTCTTCGATTAGCACCTGTGTTTGGAGCAATAGGTTCAGGAGATGCTGGAACACCCAGTTGACGCCATCTTAATCCGGGACCGGGTGTTTTTCTGCTTACATACTCATCCTCTTTGATATTTACTCCACGGATTTCTTTGGAAAACCATATTGAAGGTGATTGCACGTCAAAGATTTTATAGATGGCGAACAGCAATGCCAATTCTGCTACAATGCAAATAAACGAAACAGTGCTGTTGATGTTTAAGATCAACAGTATCAAAGCAGCAATCATCAAAGTGGTGATTATGGCAAATTCCGTGATAAGCATTTCCCTTTTTTGCTTAACTATTCTCTTAATTTCTTTCGAATCGTACATGGTTGCCCTCCTTATAAATTCCCACAATATAAAAAGTGCGCCCCACGAGGAGACGCACGAAAAACGCCTCTCTCGATGCTGCGACACATTTTCCACTGATAACAAGGGGAGAGAGTACATTTTTACCTATAGTACTCCCTTGAAAGTGGAATTATTCAAATGTGTCGCAATACAATTATAACATAATATACAAACAATTTCAAGATGCAACAGAGAAAATGCGTGATAATTGAAATAATTATAGAATGAAAAGACTGCCGGGAGCGTCGCTGAATGCCCGATATATCAGACTCACTTTGAACTTTGGGTGAGTATGGGACTTTTCCTTATTTTCAAAATGAGTCTGACAGCAGGGGAGGGGTGGTTATTTAATCAGATATTGCTTGTAATACTCGGACATTTCTTTGTCAACTTTATCAAAGCTGATAACAGTTATCTTGGCGCGATCACCGAGAAACTTCTTGACGAAATCGTATTGCCACTCAAAACATAGAGCCTTGTATTTTTCATTCGGCTCATAAATTATTGCCTCGCGGAAGCGATTCAAACGGCAAAGATCGGAGTCAAGATGGTAAAGAATGTACGTGCCATGGATTTTTGCGTCGTATTCAAAGCTTGTAAGTTTTGCTATTTGATCCTCACCAAATAGCAACTCAAGCAAATGTTCCCGCCATCCGGGTATTGAGATGAATTTTATGCTCCATACTGATTTAGGGGTATGAAATGAATCCGCGGGTAGAAGATATCAAAACGAGATCTGGCATTGGTGGCTTTTCTCATCGCAAGCATTGAGCGAAAAGCAATCTCGTGCGATGCACCGAAAAAAGAGCATCGGGAGACGGGCGTGATCTACGCCGGAATTGACGATGGATAATAAGTTGATATTTACATTCATTTTCATTTCTCCCTCGCCCGACCATTTCATAACCGCGTTTCGTGTATTGTAAACTGCGTAGCAATCGCCTCCAGCGAAGACTGCTCCGGTGACACGGGAAAATCCGGTTTTGTTTACCTCGCCATTGTCGGTGAACTTCAGCATCCGAGAGGGATATGCAAGAGGTTGCGTTGTTATGATTCGGTTTATGCCCTCTGATTTGAGTCTGGGGAGCGTGTGCGGCAGATAATGAAATCCTGCATCCATAAATGCGGCGAGAGTTTCGGCAACTCTATGGTTACGATCAACATGCGCTTGAGTCATAGGCATATTGTAACCGTAGCAGATTGAATCGTAATACTCACCCTCGCCAATCCAAGTGAGTATGGGGCGTGCGCCCTTGTATAATCGGATTGATTTCATTCGTCCCTTACCGGTGAGTATGAAGATTTTGGGTAGGGATAGGGTTTCTTTCGTGGTTGGATTTTGAACGGTAACTGGAATTGTACATTCGCTTACAACTCTTCTGTATAGGCGCTTGTTTCCGAGTAAATCCAGAGATTTAACGGGAAATTCACCGCATACGGAGAGCAAAGAAATGAGTCTATGTAGCTGACTGCCGGGTTTTAGAATTTTCATATAGTGTATCCTCCTTAATAAAATAGAATTGTGGAAAATCCGACATAATGACTGCACTCAATGTCGGATTTCTTTTGCTTAAAAGCCCGAAAATGCAGTGTTTTCAAGACTTTTTATGGCGTTTGTGAAGTGTAATAATTTTTACACCAAAAATCGTGGTTTTTGCACCTTGCTATAAGGGCGTTTTCGGGTTTTCAAAGAGCATTACACCCTCGTCGGGATAGCTTTTTCGTGCGACATTCCAAGCGTTGATATCCTCTATGGGTACAACGTAAATCTCGGTACGGTTCTCGCTTCCTGCCACGCTGCAGTAATGATGCTCGCAGTAGTGCGGGCTATCGTCCTTCATCACGAAAAGTGCAACAGTATCAGATGCCATATTGATATCCACGTTATCGTGGTCGCGCCAATGGCGCTCGGGATAATCTCGGTCATACACGTGGCGATAAGCTATCATACACTTGCCGTATCTGAAGGTTGGATGCTTTCTGAAAAAGTCGCTGAGTGCTGTGTAGAGCATATCTCTTACGTAGTCGGTAGAACCTTTTTCTTTCTTTGGCAGTAGCGCGGGGAAGCGCACGCAAAACCAACCCTCTTTGGTATATCCAACCTCTACGGGCACTGCAGATTTGATAAGCTTCCCAACATCACTCACAGCGTTTACGTTTCCTGTGCAGGACATAAGCGATGCGGCATTGACAAGAATCTTTTGACACTCGTAGTAGATCTCGGCGGAGTAGTAATAGGCATCGCGCGCCTTACCATCCTCCCAAAGCTGACTTGTTATCTCAATATGCTCGTCGAGATTATCTCGCAGTGCCTTAACCTTTTCAAGCGTTTTAATGAAGGGGTGAACCTTTGGTATTTCATAAATGTTTTCTTTCATATTTTTCCTTTCATTTGCAAAACAAAAAGAGCTATGAATTGATGCAAATAAAACATCTTTTCATAGCTCTTAAATTGTGTATTCTTAGTACATTCCGTTGTGCTTAAGAGTGTTACTCTGCACAAATTGGCGTAAAATTGGTGTAATGGCGTACAATTTTACGAGCGAGTTTTCTTAAAAACCCAGCAAATATAAGGAGTTTTGACCTATTGATTAGGTTTCCGGCTTCATTGTGGGGAAGAGAAGCACGTCGCGGATGGATGCCGAATCGGTGAGGAGCATAACAAGTCTGTCAACTCCGAATCCGAGACCGCCTGTGGGAGGCATACCGTATTCGAGCGCGGTAACGTAATCGTAATCGACCTCTGCGTTGCACTCGGGCTCCTCTGCCTTCTTCTTTGCAACCTGTCTTTCGAAGCGGTCGCGCTGATCGATGGGATCGTTAAGCTCGGAGAATGCGTTTCCGTACTCGGTGCAGTTGATGAAATACTCGAATCTCTCGGTGAATCTGGGATCCTCGGGCTTTCTCTTTGCGAGGGGACTGTTCTCAACCGGGTAATCATAAATGAAGGTGGGCTGAATGAGCTTATCCTCGACGAAGGCGTCAAAGAGCTCGACGAGAACCGTACCTGCGGTTGCATCGGCGGGAACCTCAACGTGAAGTCGCTTTGCCTCTGCGCGAGCCGCCTCGTCGTTTTCCCAGGAGTAGTAATCAACGCCGGCATACTTCTTGACAGCCTCGACCATGGTGAGTCTTTCCCAATGTCCGAGATCTATCTCGATGCCCTGATAGGTGATCTTTGTATCTCCGCAGACCTCCTTTGCGAGCATCTTGTAAAGCTCCTCTACAAGGTCCATCATTCCGTAATAATCGGTGAATGCCTCATAGAGCTCTATGGTGGTGAATTCGGGGTTATGCTTGGGATCCATTCCCTCGTTTCTGAATATTCTTCCTACCTCGTAGACCTTGTTCATACCGCCGACGATCAGTCTTTTCAGGTAAAGCTCGGTCTCTATTCTTAAGTACATAGGCATATCGAGGGTATTGTGATGAGTCTTGAAGGGGCGCGCCGATGCTCCGATTTCAAGCGGAACGAGTATGGGCGTGTCTACCTCAAGATAGCCCTTGGAATCAAGGTAGCTTCTTATGAGAGAGAGGATCTTGGATCTCTTGACAAAGGTGTTCTTAACGTCGGGATTGACGATAAGGTCAACGTAGCGCTGTCTGTATCTCTGCTCAAGATTGGTAAGTCCGTGGAACTTCTCGGGGAGGGGAAGAAGCGATTTTGCAAGGAGAGTAACACTGCTTGCATGAACCGAGATCTCTCCGGTTCTGGTTCTGAAAAGAATTCCTTCTACACCGATAATATCACCGACGTCCCACTTTTTGAAGCCTGCATAGACCTCTTCTCCGAGGTCGTCACGCGAGAGGTAGAGCTGGATCTTGCCTTCACCGTCAAGAAGGTGAGCGAAGGATGCCTTACCCATAACTCTCTTGCCGACCATTCTGCCGGCAACTCTTACCGAGATGCTTTCGCCTGCCGCGGCAAGCTCCTCCTCGCGAGCCGCGAACTCCGCAACGGCTGCGGTGCTGGAGTGGGTAACGTCATATTTGGTTATCTCGAAGGGGTTTTTTCCTGCATCACAGAGAGCCTGAAGCTTGTCGCGTCTTACCTTAAGCTCGCTGGTATCATTTAAAGCGTTAACGTTATTATCTGCCATTTTTCGGCTCCTTTCGTCGTCGGTTATTATTACTTCGCTCTTGTAACGTTCTTTACTACGAGAGTCTGCTCGCGTACACCCGAAACGGTAACTACGTCACCCTCTGCCGAGCCGAGAAGTGCACGGCCGACAGGCGAATCATCCGATATCTTTCCGCTGAGAGGATCGGTCTCGTAAGAGCCGACTATATGATAGGTGAACTCTCTGCCTCTTGTTTCGTTGTAAACCACTACGATAGATCCTACGCTTACCTTGGATTCGTCGATCTGGGACTCGTCGATGATCTTTGCATTTGCGATCATCTCGCGAAGCTCTGCGATGCGTGCGTGGATCTTGCCCTGTTCTTCCTTTGCTGCATCGTATTCGCTGTTCTCGGAAAGGTCTCCGAAGGAGCGCGCGGTGGAAATTTCCTTTTTGTTCTCCTCAACTCTTACGTTGACGAGGAAGTCAAGCTCGTCCTGAAGTGCCTTAAAGCCTGCAGGGGTGTAGGTTTTTGTTTCTGCCATTTCTATATCTCCTATAATTAATCATTATTGTATCCGAGGATACCGAGCGCCGTGTTTATATACAGCTCGTCTGTCTCGGCTCTGTCCGCATCCTCCTCGGGCGCGGGAATAAGAACGTCCGGGATAACCCCGACCTCATGGAAGTTTTCTCCCGAGGGGGGATTGTAGAGTGCTACGGTGAGAGTGAGCGTATGACCTTTTCTGCCGATCGAAAGCTCGCTCTGCATAATACCCTTTTTGAAGGTGACCTCTCCGGCTATAGTAGCCTCGAGGATGCCCCAATCGTTATAGTCGCGCATAGCTCCCGCAAAAAGCTCGGATGCCGATGCGGATGATGAGTTACATAAAACCACGGCGGGGATATCAAGCACGTGATCCTTGTCTTCGAGCTTTCCCGAGCCGCTGGATGCGTATACCGGCTTTTTACCGTTTGAGAAGGATGCTATCTTCGTACCGTCGGGAACGAGATAGGAGAGCATATTGCATACCGCATCAAGAAGACCGCCGGGGTTTCCGCGAAGGTCGAAGATGACAGCCTCAGCCCCCTCTGCTTCTATGGAGTCGACAGCATTTATGAACTGAGCGGCGGTATTGCCCTTGAAGCCGGTTATTTTGATATATCCGACCTCACCCCCCGCTATCATTGAATAGGTTACTGTGGTTTCACTTATATGCTCGCGGGTCATGGTGAAGGTGATCTCCTCCTCACCGCGGAGGACTGTGACGGATACCTCGGTTCCCGCCTCACCCTTGATTTTGTTTATCATATTGAGCGTGCCGAGATCTTCGATGCGCTCTCCGTTTACCGCTACGATAAAATCGCCTGCCTTGATACCCGCTCTGTCGGCAGGAGCATCTACTTCAACGCTGATTACCTCGACCGTCATCTCTCTGTCCTCGCGGATGACCGAAACGCCAATTCCGACGAAGTTTCCGCTGAGATCCTGGGAATAATCCTCAGACTCATCGGGGGTGCGGAAGAATGCATATCTGTCGCCTATGGCGTAAATGTAGCAGTCTATAAGATTTAAGGTTACTGCCTCCTTGTCGGCGGTGTCGACCTCGCCGCAGAATTCCACCCACGCGGCAACCGTCTTTTCGGCAAGAGTGTCGTTATCCTCCAGGTCCTTGTAATAGTATGAGAGGAAGGAAAGCTCGACCGACGAGAAGAGCGAGGTGTCAAACTCGGGGATCTTATCCGATTCAAGAAGCCTGTTAGTTACCGAATCGGTTCCCGAGAGATCGGGAGGGGGAAGCTCTATTCCGCAGGATACTGCAGTCAGCAGAAGCGTGATGACGAGGATCAAAGCGGTTATGAGCTTTAAGGGGGAAGGTGCATTTCTTTTCATTTGATAATTCCTTTGCCAATTGTTTGGGAGAGCGTTTTTTCGGCAATCCCTATGAGAGGCTGCCTCAAACGAAGAATTTGTGACAGCCCCAATATTTTATCAGATAAATATAAAAAAATGCGTCGAATTAAAGAGTTATCAGAATTTAGTGGGCTTGCTGGTAAGATATTTCTTGACCATGAGCGCTACCTTGAAGGTCACCGCGTGATCGAACTCGCGCAGATCGAGTCCGGTGAGCTTTCTGATCTTTTCAAGCCTGTATACGAGAGTGTTTCTGTGAACGAAGAGCTTTCTCGACGTTTCCGAAACGTTAAGGTTATTTTCAAAGAAGCTCTGAACCGTCATAAGCGTTTCCTTATCGAGCGATTCGAGCGAGCCCTTCTTGAATACCTCCTGGAGGAATATCTCGCAAAGAGTGGTGGGAAGCTGATATATGAGTCTGCCGATGCCGAGATTTTCGTATGACATTACGGGCTGCTCTATATCGAACACCTTGCCGACCTCAAGAGAAACTCTTGCCTCCTTGTATGCTCTGGCAAGGTCCTTGAGATTTTCAACTATCGAGGAAACTCCGATGAGCACCTTAACACCGTGCTCCTCGCGGACGGTCTTGTGGATCCTCTTCGCAAATGCTTCAAGAGCATCTCCGTCCTCTTTTCTTTCAACCTCCTTGACAACGACTATATCCTGCTCGCTGATGCTGATGATATAGTCCTTGTTTCCTTCTTCAACGATGCTCTGGATGATCTCGTAGGGAGGAAGGTCTGTCGAGCCATGGAATTTTATAACGAGCACAGCGCGGAATTCCTCGCTGTTAAAATGAAGCTCGTTGGATTTTATGTATATATCACTGGGGAGAATGTTGTCCAGAATTATATTTTTTATGAATGAGCCCTTGTCGTACTTTTCATCGTAAAGACTTTTTATATTGCCTAAGGTTATCGCAAGAAGCTGAGTTGCGCTTTCTGCCTCCGAGTCGTTACCCTCCGAGAATGCTATGCAATCATTCTTGCCGGATGAGGTTATATAGCGGTAATGGTAGCCCTCGTAGCTTATAGTGCCCTGAGAGAATGCCATTTCCTCTCTTATGCGCTGTCTTGACTCGCCTATCTTGCTAAGCTCGCTGCAGGCAATTATAATTCCGTTTTCGTCTATAACACCAATGGTGCGTCCGAGAACGTCCTTCATCTGGTGAATGACGGTTTGAAATAAACGGTTGGACATAATGTATCCCCTTTCAATTTACGGATGCTTTTGTTTATACTGTACTATATTCTAACTTATTTTTTGTCATTTTTCAATAGTTTTTTGGAAAAAAGTTTTATTTTTTGTCAAAAAAATCGTAAATAATTTGTGAGAATTGCATTTTTACAGCTCGTATTTGTATGAAATGCAGGAAAGGGCATAATCGGGAGCCGTTTCGCACCTGAGTATACGTGGACCGAGATTCGCTCCGATAAATCCCGAGGCGAGCGCCGCCGCTGCCTCTTCTTCGGAAAAACCGCCCTCGGACCCTACTACCACCGCGATGCTTTGCGGAATCGGTCTTGAGTCGAGGATGCTTTTAAGCGAGAGCGTGCCTTCGCCTTCATAGCAGAAAATCGGTATATCGAAGTCCTGCGCGCGTGCGAGCATGTCCTGAAATCTTATAGGAAGAGAAACGCGGGGGAGTATGGCTCTGCCGCATTGCTTTGCCGCTTCCTCTGCAATTTTTGAGAGCCTTGACGTGCGCTCGGCTATTTTGTCAGCCTTCGGCTTCTTTATGCAGCGCGAGGATTCAAAGGGAACTATCTCGGATGCCCCGAGCTCGACAGCCTTCTGTATGACCGTTTCGAGCTTGTCACCCTTAGGGTATGCCATAAAGAGTGTTATACGGCAGGGAGATTCCGAGTCCGAGCGCTTCTGCGAAAGTATATCAAGCTCACACCTCTCGTCGCGTATGCGCGAGAGTCGGCACAGGTATTCAAAGCCCTCCTTGTCGGTGACGGTGAGCGTGTCCCCGACGGCCATTCGGAGCGAGCGCGCAATATGGTGCGCGTCGGCGCCGTCTATATAGAGCGTGCCGTCCTGTATGCGGTCCTTGTCAATGAAAAATCTTGGCATGGCTTATCCTCTTTTTATCATTATTGCAACCCAATCGTTTTCGCGCTCGATACGCATAACCCTGTACCCGTGCTTACTTGCACCCTCTATTATGTCACCCTCGCGCTCGGCAACTATTCCCGAGAGGATTATGGGCGCACCGGGGGCAAGATAGGCGCCGATATCGGGGAGCATACGGAGTATTATATCGGCTACGATATTCGCAACGCATACGGTATATCCGCCCGGGATATGCTCAACCCCGAGGAGAAGATCCGACTCGCCTGCCGTTATATTGCTACAGCCCGATATTTTTGCATTCTCGCGCGTGACCTTTACCGCCACGGGGTCTATATCATAGGCATTGACGGTTGCGGCGCCGAGCCTTGCCGCACATATTGAGAGAATACCCGAGCCGCATCCGACGTCAAGCACGCGCTCGCCTCCGAGAACAACGTCCTGCATTATTTTCATAACGAGCCTTGTGGTTTCGTGGGTACCCGTGCCAAATGCCATACCGGGATCTATTGATACCGTGACCTCTCCCTCCCTTGGCGTGTAGTCCTCCCATGCCGGCACTATAGTGACTCTGCCCAGTGGTATAGGCTTGAAATATTTCTTCCAGGAGTCCGCCCAGTTTTCCTCCTCCATACCCTCAAGAGCCTTTTCATAGGGTATATTGAGCGCGGTCAGCTTGGCATCGATAAATTCAAGATATTCGGCGAGATTCTTTTCCTCGGGCACGAATATCGAAATGAGAGAGTGCTCCTTATCCGCATTGAGTATAGACTCGTCCACAAGCTCGCCATACATTCCGTTGAGCGAAAAATCGCTGTAGTCCTCTATCATAAGCCCGTTATCCAGCATACTTATGACCGAGGCGGCTCTGTCGGTATCCGATACGTTTACCTTTACTGTAAGCTTTGTCCAATTTCCTGCCATTTTAAATCCTCCAAAATGCGAATAGCATTATTTTTGTCAATCATTATTTGCATAATAAGCTCTTTTTCGCTAGAAAATTTCTTTTCATCGCGGAGATAGTCTATAAAATATACCGTTATTTTCTCACCGTAAATATCGCCCTCAAAATCGAGAATGAAGGTCTCGGTGTGTACATCTCTCTCGCCGAAGGTCGGGCAAGTGCCGACGTTTGTCAGCGCGGGGTAGACCTCGCCTCCCAATTTTACGAGGCTTGCATACACGCCTCGCCTCGGACTTGAACGATCGGCATTGAGATCGATATTGACTGTGGGAATACCCATCTGCCGCCCGAGTCCCACGCCATGACCTGTCCTGCCGCAGATGAAGTAGGGCAAGCCGAGCAGAGCCGCCGCCTCTTTCATGTCGTTGCTTGCTATAGCCTCGCGTATCCTTGTGGAGGAAACAGCCTCCCCTTTATACTTTATTTCCTCTACCACCGTTCCGCATCGGCTCTCACCAAGGAAGGTCGAAAGCAGGCTTTCGCTGTCGCCCTCGGCATTCCTGCCGTATCTGAAATTATATCCGCACACAAAGTGGCGGGCATTCATACCGTCTATCAGGATCTTTTTTGCAAAATCGCCGCCGGAGGTGCTCCTCAGGCTTTCAAAATCGGATATTACGGTGAAGTCTGCTCCGCACTGTGCAAGAAGCGAAAGCTTCTCCTTATCGGTATATATCCTCTCTGTCCCGGGCTTAAGCATCGGGCTGTCTGCGGAGAAGGTGAAGATGACCAGGGGCAGCCCCTTTTCCAAAGCGAGTCTTTTTCCCACCGATATAAGCTCTCTGTGAGCTATATGAACCCCGTCAAAAAGACCGAGGACCACAATGCATCCCCGCTCTCTGAACGGAAATATTCGGTTTTTGTCTATAGAATCCGTCAAAGAGTAGTATATCGTCTGCACCGCATGGCCCTCCTTTTTCTGATATTATATAGCCGCGCCTTACGCCGGGGGGCGCAAAGCAACCTTTGCACATTGTAATATTTTACTATATTTTTCACCTGTTGTCAAGCAAAATTGTTATAACAATTGCCAAAGAGAGGCATAATTTTTATGCGCTTTGCAAAATTTTTAACTTGTGTTTTAGTGTAAAGTGCCATAAATATAAATATTTTAGTTTTCCCTTTGACAAAACATGTATATTGTGGTAGAATGATAAAGATGGAAGAAAGGTCAAATATTTCCGCTCTCCCGTTAATACGTAAAAAGAAAGGCTTCAAAAATGAAACTGAATTACAAGCGCACAATACTTGTCGGCTTTGCGTTCTTCCTGATAAGCGCATTCTGGCAGGCCTACGACGCAATAGTTCCCCTCATTCTTACAAACCATTACGGACTTCCGCAGACGGTATCGGGTATCGTTATGTCGATAGACAACGTTCTTGCGGTGTTCATGCTTCCGATATTCGGTGCACTTTCGGATCGTATATCCACAAAATACGGAAAGAGAACTCCGTTTATCGTCTTAGGCACGATAGCGGCTGTTATCGCTTTTATTTCGCTGGTTCTCGTTGATGCATATCAGCTCAAGTCGGTTCTCGATACTACTATCGCGGAAAGATACGCGGCTGCAGACGAGCTTCTGAAGAGTGCCAAGGAGGCCCTCAAGACGGCAGGTAAGGCAGGCAACGAGGCTGCCGTAGAAGCAGCAAGAATGCTTATGGACAGTGCTGAGGATATGATGGAGCAGATTAGAGTTGAAACTCTTGAGATAACCCTCTCGAATATCTGGCCTCTTGTTGCATTCATCGGCGTGCTTCTTATTACACTGATGTCGATGGCTACCTTCCGTTCACCCGCCGTTGCACTTATGCCCGACGTTACCGTCAAGCCTCTGCGCTCGAAGGGTAATGCGATCATCAACCTTATGGGAACAGCCGGTGGCGTCCTCGTTCTTGTGCTTGGTATGATATTCGATACCTCGGGTAACAAGTATATGTCCTACACCTGGTATGTGGTTGCGGTAACCGCAATCATGCTCACGGGACTTTGCGTATTCATTTCTACGGTAAAAGAGCGCAAATGGGCATCGGAGATGCAGGAGGATACCGTTCGTCTCGGACTTGATAAGCAGGATGCATCCGTCGAGGAATCGGGCGAGAAGCGCTCGCTTTCCAAGGCAGAGTTCAGATCGCTTATGCTCATCCTTGCGTCGGTCGCGCTCTGGTATATCGGCTACAATTCCATAACCAGTAAGTACTCGGTATACGCGATGAACGTTCTTTACTTCGACTTCAACTTCACTCTCATAGTGGCACAGGCTGCGGCTATAGTTTCCTACATTCCCGTCGGTATCGTTGCTTCAAAGATAGGAAGAAGAAAGACTATTCTCGCGGGTATCGTCATGCTTGCATCCGCATTCCTTCTCGGTAACTTTATAAACTTCTCCACTCCCGAATTCGTTATGTATCCCATCTTCGTCCTTGCAGGCATGGGCTGGGCTACGATAAACGTAAACTCCTTCCCGATGGTAGTTGAGCTTGCCAAGGGCGGCGAGGTAGGAAAGTACACAGGCTACTACTATACCGCATCCATGGCGGCACAGATAGTTGCCCCCATCCTCTCGGGCTTCCTTTACGATATATTCGGAATGAGAGTTATGTTCTTCTCGTTCGGTACTCTCTTCGTAACGCTTTCCTTCGTCACGATGTTCTTCGTTAAGCACGGAGATTCAACTCCCGAGGCGCAGGGTGCGCTTGAGAGTCTTGCGGGAGCAGACGACTGATAACGGAGAATAAGATAATGCCGATACTTTATATTGCAATACCCGTTCTCCTTCTTCTTGTGGGCTGGATGCTTCTGATAGCTCCGTCAAACAAGAAGGAAATGGAGAGCTTTAAAAAGATAAGATATGCCCACAGAGGTCTGCACGGTGAGGCGGACGGTGTCTTTGCGGCGGAGAATTCGATGACCGCCTTCGCACGCGCCGCCGATGCAGGCTTCGGCATAGAGCTTGACGTCCGCGCATCCAAGGATGGCGTGCTTATGGTGTTCCATGATGCGACGCTTGACAGGGTGACAGGGGTGACCGGAAAGGTCGGGGATAAGACTGCGGATGAGCTCCGCGCGCTTTCTCTGCTCGGCACGTCCGACGGTGTACCCACCTTTGCTGACGTTCTTGAGCTCGTTGACGGTCGCGTTCCGCTTCTCGTTGAGATAAAGCCGGAGGGGGCAGGGCAGCTTGCCGCCGAGCTTACCGCAGAGGCGCTCGCATCCTACAGCGGTCCTTACATCGTTGAATCCTTCAATCCGCTCGCTCTCGGAGTTATTAAGAAGAAGCTTCCCGGCGCTATGCGCGGATTCCTCTCGGATAAGCTTACCGCAAATGAAAAATATCGTTCCTTCAAGCATAGAATAGCGCAGAGATGCCTTTTGAATTTCATAGCACGTCCTGCGTTCATTTCGGCGAATAAGGATAGGATAAGGCTGTTTCCTCTCCCTATCATTCGCCACCTCTTCCGCACTCCTTTTATCGCCTGGACGGTCAAGTCCGCCGAGGAGGAGAGGGCTGCATACGAGAACGGCTTTGATGGAGTTATATTCGAGGATTACATCCCGGGAGAGACCGAAAAATGAAGCTACAGCTCGTTGCAACCTGTCTTTTCGGACTTGAAAAGCTCCTCGGAGAGGAAATAGATGCGCTCGGCTATGAGCGAATCAGCACCATAGACGGCAGAGTGACCTTCCTCGGCGATGAGGAGGCGATAGCCCTCTCAAACGTATTCCTGAGGTACGCCGAGCGAGTGCTCATAAAGGTCGGCTCATTCAGAGCAGAGAGCTTTACCGAGCTTTTTGACGGCACGTACGCGCTCCCGTGGGGCGATTTCATAGGCAAGCTCGATGCCTTCCCCGTAAAGGGACATTCGATAAAATCCGAGCTTCATTTCATTCCCGACTGTCAGGCAATAATCAAAAAGGCTATAGTTAAAAAGCTATCCTCGATATACGGAATATCGCTATTCCCCGAGGAGGGTGTTAAATATCAGATAGAGTTCTTCATTCTCAATAACGAGGCGTCGCTTATGATAGACACCTCGGGTATGCCGCTCCATAAGCGCGGCTACCGCCGTGAGTCAAACGATGCTCCGATAAGAGAAACGCTCGCCGCGGCTATAGCAAAGACCTCAAGACCGCGCGAGGAGGTTCTTCTTTGGGATCCTATGTGCGGCAGCGGAACGATAGCTATCGAGGCGGCTATGCTTATGAATAACATAGCCCCCGGAAAAAGCCGTGCCTTCTCTGCAGAGGCGTATCCGTTCATCTCCCGTGAGCATTGGAAAAATGCGAGGGAGGAGGCTCGGGATGGCGAGATAAAAAGCGGCTTCGAGGTGTTTGCCTCGGATATAGATGCCGCAGCTGTTGCGCTCACCGAAAAAAATGCCGCGAGAGCCGGAGTCGCTGACACGGTCAAGGCTTTCCGTATGGATGCGCTCGCAATAAGCGCGCCCGGCAGACGTGCCACGATAGTGACCAACCCACCGTATGGAGAAAGACTGCTTGATATCAGGGAGGCGGAGGAGCTTTACCGCCGTATGGGACGTCATTTCAGGACGCTCGAGCCATGGCAAGCATATATCATAACCTCTCACAAGGGCTTTGAGGCGCTTTACGGCAGACGCGCCGATAAGGTCAAAAAGCTTTATAACGGTATGATACCCTGCTATCTTTATCAATTCTTCAAAAACACCAAAATCAAGTAAAACCGCATACCCGTGTTAACGGGAGAACAAAATATACATCAGGGAGAAAAGAAAATGAATACTGAAAAACACATTCCGAGAAACGAATATCCCCGTCCGAATCTTGTGCGTAGCGAGTGGCTCTGTCTGAACGGCGAGTGGGATTTTAAGATCGATAACTCTCTTTCCGGAGAGGCGCTTGACTATAAGCTTTCTCACAAATTTGACCGGAAAATAATCCTTCCGTTCTGTCCCGAAAGCTCTCTTTCCGGCATCGGAAATATTGATTATATGAACTGCGTCTGGTATAAAAGAGAGGTGCAGATACCCGAAGGCTGGGCAGACAAGAGAGTAATACTTCATATAGGCGCATCCGATTGGGAAACCAAGGTCTTTGTGAACGGAAGGCAGGTTACCATGCACAGAGGCGGATATACTCCCATAAGAGTCGATATCACCTCCTCTCTGAAGCCCGAGGGCAACGTGATCGCTATCGAGGCGAAGGACGACGTCCGCTCCGGGAAGCAGCTCGCGGGTAAGCAGTCGGTGGAATATGCATCGCGTGGATGCAAGTACACAAGAACCACCGGTATCTGGCAGACTGTTTGGCTTGAGTCGGTAGATGCGGCACATATTGTAAACTATGGTGTGCAAACCAACATAGATATTCCTTCTGTTTCATTTGATGTGACCGTGAGTGAGGCGGCATTCGGTAAGACACTTCTTGCTGAAATTTCTTACGAGGGTAAAAAGGTAGGAAGCGTTGCATCCACCGTTTGCTCCGAGCAGGTGAACCTTAGCACATCACTCGATGAGAAGCACCTTTGGGAGGTTGGCTGCGGCAGACTTTATGACGTGAAGTTCACCCTGTCGGACGGTGAGACGGTGCTTGATTTTGCAGATGCTTACTTCGGTCTTCGCTCGTTTGCGGTAACCAAGGAGGGCTTCTTCCTTAACGGTAAGTACGTATTCGGCAGATTTGTTCTTGATCAGGGCTTCTATCCCGACGGTATATACACGGCACCCACCGATGAGGCTCTTCGCCGCGATATCGAGGATTCGATGGCACTCGGCTTCAACGGTGCAAGACTCCATCAGAAGGTATTCGAGCCGAGATTCCTCTATCACGCAGATAAGCTCGGATATATGCTCTGGGGCGAGAACGGCAACTGGGGCTGGGATCATTCGGATGACATGAACGTATATAACTTTATCCCCGAGTGGCTTGAGGAGATAGAGCGTGATAAGGCACATCCCTCCGTCATCGGCTGGTGTCCTCTCAACGAGACCTGGGACAGACCGAACGGTGCCCGTATGAGCGATACGCTTGCTTCTATGATATATGAGGTCACCCGTGCGAAGGATCCCACAAGACCTGTTATAATGAACAGCGGCTCGGTAGCATCCTTCAACGTTGCGGGCGAGATGCTCGGATGCCTCTTTGATATCCACGATTATCAGCAGGAGCCCGAAAAATTCGCTACTGTATTCGAGGACATCGACAAAGGACTTGTAAAGGATCAGCTTTACAGGAATTCCATCTACAGCAAGCGTCATAAGTTCGATCCCTCCAAGACTATATTTGTCAGCGAATACGGCGGAATAGGCTGGGTAGAGGACGGAACCGGCTGGGGCTACGGTGCCTCGGTAAAGACCAAGGAGGAGTTCCTTGAAAGACTTGAGGGGCTTACCGCGGTCATCAGAGAGGACGCGCATCTTTGCGGATTCTGCTACACCCAGCTTTACGACGTTGAGCAGGAGCAGAACGGAATTCTTACATACTCAAGAAAGTTCAAGTTCGAGAAGGAAAAGATAGCGGCTATTTTCGGAGCTCCCTCGGTAAAGGAAAGAGAATCGAAATAAATTGTTTCAAAGTTATTTTGCGTTTGTTAATAGCTTTTTCACAAAAGGATGCTATAATAACATCGTAAATCAGCGCAGGAGAATTCGGCATCATCCATACCGAGGATATCTCTGTTAAGACAAGAAATCTTCGGTATCACGGTGCTTTTGCCGGTCTTCCGCGCTAAATAAACTGTGAGGCTTTTACATAACGGAGGAATTATGAAACTTAAATTCAAACTAATAATATCGGCGGTGCTGCTGATATCCGTCCTGACACTCAGCTCGTGCGGTCTTGTGAACATGGGCTCATCCGTCAATTCGGAAAAATATCTCACCGAGGATGACGTAAACAAGCTTATGAGCGGCATCAATCAGAACGTGACCGTCAACGGCGGTGACAGCTATGATATAACGATAGAGTCACAGCATAGCGAAACGGTGCATGCTGCAAGCAAGGCTCTGCTTTCTGCGGTCAGTATCAAATCCGAATTTGAGATAACCAAAACGCAGTATCCTATATTCGGACTTCCGGGCAACACCTATCAGGACGTTCAGACGGGCTACGGCTCGGGTGTTATTTATTCGCTTGATAAGAATGCCGGAAATGCGTATATAATCACCAATTATCACGTGGTATACTATCCGGGCTGTGATACCGAGAATGACATCAGCGATAATATCACCGTCTATCTTTACGGTCAGGAATATGAAAAATATGCTATCCACGCAGAGTATGTCGGCGGTTCTATGAACTACGATATCGCAGTCCTCCGCGTGAAGAACAGTAACGTTTTGCGCGAGAGCAATGCCGTAGCCGCTACCTTCGCCGATTCAAATGACGTCAGCGTGCTCGATACGGCGATAGCGATAGGAAATGCCGAGGCACTCGGTATTTCGGCAACCGTAGGTGCGGTAAACGTTGAGAGTGAGGCACTCTCTATGCTCGGAGCCGACGGTGCAACTGTAGTCAATCTGCGCGTTATCAGAATAGATGCGGCGGTAAACGGCGGTAACTCGGGCGGCGGTCTTTTCAATGACCGCGGTGAGATAATAGGAATAGTCAATGCCAAGATCACTCACAGCAGCATTGATAATATAGGCTATGCGATCCCATCGAACGTTGCAAAGTACGTTGCCGACAATATCATCTATTACGATAATCAGGATGCAAAGAACGACAGCGTTTACAGAATGATGATAGGAATAACCGTAGGTGTTGAATCTGCGGGCACCGTATACGATACCGAGGAAGGCAAGCTGCATAAGTATGAGAAGGTAAAGGTCGAGAGCATGACCGATGGCGGCCCCGCAAGCGGAAAGCTCATGGCAGGTGATATAATAAACAAGGTCATAGTTGACGGTGTTGAGTATGATATTGTAAGAACCTTCAACGTGGTGGACGTTATGCTTACCGCAAGGCAGAACAGTGTGGTCGTTTTCGAGGTAACGCGCGGCACGGAAAACCTCAGGATCGAAATAGATCTTTCCGGTATAACACCCGCTCCGTATTGATAACGGCATTGTCACCGTTAAACCCGATAAAAGCAAATTCCCGAAGCTCCGGAATGGAAGCTTTTAGGGAATTTGCTTTTATTTTATAAAATAAAAATCTCAAAAGCACTTGACTGGGCGCGCAATTTGTGGCATACTATAGGGGTGATTTAAAGTATTACCAAAAACAAGGAGATAAGGGCAATGAAGAATGTTGTCATAATCGGTGCCGGCGTTATCGGCGGTGCTGTGGCAAGAGAGCTTTCAAAATATGAGCTTGAAATTTGTATTCTTGAAAAGGAATCGGACGTTGCTATGGGTGCAACGCGTGCCAACAGCGCTATAGTCCATGCGGGCTTTGATGCCAAGGAGGGAACGCTCAAGGCTAAAATGAACGTCCGCGGCTCTGAGATGATGGAGGATTACGCCGCCGAGCTCGGAGTCAAGTATAAAAGAAACGGCTCTCTTGTAGTCGGATTTTCGGATGAGGATAAGGCTACTCTTGAGGAGCTTCGCGTAAGAGGTGAGAAGAACGGTGTGCCGGGGCTTCGCGTTCTTGACCGTGAGCAGATACTCGAGCTCGAGCCGAATATAGGAGAGGGAGTTACCTGCGCGCTCCACGCGCCTACGGGTGCTATCATATGCCCCTATGAGCTTTGCATGGCAGAGATAGGAAACGCTATGGATAACGGTGCTGCTCTCAAGCTTAATTTTGAGGTAAAGAGCATCGAGAAATGCGACGGCGGATACAAGATATCCTCGGATAAAGAGAGTGTTTATGCCGATTACGTTATAAACTGTGCCGGTGTTTATTCTGATGTGGTCGCGGCAATGGCGGGTAACGGCGGATTTGAAGTTATCCCCAGGCGCGGAGAATATATGCTGCTTGATAAGGAATGCGGCTCGCTCGTTTCGCACACAATATTCCGTTGTCCCTCCAAGATGGGAAAGGGAATACTCGTTTCTCCCACCGTGGACGGAAACCTTCTTCTCGGTCCTACTGCGGAGAATATTGAGGACAAGACGGATAAGTCGACTACTGCAGCAGGTCTTGCAAAGGTAAGGATGCAGGCAGGCGAGCAGGTTAAGGGAATCAATTTCGGTAAGATCATAACCTCCTTCACAGGTCTCAGAAGCGTCGGCTCTACCGGTGACTTTATAATAACCGAGAAGGACGGATTTGTAAACTGCGCGGGTATCGAGAGTCCCGGTCTTTCATCGGCTCCCGCAATAGGCGAGTATGTAAGAGATCTTCTTTCGGGAGCAGGACTTGAGCTTGTAAAGAAGGAGAGCTTCGACGGAAGCCGCCGTCCTATGCACTATTTCAAGGAATGTACCGATGAGGAGAAAAACGCGATAATCGCACGCGATCCCTCCTATGCGCACATAATATGCCGCTGTGAGATGACCAGCGAGGGCGAGATAGTCGAGGCGATACGCACCAATCCCGGTGCCACCGACCTTGACGGTGTCAAGAGAAGAACGAGATCGGGAATGGGAAGATGTCAGGGCGGCTTCTGCTCACCTTACGTTGTTGAGATATTGGCGCGCGAGCTCGGATGCGATTATACCGAGATAACCAAATTCGGCGGCGAGTCCTATATAAATATAGGAAAGACCAAGGAGGTCAGATGATGAATAGTAAGACTGTGAATGAATTCAACTGCGAGCTCGTCATTATAGGCGGCGGCCCTGCAGGTATGGCGGCGGCTGTTGCCGCATATGAGGACGGTCTTCGTGACATACTTATTCTTGAGCGCGATGACAATCTCGGCGGTATTCTCCGTCAGTGCATACATAACGGCTTCGGTCTTCACCGCTTCGGTGAGGAGCTTACAGGTCCCGAGTATGCCTACAGATATGAGAAGATGGTAAGGGAGTACGGAATTCCCTTTATGACCGACACTATGGTAACCTCCGTGTCATCCGACAGAGTAGTTACCGCGCAGAACTGTGAGCGAGGAATCTTTAAGGTTCGTGCGGGTGCGATCATCCTGGCTATGGGCTGCAGAGAGCGTCCGAAGGGAGCACTCAATATTGCAGGACACCGCCCCGCAGGTATATATACTGCCGGAACGGCTCAGAAATTCGTCAATATGAAGGGCTATATGCCGGGTAAGGAGGTCGTTATCCTCGG
Organism: Oscillospiraceae bacterium; assembly: GCA_015064555.1. Lineage (GTDB taxonomy): Bacteria > Bacillota > Clostridia > Oscillospirales > CAG-272 > UBA1740. The sequence continues at coordinate 21,176 of SVRZ01000006.1, forward strand.
CTCGGGCGATATAGGACTTATCATGGCAAGAAGAATGACGCTTGAGGGTGCAAATGTAAAGGCGGTATGCGAGCTTATGCCGTATTCGGGCGGTCTTGCAAGAAATATCGAGCAGTGTCTTAAAGACTACGGCATTCCGCTTATGCTCAGCCACACCGTAGTCGAAATACACGGTAAGGACAGACTTACGGGTGTTACCATCGCCAAGGTAGACGAGAATCGCAGACCTATCCCCGAAACATTTGAATATATCGCGTGCGATACTCTCCTTCTTTCCTGCGGACTCATTCCCGAAAACGAGCTTACTAAGGCGGCGGGAATAGCTCTTGACAGAATTACGAACGGTGCTGTGGTGAACGGCAACCGTGAAACAGCGGCAGAGGGCATATTCGCCTGCGGAAACGTTCTTCACGTTCACGATCTTGTTGACTACGTTTCGGAGGAGGCGGCGATCGCGGGACACGCGGCCGTGCGCTTCATAAGAGGCGAGGTCGATAAAAGCCTTTCTTTATCGCTTGAAACCGATGGCAAGGTACGCTACACCGTTCCGCAGAGAATAACCGAGCTTGCCGATACCAAGATATACTTCCGCGTTGCAGACGTTTACCGCGATATGAAGGTTACCGTAAAGGCAGGCGATAAGGTTCTTTATCAGAAGAAAAAGCAGAAGCTTGCTCCCGGTGAGATGGAGACCGTTCTTCTGACAGAGGATATGTTAAGGGAAGCGGCGGCGCTTTCCGATAAGCTTGAGATAAGTCTTGTATAACGGAGGTTACGTAAATGAAAACAAGAGAGCTTACATGTATAGTTTGCCCCAGGGGCTGTGATCTTATAGCAGAGCTTGACGATAACGGAACTCCGATACGTGTCACGGGAAATCTCTGCCCAAGAGGAAAGACCTACGCAGAAAACGAATGCACAAATCCTCAGCGTGTTGTTACCACCACCGTAAGATGCGAGGACGGATGCGTCGTGAGCTGCAAGACGAATACCACCATTCCGAAGTCGCTCGTTCTCGAGGCGATGAAGGTCATAAACTCAACAGTCGCTCCGGCGGAGTTAGCCATAGGTGATGTGATAATTGAGAATATTCTGGGCACGGGTGCTGACGTTGTTGCAACCGGCCGTAAATCGATATGATTTTTGAAAGGGAAAATATGTCAAAGGTATATTTCACAAAAGAAATAACTCCCGAATCTGTTCTTCGTCTTTACGAGAAGCTGATGGAGGAAAGAGGCGCGGAGCTTACCGCTCCCGTAGCTGTAAAGGTCCATTCGGGTGAGGTCGGAAATCAGAACTTCCTTCGTCCGGAATTCTTTGCGCCCGTGATTGAAAGATGCGGCGGTGTCGTTACCGAGTGTAATACGGCGTATGACGGCGGCAGAGATACCACCGCAAAGCACGTTAAGACGCTTAAAAAGCATGGCTGGAGCGAGATGTTCGAGGTCGATCTTCTCGATGCCGAGGGGCCGGATCTTTGCCTTCCTATAGATGGCGGTAAGGTTATAGATAAGAACTACGTCGGAAAGAATATAACGAAGTATGAATCGGTGCTTATCCTTTCGCACTTCAAGGGACATCCTATGGGCGGCTTCGGCGGTGCGCTCAAGCAGCTTTCGATAGGTTTTGCATCCTCCTACGGAAAGAAGTATATCCACGGCTCGGGCGACCCTGTGACCTCCTTTGCGGGCGATCACGATAGCTTCCTTGCATCCATGGCGGATGCGGCAAGCTCTGTTGTCGATATGTTTTGGGGAAATGCCGCGTATATAAACGTTATGAAGAATATGTCGGTCGATTGCGACTGCTGTGCGGTTGCCGAGGATCCTTGCATCGCTGATATAGGTGTTCTTGCAAGTCTTGATCCCGTCGCTCTTGATAAGGCGTGCGTTGACCTTGTCTACGCGTGCGACGATAAGGGTAAGGGACATCTTATCGAGCGCATAGAATCGAGAAATGGAAAGTACACTATTGAATGCGCGGAAGCACTTGGTATAGGAACTACCGAGTATGAGATTATCGAAATCTGACAACTATTGTTAGCAAATACGCGTTGTTTTGCCGTGTTTCATAGACAAAACAGCGCGTATTGTGTTTCTCCGAAGGAGGAGTATATATGAAAAGAAGACAGGCCCTTCCGGAGCTTCTGGCGCCGGCGGGGAATATGGAATGTCTTATCGCCGCGATTCTCGGCGGCGCCGATGCGGTATATGTCGGCGGTGTGCGCTTCGGAGCGCGCGCCTTTGCAAAGAACTTTGAATTGTGTGAGCTCGGGGATGCTGTCAGGCTTTGCCACCTTTGGGGTGTAAGGCTCTACGTTACCCTTAACACGCTTATATTTGATAAAGAGATAGATGATGCTCTGTCATATGCGAAAGATCTGCACGCTATAGGGGTAGACGCGGTTATAGTTACCGATCCTGGGCTTATTTCGCTTATAAGAAAAGAGGTCCCCGGGCTTGAATTGCACGCATCGACACAGATGGGAGTACATAACCGTGAGGGTGCCGATTTTGCTTACAGCCTTGGGTGCAAGCGCGTGGTGCTTGCAAGAGAGTGCTCCGACAAGGATATAGCCGCGATCACAGCCTCCGCCCATCCCGAGTGTGAGGTGTTCGTTCACGGCGCGCTCTGTGTCTGCCATTCGGGGCAGTGCCTGTTCTCATCTATGGTAGGCGGCAGGAGCGGAAACCGCGGCGAATGCGCACAACCCTGCAGACTTCCTTATAACGGAAAGCATCCGCTCTCGCTTAAGGATCTGTCGCTTTCGAAGCATATAAACGAGCTTATAGACTCGGGCGTGTCCTCGCTTAAGATAGAAGGAAGAATGAAGTCCCCCTCATACGTGTACGAGGTAACCTCAATATACAGGAGGCTTCTCGATGAGCGCCGCAATTCGGATAAGGGCGAGGAAAGGCGACTTTTGGAGGTCTTCTCCCGCGGTGGATTTACCGACGGATATTTCACACGGCATATCTCCTCTCCAATGACGGGGATGCGTAGCGAGGAGGATAAAAGGATATCGCGCGAGCTTGAGGAGTCTTATTCTTTGCCCAAGGTAAGAATTTCCGCCAAGGCGTCATTTCTTATAGGAGAGCCTGCCCGTCTTTCGCTGAGTATGAATGCCACCTCTCGCTGGGATAGCCGAACAGGTGAACCTGTGTCCTTGAATGTAGCTGTTACCGTAGAGGGTGCCGTGCCTTCGGAGGCGATAAATTCGCCTCTTGACAGATCAACTCTTGCGGCAAGGCTCTCCAAGATGGGAAATACGCCGTTTGAGCTTCCCGCCGAAGCTATTGATATAGAGCTTGACGAGGGTATAAATCTTCCTCCCTCTGCGATAAACGCGCTTCGCCGCAATGCTTCGGATGCGCTTCTTGAGTCCTTCTCGCGCCCTGTGTCTGTAATATGCGACACAGATGACCGGGATTTGCCGAAAAAAGAGCCTCCGGATATTACACGGGCGTCGGCATCCGTCGATCCTGTCGGTGTAAGTGCTATATTCTTCAAGCCCGAGGTCGCACAGGCTTTGCTTCTTAAACACCCCGATGCGTGTCGGGAATTAGACAGGATCTTTGTTCCGTTGTTTTCGTATTCAGCTTTGCCGAAGCAGACTCGGGAAAGCATCGGGGGAGTATACCTGCCTCCTGTGATAGCCGAGTCCGAGTGGGACGAGGTGCGCCGCGAGCTTGATGCTGCGATCGCATCCGGTGCGAGGTATGCTCTGATAGGAAATATCTCACACATAGCTCTTGCTGAATCTGCAGGGATCATGCCTGTCGGTGATTTTCGTCTTAATATTGCAAATAAATACACGGCAAGCCTCTACCGAGCACTCGGAGTGACGGACATTATTCTTTCCCCCGAGCTCACGCTGCCTCAGGTGCGTGATATAGGCGGCAGAGTTATAACGCTCGGCAGAATACCGCTGATGCTCACCGAGAGATGCTTTGTGCGTGAGAATTTCGGATGTGATGCCTGCGGCAAGGCGGTCTTCCGTGACAGGCGCGGTGCCGAATTCCCGATCTTACGCGAATACGATCATCGCAACATCATATTCAATTCCGCGGTGACCTATATGGGTGACAGAGGCGAGGAGCTTCGTGCAATGCGCGTATGTGCGGTGCATTACGTGTTCTCAACCGAAACCGAGGACGAGTGTGTAAGGCTTATCAATTCATATAAAAACGGCAGGCAGCTTGCCGTACCTCACAGAAGAATAGGAAAGAGATAAGGTGTTTTTATGGAAAGAAAAGAATTTGTAAAGACTATAAAATATGCTATCTTTGATATGGACGGAACGCTTGCCGATTCTCTCGGCTTCTGGGAGGCGTTCTGGCCCGAGCTCGGAAAGCAGTATATGAATAACCCGTCCTTCCGTGCTGATGCGGAGGTAGACCGTGCGGTAAGGACTGTAACTATGAATGCCTCGGCGGTGATGATACAAAAGGCTTATCTCAATGACGTGAGCCCCGAGGAGATCTATTCATTCTGCAATAAAATGATAGATTACTATTACAACAATAAGGTGGATATGAAGACAGGCGTGCCCGAATTTCTCGAATATATGAGATCGCGCGGAGTCAAAATGTGTATCGCAAGCGCGACCGAGCCGCGATTCCTTCACGCTCTTCTGAAAAAATGCGCACTTGCCGAATATTTTGAGGACGTCGTGTCCTGCACCGACGTCGGAGCGGGCAAGGAAAAGCCCGATGTGTTTCTTGAGGCGCTTCGCAGACTCGGTGGAAATATCGAGGATGCGTGCGTGTTTGAGGACTCCTTTGTAGCTCTTGAAACGGCGAAGAAGGCAGGCTTCAAAACCGTTGGAATCTACGATAAAAACAATTACGGCCAGGATAGATTGAAGGCGGCGGCAGACGTATATATGGGTGAGGGCGACGTCTACTACGATCTCTTCTGATCGGAATATCCATTAACGAACTAAAGGATCCCGGCATCGGCCAAAACCGAAATCGGATATCTCTGCATACAACCGAACAGCACCGACCTTGAATTTTCGGAAGGCGATGCCGTTCGGTTGTTTTATTGTGTGCATGAAAAAGTTTTAAAAGCTATTGACAAAAAGCAAAAAATAAGATACAATTACAATTGTAAAATCAATTTACATTTGTAAGGAGATTTTTATGGACAGAAATCTGAAAAGTAAAATAGCATTTATGTACTATACCTGCGATATGACGCAGGAGGAGATCGCCTCAAGGCTATCGCTGACGAGGCAGAAGGTGAATTCTGTGATAGGCTCGCTTCGGGCTGACGGTATAGTTTCGATCAGTATTTGCGACAGCGCGGGTGACAGTACGGGCAGAGAGGTGGAGCTGGAGAAGCGCTTCGGGCTTAAAAGGGTTGTGATATCGCCGTCATACGGCGAGCCGCGCCTGGATTTTCTGAAGCTGGCAAGCACTGCCGCCGAATATATCGAGGGTGAGATATCGAACGGAGATATCGTAGGCGTTTCCTGGGGTAGGACGCTTAGCGCCGCGGTCTCCGAGATGCGCTTTTTAAATAAGAAGGACTGCTGTGTCGTTCAGCTTCTCGGAGCGCAGAGTATGGACGGCTTCGGAGCAAAATCGGACGATATAGTCCGCTCGCTTGCAGAGAAGCTGAATTGCGGAAGCTATCTCTTATATGCACCTATGGTCGTTTCCACGGGAGAGCTCAAAGATCTGCTCGTGAAGGAAAAGCCGATACAGAGATCGCTTGATATTATGCGCAGCTGCAATATTGCGCTCTTCGGAATAGGCGAGATAAACGAGGATGCCGCCATGCACCGTATGGGATATCTTTCGGATGAGGATATCGCGCGTCTTGGGCGCGAGGGCTTTGTCGCGGATATCGCGCTCAATCCGATAAGGTCGGACGGAGGGGCAGACGGGTGCTTCCTTACAGAGCGGCTCTTGAATGCCGACATAGAGTGCATAAGAAGCATTGAAAACACGGTCGGAATCGCCGCAGGAGCGGCAAAGGCAGAGGCGGTGCTTGCCGTTCTGCGCTCGCGCCTTCTCAGGACGCTGATAATAGACAGCGCGCTCGCAGATGAAATCATTTCAAGAATATAAAAAGGAAGGGTAATAAATTATGAAGATCTTTTTCACAGCAGAATACGATCCGCGTGAGCTTGAGCCTCTTTATGAGCTGGGCGAGGTCGTTATCGACGGATGGGCAAAGGGACTCCCGAATCTTACCGAGGAGGAGCTTCTTCTGCGCTCGCGTGATGCCGATATCATCATCACTACCTTTGACGAGATAACCAGAGCGGTCATCGAAAATGCAAAAAACCTGAAGCTTATCGCCTGCACCCGTGCGACTCCTGTAAATATCGACGTCAAGGCGGCGAAGGAGAGGGGAATTCCGGTGCTCTTTACGCCCGGCAGAAATTCGGATGCCACAGCAGAGCTTACTATCGGTCTTATGCTCTCGATAGCAAGGAAGATACCTATGGCTCATGCCGCACTGAAGGCGGGAATGTATACCGCCGCTCCCGATAACGAAAAGCAGACTAAGGAAGGACTCAGGAAGGACGTATTCTGGGGTGTCGGAGAGGATGCTCCGTATTCGGTATTCAAGGGCTGCGAGCTGAAGGGCAAGACTCTCGGCATAATCGGCTACGGCAGTATCGGAAAGCGCGTCGGCAGAATAGCAAGAGCCTTCGGTATGGAGCTTCTTATTTTCGATCCCTATATAGGTGAGATAGATATCGAGGAGATAGGTGTCAGAAAGGCATTGACACTTCGCCAGGCCATGTCGGAATCGGATTTCGTTACCTGTCACCTGAAGGTCACGCCCGAAACCGAGGGCTGCATAAGCAGAGAAATGCTTTCTCTTATGAAGCCTACCGCATACTTCATCAATGCGTCGAGAAGTGCGGTGGTCGATGAGGCGGCTCTTATAGATGCCCTCCGTGAGAGAAGGATAGCGGGAGCGGCTCTGGACGTTTATGAAAAGGAGCCCATTCCCTCGAATCATCCTTATCTTACCGAGCTTGATAACGTTGTTGTTACACCTCACATAGCGGGCGCAAGCCGCGAGGTGCTTACCAATCACACTAAAATGATAGTCGGAGAGGTAAGAAGATTTGTGAACGGCGAGCATCTTCTCTACAGATACTGCTGATAGGATCAAAATAATAAACTAAGGAGAAAGAATATGGATATCGAAAAGGCTAAAGAGGTGCAGGCAGAGGTCTGCAAAACCGCAAAGGCTATGGCAGATGCCGGACTTACCGCAGGAACGTGGGGAAATATATCCGGCAGAATAGACGACACGTATATGGCGATAACCCCCTCGGGAATGGATTATTCAAGGCTCGTTCCGGACCAGATGGTTATAGTAAATATGCACACGGGTGAGTACGAAGGCGATCTGAAGCCCTCTATTGAGGTACCGATCCATTCGAAAATACTGCTCAATAAGCCGAGCATCAACGGCATAGTTCACGTTCATTCCTCAAAGGCACTCGCGGTAGCGACTACCAGGAAAGGCATTCCTCCCATCTGCGACGATCAGGTGCAGATACTCGGCGGCGATATAAGATGCGCGGCATACACATATCCCGGCACTCCCGAGATGGCAGAGAGCGTACTTGAGGCTCTTGATGAAAGAAACGGAGCCCTGATCGCAAACCACGGCTCTATAGCAATAGGAAGAACGCTTAAGGAGGCGCTCGTCGGCGTTACCGTTCTTGAGAAAACGGCGCAGATATACATCGACGTTCAGGCTCTCGGCGGCGCGGTCGAGATATCACGTGAGGACTGCGAATACTATCACGATTTCTTTATGAATAAGTATGGTCAGAAGAAGTAAAACGGTAAAAACGTCGAGTATGACAACATAAGTTTGCAAATAAAAGAGGTTGACTCAAATTTTTTATTTGAGTCAACCTCTTTTATTTGGGATTTTTGGTCTCGCCGAATGTGACAGCCTCTTTGATTAGAGCACTCCTCTGAGAAAATCGAGCGCGTTTTCGCCGGCTATCCGCTCAACTACGGATGTGGGGTAACGGGACAGAAGCATATCGAGGATCCGGTCGTGTATTGACGAATCGGTGGTTATTCCGCGCGGATATACACCTCCCGTACCGTCTATATCAAGCCCAAGACTCAGAACGTTGTCACCGAATTTTTCAAGGCAGTAGTCCACGTGCGGAAGGATGGCATCCGCCTTTACATCCTCAGGGCTCTCCGATAAGAATTCGGGATAAAGGTTGAGACCTATCACTCCACCGCGCATGGCTATCTCCTTTGCCATATCGTAGGTGAGATTTCTTTTATGAGGGCAAACGTCGCGGAAGTTGGAATGAGTTGCGATAAGAGGCAGAGGATAAGCATCGCAAAGATGCCAGAAGCTTCGGTCGGAAAGATGCGAAACATCCAGTGTGATGCCGAGCTCGGCGCATCTTTTTGCCATTCTTCTGCCCTCGTGTGTAAGCCCCTCGTCCGCCTCGTCACGCGAGGAGGATGCCAGCTCGTTTGAATCCCAGCACAGACTCATTATGCGCAGCCCCATTTTATGAAGTGTAAAAAGCTCCTCGGAGTCGGCAAGCAGTCCTCCGCCGCCCTCCACCGAGAGCATAGCCGCATTGGAAAGATTATCGGTTGCCGAATAGAGCTTGCGCACGTCGTCTATGTGCGAGAGCCCAAGGCGGTCCACCTCGTAAAGATATACGTTCACGTATTTCATAAGCTCCCTGCGCCGAGCCTCGGGTGATCTGCCGCGGAATGGTATATATGCGGCAAACACCTGAAGAAATGGATTCGCATAGGGAACGTTATATTCGGTAATCAGTCCTCGCTCGCTGTTAGTCAGCGAAAGGCTGTCGTTATGAAGATCGACTATATACATATCGGTACCGTTCCTTAATTCAAGTATAATTTATTTTACCCGAAGATAAAGGTCTTGTCAACAGGATTATATGAATTTATAGCTTATCTCTTGACAAAACGGGCGTAATTTAGTAAAATAATTCTATAAAATTTACATCCCGAGGGAGATATAATGATGGATAAGATTGACAGGAAAATACTTAAGCTTCTCGCAGAGAACGCACGCATGGAGAATGCGGATATAGCCGCTATCACCGATATTTCCGAAAAGGAGGTCTGCCGGAGAATTGCCGCGCTTGAAAAAGAGGGCATAATATGTGCCTACAAGAGCGTTATAGATTGGGAGAAGGTGGATTCGGACAGTGTAAGCGCTATAATAGAGCTGAAGGTCACTCCCAAGGCGGGCTATGGCTTTGAGGAGGTTGCGGCAAGAGTCGCAAGCTATCCCGAGGTAGAGTCGGTATATCTTATGTCGGGAGCATATGATCTGAACGTGGTGGTGAAGGGAAGGACCTTCCATGAGGTGTCAAACTTCGTTTCAAGAGAGCTTGCCATGATAGAGTCGGTGACCTCTACGGGAACTCAGTTCGTTATGCGCAGATATAAGGAGTATAACGTCGAGCTGCTCGGTGAGGAGGACGGAAGGAGTAAGATATCCCTATGATAGATTATTCCAAGGTGCTTACCGCTGCCGTTAAGGATATTAAGCCCTCGGGAATCCGGAAATTCTTCGATATTGCAAACACAATGGAGGACGTCATTTCGCTCGGAGTAGGAGAACCCGATTTCAGGACACCCTGGCAGGTGCGCTCTGCGGGCATACATTCGCTCGAGATAGGCGCAACCAGATACACCTCAAACAGAGGTCTTGAGGAGCTGCGAGCTGAAATATCCCGCTACGTGCAGAGAAAATACGGAGTTGAATACGATCCTCTGAAGGAGATACTTGTAACCGTCGGTGGCAGTGAAGCTATAGATATGGCTATAAGAGCCATAACCGAGCCGGGCGACGAGGTTATAATACCTCAGCCGAGCTACGTATGCTATGAGCCTATAGTAAGGCTTGCGGGCGGTGTCCCCGTGATAATTGATACCAAGGCAGAAAACGATTTCAAGCTTACCCGCGCCGAGCTTGCGGCGGCTATGAGCCCAAAAACAAAGGCGCTGATACTTCCGTACCCCTGCAATCCCACGGGCGCGATAATGGAGTATGACGATATACTCGCTCTTTCCGAGGAGCTTTCGGATACCAACGTTATAGTTATATCCGACGAGATATACGCAGAGCTCACCTTCGGCGGAAGGCGGCACGTCAGCGTTCCCTCCGTTCCCGGGATGAAGGAGCGCACACTCCTTATAAATGGATTTTCCAAGACCTTCGCCATGACAGGCTGGCGCCTCGGTTATGCCTGCGGCCCGTCGGAGCTTATGGCGATGATAACCAAGATACATCAGTATGCGATAATGTGTGCGCCTACAACCGCGCAGTATGCGGCAGTAGAGGCGCTCAGAAGCTGTGACGGCGAGGTCGCAAAGATGCTGGAGGAATACGATATAAGGCGTAAGATAATAGTATCCGGCTTTAACCGTCTTGGGCTTACCTGCCGTGAGCCTAAGGGTGCGTTCTATGCCTTCCCATCGATAAAGAGCACAGGTCTTTCCAGCGAGGAGTTCTGCACAAGACTCCTCGAGTCCAAGCACGTTGCCGCCGTTCCCGGTACGGCATTCGGAGATAGCGGAGAGGGCTTCATCAGGACCTCGTATTGCTATTCAACCGCCCATATCAAGGAGGCACTCCGCCGCATTGGAGAGTTCCTTCGGGAGCTTCGTGAGGAAGCAGAAAGCAACTGACGGTCACTGCGATCATCAGCTTGACGGTCACGGTCATTATAAAATAAAAGCGGTGTTGATTCGCTGAAGCGCGAATTGACACCGCTTTTGTAAATAATTATAGTCAATCAAATCGAATTTAACGTATCCATAACATAATTTCCGAATTGCTCGCAGGTGGAGCCGGTATCTCTTCCCGTGATAGTGAGCTTCTTCTCCTCAAAGGAACAGATATCAAGAGCGCGCTCGAGCCTTTTGGATTCCTTGGCATAGCCTATATGGTCAAGGAGCATAACGCAGGCGCGGAGCATAGAGGATGGATCGGCATATATCGCTCTGCCCTCTCTTACCATGCGGGGCGCTGAGCCGTGGATCGCCTCGAACATAGCATATTTCTTTCCTATATTCGCGCAGCCCGCAGTTCCGACACCGCCCTGAAATTCCGCAGCCTCGTCGGATATGATATCTCCGTAGAGGTTGGGAAGCAGAAGCACCTGGAAATCGCGGCGGCGCTTCTTATCGACAAGCTTTGCCGTCATAATATCGGCATACCACTCATCGGTGGTTATCTCGGGGTAAAGATCGGCTACCTTGTGGCAGTCCTCAAGGAAGTTGCCGTCGGTGGTCTTTATGACGTTTGCCTTAGTGACAAGCGATACACGGGTCATACCGTTACGCCTCGCGTAGTCGTATGCCAGGCGGGCTATTCTGTCCGAGCCCTGCTTGGTTGTTATGGTGAAATCGACAGCCAGGTCCTCGGTGACGTTGAAGCCCGACGAGCCTACTGCATAGCCGCCCTCGGTGTTTTCTCTGAATATTACCCAGTTTATTCTCTCGTCGGGAACCTTAACCGGTCGTATGTTTGCAAAGAGGTCGAGTGCCTTTCTCATAGCAACGTTTGCCGATTCGATATTCGGCATACCGTCGCCCTTCTGGGGAGTGGTGGTAGGACCTTTAAGTATAACGTCACAGGAAAGAAGCATCTCCATAACGTCATCGGGAATTGCCTTGTTGCAGGCTATTCTGTTTTCTATAGTAAGTCCGTCTATGTTTATAAACTTAACACGTCCACGTGCTTCCTCGTCCTTAAGAATGAATTTCAGCACTCTCGCCGCTTCCTTTGTTATAGTGGGGCCGATACCGTCACCGCCGCAGATGCCTATCTTTATAGTATCGAGCGCGGCATAGTCGGTGAAATCTCCCTGCGCCTTCATGTTCTCAACGCGGACAAGCTGCTTTTCAAGTATAGCTCTGAACTTTTCGCAGGCGAGCTCAAGATTTTCGTTGTAGCTGTTATTTTTCATGATTTTCTTTTTCCTTTAAGTATTTAAATTAGCACGGGTATGATTGAGCAGTCCGCCTGCAAGAAGTATCTCGCGCTGTCTTTCGGTGAGTGAAAGATTGAGAAATATCTCTTTATCCCCGACACGTGCCGGTAGTCTGTCCGAGCCTTTCAGCAGAGATATCAGATCGGGTACAACGATTTCGTCACCCTCTGCGACAACGTCGTAATCATCCTCGTTTTCAAGCGTCAGAGGAAGTATGCCGAAGTTTATAAGATTTGCGGCGTGTATTCTCGCAAAGCTCTTTGCTATCACGGCACGGATGCCGAGATAGAGAGGAACGAGCGCGGCATGCTCACGCGAGGAGCCTTGTCCGTAATTGTGACCTCCCAGTATTATTCCGCCTCCCTCGCGCTTTGCGCGCTCGGGGAAGTCGGGATCGCATACGGTGAAGCAGAATTCGGAGAGCTTCGGCACGTTCGAGCGATAGGGAAGTATTTTGGTGCCCGCAGGCATAATGTGGTCTGTTGTGATATTGTCCCCAACCTTCAGCACGATCCTTCCCGAGAGAATTTCGTCCGGGCGAGGTCCTATGGGAATGGGTTTTATGTTAGGTCCTCTTTCGACCGCGGCATCGACTGCCGCCTCTTCGGAAAGAGGCATTTCTATAAGATTATCATTTATGAGGAATTTATCCGGAAGGGTGATCGTGGGAGCCACGCCGAGCGTGCGCGGATCGGTGAATACTCCCGATATTGCCGATGCCGCGGCGGTTTCGGGAGAAACGAGATAGACGCTTGCATCCTTCGTGCCGCTCCTGCCGAGGAAATTACGGTTGAAGGTGCGAAGGCTGATGCCGCCCGTTCCGGGAGAAAAGCCCATACCTATACACGGTCCGCACGCGCATTCGAGTATTCTCGCTCCTGCGGCTATAAGATCGGCAAGAGCACCGCACTCGGCGAGCATCGTGTATACCTGCTTTGAGCCGGGGGAGATGGAAAGGCTGACGTCCGGATGGACGGTCTTGCCCTTGAGCATCGCGGCTACCGTAAGAAGATCTCTGAGAGATGAATTGGTGCATGAGCCTATGCATACCTGATTTATTTTCATACCGACAAGCTCAGATGCGCGCTTTACGTTATCGGGGGAGTGGGGGCAGGCGGCAAGCGGTTCGAGAGCCGAAAGATCAACCGTGTATTCGGCATCGTAGACTGCATCCTCGTCTGGAGAAAGCGGTATGTAATCCTGCTCTCTGCCCTCGGCACAGAGGAAGGCGCGTGTCGTTTCATCCGAGGGGAATACAGAGGTTGTCGCGCCGAGCTCTGCACCCATGTTTGTGATGGTAGCTCGCTGGGGTACCGAAAGAGATTTAACGCCCTCTCCGCCGTATTCGATTATACTGCCGACACCGCCCTTTACCGAAAGCAGTCTGAGCACCTCGAGGATCACGTCCTTTGCACTCACGTACTCGCTGAGCTTGCCGATAAGGTTCACCCTTATCATTTTCGGCATCGTTATGTAGTATGCACCGCCTCCCATGGCAACTGCCACGTCAAGACCGCCCGCACCCATGGCGAGCATTCCTATACCGCCTGCGGTGGGTGTGTGGCTGTCCGATCCGATAAGCGTCTTGCCGGGGGCAGAGAAGCGCTCGAGGTGGACCTGATGGCAGATACCGTTACCCGGACGGGAGAATCTTATACCGTGCTTTGCCGCAACCGTCTGTATGTATCTGTGGTCGTCTGCATTCTCAAAGCCTGCCTGAAGCGTATTATGGTCTATGTAAGCCACCGAGAGCTCGGTCTTTACACGGTCTATTCCCATAGCCTCAAGCTCGAGGTATGCCATAGTGCCCGTCGCATCCTGTGTGAGAGTCTGATCTATTCTGATTCCTATTTCCTCGCCGCGTACCATTTTTCCCGATACCAGGTGGGAGGATATTATTTTTTCGGCAATGGTGTATCCCATATTGCAGCTCCTTTGCCGCCGATTTTGGCGTCGTTTATATTTTCTTTGTTTGCGCCTTGAAGTTTTCAAGCGCGCGTCTTACGTGGATCTCGGTGAGCTTTTCCGCCTCATCGCCATCTCTGGCAAGAATGGCATCGAGTATCTCCCGATGCTCGCAGAGAGCCTCTCTTGCTCTTCGGATATTCGAGAGCGAAAAGCCGCGATATGCCTTTATATTATGGTGCAGCTCGCTGAGTATCCTGCAAAGATATCGGCTTCCCGCCGATTTGAAGATAATGCTGTGAAATTCCGAGTCCAGACGGCCGTTCATCTCGTCGTTGCTCTTTGTCAGATAAAATTCGGAGAGCTCAACGGTGGAGGTAAGCTCGCGGCGGTCATCCTCACTCATACGCTCTGCGGCGAGCCTTGCGGCAAGTCCCTCGAGCTTTATTCTTATTTCGTATATATCCTCGATATCATCCTTTGATATACCGAGTACGGTAGCACCCTTGTTTGCCTGAAGCTCAACGAGCCCCTCCTCTGCGAGCCTGTGAAGCGCGCCCCTGATGGGGGTACGGCTTGCATCCAGACGTTGTGATAAGGCTATCTCGCGGAGAACAGTGCCACATTCGAGCTTTCCTGTCAGTATCTCCTCCTTGAGTGTTGCGTAAACCTTATCTTCGAGCGAAAGTGTTGCCGAGTCGATTATCATAGTATATCCCTTCCTTTAACTGAAATATCCGTTGGAGAGTCTTGATGCTATTGTTACAAGCTCGTCATCACCCATGACGGTATTGCGTCCGTCCGCATAGGCATGGTCGATCTCTTTTTTCATAAGCTGAATAATGCCGTCGTGCTTCGTGAGCATTCTTTCACCCGTAAGACCGTAGTGTGTGTTCATCCAATATGCAATTCCCGCAAGGCCCGAGGTGTTTGATATTGAAACCTCCGCAGGGCGTGCAAGTATCTTTTCGGTATCGAAGATATTGTATATCTCTGCATCCTTCATAAGTCCGTCTGCGTGTATTCCCGCGCGTGTCATATTGAAGCTTGAGCCGACGTAGGGAGTCATTGGCGGAATATCATAGTGAAGAACGTTTTTGTAGTATTCGGCTATCTCTGTAATGACCGTCGGCTCCATACCGTCAAAGCTGCCTCTTAAGGATGCGTATTCTATTACCATAGCCTCAAGCGGAACGTTTCCTGTCCTCTCGCCTATTCCGAGCAACGAGCAGTTTACTGCCGATGCGCCGTAGAGCCATGCCGAGCTTGCGTTTGCGACCGCTTTGTAGAAGTCGTTGTGGCCGTGCCACTCAAGCATCTCCGAGGTAACGTCGGAATAGTGGTGCAGTCCGTAAACTATGCCGGGCACGCTTCGCGGAAGTGCAACTCCCGTGAAGGGTACGCCGTATCCCATAGTGTCGCACATTCTGATCTTTACGGGGATGCCCGCCGAGCGCGAGAGCTCGGTCAGCTCGTTTACGAAGGGAACGACAAAGCCGTAGAAGTCGGCTCTTGTTATATCCTCGAGATGGCATCTCGGACGTATGCCTGCATCGAATGCCGAGTGCACTACCTTCAGGTAATGCTCAAGCGCCTGAGAGCGCGACATTCCGAGCTTTTTGAATATATGATAATCCGAGCAGGATACAAGGATACCCGTTTCCTTTATTCCGATATCACGAACGAGGGCGAAGTCCTCCTTCTTTGCTCTTATCCAGGTGGTTATCTCGGGAAACTTGTATCCGAGATCCATGCACATTTCGACAGCGCGGCGATCCTTCTCCGAGTAGACGAAGAACTCGCTCTGCCTTATAATTCCGTTCGGGCCTCCGAGTCTTGCAAGCATCTTATAAAGATCGAGAATCTCCTCGGAGGTATAGGGCGCGCGCGATTGCTGACCGTCGCGGAAGGTAGTATCTGTTATCCATATCTCGGCAGGCATATTGAGAGGAACGCGTCTGTGGTTGAACGCGATCTTGGGTATCTCATCGTAGGGGTAGATATCCCTGTAGAGATTAGGCTCAGCTACGTCCTGAAGAGAATATTTGTACTGAGATTGCTCAAGCAAGTTGCTGTATGGGCTTTTGGTGATCATATGGTACCTCCTGTGTATTAGCCTCGGCGGCAGAATGCGCTGAGCGTAAAAACATCCCCGGGATAGCTTGCCCGCAGACGGTCTGCGCTCCTGCTTTTTACAAATTGTATTCTTGTATACAATTTACATTCTGCAAAAATTATACTACATAATTTTGTATTTGTCAATAGATTTTTATCAAATTGTAACTTTATTTCTTTTAAAGGATTATATATTGAAAAAAGGATTAAAATGATTTAATATTATCTTATAGGGAAAAAATTATCAGAAACCCTTCATCAAAGACTGTGACTTCATTGGGATCCGACGCTTCAAGGCGCGGATCTTTTTTTGGTTGTTTGGGAGGTAAAAATGAAAAGAATACTAAAGGTCCTTTTTTCAAGATATATGCTTTGCGCCGTCTTTATACTTGCCGAGGTACTCCTTCTTTCATACCTGGTATTTTATGCATATACCTATTCGCTTATATTCGTGCTTCTCAGCGCTATTGTGAACTTCAGCGTTCTGATAAGCCTTATAAACCGCGACACCAATCCGGAATTTAAGCTGACCTGGCTGAGTGTCGTGACCTTCATCCCGGTGCTCGGGGGAATACTTTATCTCATATTTTATTCGCGCAAGCTCCGCAGGGGAGAGGCGAAATTCCTTGAAGATATGTATTCGGCGATCCTTGAAAACGAACAGAGCTGCGGAGAGCATGAGCGCTCGCTTTCCCGTCTTGCCGAGCTTTCTGCAATCTCGCGCCCCGATGCCGGATGCGCGCTTGCCCTGATGCGGGACGATGCCCTTTCCTGCCTGTATCACTCGTCGGGGCTTGAATATTATCCATCAGGCGAGGAGCTTTACTCTGCTATGCTTGCTGAAATGGAGAGCGCGGAGAAATATATTTTCCTTGAGTATTTCATACTTTCCTCGGGCGTTATGTGGCGAAAGATAGAGGACGTGCTTGTGAGGAAGGCGGAGGAAGGCGTGGACGTCAGACTTCTTTATGATGACTTCGGCTCGATAGGTAAGCTTCCCAAGCGCTTTTGCCGCGATATGAGGCAGAAGGGGATCAAGTGTTATGCCTTCTCGAGAATAACGCCGACTCTTTCCTCATCCCATAATAATCGCGATCATCGGAAGATATGCATCGTGGACGGCAGAACTGCCTTCACGGGAGGTATGAACATTGCGGACGAGTATATAAATGAGCACATTCGCTTCGGGCATTGGAAGGACGGCGGAATAAAGGTCGAGGGTGAGGCAGTCCGCGGCTTTGTCCGACTGTTTCTGGCGCTCTATGACCTGACACAGCGTAAAATGAGCGATTATAAGAGCCTGTTACCTCCCGTGTCCGAGGTTGACGTGAAATCTGATGGAGGCTTTGTTATCCCATTCGGCTCCGGTCCTGCTCCTACCTATCCCGAGCCTGTGGGAAAAAATCTTCTTGTAAACGTCATATCCTCATCCGATTCCTACCTTTATATAACGACTCCCTACCTGATAATCGACTACGATATCACCGAGGCGCTTCGGAATGCGGCAAAAAGAGGAGTGGACGTCAGGATCATTACCCCCGGCATAGCCGATAAGCGGCTGATAAAGATAATGACAAAAAGCGCCTACCCTTATCTCATAAAGGCAGGCGTAAGAATATTCGAGTATACACCCGGCTTCATACATGAGAAAATGCTCGTGTCGGATGACAGGTGCGCGCTTGTCAGCACTATAAATATGGATTACCGCAGTCTTGTGCATCACTTTGAGGACGGAGTTATGATCTACGGAGATAGGGTGATCCCAAGGATGCGTGACAGCTTTCTGAAAACAGAAGGCGCATCCTCGGAGATAACTCCCCGGGATGCGCACCTTGGATTTGCAGAAAGGATATGCAGAGATCTTATAAGAGTATTTGCACCGCTTCTGTAGGATCATAGCGACTCTATTGCAAATATAACGTAATCAAGCTCCTGAAGCTTATCTACCACCTCATCGAGAACTACCTTATGCTTCTTGGATGAGATTATACTTACCTCGATGCCTATGTTGCCCGTAATACCGCTTCTCGGAACGGTTACCTGAACGTCGTGTGCACGGTATGAATCCTTCATAAAGGTTATGAATTCATTGACCTTTTTATCCGAGTTTATCTCGGTGTAAACACCGAAGCTCAGGTGGTTTGCGTTTATTTTGCGCTCGAGCTTGTGAAGGACGAGGATAGTGAATACGGTTACCGCAAGCGCGACAAGCGCACCCTCGTAGAAGCCCGCGCCGAGAGATATACCGATAGCGGCTGTAACCCAGAGTCCCGCCGCGGTGGTAAGACCGACTATCTGGAAACGGCCCTTGATCATTATTGATCCTACACCGAGGAAGCCTATGCCCGAAATAACCTGCGCGCTGACTCTGAGAGGATCGGAAACCGACACGTTCAGAAGATTTGCAAGAGCGGTGCTCGTAAAGATACCGAGCGTTGCTGTAAGGGCAGAGCCGAGACATACGAGCGTATGCGTTCTGAGTCCTGCCGCACGGCGCTGGCGGCCTCTCTCAAGACCTATCACCGCGCCGAAGAGCGCCGCGAGTATAAGTCTTATGATTACGGTTATTATGTTGAGATCACGCATGAATTTAATGAATTCAAGCGATTCGTATGATTCTAAAATAGCACTCATTTTATCTTTTCCTGTCTGTATGTTTTTGTATTAATATTATACAACGAAATGTTGATTTTGTCAACATATATTATAAAAATAACTAAAAAGACTTGAAAATCGGAGAGAAAACTGCTATTATATTTCTGTAAACGTTGAAAAAGGAGAACGAAGATGATAAGCTATGACGTTATAAGAAAAGATAGCGCCGTCAATGCCTATATAGCCGCCGCGGATTCTGCGCTTGCAGCCCTTGGATACACCGAGCACAATATACCGCATCTGACCACGGTTGCCGAGAGGGCGGCGGATATACTGAAGGGGCTCGGCTATGACGGGCACACGGTTGAGCTTGCGAGGATAGCGGGATATCTGCATGATATAGGAAATGTGGTGAACCGTGTCAATCACTCGCAGTCGGGAGCACTTATCGCCTTTGATATATTGAACAGATATAATATGCCTCCCGAGGATATAGCCGAAATCATTTCGGCTATCGGAAATCACGATGAGGGAACCGGCGTTCCGATAAGCCCTATCGCCGCCGCGCTCATCATAGCGGATAAGTCGGACGTAAGAAAATCGAGAGTCAGAAATCCCGATGCAAGAAGCTTTGATATCCATGACCGTGTAAACTTTTCGGTAATGGAATCGGCGTTAGCCCTCTCGCGTGATCGTTCTGAGATAACGCTCGTCCTCGCGGTCGATACCGCTGTGAGCCCTATTATGGATTATTTCGAGATATTCCTTGAGCGTATGAAATTATGCCGTGCCGCCGCTATACACCTCGGAATTGCATTCCATCTTTTTATGAACGGTCAGCAGTTTGCATAAGGATGCGGCTTGCCTTGATGAAGGTGCTTGCGCATTCGGGGGCAGCTCGGTTTTTTTGAACTTCAGCTACTCTCTTTTGATACAATAAAGCACAGCCCGATTCGTTTGAAGCGGATCGGTGCTGTGTTTGCTTTTTTTGTCAGGCTACGCTCGGATCACTCGGCTGCTTTTCGTGTGCCGTTTACCGATCGCGGCCGAGCTTTTTTGCGAGATATCAGTCATCCCGGCTCTCGTTTACGCTTCCATAAGGGTGCTCGGGCGGCGCGTAGATGCTGACAAGCTTAAGCGGCTCGCGCCCTGTGTTTCTGATATTGTGAAGAGTGCCGGACGGTATCATAATTCCGCTTCCTTCGCCCGCGGTCTTTTTTACTGCCGGCGCGTTTTCCTTACCCCCTAGGAATACCTCGGCGGTGCCGTCGGTTATCAGGACGAGCTGATCTCCGCCGTTATGAACCTCCCAGCCGATATCCTCATCTGCGGGGATGTGCATAAGTGCGATTTGCATATGCTTTCCTGTCCAGATCACGCGCCTGTATGCGAGGTTCGCCCTACCGAGCGTCTCGAGATCAAAAACGTAAGGTGCATTACCCTTGTCATCTGTAATTCCGCCCTGCGAGCAGGGCGTGCCCTTGGTAGCTGTGCTGCTTTTCAGATTTATAATGCGGCTGAGATCCGGCCGTTTGAATTTCATGTATATCCACCTCTCTGTAAGTATAATTCGCTTGTGCTATATTCATAATACGCACAGAAAGGATAGAGTGTGAAAAATATTCGCCGTTTATTCGAATACGTTTGCATATTTTTGTTATAATGCAATAAAAGACGGTAGCTCAAGTTCAAAAAACTTGAGCTACCGTCTTTTTGCCTTTTCTCGCAAAAAAATCTGTAATTCTTACCTGAAGCGGATATAAATTATTTTTTGCGGTAGAGAAGGCCGTTTTTATCCAGATGATCGATGAGCATACCCGTCCAGTCGGTTTGTATAAAGTCAAATCCGCGCCTTGCCAGCCAGCTCCATCCGCGATCGGGATCGCCCCAGAGAGCCGTGTCATCCGAATGACCTGCGGTGAGCTGTGCTTTCGAGTTGTAAATTATGGCATTCGCCCAGACGAGCTTTCCGTCGCGGTGCATCATTCCGATGAATTTCTCGCTTGCGACCTCGTCATCCTCTGTATCAAAGATAACCTCGGCACCGATATAATTTATCCCGGATGCCATAAGCTCCTTATGCTTCGGATGAGTCTTGTTCACTATCGGCATATAGGGGACGTCGGGCGCGAGCTCGCGGAGCACCGAGAGCACCTTTTCGGTGGGAGTGGATTTGACAAGCACGTTATCGGTTATGCCGTGTCGCTTTATGGAGCGATATATTTCGGTAGGGTGATCCCAGAATTTATCAACGTTTATAAGGCACCTTCTGCCGAACTGCTCAAAGACCTCGTCGAGGGTGCAGAGCCCGTAAGGTGTCGGAGTGCGGTCGCAGTTAAGGTATCGGAGCTGCTTTACCTCCTCTGCGGTCATTTCGGGGATGCGTACATCCTGACCGAGGTGAGGCTTTTCCATGCCGGGATGGAATATGAACAATTCTCCGTCGCGGCTCATGCTGACGTCGATCTCTATCATATCCGCTCCCTGTGTCAGAGCGGCATTGTATGCCGCGATAGTGTTGCAGGGGATATTACCTCCCGCCACGCCTCTGTGCGCTACGATTATTATCTTTTCCTTCGCTTTTTCAAATATAGGTGATGCCATGATCCTATCCTCCGAGATTTGAATTTCAGTTTTCGCTCTTGGGTACATATTCTCTTGTGAGATCCTTTATGACCTCACCCGCTATTATAAGCCCTGCAACCGAGGGCACGAATGATATGCTTGCGGGTGGGATGCGTCCGTCCTCGGGGGCTTCCGTTACTATCGGGCGGCGCGCCTTCTCGCGTGAGTAGACTACCTTCAGGTGCTTGATCCCGCGCTTTTTCAGCTCGGTACGCATTACCCGTGCTAAGGGACAAACCGATGTTTCATAGATATCAGCCACCTCAAAGGCGGTGGGATCAAGCTTGTTTCCTGCTCCCATAGCCGCAATCAGCGGAACTTTCGCGCTTTGACACAGCTCGGCGAGAGCGAGCTTGCCCTTGACAAAATCTATAGCATCAATGACGTAAGAATAATCGGAGAAATTAAATTCCTTTGCGCTTGAATCATCGAAGAAAATGGGGTACTTTTTTACACGGCACAGGGGATTTATTGAAAGTATGCGCTCTTCTGCCGCATCGGTCTTAAGCATTCCCACAGTCTTCTCTGTTGCGATTATCTGCCTGTTGATGTTGGATATCGAAACTCTGTCCGCATCGATCAGGTCTACGGCGCCGACACCGGCTCTTACAAGCGCCTCAACGGCATATCCGCCGACTCCGCCCACACCGAAAACGGCAACCCTCGCTTTCTTTAGAGCATTGACGGCATCCTCGCCGATAAGCATAGCCGTTCTTGAATTCTTTTCTTCCATAATATTTCCTTTTTGGTGATTTTGTAAACGATTATTTGTAAAATCTGCCGTTTTTCATAACCTTCACAAGATTATTATCGTTATCGACCGCGATGAGGTCTGCATCGTATCCGACTTCTATTTTACCTTTATTGAGTCCCATCATACGTGCGGGGACCTCGCTTGCCATCCTGAATGCCGAATCGGCGGATATACCGTGTGCGGCGAGATATCTTACGCAATCCAAGAGGGTAGAGGTTGAGCCTGCCAATCTGCCGTCCTCGCACCTGGCAACGCCCCCCTTGACGAATACAGCCTCGCCTCCGAGCGTGTACTCTCCGTCCTCCATACCAGTAGCACGCATCGAGTCGCTTATCAGCACTATACGCTCTTCTCCGAGGATACGTATTATCATTCGGAGCACAGATTCGTGGATATGATTTCCGTCTGCTATTATCTGCGCGTAAATGCCATCCGTGTCAAATGCGGCGGCTATGGGACCGGGCATACGGTGGTGAATACCCGGCATCGCATTGAACGTGTGAGTCAGGCATCTGACGCCTGCGCGGAAGGCACCTCTTGCGGTGTCGTAATCTGCATCCGAGTGACCGAGGCAGATGAGGGCAGGGCATTCCTCGATGAAACGGCGGCTTCCGGGAAGCTCGGGGGCTATAGTCACGAGCTTCACACTGTTAAGCTCGCGTATTTTTGAATAATCGGGCTTGAATATATGTTTTTCGCTCTGAGCTCCCTTGTGCTTGGGATTTATGAAGGGGCCCTCCATATGAAATCCCGGGATACTTGCCCCGTTTTCAAAATCGGTCTTACGAGTAACCGCACGAGTTATATCGTCGAAGCTCATGGTCATAGTGGTGGGGTACCAGGTAGTCGTTCCGTTGCTGAGCTGAAACTCCGCCATCTCCCGAAGATGATCCTCGGCATCCATCGTGTCGTAGCCTATGCATCCGTGACTGTGAACGTCCACAAGACCGGGGTATACCCTCATACCGCAAAGATCGGTTCCGTCCTCGTCGGTTTTCCCTATGAAGGCTATTTTTCCTTCTTCTATTCCTATATCGCATATACTGCCGTAGACTGCGGCATTCTTCAAGTATTCCATTTTTATTCTCCTGGCGATTGTTTTTTGTTGATGTCAACGATATTTTATCACTTTGATGCGACAATGTCAATAAATCGGGTTGATTTATTTATTCCGATGTGATAATATATATTCATAAATGTCAATTGGAGGATCTGCGGAATGCTTTCAAGAGTATTGAGCGCCGGGGTTATCGGTATAAACGGCTTTGAGATAACCGTCGAGTGCTGCAGCTGGAACAGGCTGCCTAAATTTGAGCTGGTAGGATTACCGGATGCTGCCGTCAAGGAGGCGAAAAACCGTGTTCAGAGCGCGTGCGAGAACAGCGGAATAAAATTCCCATCTCTTGATATAATGATAAATCTCGCTCCCGCGGACCTCAAAAAAGAGGGAACTGCACTCGATCTTGCGATAATATGCTCAATTTTGCAGAGTGACGGGATCCTTCCATCCACCTGCGATTTTTCGGATAAATACCTTGTTGGAGAGCTCTCGCTTTCAGGCGAGCTCCGCGCTGTCCGCGGTATCCTTCCCATGACTGTTTGTGCCAGAGATATGGGAAGGCGCGAGATATACGTGCCGAGGGAAAATGCAGGCGAGGCAGCTGTTGTGGACGGTATAGCCGTCTATGCTGTGGACGATTTGCGTCAGCTCATAGATCACTTTAAGGGGATATCGAGGCTGACTCCCGAAAATCCCGAATCCTCCTGCTTTGATTTCACCAAGCGCTCGGTCTGCGGAGATTTCTCCGAGGTGCGCGGACAGTATAAGGCGAAGCGCGCTCTTGAGATAGCGGCGGCGGGCGGACATAACGTTCTTATGATAGGACCTCCCGGTGCGGGAAAATCAATGCTCGCCAAGAGGCTACCCTCCATACTGCCCGATATGACGCTTTCCGAGGCGATAGAAACGACCAAGATCCATTCGGTAACAGGAACGCTTACCAAGCATCTTATAACAGAAAGACCGTTCAGATCTCCGCACCATACGGTAACGGCAGTGGGCTTTACGGGCGGAGGCTCGAATCCGCGCCCCGGCGAGATATCCCTCGCTCATAACGGAATACTTTTCCTTGACGAGCTGCCCGAGTTTCCAAAATCGGTTACCGAGGCTATGCGTCAGCCACTGGAGGACGGTAAGGTGACCGTCACCCGTGCCGCGGCAAAGATAACCTATCCGTCAAACTTTATGCTGGTATGCGCGATGAATCCCTGCAAGTGCGGATACTTCGGCTCGTCGGACAAGGTCTGCACCTGCTCTCCTGCCGCGAGAAAGCAGTATCTCGACCGTATAAGCGGTCCGCTTCTTGACAGAATAGATATCGAAATAGAGCTGCCCGCCGTTTCATACGATGAAATATCGGGAAAGACTCAGGAGGGCGAGCCCTCGGAAAAGATACGGGAGCGTGTCAACTTTGCGCGCAGATTTGCCGCAAAAAGACTTGAAGCCATCGGTGCTGACAGCGGTATTCTGAACGGTAGCCTTACGGGAAGCATCTTCAGAAGGTGCTGTACCCCGAATAAGGATGGCGAGGATCTTATGCGCCAGGCGTTTGAATCGCTCGGTCTTTCCGCGAGAGGACATGACCGTGTGCTGAGAGTCGCAAGGACTATAGCCGATCTCGAGGGCTCGGCTGAGATAAATGCCGATCATATTGCAGAGGCTATAATGTATCGGTCGCTGGACCGCAAATACTGGAGACGTTGACACAGATACGCATATCGTCCCCAAAAAGCAGGCATATCCCAAAACCGGTGAATCAATTGATTGAAAACTTTTAAAAACCGATTTATTTCCGGTTAAAATGCGAGGATGTAACGGACATTTCGGCTCCGATGCATCCTCGTATTTTTCATTAAAGCGTCTTTTTTCATCATTTACCGTCCCGGGAATGTATTTTTGCTTTGTGCTAAAAGTAGAAAATTATAGACAAAATACACAAAATTACAAAAAGTATATTGCTTACATATTTTAATAATGTTATAATAGGCTAGTCAAATTAATTTTGAGAATTTTCTAAGGAGGATTTATGAAAAACACCAAAAGAATTTTGATTTTCATCGGTGCGGTAGTTTTACTGGCTTCTATGGTATTTGCTACAGTATCCGCAGCTGCTACCGACTCGGTAATCGCCGGCGCCGATACTTCCTACGATGAGTACCTTAATATGAAGCTCATCGTATCGCACGGCTTTGAGCAGTTGGCGAACGGCCACATTTATTACCTTGGTAACATGAAGAAGTCGCTCGGCGTTGCAAATGCCGGCGAATCATTTGATTCAACCAAGGTCGGAGTGGTCACTCCTGTCAATAACTTCTGGCAGGGTGTCTCAAGCGTTTACAACAGCGCATTTTCCGGTCAGTTCTATATGATGGACTACAACTGGAATAACCCCGAGGGTCACACTAATGATGACGGAAGCAAAAGACCG
Source organism: Oscillospiraceae bacterium (assembly GCA_015064555.1). Lineage (GTDB taxonomy): Bacteria > Bacillota > Clostridia > Oscillospirales > CAG-272 > UBA1740. The sequence continues at coordinate 46,656 of SVRZ01000006.1, forward strand.
GGTGACCTTTACATTCAGCCTTGGTTCGGTGTTCTTGACGACGTTGAGAAAACGCCTCAGAACGGTTTCGTTTCCGAGTTTGATATCGCCTTCTTCAGCGAGGTCGTATACGTTATGACCGAGAAGCTCGATGACGAGGGTAACGTCGTTATGGTCGACAAGCGCGATGAGAACGGCAGGATCATCTACGAGATCGAAGTTGATGAGTACGGTGACGTTATCTATGAGCTTGCAAAGGATGATCAGGGATTCTATATTCAGGTTCCCGAGACCGATTCCAATGGTAATATCATCTACGAAAAGGACGAGAACGGCGACGATATCGAGGACGAGAACGGCAACAAGACTCCCGTTTACCTCTATAAGAAGGATGCCGACGGAAATTACATCCGTGACGAGAGGGGAAAGCTTATCCCTGTGTATGAGCCTCTTAAGGATTCTCAGGGAAATCCCATACCCAAGTACGTATGCGAGCTTGATGAAGAGGGCAATCCTAAGTACGAGATGGACGGCGAAGCGGTAAAGACCTATTCAAATGGCAGCCCCATTCCCGTAAAGGTTTCCGTCAAGGTTCCCGAGATGACCTATGCTATGGAGGACCTTCTTGTTCCCCTTACAGATGAAAACGGTAAGATAGTCTTCAATGAAGACGGCAGTATGAAGTATCTGCCCGAATATGAGGAGATCAAGGATACAGAAGGCAACGTAGTAAAGGTTGAGAAGAAGGATGAGAACGGAAACGTTATCTACGTAAAGCAGCTTGATGCAAACGGCGAGCCTATCAAGGTAAGAAAGGTGGATCGCGAAAAATCCGGCGAGTTCAAGGGCCTCAATAAGAGCTTTGGTATCGGTATGTATAACACTCATACATACAATGACGGTAAGATCGATCTTATGCACTTCTCTACCAATGCGGCAACCAGAACGGTTACTCTGCATGCAGGCGGCAAAGAGGTCCATACCTTCCGTGCGGATGAATGGGAGCACATTTCGGTTTCCTATGATGCCGAGACCATGCTTACCACCGTATACGTAGGCAAGGACGAGAGAAAGCCCGTTTATGAGATAAAGGCTATTGACCAGGCGGAAAACTATAACATGGCATACGTTAACGTATACCCCCTTCAGTTCCGTATGGGATGCCAGAGTACTACCGGTCGCGTAGGTATCGACAATATGCTTGCATATCAGGGTACCACCATCCACGACCCCGAGCATCTTACCAAGATGACCGATGATGAGAAGTTCATCTACAGTAGCATTGACACTCTCGGTAACAATGAGATGTCTGCTACCAACCGTCTTCAGGCATATAACGAGATAGAGAGAAACATTATCTCCAACTACTATGATATGGCTGCGGGTAAGAACCTCTTCCCCCGTGAGAATCCTAACTATGCGGATCTCGTAAAGAGTATCGAAATCTTCCTTGAATACTATAATAACAGCAAGCCCGAGGGTGAAAGCCGCGGTGTGTATGATCTTCTTATCGATGCGGTTAAGACGGAAAACGTTCTTGCATTCCAGGGACTTGTAAATAACGTCGGATCGGTAGAAAGGACCTTCGCTAACTCCTCTGAGATAATCACTAAGATCAATCTTGCCGACAACTTTGTAACCAAGTCGGGAGAGTATATCGATTTCACATCCGCTGTATATCTTCAGGCAAATGCCAGCCTTATGCAGTATAAGGATAACTACAACAGAGATATGGCATCTCAGCAGTTCATAACTTATATGAACGTATTCAAGTCGAGCTATGAGGGCGGTGCATCCGCTGCAAGACTTCAGGCGCACTACGACGTTGCGGCGGCTATCCGCGATTCGATCTCCAATCCCGCCGACCTTAAGGGTTCCGATAAAACGAATCTCAGTAATGCTATCAACAGATTTGACGGCGGTATCGGCGTTGTCGGTGCGGCAGAGCTTATCCGTCTTAAGACCTTTGAGCACAACAGCTCTCGCTTCGTTGGTATGATGTCGCTCCTTTCCTCCACCTCCAACGGTGACTGGGCAAACAGCGATGCATCCGCACGTAAGCTCTGGGAGCTTGCTCTTGATATCATAAACGAGAATATGTATGATCCCGAGTATGAGGGCTTCAGAGCGGCTAAGTCTGTATTTGATTCGGCAAATGCATACTTCTGGGATGTTCTCCAGAAGGAGCATCTTGACGTTATCAGAGGTAAGCTTGATGCATTCAACGATCCCTCCGCATCCTACGTGTACAAAGCAGGTATATGCCTCTTCGTTGAAAATTACATCAATGATAATATCAAGACCATTGACGTAGAGAATAAAGAAATAGCGGCAGAGATAGCAAAGAATCAGAGCTACAAGGCTCAGCTTGATACTCTCAAGGACGACTATAAGAACCTTTTGCTCCAGAATGCTACCAAGTTCATCAATACGATGAAGTATGCATCCGAGTTTAACACCTATGCAGATCTTAAGCCCCTTTACGACGAAGCTACAGAGTATTACTATGCTATGGACCTCGTAGGAGAGGGAATGGATGATTACGTAGTTAAGTATGAGCAGATCCGCGAATATATAATCGCTACCGAGCGTGCATGCGAGCTCTTCCTCGTAGCATCCGGAGCGCTTGAAAACGAGACTGATGACGATAAGATCTACGGACTTCTCGTTCAGTGCTATTCCTGCTATGACGATCTTGATGCGACCTATAGCGGAATAAAGGAAGCAAAGACTGTTTACAATGCCGCTTGCGATGAGTATATCTCTACCTCCAATGCGATCAACGCTGAGATAGAGGATACCGTAAAGCTTGTAGGTGCAGTGCGCGGAAACTGGGATATAGACAGTATCGTTGCATTCTTCGTAAACCTTTTTAACTAAAGAATAAGGAGTAAAAGAATGAAAAATAAATTTTCAAGAATCGTATCTTTGGTGCTGATTCTCGCATTCCTTGTTTCATCTCTCGCGGTATTCGTGTATGCGGATAATGGGACTGCGGCATCCGGTTCAAAGGCGGCCGACACCGATGATATAGTTCTTCTTGTAAACAGAACTTATCATGAGGGCTGGAATTACGCAAACGGATTCACCACCAAGGCAAACGGAAATAACTTCCTTGTTGAGTATGAGGAAACCGATAATTACGATTATAACTACTACCTGAGAGTCTCCGCTTCCGGAGACTCCGCGGGATACATGATAATGGATTACGGTGCAGACAAGGCTGTATACGGTCATTCTATCGTTGAGTTCGATATCAAGACCGACGACCTTTCGAAGATCGGAACCATTATGGAGTTCACAAGCCAGGTTGGAAGCAAGGTTCATACCTACCCCGTTTTAAGCGTGCTTGACGGTAAGCTCGGAACTCTTAACGACAATCTTAACAGCAACGGTGTCGTTCAGTACAATATTTCTTCGAACCCCGTTGATATTGAGGATACCTGGCATAAGGTTGCTGCAGTCTTCTACGTTAACCAGAGAGTATGTCCTGCCTGCGGCACCATCCATAGCATTACCGGCGCTATGCTTGAGTCCGATATAATCTGCTGTAAGGGCAATGATGCGGATGGCAATCCCTTGGGCGGTGTTGCACTCGGTCAGATGGATGCTCTTATGACCGTTCGCGTTTACTTCGGTAATAGCGAGACCTTCGATTATGACAATGCTGTAGATGCAGAGACCGTCGAGGTCCTCGATCCCACCAAGACCTACTACAACGAGGTTCGTCTCGATGACAGAACCGAGCTCAACCTTGTAAGAATAGGTCTCCCCGGCGGTACCAACCAGACCGGTCACGGATATCTTCTTGATAACGTAAAGTTCTACCACGGCTCCGAAAAGCCTGTTGACGTTTCAAAGCTCGGCTACGGTAAGAGAGTTAATGAGGCGGCTGCAAAGACCGAAGAGATACTCATTCCCGGCGCAGAAAAGACCGTGCTTCAGTACATAAACAGCGGTCTTGTTATGAAGGTTGGCGTTGATAAGTGCCTCAATGCGGGTACCAAGAGCAACATATTCTCGAATGAGAACGGTGTGGCATACGGCGCACCTGTAAAGATCGACGGTACCGTTTACGTACCCCTTCAGACTGTACTTGATTGGATAGGCTATCCCATGTTTGAGCATGAAGATGGCAGGTCCTACGATATCTCCACCGAAAACGGATCTACCTTTATTACTATAGGAAGAACTACCGCGACAGCGGACGGAGTGGTTATCGAGCTTTCCGCAGCCCCCGGCATTGCAACCGATAAGGTTACCGGAGAGGAATATGTAGTTGTTGCAATAGACGATATATCCAAGCTCTTCAACGGTTATTTCGTAACCTACGACGATATGGGACTTATCGTAGTTTCTACCGGTGAGAATCTTCTCGACAGAGAGACCGATCTTGATGTTATGCTTGACATAATGAGAGATCTCGTCTTCGATTACAAGACCGGTGAAGACTTCTATGAAACTGTAAAGGCAAATACCAATAATTTCACTCACCCCTATCTTGTGGCAGATCAGACTCAGTTTGATCTTCTTAACGAGGCTTATATGTCCGAGACTGCTGATGCTAATCTCAAGGGCTATATTGCTTCGATGCTCGAGGATGCTGAAGAGGTATACGCTCAGTATGTAGCTGAGGACGTTACCACCGGTAAGTATCTCAAGGGCGCTATCGTCAATCCTCACGTTCTTACCAAGGAGCAGGAGGATGCAGGCGTTAAGGGTAACAACGGTTATTCGACAAAGACCGGACGTCTTGACGAGGCTGTTGAGCACAATGAAAACATAAGAACGCTCGCGCTTGCATATCAGATCACTCGCGAGGATAGATACGCAAGACTTGCATATGAAATGGCTCTTTCGATGGGTGAATGGACTCACTGGGGTCCCGCACACTTCGTAAACTGTGCCGATGCTACTTCCGCATACGCGCTCGCGTATGACTGGCTCTACAACATCTGGAAGGATCTCGGCTATAACGTAGAGTTGATCGAAGCAGAACTCTTCAGCAACGGTGTACATATGGGATATCTTGCATCGGGTAACGGTGCATTCGAGACCAAGTACTCCCGTAACCAGGGCGATGATTTCGATTATGCATCCAAGACCAATAGCTGGAACGTTGCGGGTACCTCCGGTATGGCAATAGCTTCTCTTGCTCTTCTCGGCTCGGAGTACATCTTCAATATCAACAATCCCTCCGATGATGAAGAAAATTCAATCACCGTTTATACTCAGTACGTAACCGAGGCAAAGTGGCTTCTTGAGAACAATCTCAAGTCGCTCACTAAGATCGGACTTGATATGTACGCACCTGACGGCTCTTACTTCGATTCTCCCAGCGCCTGGAGCTATGCTACCGAAAAGCTTGTTCTTCTTTCCTGGGCACTCAGCACGTCGGTAGGTAACGATCTCGGTATAATAAATACCTGGGGCATCGACAAGACCTTCTACTTCGCACTTCAGACCGAATATGCTTCCGCAATATTCGAAAAGGTTCCCTCCGGTCCCTACAACGAGATCAACCATCTCGTAGGCTATGAGTACAAGTATTGGATGTTCAACGACAGTATCGGTGACGTTCTTGATACAAGCATGCTCTTCTATGCCGCATCGGCACTTGAGGATTACGACCTTGCCGCTATCCGTATCAAGCAGGCGGCTACCAAGAAGATCAGCCTTTGGGACGTTCTCGGCTACAACGTTGAATATGCAGATCTCGATCCCGATTCGGTTGAGCTTGCTCTTGATTATGAATTTGAAAACTGCGATGGTGTTATAAGCCGTTCCGATTGGTCCGGCGACGGTATCTTCGTAGGTATCATGGGTAACCAGAACGGTGGCGAAACAGGTCACATTGACGCAGGCAACTTCGTATATGCAAACAAGGGTATTCTTTGGTTCGGCGACTTCGGCTCTGAGGATCCCGACGTATACGGATACAACTCCGAGGAGCACCGTTACGGATACTACAGAGTAACCGCAGAGGGCTCTAACGTAGTTATCGTAACCTCCAACACGTTGGCTATGCCTAACGGTCAGTCTATTACAGGTAGCGGAACTATCACCGATTACTATACCTCCGAGTACGGTATGTATACTATTGTAGACAATACCAACGCATATTCCGGTAATATCATCAGAGCACTCCGCGGAGTTCTCTTTACCAACGACCGTAACACCGTTGTTCTTCAGGATGAGATATCTTATCTCCGTCCTCAGTCCTACGTCTGGGTTGCGAACACTCCTCTTTCTTCGGCATTCATAAACGTTTCCGATGAGGATGGTGGAAAGACCGCTACTCTTACTCAGGAGATAGACGGCGTTTACTACAAGCTTCGTCTCAGCATAGTATCTTCATCCGGCAACCTTTCGTTCGAGGTCGTTGATGCTTACAAGTTCCTTATGAACAGCACTCACGGAAGCGGATATGCTACCACTCAGGGAATGAACCCCGAGCTTGACAGAAGCGGATATCAGCGTCTTATCATCCGTTGCAACGATTCGACTCAGTTCAACTGCGCTGTTGTTATGGAGCTTCTCACCTCCGAGACTCTTGACGCAGAGGTTCAGTATGAGTACACCGAGATAGTTGACTGGAATGAGGATACCGTTACCAAGACCTTCGTTCCTACCGTTGTCAATACCGACAGAATCGGTAACTCGGATATCACCGATATCCAGAACTACGGTGCAAAAATGCGTCAGCTTCTTGCTAACAAGACGATTGATGAAGGTTTAAGCTATGCATTCTATTCTCAGTTTAACGATTTCTACCGTTCTATGGTTCTTGTAGCGGCTGCGGTTTGTACCTTCAAGCCCTCGGGAAAGGTTGACGGTACTGACGCTATACGTGAGGTAAGAGAGGCATATTATAATTATCTTGATGATCTGCAGCTGTACAATAATTTCAGAAATGAAATTAATTCTTACATGACAGAGTTCAATGATATGAGCATATACCTTTGCGGATATAACTGATTCGCTTAAATCAAACAAGCTACCGGCTCGAGCTTCAAAGGCTCGGGCCGGTAGCTTGTTTGATGTGGCTGTAGGCGGCTTGTTAAGGTGTGAGTATTTTTTTATCCAATAAGCTATATATGATATATTGAAGGGTATAGCTTTTTATTTTTGTTAAGTAATTACCTGAACATTTATATAGAACCCTTTATTAAACGATCCATTTATTGCAGAAGCAAAAAGAGTCAGCCTGAAGTGCGAAAAATACACTTCAGGCTGACTCTTTTAGGGAGAGCCCCCTGTTTTTATTTGATTTTTGTGATCAGCGCTGGATTCTTCCGGTGCCGTTTCCGCCTGCGAGAGCCTTTACCTCATCAACGGAAACCATATTGAAGTCACCCTCGATGGTGTGCTTCAGGCAGGAAGCCGCAACTGCGAATTCAACAGCATCCTGAGTGGAATATCCGTTGAGGCAGGAATAGATAAGTCCGCCGCCGAAGCTATCGCCGCCGCCAACACGGTCAACGATATGCATATGATAGGACTTGGAGAAGCAGTACTCGCCGCTTGCTACATCGTAAAGAAGAGCTGCCCAGTCATTATCGTTTGCGCTGATGGAGGATCTGAGGGTTATAGCAACCTTCTCGAATCCGAACTTCTCAGCGAGCTGACGCGCAACCGACTTGTAGCCCTCGTGATTGAGCTTACCGCCTGCGATATCGGTGTTCTCAGCATCGATACCGAATACGTCGTGTGCATCCTCCTCGTTGGAGATGCAAACGTCAACGTACTTGCAAAGCTCGGTCATAGTCTTGCATGCTTCCTCTCTGGACCAGAGCTTCTTACGGAAGTTGAGGTCACAGGAGATCTTAACGCCTTTTGCCTTAGCAGCCTTACAAGCATCAAGGCAGATGCCTGCAACCGTGGGATTAAGAGCGGGAGTGATTCCGGTGAAGTGGAACCAATCTGCTCCGTCAAATATCTTCTCCCAATCGAAATCGGAGGGGCTTGCCATAGAGATAGCAGAATATGCTCTGTCGTAGATAACCTTGGAGGGACGCTGAGAAGCACCCTTTTCGTTATAGTAGATACCAACTCTGTCGCCGCCTCTTACGATCATAGAGGTGTCAACGCCGAACTTGCGCAGAGAATTAACTGCTGCCTGTCCGATCTCGTGCTTGGGGAGCTTGGTTACAAACGCGGAATCGATTCCGTAATTTGCAAGAGAAACCGATACGTTTGCTTCGCCTCCTCCGTAAACCGCACCGAATTTCTCTGCCTGTGCAAAGCGGAGATATCCCTCAGGCGCAAGTCTGAGCATAATTTCGCCAAATGTTACAACTTTCATTTTTATTTCCTTTCGAATATAATTATTTCAAAATGTTTTGCATATAGTTAAGTATCGATCGGGATTTAAAGTGCAGACAGCTCCTCGATACAAGCGCGGCATACCTTTTTATCCTTGTGATCCACAAGCGCATCGGTGCTTCCGCAGAAATGACAGCCTGTGTAGTAGCGCGAGAGCATGATCCGATTACCCTCCACAGATATTTCTATTGCGGAGCCGACGGGCATATCAAGCTTTTTACGAAGCTCCTTGGGTATTACAAGACGGCCAAGCTCATCAATATTGCGAACTATTCCTGTTGCTTTCATAAAACCTCCTTATAGGGCGTAATGTTAAGCGGCAGTGATGTGACCTTTGCGAGGTCATTCGCTCCCAAATACGATTTTATCATAAAATACCTTGAATGTCAAGGTTAAGATAATAACTCATAAGAAGAATTTTTGTATATTTTGGAAAATAAAACAGTAAAAAAGACGTATTTTGCACAAACTCGCAAAGCTTTGGGCAAAAGTATTCATCAGGAGGAAAAATATGAGTGTTTTACTGGCAAAAAACGGTGCACGTGAGGCAATTCTTTGTCGCCTTTCCGAGCTTATATCGCCCTTGGTATATGCCGAGATCGAAAGGATCGGAGCATCCAGAGCCGATTTTCCGATCGGACTCACCGAGCTGCGCCTCAGGCGCTTCGGCAGGAGCAGTATGGTTCTTTCGGGGGAGAATATCCTTCTTTCATACCGGCCCGGCGAGAAGGATATGGAGAGACTTTTGGATAAATTGACCGGAGGCTCGCTCTACGCTCATTCGTCGCAGCTGAAGGACGGGTTCATCTCGGTCGGTGACGGGATACGCGTTGGCGTTTATGGGGACAGCGAGCTTGTGAGCGCATCCGATGTCAGCGGTGTAGTAATACGTCTGCCGCTCGGTCGATGCAGCTGTATCGAAGGAATTTTCAATGAGTGGCAGCGCCATTGTAAGCGCGGAATGCTGATATATTCTTTGCCCGGAGGCGGTAAAACAACTGCCTTGCGCGCGCTTGCGGGGAAGCTTGGCGGTGAATGCGGAATGCGTGTCGCGGTGATAGACGAGAGACGCGAGTTCATAAGGGAGGAGTATATCGATGCCACAGTGGACATAGTATGCGGCTCCTCTAAGGCAAGAGGTATAGAGATGGCGATACGAACACTCTCTCCCGAGGTTCTGATAGTGGACGAGATAGGAGCGGAAGAGGAATGCCGGGCTTTGCTCGGTGTGGGAAGAGGAGGCGTGCCGATCATCGCCACCTCGCACGCGGGCGGTATAGACGAGCTTCTTGAAAAAAGATCGGTAGCTCCGCTTATCCGTGCAGGGTATTTTGATAGGTTCGTAGGTCTTTATCGCGATAGAGGCGGATTCCGATTCTGCTCATCGGGGCTTGGTGAGGGCTGATGCGCTTGCTCTTGTTCATCTTGATAGCATCGGGCTTGGTCGCTTATTTTTACCTCGAGGTGCAAGACGTTCGGCGAAGAGCGCTGGAATACGAGGACGTCGGCAGACTTATTTCTGCGATCAGGCGCGGTATCGCAGGGGGCAGAGAGCTCTGCGATCTTATCGGCGGTGCTGAGGTGCGGTCTGAGGGCGGCAAACGTTTGAAAAAGGCTATAGAGAAAAGCAGATACGAAAACGGTTGGCGCGAGGGTGTGTCTTTTTGCGGCATCGGCCTCGATGAAGAGGATATGAGAAGACTCTGTGTCTATTTTTCGGATTTCGGCAAGGGAACAGACGGAGCAGAGCTTCGCGGTGCGGCAGAGCTTCAGGAGCATTTTTGCAAAAAGGAAAAGCAGATCGCCGCATCCGCAGAGAGCACCGTAAGGAGCGGTGCGGTAATGCTCGCGGCGGCAGTGCTCGGACTTTTAATACTTATATACTAGCGTGCTATGCCGAATGAGGTGTAACAGACCTTTACAATAAAGATAAAGTTAGGAAGAAAAATGGATTTCGATTTTGTTATAAAGGCGGCGGGCATAGGAATGCTTGTGGCTGTCACGTGTCAGATATTATCGAGAATAGGTCGTGAGGATCAGTCATCCCTTGTTTCGCTTGCGGGAATAGTCGCCCTTCTGCTCATGCTGATAAATGAGATAGCATCACTCGTTGAGGCCGTGCGCGGTATTTTTGGTATTTGATATGCCGTTGCCCTTTAATTTTTGTCTTGAGATATACACGGGTGAGGGGCAAAGCTTTAATGGAACTCTGCTTATTCTCATCCTCTCTGCCGTGCTCGCAGTAATAATGAAGGGCCTCGGCTTTCGCGGAGCGAGCATTTTTACAGCTCTTATCTATCTCGTTCTTGTGAGAAATGCCGTGGCTATGTTATCGGAGATATCGGGTGTTATGAGGCTCTTCGCCTCCGAAAGCGGAGCGGAAAAATATATCACGGCGGCGGCAAGAGTCATAGGCGTGGGCTATCTTGGATATGCCGCCTCCGAGGTCTGCCGTGAGCTTGGAGAGAACGGAATATCGGGAGCGATACTCACCGCCACGAGAATGGAGATGATCCTCTCTTCGTTGCCCTTCATAAAAGAGATCTTCAATATAGCTGTGGATCTTATCGGGTAGGGGGCTGTTATGAATCGTAAAAGCTGCAAAAGAGGATTGAAAATAGTCCTGTTTTTTGTGTTCATATTTACTTTTGTTCTCTCGGCTTGTTCATTTACATTCGATGCGGAAAACGAGAAATATGAAAATGATAGTTTACAAAACACCGATGAAAATGATAAAGGCGCACCCGAGGATGCCGAGCTTTTAAGAATATGGAATGAGTTCTTAAGCATACTGCCGGAAGGATTTTTCGACAAAGATGATCCTCTTGGTGACACGGACGGAATAAGCGACGTCTTGAGTTTTCTTCGCGAAAATGCATTCGGCGCGGATTTCGGGAAAAGGTTCTTCCTGTTTTTGGGGATATGTATTCTCCTCTGTCTTGCCGACGTTTTGTGCGCGGACTCGGCAGAGCTTTCCGGCGTGATGGGTGCGGCGGTAAGGATATGTCTTTCGATACCCATACTCATATCCTCCGGCGAGATGATATCAAACGCCGTGGAGGGGATAATCTCGGGCGGCGAATTCTTTGCGCTCCTTGTGCCGATAGCTACCTCTGTGTCTGCTATTGCATCGGGCGCCTCGCTCTCTTATGCCTCTGCCGCGGGTATGAGTCTTGCGCTTTCATTCGTTTCCGGGATAGCGGTAAAGATACTTATGCCGCTGGCGGCACTGATATTTGCCGCCTCTCTTGTATCGACCGTAGACGGCGGCGGTGCGGTCGATGAGGTGATAAAGGGGATACGCGGAGCTTTCTCCTTCTTTATGGGACTCGTCACGCTCCTTATTCTTGCTGTAGTTACGTTTAACACGGTAATAGCCGCGAGCTCTGATTCTCTGGTGCTCCGAGGAGCAAAGTACGCGATCGCAAATATGCTGCCCGTAGTCGGAAACGTCATCTCGGGAACCTTGGCGTCCATATCCTCGGGGGTAAAGCTTCTTTCCTCCAGCATAGGGGCTCTGTCGGTAATAACCCTCCTTTCGTTTATAGGAGCGCCGCTTTTTTCCTTGCTCGGAATAAGATTATGCCTGGGGGCGTGTATAGCCTTGTCCTCATTTTCGGGCTCAGGCTTTTCGAAGGGCTTTTATTTATCCCTGCGCTCGTCGCTCGATTGCCTTATATCGGTGGTAGGTGCGTGCGGAGTTGTGTACGTTTTTGAGGTGATAATGTTTTTTGGCGCATTGCCCGGAGGTTAAAATGGAGCAAACAGCGATCTACGTTATATCGACCGTTGCTGCGGTCGCTCTTGCCTCCTTTTCATCATTGAATAATAGGATGCGGGAGGCAATAAAGCCGACTCTGGGGATTATCCTTCTTGCCGCCCTGTTGGCACCCCTGCCGGACATAATAGCCGCCATCGGCGACATGGAGGTAAACCTTCCGTCCGATGAGCTTTCGCAGAGTGTGACCGAGGATGCCGCAGAGGATGCATTTTGTCGCGGTATATGCTCGGCAATTGCGGAAAAATTCGACCTCGATGCCGATTCTCTGACGGTGGAATGTATAGGCTTTTCCTTTTCGGAAATGCGCGCAGAGCTTATCCGTGTCGAGCTATCCGGACGCGCGGTCCTTGCCGACCGCATCGGCATAGAAGGTTATATAGAAAAGGCGGGACTCGGTAATTGTGAGGTGGTGATACTAATTGAATAATGTTACGGATGTTATAAAGAGGATATTGGGGGATAAGAAGAAAATACTTCTGCTTCTGCTCGCTCTTATGGCGGCTCTGCTTATATTCATTCCTCAGGACAAAGGAAAGAGCATCGAGGAGACTACTCTCAGCGAATATAAGCAAACCTTTGAAAAGGAGCTTGCCGAGCTATGCTCATCTATTGACGGTGTCGGCAGATGCCGTGTCAGCGTCAGCTTTGCCGAGGGCGAGAGCTTCAAATACAACGGTGGCAAGATAGTATCATCCTCGCCTCCGAGGGTCCAGGGGATCACCGTCATATGCGACGGCGGTGACGATGATCGTGTGCGCGCAGAGCTGTGTGACTGTATGACTGCTCTATTTGATATAGGAAGCAACCGTGTCTGCGTGCTCAGGCTGAAATAAAAGACCGAAAATGAGAAAAAAAGAGCTGCGATTTTGTAATATAGCCGATTCGGCGGGCATATGCTTAATCAGTAACAAAAAAAGGAGAATTGCATAAATGAAAACCGAAAAGCTCAAAAAAATCTTTTCCACCAAAACGGCAAGAAGCGTCGTTGTGATCGCTGCCGTGCTTCTCGTCGGACTTGCGGTATATCTCAATTACCGTTGGTTCTATGATCCCTCTGCCTCCATCGGATACGGCGATAATAATATGGAGGACAATTTCGATGATTCTGCCGAGACGAATATGAATGCTCAGCAGGCAAACGATTACTTCACCTCTGCCGCGCTTGCCCGTCGCCAGTCAAGGGATGAGGCGCTCGACGTTCTCGGCATCGTTTCATCCTCCGAGGATGCGGATGAGCAGACACGTGCCGATGCTCAGGCAAAAATGTCTAAAATAGCATCGGATATCCAGAATGAGGCGAATATCGAGGCTCTTGTCAAGGCAAAGGGCTTTGACGAGTGCGTTGCCGTCATAGGTGAGGATACGGTCAGTGTTATAGTCAAGGCAGAGACTCTGCAGGCGAAGGATACCGCGCAGATACTTGCGATAGTCTATGAAACGACCGGAATCAGCCCCGAGAAGATAAGCATAATCAACAAATAAAGCGTATTGAACCCAGGCAGAGATAGGACTTATGGGAACCGAGCGGAGAATACCGCATCCTTCACCCCGAGCGTCCGATATCTCTGCCTTTTTTCGGTCGGGGAGCACGTCCGACCTTCGGTATGCCGACCTTTTGAGTATTTTTCGTCCGATGAAGGGAATAAAATATTGACAACGGTGCTTTTATGTGCTAAAATACATCATATATATTTTAAAAAGCGGAGGCAGAAGCAGATGAAAAAGCTCAGAGTTGGTATCATAGGTGCTACAGGTATGGTAGGCCAGAGATTTATTATGCTCTTATCCGAGCACCCTTATTTTGAAATTACCGCATTGATAGCAGGCCCCAGATCTATGGGCAAAAGCTATCGTGAGGCGGTTTCGGGAAGGTGGAAGATGACCGCAGAATGTCCCGAGCGTATTGCGGAAATGAAGGTAATATCCTCGGAGGATATAGAGGGAGTGAAGGAGCTTGTCGATTTTGTCTTCTGCGCTGTCAATATGCCAAAGGACGAAACGAAGAAGCTCGAGGAGGCATATGCATCGGCAGAGATCCCCGTTGTTTCCAATAATTCCGCAAACAGATGGACGCCCGACGTTCCCATGGTCATCCCGGAGGTAAACGATGCTCATCTTGCGGTCATTCCCTCTCAGAGAAAAAGACTTGGAACAAAGAAGGGCTTCATAGCCGTCAAGCCGAATTGCTCCATTCAGTCGTACGTCGGAGCGCTGGCACCCCTGCGTAAGTACGGAATAAGAGAGGTCGTTGCCACCACCTATCAGGCGATAAGCGGAGCAGGCAAGACCTTCAACGAGTGGCCCGAAATGATAGATAACCTGATTCCGTATATCGGCGGCGAGGAGGAGAAGAGCGAGCGCGAGCCGCTACGCGTCTTCGGTGATGTGAAGGACGGTGTGATAGTACCCGCAGAGGAGCCTGTGATAACCACTCAGTGTCTGAGAGTCCCCGTAACCGACGGACATATGGCTGCCGTTTTCGTAAAGTTCGATAATCCTCCCACTAAGGAGCAGATACTCGATGATTGGAGAAGCTATGAGGGAAAGCCTCAGCTCCTCGGTCTGCCCTCGGCTCCCGAGCATTTTCTCACTTATTTTGAGGAGGACAACAGACCTCAGACGGGGCTTGACAGGGATCTTTACGGCGGAATGGGTGTTTCTCTCGGCAGACTCAGAGAGGACACCGTATACGATTTTAAATTTGTCGGTCTTTCTCACAATACGCTTCGCGGAGCGGCAGGCGGTGCGGTGCTTATCGCAGAGCTTCTTTACCGCGAGGGCTATCTTACGGGTGAAAAATGAACATAAGCAAATATAAGGCGCTTCTTACCGCGGTGGATATGGGCTCGTTTTCCGCCGCGGCATCCGCGCTCGGATATACCCAGTCGGGTATGACGCATATGATGAACAGCCTCGAGGAGGAGATCGGCTTTCCGATACTTCAGCGAGGCTATTTCGGTGTGAAGCTTACGGCGGCGGGCGAGAAAATAATCCCAAGGATAAGAGAGCTCGTCAACTGCGAGGACGCCCTCTATAACGAAATAGAGCTTGTGCGCTCCTATGGCGGTAACGTAATAAGGATAGGCGCATATTCAAGCCTTGCCACACATTGGCTGCCCAGCATCATCGAAAGATTCAATAACGAGTTTCCGGATATAACCGTCAATATCCAGACAGGCACGGTGGACGAGCTCTATTCGGGGCTTGAAACGGGCAGATTCGATATGGTATTCGGAAGCAGAAACAACAAGTACGATTTCAAATGGATACATCTTGCAAAGGACCGCTTCTATGCCGTTTTGCCGAAGGACTATCCCTTGGAGAACCCGAATGAGTTCCGCCTCGCGGGCTTCAACGGCACAAAGTTCCTTATGCCCGGACTCGGCTTTGATGCGGATATAAGCCTTGTATTCTCCGAGAACTCGGTGAAGCCATTCGTAACCCAGACTTACGTTGACGATCCTGCGATAATTTCTATGGTAGAGCACAGGTACGGAATAAGCATGCTCTCGGCGCTGATCATTTCGGACAGGCTGAACGACAATGTGAGCTTCGTGCCCATCGTCCCCGAGGTCAACCGTTATCTCTCGATAGCATACAGACACGATTATATGCTCTCCTCGGTGGCAAAACGGCTGATTTCTATTACAAAGGAGTACGTCAGCAGCTATAAAACGGTGTATTTTGGTGATTTTGAATAAAATACAGCCGTCATTTTTGGCACATCCGAAGCCATCATTCGGCTTATATCCTCTTGACTTTTCATATAATAAAATGTATAATTATAATAGTTAACCATATTTATACTAAATTTACGAGGTGTGATATGAAAAAAATTATTTGCCTGTTAATGGTTTTTGCATGCATGTTCTCCATGGCATCCTGCAATCTGTTTAACAAAGATAACGGCGATGGCGAGGTTAAATCCGACGTTGCAAAGATCTCCGACATCATCGCTGAATCTCAACCCACAAGGATCGTTTCTCACTCTGATTATCAGATTACCGGCGGAAAGCTTCTCAAGGGTATCTACACCACTCAGGTGGACAGAGTAAGCGGAAAGTCTCAGTTTGATTTCTCTTACGTAAAGAGAGCTGATGTTGCCGATATGAATCCTGCAGGAAGCTACGTGTCCGTTGAGGGTACTGTATGCTACAATGCGGACGGAAGTGTTTCCTCCGAGATCGGCGATGCATGGCTGAGCAGCGGAACCGGATATCTTCCCTATAGCCTTTCCATAGCAGAGGTAAGATTTGAATCCTACACTGTATCCGAGGATAAGAATACGCTCACCGCAGAGATAACCTCCGCGGAGTCCAGAAGAGTATTCGGTGTGCAGATAGAGTCAGAGGGAAATATAACCCTTACCATTGAGACCGACGGCACGTATCTCCATTACGTTACCGTTTCTTATGCCACCGAAAATGCAACCGTTACTGTAAAGACCTCTTATGATTACGGTCTCGTAACGCTTGATTTTTAACGCCAGCAATTGATTTTTGAAAGGAATAGAAAAATGAAGAAGATCTTAGCTATTTTTCTGATGCTCGCTTGCGTGCTCTCTTTTGCCTCCTGCAATATCACCAATATCTTTAACAAGAATAACGGTAATGGCGGCGGCAATGGCGGACAGACAAATACCGATGTTATTTCCAATTACAAAAATATGTACGCAGCAAGCGTACCCACCAAGTCGGTAACCACTATTACCGAGGCTTATGAGAAGAACACTCTTGTGAGTGTTCACAGCCTTACCACCGGTCAGATCGACGGCAAGGTAGCAACCCGTCTTGACAGCACCGTTCAGACGCTTAATGACGTTTCGCTCGATGATGCTAACAAGCTTACCCTTAACCCCATCCGCACTCAGAAGTCCAGCCAGTGGTACTATGAGGGCAAGGGCGTTTCCTACAACAGCGGTAAAACCTGGGATGAAAATGGCGTTAACTTTGCTCCCGTAGCAGGCTCTATATCTATAAACCTTGACGAATCCAACTTCAAGTCTGTTAACCACACCGTTGAGGGTGGAGTCGAGACTCTCGTTCTTGAGGTCGATGCAGACAAGATGGACGTAGTTCTCAGCAACTTTATGTATGAGGGCCAGACCTTTGGATACGATGCTACCGTAACTATAGTATCGGCAGGCGGACGTATTTCTTCTATCCTTATCGAGTACGTTGTTGAGCAGTACGAGATAGGCGAAATGGATACCGAGGTCGTTATAAGCGAGATAAATATGTCCATAAGAGTTGATTATTCATACGACCTTCAGGACATAAGCTTCGATAACTGAGATTCTGTCCAATGCTATAGATTGAAAGGAATGAAAAAATGAAAAAGATATTTTCTGTAATTCTTGTTCTTACATGCATGCTTGCACTCTTCTCTTGTGAGCTTCCGTTTGGTATCGGCGGCGGTAACAATAACGGTGGCGATACTCCCACAGGTGTTGCGGCATTCAATGAGGCTATTGCAAATACCAATGCTTCCAACGTTGTAGTTGAAACTGTAGTAAACAGTGATCTCGGTGAGCTTAACTCCAGATACGAGATAGTTTACAAGGAGGATGGCTCCGCAACCATCACCTATCATTATGAGAAGTTCAATCTTATCGGCGAGGGCGCTGATAATGAGATAAAGAGCGAGTTCGACGGAACTGTTACCCGTAATGCAGACGGTACTTATACCGGCGATATGGGTGACGTTGATCTCAGCGGCGTTACCGCAGGCTTCAAGGTTGATCTCTCCTCTCTTGAGGTCACTATCAACGAGGCAGGTGACGTTCTTACAGCAACCGTTCCCGCAGCAAGCACCGAGGCAGTTCTCGGCTCTGCATTCTCGGAGGACGTTGCACTCGAGGTAAGCATTGCAGGCGGCGCTGTTAAGCAGATCGCTCTTACCTTCGCAAGCGGAAGCGCTACCTATACATACGATTAATTGCGTCCGGAGCCTTTCGGCAAAAACGGATAAAAATAAAACAAGCGAGCGAGCAGTTTTTTGCTCGCTCGCTTGTTTTACCTCGTGCCTCCTTACATATTTTATAAAAGCTCTTGATTTTTTACTTCGATTGTGATAACATAATATTGCCAAACAATCTCAATATTCGCAGTTATAGTTTTTCTCTTAAAAAAGAGAAGCTATAGCTTTTTTCGTCATACTTCCGGGAATAATCGTTTTGGTAAAAACGCGGCTCCTGCTCCCGGGTGTATGCTAAGCCTATACTGCGAAGAGATTGTTTGGCGACAATTGGAGTTCTGCGTTTTTCAGTGCGGCAACTTCGGTTGTCGCACTTTTATATTTAAGGAGGAAACTATGAAAAAAAGAATTCTTTTTGCCTCGGTATGCTTGGCTATGCTTTTGGTCCTTGCCTCATGCGATTTCTTTAAGCACAAGCACGCACCGAGCGATGCGGTGAGAGAAAACGAGGTCGCCGCCACCTGTCAATCGAGCGGCAGTTATGATGAAGTTGTCTATTGTTCTTCATGCGGTGAAGAAATGAGCAGAACTCAACAAACGGTGGATCGGATATCCGAGCATAAGCCTGCAGAACCTGTCAGAGAAAACGAGGTCGCCGCGACCTGTAACTCGTTTGGCAGCTATGATAAGGTGATTTATTGCGCTTTCTCTGATTGCGGTGCCGAACTCAGCAGAGAAGTGAAGGTGATAGAGAAGAACGATCATTCGCCCGATGATCCGGTAATTGAAAATAAGATCGATGCCACCTGCACCGAGGGCGGTAGCTATAATGAGGTTGTTTATTGCGCTGTTTGCGAGGAGGAGCTATCGCATAGCAGCAAGACAATAGAAAAGTACGGGCACGATTACGTTGACGGAAAATGCCTCGGATGCGGAGAAAATAAAGAAAATCTTGATCTGGAATTTATCTTGAATAGCGACAGCATGGGATATAGCATTAGCGGTATTGGTAAAAGCACAGTATCGCATATAGCTATTCCTTCGGTTTATGAGGACCTTCCTGTGACGACAATTTTGAGCGGTGCCTTTTCCGAGGGAACGTATATCAAGAGTATAACAGTTCCTTCAAGCATAACCTTAATTGAGGGAGGTGCATTTTCCGGATGCTCATCTCTCGAAAGCATAGTTCTTCCGTTTGTTGGAGAAAGAATAAAAACCTCGGCAGACAAGTATCAGTATCCGCTGGGGTATATATTCGGAACAACCGAGTATGAAGGATCTGTCGCTACAGCGCAACGCTATAGAGGAAGCTCTGCAAGTACTACTCAATATACCGAGACGACATTTTATATCCCAAAAGCTTTAAAGAACGTGACTGTTACGGGTGGAGATATTCTTTACGGCGCTTTTTACGGCTGTAATCATCTTGTAACCGTTAAAATTCCCAATGTTACTTCGATAGGTCGCTCTGCGTTTAATAGGTGCACGGCACTCAGAGATTTTGTTATCCCTGAGAGCGTTACCGATATCGGTGTTTATGCGTTTTTATATTGCTCTTCGTTGAAAGAGATCGTTATACCGGATGCGGTAAGTGTGATCTGTGACAATGCATTTGAATATTGCACAAATCTTAAAAGCATATCGCTGGGCAAGGGGATTAAGGATATAGGCAGTTATGCTTTTTCGAATTGCACCAATATTCAATACATATATTTCAATGGCTCGAATATGAATAATTCATACAAGAATAATTATATTTTCCAGTGCATTGGTCAGAGCGGTCCCGGCATAAATCTTGTTATAGGGTCTGACGCAACCGTAATTCCGGCGTATTTATTCGCTCCGTCCAATTCCGTTGCTGTTGCACCTAAAATAGTCAGCGTGGAATTTGAGGAAAAAAGCATATGCCAGTCGATTGGAGTGTGCTCATTCTGGTCTTGCGCTTTTCTTGAAAATATAACGATCCCCGAATCTGTAACACAAATCGGGGAATGGGCATTCAGATATTGCACGGGACTTCAAAGCATCACAATTCCAGGTAACGTGTTAAGCATAGGCGATGCGGCATTTTATCACTGTGTTAGTCTGGAAAGTGTAACAATGGAAAAGGGAATTAAAAGCATCGGCAGCTCGGCATTTTACGAATGCTATAGACTGGCAACCATAACAATTCCCGAAGGAATCGTTACTATTAATGCTTCGGCATTTACCTCTTGCTATAAGCTTTTAGAGGTGATAAATAAGTCATCGCTGGCGATAACGGCAGGCTCTGAGGATTTTGGAGGAGTAGCATATTATGCCATGGAGGTACACTCCGGAGATAGCAAAATAGTCAACAGAAACGGATATTTGTTCTATAAATATCAGGATCGTAACTATCTTATCGATTATGTTGGTGAAGATACAGAGCTGTTGCTTCCCGAAAGCTTTGATGGCGAGTGCTATGAAATTTATGATTATGCATTTTATCTGCGCAGTGATATAAAGAATGTGGTTATCTCAAAAGGGGTAACCGGCATTGGAAGAATGGCGTTCTTGGGATGCACGGGATTAACCAATATAACAATACCCGAGAGTGTGACTTATATCGGAGCTTATGCTTTTCAGAATTGCAGTAATTTGAAATATGTTACGTTCGCTATAGTAAACGGTTGGTGGATAAACACCGTATCAGATGCATCGAACGGAACGTATATTTTCTCCGATTACAATGGAAACACATCCCAAGCTGCAGAATGTCTGAAATCAACTTACTGTAAATATTACTGGTATCGTGATTGACCCGCGTTAAGAAATGAAAGCCGTCAAGAGGCTAGCCAAGATTTTTAAAACTTGGCTAGCCTCTTGACTCGTTTTAATAGTGAAATACGGTGATATTGGACGTATTGGGATGGCAGTCATTGAGCACCATTGAGATAAATAAGCTCTTTGTAAGCATTTTCGTCAACTCTGTTAAGAGTTATAGGAGTAACCGAGATGTATCCCGCTTCGACTGCGACAACGTCGCGCGAAAGATCGTCCGGGAAAAGATCGGGAACTCTGTCGCCCGTCTGAATGTAGAGGTTATCGGACAGATGCTCAAAGCCGTCGTTGAAGTAGGGCGAGCCCTGCCTCGTTATACGTATGCCCTCTGCCGAGTTAGGGATATTCACGTTGTAGATAAGAGCTTTATCGAAGAGGCTGCCGCCCTCGAAGAATGAATAGATCCGATCGAGCTGCGCGGAGGCGTATTCAAGATTGTCGGGATAGGTGGATATCGCTATTGCTCTGTGATCCCAGTATGCCGCCTCGAATGCCGCGGCAACAGTGCCCGAGTAAACTATATCAACTCCCATATTAACGCCGCGGTTGATGCCGGAGAGCACAAGATCGTAGTCTTCCTTCAGCCCCATTATTCCGAAGCGGACGCAGTCCGCAGGAGTGGAATCCATAGAAAAGGCGCGCACTCCGGGGAAGACATCCACCTCTTGTATCTCGATGGGGGTAGTGAAATTTATTCCGTGGCTTTTTCCGCTTTGCTCGGTCTTAGGTGCAACGACGGTGACCTCGCCTTTAGTCTTAGCCCATTCCACAAGTGGAATGATACCGGGGGCAAATATGCCGTCATCGTTGGTTATGAGTATCTTCATATCCAGCCCTCATTCTCGTTTTTGTACTTACCGAGCAGCTCGTCTGCCTCGGCGAGAAGAGCCTTCATTTCTTTTTTGGAGTATACGGTTGCGCCTGCCGCACAGGCATGACCACCGCCGTTATATCTGTTTGCAAGCTCGCTCACGGTGACAAAGCGCGAGCGAAGACGCACGCGTATCTCGTCATCTCCCTCTATAAACGCTATCCATATAAGACAGCCGCGGAGAGAGTCGAGATGCGATACCACAGCGGATGCATCCTCCTTCGAGAGCTTGAATTTCTTCTGCATTCTTTTGCTGACGAATATTGAAACGACGCCGTTTTCGGAAATAACAGCCTTTGATTTTGCATATGCTTCGAATTTGAATGCCTTTATCGAATCGGTGTAAAGATTCGAGTAAAGAGAGTCGGTATCTATTCCGACGTCGAGAAGCATTCCCGCAAGGCGCATAGTGTCACCCGAGACCTCACGGTATCTGAATCTTCCGGAATCGGTTACCATACCGCAGTAGATATAGGTTGCCGCCTCGGAGGTGATCTTAAGCTCATCGCGGAAGCATTCGTAGAATGCGGCTATCATTTCGCAGGAGGAGGAGCGATGCTCCTCTATCCATTCAAGATCGGCATAGCTGCTTCCGTCCGGAATGTGATGGTCTATCTTTATGATCTTCTCGCAGAGCTCGAATTTCTTATTCGATATGCGCTTTGCCACGGACGTGTCGATAACTATTCCGAGCGCATCCTTGTAGTATTCGTCCTCCTGCGGTGCATCCTCACCGCCGAAAAAGGCGAGGTAATCCGAATAATCGGCATTGAGGAGCATTATTTCCTTCTCGGGATAGGTCGCTCTGAGGATCGCCTGTAGTCCCTTTGTTGAGCCGATGGCATCTCCATCGGGGCGAAAATGCCTGAATATAATTATCTTTTTATATTCCTTGATAGTATCAAGGATCTGTCTCATTTCTTCCTTCATATTATATATACCCTGTCTTTATTTAATTTCCCCTCGAAAGAGCGCAAAGCTCTGCGAGCATTTCCATAGCCTCAGCCTTGTCCTTGAGCGTAGCACCGCTTGCCTTTGCGTGACCGCCGCCGCCGTGCTTTACCGCGATCGGATTGATGTTATATTTGTTAGACCTAAGCTCTGCAAGCACTCCGTTCTCGGTCTCGGTAAAGTTCACCCAGGTGTCAACACCGCGTATCTCGCCCATAGTGTTCACCATTCCGCGCGAGATCGTGAAGCTGTCAACTCCGTAGCTTTTGAATTCGTCGTAGGGCGTGTATATGTACGCCACACCCGCCTCGGCAAACTGGATCTTCAGGACAAACATAGCACGAAGTCTTATAAATTTGTAATCATCGGCATACAGACCGGTGAATATATCGGCAGTATCGAATTTCTGCTCCATAAGTCTTGATGCAAGGCGGAATGTGTTGGAATTCACCGAATCGTAGCGGAATCTGCCCGAGTCGGTGATCATTCCTGTATAAAGAGCCTTGGATGCGGCAGCTCCCAATGACAGTCCGCACTCTATAGCAAGCTCGGTTATAAGACCGCAGCAGCTCTCATAGCTCGTATCGGTAACCTCTGTGTCACATATATTTTCACAGAAAATGTGGTGGTCTATGCGCGCCGTTGCGGCGGCAGTCTTGTATCTTTCATCCGATATGAGGGCGGATGCAGATGTGTCAAGCACTATGGCAAGGGCATTCTCATAGTAGCTGTCGGGGATGATATCCATTACGGAGCCTTCCATAAATGAAAATCTGCCTGCCGCATCGCCTACCGCGTACACCTCTTTTTCGGGAAAGCTGTCCTTAAGAATGTTCTTTAATCCTATCTGGCTTCCGAGCGCATCGCCGTCCGGATTCTTGTGTCTGTGTATAATTATTCTGTCATATTCCTTAATCTTTTCCAATATACTCTCAAACATATTTTTTGATCTCCGTTCTTGTTTTACTATGTAATTATACAATACATTTAAAAATAATGCAATGTTTTTTTGCCGAAAAGAGGCTTTTTGAATAAAAAAATGACGTATATGTAACTTTTTTTACCAAAAGGTTGAAAAAAACAAAAAAGTGTAGTACAATATACTCACAAGTATTGGTATATTTTTCCGATTGAAGAAAGGAATGGATAACTATGATCAAAGAGGATAATATTTTCCAGGAGGAAATGGATTTTTACGTAGGAGAGAAGCGTCCCAAGATGGCTATATGCTATGATTTCGACCGCACTCTTTCTCCCGACGATATGCAGACCTTCACCCTCATTCCGTCATTCGGAGTCGATAAGGAGGAATTCTGGCATGAGTCGGATATGCTCGCCGAGGAGAACCTTATGGATAATAATCTCGCTTGGATGTATGAGCTTATCAAGTACTCGAAGTTCAAGGGTAAGTCCTTAAGGCGTGAATACTTCAAACAGATCGGAGCAGATGTTCAGCTTTACGAGGGTGTTGAAAGCTGGTTTGAAAACGTGAATGCTTATGCGGCGGAGCACGGCATTGAGGTTGAGCATTACATAATATCCTCGGGACTGAAGGAGATAATCGAGGGCAGCAGGATAGCACCTTACATAAAGCGCGTATACGCATCCTCATATCTTTACACGGCAGACGGTGTTGCCGAATGGCCTGCTCAGGCAGTAAATTATACCACAAAAACGCAGTTTATCTTCAGAATAGCCAAGGGCTTCCTCGAGGAATATGACCAGAGGGTAAACGATAGCCTTCCGCACGATAGCCGAAACGTGGATTATGAGAACATCGTTTATATAGGCGACAGCGCGACGGATATTCCTTGTATGACGCTCGTTAAGCAGAAGGGCGGTTACTCGATCGGAGTTTACGATCCGGTATCGCAGAATAAAAAGAAGGTCTATAAGCTCTTCGGTGACGGACGCCTCAATTTCTATGCGCCGGCGAATTATTCGGAGGGAAGTCCCATATTCGAATATATGAAGACGGTGATAGATGAGATCTCGGCAAGAGAAAAGCAGAAGAAGGAGCAGACTGAGCTTGCAAGGTCTGCTGACAGATATAAGAAAAGGTCTATTCTTGAAAGAGTTCTTTCCTCATCCTGCGAGTGCTTGAGCGATGAGGAGAAGGAGATACTCAATTCGATGATAGTTCATCTTGATGAGCAATAATCAATTGTGACAAAATTAAAAGAGCGGAGATACATGCAGGTATCTTCGCTCTCGGGGCAAAGGCACTGTGTTTTACAGTACTTTTGCCGTTTTTTATTGGTTACGCCTAAATGACACAGCCCCTCGGGGCAAAGGGATTTTGAGCGGAAATTCTCGGCTGACGAACGATAAGCGTACAAGGGTACGCTGAGTGAGGAAACGAGGATAGAATAAAAAACTTTAATAAAGATGAGGAAAAACGGAGTTTTTCAACCTTTAAAATATTATAAAAGTACGGCAAAGGCACTGTGTTTTACAGTGCCTCTGTGGTTTTTTATTCGGTTACGCCTAAATGACACAGCCCCTTTTGATCCGGTGGCTTTGGCTGCCAAATATTTATTTTGCGTCCTTAGCCGCCTTAACGATATCTCCAACACCGTTCAGAATGTATCTTGGGCGGTAGGGGAAGTTATCTATGTCCTCTATCGCGGTAACACCGCTGAGAACAAGAACGGTATCAACGTTAGACTCTATGCCCGCAATTATGTCCGTATCCATTCTATCGCCTATAAAGGCAATATCCGCACTATGACAGCCGAGCTTTCGCAGACCGTGTCTGAGCATAAGAGGGTTGGGCTTGCCGACAAAATAAGCCTTTTTTCCGGTAGCGATCTCTATAGGCGCGACCAGCGAGCCGGTAGCCGGCATGACACCCTTTTCGGTAACGCCGATTGTATCGGGATTTGCGCCGATCAGCTTAGCACCTTTATTGACAAGCTCGATAGCCTTTTCAAGCTTTTCAAAGCAATAGGTACGAGTCTCTCCAATAACAACGTAATCGGGGTTTATATCGTTCATGTATATCTTCTGATCGTAAAGCGCCTTGGCGAGAGCCGCCTCGCCTATAACGTATGCGGTGCATCCGGGTGCCTGGCTGTGGAGAAATTCGGCAGTTGCCATAGCGCTGGTATAGAAATGATCTGCCGAAACGGAAAGTCCCATCCGCTCGAGCTTCATGCTCAGCTCATGTGGAGTTCTCTCGGGACTGTTGGTAAGAAAAACAAACTTCTTGCCGCTTTCGATCATCCAGTTAACAAAATCTGATGCGCCGTCAAGAATTTTCTTTCCATGATATATAACGCCGTCCATATCGCATATGAAGCCCTCTTTATTCAGTATTCTATCCATTGATAACACCCTTCTTTCATGCGTTGGCAAAGGCATACGAAAGCAGCCCTTTCCATATTTGTATCTTTGATGTAAGTATACCATCTTTAAACTCTTTTGTCAAGAGCCGACTGCATGAAAGTCGGGTTTGATATAGGGCGGTAATAATGAAAAAATCTCTCATGTTCCGGAGTCTAACGGAAAATAATAGCAGTAATTCATACTAATACGCGCTTTTTTTGGAAACAAGCTTCGAAGATCAAATGCACCGAAATTAAGATTGAAAGACAACTATTATTTGCAAAATTACGGATTTTCCACTAGTATATCGTCGTCGGTTCTCATTTTATAGCTTACAAGGTTATCCGATTTAATATCATTGATCTTCATCTTTATTGCACTTATCCTGAAGCGGTTGTAGGTTTTATAGTAATAGACTCCGCCTCCGAGGTCCATAATCGATGAATACTGAGTCATATCGAGGCCGTCATCACTTCTCTCGCATCCCTTTGTTTTAGCCGCAGAGTCCAGAATATGAAGGGCTTGGCAAACACCATCCGCCTCGGATTTCGCTTCCGGTGAATTGAGAAGGTTGAAGGCAGCGCGGATAAATCGCGACGAGGATGAGCTGCCCCCGGGAAGTCCCATAGTGCCGGTTCCTCCGCTGAATGGGCTGAGTCTGAGTCTATCGGTAAAACGGTTTTCTACCGCGTCTGCCGTAAGGTTAAGATAGCATCTCAAGTTTTCCCGATGATAATCAAATGGTGGGTTATTAGTCAGCACGCCTATGGGGTTATCATAGATTTTTATCCCATCCTCGCGCGGCTCAAGCACTATACATTCACGTTTGTCTGCAACTATATAGTGAAGCTCCGCTGCAGGGTATTTATCCGAAAACGGCTCTGAGGTGAGCGAAATATCAGGAATAAGGCTGCGCACCTCGGCAACGCTTTTTATATTGCAAAGAAGGTATGGGATAAGCTCGAATGAGGCGAGATTGATCCCGGTCGGCTTCGGGGCGGTATATTTGCAATATCCGACGAAGTTAAGGGCACATACCCCGAGCCCGTGTTGATTAAATCCGTCATAATAAAGCGGATAACCGTCGACAACGGTTGCCATCCCCAAGACGGCGTTGTGCCGGCTGTTTTCTCCGAGATATCTGAACTTCAGGCGAAATTCGTTTGGCATAAGGGTAACACTCTCGCGGTATCTGTGGCAGAGATCGAGGTTTCTGCCGAGAAATCTTTCCGAATAATAAATAGCGGTACACATGATCGGAAATTCTCCTTTTTCGATTAGTGTACCGCTTTGTTATGCTTTTATGTGCTGATGCGTGTCATAATTCAACCGTTATAAACTTGAGATCTCCCTTGACGGTAAAGAATCTGTCTATCTTATCCGCAGGGATAAATACCGTATCCGTGTCGGAAAGCCCGACTGCCGCTTTCTCATCACCGTCGGGGCAGATGACTCCTGCTCCCTCGATCACGGTCAGGCACAGGAAGGTGGCATCTCCTACCTTGAGCTTCTGCTCGCCGCCGCGGACCGTGTATTCCGCTGCGGTGAAATAATCGCACTTTCCTATAAGTCTTGCATCCTTATATCTTCCATAAACATCCTTCGGCTCTGTCGGTCTGTAAACGTCGGGGATAAGAACGTCAAGCGCCTTTTCAACGTGGAGCTCGCGCTTGTTTCCGGATGCATCCCTTCGCCCGTAGTCATAAAGACGGTAGGTGAGAGTGCTGTTCTGCTGTATCTCGAATATACGTACTCCTGCCCCTATGGCGTGTATTGTTCCCGAGGGAATAAAGAATACGTCACCTGCCTTTACTTCTTTGAAGGATAGCAGCTCTTCAATGCTTTCGTCGGCTATTTTTTCCGCAACCTCTTCGGGGGTGGATCTGCGCTTGAGTCCCATATAGAGGCCTGCACCCTCGTCGGCACTCACAACGTACCACATTTCGGTCTTTCCGTACTGCCCTTCGACATCAAGTGCGTAATCGTCATTCGGATGCACCTGTACCGATAGCTTCTCCCTCGCGTCGATAAACTTTGTGAGCACAGGGAAAAATTCAAATCGGCGCGCCCGTCTGCCTGTCATTGGCTTGGTTATTATTTCGCTTATGCTCTTGCCGTCGATTTTTGACTCGCTTCCGGGTACAAAAGAAAGCTCCCAGCTTTCGCCTATGCGGTCCATTCCGCCGTGGTCCTTGTATTTTTTTAGCCAATCTCCACCCCATATATTGGCGTGAAGACTGGGTGTAAGCTTGTAAATCTTATTCATAATCGATCTCCTTTTCCTACATTTTACCATCTTACCGCCTTTGTGTCAATGATTTATTCATTTAAATATTAATTTTGTGTAAAAACTATTTATTTTTTTTATTTTGTGTGCTATACTAATATGAACTATTATCGTCCCTGGCGATTTTTGTCGTAAAAACGCACAGTATCCACAAAAAGAAAGAAGGTAAAATATGAAAAAGGAAAAAAAGGCACTCTGCGATGACGTGTCCTGCCGAATGGGCAAGGTTGGCGGTCAGGCTGTCATTGAGGGTGTTATGATGAAGGCAGGTAAGAGAACGGTCACTACCTGCAGAAAGGATAACGGCGAGCTCGTCGTTACCGATGACAGCTTTGTTTCCGTAAGAGAGAAGAATAAGCTTCTTAATTTTCCTCTTTTGCGCGGTATTATCAATTTTGTTGAAATGATGATCCTCAGCTTTAAGACTCTCGGTGCATCTGCCGATGCGCTCGGGCTTGAGGAGGAGGAGACAAAGTTTGAAAAATGGCTTAAAAAGCATCTCGGCATAGGAATAACAAGCGTGATCATGGCGATAGGACTTGTGCTTGGTCTTGCACTTTCTCTGGTGCTGTTTATGTTCTTACCCATATGGACGGCAGATTTTATAAACGGTCTTTCGGTCAGACTCCTTGATTTCGATCTGGGCATATGGAAAAGAGTTCTTGAGGGTATTCTGAAGGCGGCTATATTCGTACTTTACCTCTGGCTCATATCCTTTATGCGCGATATAAAGCGTACGTTCATGTATCACGGTGCAGAGCATAAGACGATAGCCTGCTATGAGGCGGGCGATGAGCTGACACCCGAAAATGCTATGAAGCACAAGCGCTTCCATCCCCGTTGCGGAACGAGCTTTATGTTCTTTATGATACTTCTCGGAATCCTCGCGGGCATACTTATCGACGTCATTATTCCCGGTCTTAAGGGCTGGCAGTATAAATGCATAAGACTCCTTATCCTTCCGCTTATTGTCGGTGTCGGCTATGAGTTTATCAGATTTGCGGGCAAGCACGATAACGTGATCGTGAGGATACTTTCCGCGCCCGGTCTTTGGGTGCAGAGGCTCACCACGAAGGAGCCCACCGCCGATATGCTCGAGGTAGCCATCACGTCCACCAAGTGCGCTCTGCGCGATGAAAATCCCGAATGGATGGCATTTTACGAGAGCCGCGCATGGGAGAAGAAGGAAGAGGAAGAATCGCACGTCGAATCGGATGATGAGCAAAAGACGGATGCCGATACCGTGGCAGAGTCCGATATCTCGGAGAAGACCTCGGAGCAGGAGAGCAGCGATATCGCGGGCAAGGCCGACGAATCGGAGGTCGGATAATGAAATTTTCGGAGGCGGTGCGTCTGCTCGCCGAATCGGGAGTTGACTCGCCGCGCTACGATGCCGCAGAAATATTCTCGGTGCTCGGAGGATGTGGGAGAGCTATGCTTTTTGCATCGGATCCCGAGTGCGATTCACCAAAGGTCAGCCTCGCGGTAATGCGCCGTGCCAAAAGAGAGCCGCTTCAGTATATACTCGGGGCAGTGGACTTCTTTCGCGAGAAATACGAGGTGAGCAGGGATTGTCTGATCCCCCGTCAGGATACCGAGCTTCTCGTTGAATATGCGATAGGACATATTCCGTCGGGCGCGAGGATAGCAGATCTTTGCACAGGCAGCGGCTGTGTCGGTATATCCATACTTGCAAATACCGAAAATACAAGCGCAGTTCTCTCGGATCTGTCAGATGGTGCGCTTGAGCTCGCGAGAAAAAATGCCGTCATAAACGGTGTCTGCGACCGCGCCGAATTCGTTGCCTGCGATCTTCTTCGCGAGGAGCTTCCGGGTGAATTTTTCGCGGTGGTCTCAAATCCGCCCTACGTCACGGAGGATGCATACCTATCTCTTGAAAGCGAGATATTCTTTGAGCCGAGATCGGCTTTTGTAGCCGATGAAAACGGCTTACAGTTTTATAAAAAATTTATCCCCACCTATAAGACGAAAATATCCCGAGAAGGCTT
The DNA here is from genome assembly GCA_015064555.1 of Oscillospiraceae bacterium. GTDB lineage: Bacteria > Bacillota > Clostridia > Oscillospirales > CAG-272 > UBA1740. Next base: position 76,904 of record SVRZ01000006.1, read on the forward strand.
TCTGGCATTCGAGATCGGATATGATCAGGCAGAGTCGCTTCGGCGTATTGCCGAGTCCGAGGGGATGAAGTGTGAAATAATCAAGGATTATTCGGGCAACGACAGAGTTGCCGTCTTACGACCGATCGCGGATCGGTAACCTTTTCTCATCCTGCCTCATATATTCTCTTTGAGGTGATGAGATTGAAAAAATATGTTGAACGGCTTAAAGAGAGTCCGCAGTCTGCCGTAATATTCGGCGGCAGAGGCTGTGAGGCTAGCGTGTCTGGGAAAAGTGCTATGCGCTTCATATGCGAAGCGAAGGAGGCAGGCATAGAGCTTTTACCGATATTTATAAATGCGGACGGTGCCTTCTTCATTTATCGGGGCGATCCGGAGAAGATAGGCGGCGACCGTCCGTTTCCTGAGAGCGAGCTTATTGCGGCGGAGCCGACCTTTGGCGGCATTCGTGTGCTCGGAGAAAAGATCGTTATTGACACTGTCATTCCCATATTGCACGGCGATCACGGTGAGGACGGTGAGATACAGGGAATGCTTTCCTCCTTCGGCATCCGATACGTCGGTGCGGATACCGTATGCGGTGCCGTGGCGGCGGATAAGATATATACGAAGGCTGTGGCATCCTCCTTCGGAATACCAACCCTGCCGCATGTACTGATAACGTCGCGCATGACGGAGGATGAGATATGCCGCAGAATATCCGAGATAGGCTATCCCGTGTTCGTGAAGCCTTGCAGACTCGGAAGCTCTGTAGGAGCATTCGGCGCACGCGATGATAAGGAGCTTATAACGCTCCTTCTTGAAAACCTTTCCGTAGCGGAAAGATTTATGGCAGAGCCGTGCCTCTTATCCAAAAGAGAGCTCGAATGTGCCTATTTCTCGGCGGCGGGAAGAACCGTCATATCAGCACCGGGCGAGGTCCTGTGCGACGGATTTTACGATTACAATCTGAAATATTCGCCGAGCGGTGCCGAGATCCGTCCGATAGCCGACGTGTCCGAGAAGATAAAAAGCACCGTCATCGGATACACCTCGGTATTGGCAGAGGCGCTCTCCTTTGGCCATATGGCGAGAGTTGATTATTTTCTCACGGGTGACGGGGAAATATATCTGAATGAAATAAATACCATGCCGGGGCTTACCTCGGGAAGCCTTTATCCCTTGATGCTTCGCGCATCGGGTGTTGATTTCGCTTCATTTATAGGTGCGCTTCTTTCGGAGGGCAGATGAATGGTAGGGATATTTGACAGCGGTGTCGGAGGCGAGGCTGCGCTTTCAGAGCTCAGAATGCTTCGTCCGTCTGCCGACGTTTGCTTCCTTGCAGACAGAGAAAATGCTCCGTATGGCACAAAGAGTCCCTCCGAGCTGGTGAGGCTCGTGTCGGCGGCTCTTGAAAGACTTTATTCAAAGGGTGCTTCTCCCGTGCTTATAGCCTGCTGTACCGCTTCGACCGTTTTTCATCTTCTGCCGAAGGAGCTTCGCGTAAATGCTATTCCTATAATACACAGAGTCGCGGAGGCGGCGGTGATGGCATCGGCAAGCAAGCGTATAGGAGTAATATCGACCGAGGCGACCTACAAAAGCGGTGCGTTCGTTGACTCGATAGAGCGGCTTTGCGGGTGTGCACACGTTGTGTCTTGCCATTCGGGCGAGCTGGTTTCGCTTGCCGAGGCGGGATATTCGGATGAAAATATGAATTCGGAGTGCAGGGATAAAATAAGATCGGCGCTTTCTCCGCTTTGCACAGAGGCGATCGATACCGTTATATTGGGATGCACTCATTTCGCAAGATTTGACAAAACTATAGAAGAAATACTTTGTGTCAGAACGGTAAATTCGGCAAGAATAGGCGCAGCCGCGCTTGCCTCCATGATACCTCCCCTGAAAGGAAAGGGGCTGACCTGTAACATATAAAGAGAAGGGAATTTTAAAATGGCAAAATACAGAAGGGGCAGAATAAACGATGCCGTAGCTGAGGAGCTTGCAATAGCACTCGGTGAGGTAAGAGAGCCTAAGGTTATAAATAATTTCGTGAGCATAACCCGTGCGGAGGTTGCTCCCGACCTCAAGTATGCAAGCATATATTTCTCCTGTATAGGAGATAGTGATGAGGCACTTGCGGGACTCAAAAAATGCACGGGTATGCTGCGACACCACCTTGCAACAACACTCAATCTGCGTATCACGCCGGAGCTTGCTTTTATAAAGGACGGCTCTATAGAGCATGGTGCAAAGATAGCAAGACTTCTTGAAGAAATCCATGCCAAGGACGAGAAAAACGATGACTGATTATAAGCAGCTTACCGTGCGCGAATGCGCGCAGAGAATACTTGAGGTTGAGCACCCTCTGGTTATTATGCACGTACGTCCTGACGGCGATACCGTCGGCAGTGCCGCGGCGCTTATGACTATATTCCATAAGCTCGGCAAGGCTCCTCTGTGGGCATGCTCGGATCCCATCCCCGAGAGGCTTGAGTTTTTACTCGCGAATTTCAGGGAGGCATATAAATATGAGTATGAGAGCTCGACGGTAGTCACGGTGGACGTTCCAACCAAGGAGCAGATAGGCGATATATACGATTATCTTCCCGCACCTGCGTTTATGATAGATCATCACGAGGTTGGAGCTCCGTTTGCGGATAACTTTATAATCGGTGGTGCATCCAGCGCCGGCGAGGTTGTTATGCGTGTCATAGAGGAGCTTCAGGATATGGGGAAGATCACCCTTGAGCGCGAGCTTGCATATCCGCTCTATGCCGCTATCAGCTCGGATACGGGATGCTTCAGATATTCCAATGCTACCCCCGAGACGTTGAGAAGGGGAGCAACACTTATAGAAACGGGCATTGATTATGCCGATATAAACAACCGCCTGTTCAATAGCAAGACTCCGCGCCAGATACGTGCGGAGGGCTTCGTTGCTAAGAATATAAAGACCGAGGCGGGAGGCAGGATAGCTTATGCTACCGTAACGCGCCGTGAGAGAAACTGTCTTGACGTGCTTATGGAGCATTTTGAGACCGCGATAGACGTAGTGCGCTCGGTCGCATTCGTTGAGATATCCTTCGTCATTAAGGAAACCGACAAGGGCGAGTTCAAGGCATCCTTGCGAAGCACTGGTGCGGACGTTGCCGCAGTTTGTGCGGTGTTCGGCGGAGGCGGACATATACGCGCGGCGGGATGCACCGTAGATGCGCGCAATATATCGCAGGCGGCAAAGAAGCTGATCACCGTCATTAAGGATATGTATTATCCCGATGCGGATGAGCCTGCGGACAAGCAGTAATTCCGATTTGATCCCAGAGGAAAAATCAATGGAAATAAGACGTATGATAGCAGGCGATGCACCTATGGTTGCAGAGCTGGAGAGGGAAGTATTCTCCGATCCGTGGTGCGAGAAGGATATATTCTTCTATATTTGTATGAATGGCGGAATGTGCTACAGCGCTGTATCCGAAGGAAGATTGATCGCATACATAATAGGCCGCGTCATCCCACCCGAGGGTGAGATATACAGGATAGCAACTGCGCCCGGATACCGCAGACGCGGAATAGCCTACAGGCTTCTCGATTACGCGGCAAAGACCGAGCGCGGCAGAGGGCTTGAAAGCCTTTTCCTCGAGGTGAGGAGCAGAAACGTGCCTGCCAGAAATCTTTATCACGCCTACGGCTTCAGAGAAATAGGACTCAGAAAAAATTATTATTCGGATCCGACGGACGATGCGGTGGTTATGCTGCGCGCTCATTCCGCGGATATGGTATAGATCCCCTACGGAAGGAAGCATATGAATATTTTAGCATTTGAGAGCTCTTGTGACGAAACAAGTGCTTCGGTAGTCGTCAGAGAAGATGACAGATTCACAATAAAATCAAACGTAATAGCATCTCAGGTCGATACGCACAGGCTTTACGGCGGTGTCGTGCCCGAGATAGCAAGCCGTGCTCATATAGAGGCGATATCTTCAATTACGTATGAAGCGCTCAAGGAGGCAGGGCTCGGGTTATCTGATATAGATCTGGTTGCCGTTTCTGCAAATCCCGGTCTTATCGGTGCGCTGCTTGTCGGTGTTAATTTTGCAAAGGCGCTCGCCGTTTCAAACAAAATACCCCTCGTTGCCGTCGATCACATAAAGGGACATATAGCATCTGCTTACCTTATAGAGAACGGTGTTCCCAAGCCTCCGTTCATAGCCCTTGCGGCTTCGGGCGGTCATACCGCGATATATAAGGCTGAGAGCTATACCGATATAAAAATGATAGGAACCACCAGGGATGATGCCATAGGCGAATCCTTTGATAAAATAGGCAGAATGATAGGTATACCCTATCCCGCAGGCCGCGGCTTTGACGAATTGTCGCGTCTCGGATTTATTGAGGCTACAGGCAAGGATGAGGACTTCTATGCCGCTTACAAAAAAAGTGCGGCGTACAAGAATCCCGAAATGACGCTTCCGTCACCTGCCTTGCGTGACAGTTCTCTTGATTTTTCCTTCTCCGGGCTCAAGACCGCGGCGATAAATCTTTTGCACCGCTATGAGCAGAAGGGAATAGAGCTTCCGAGGGCACTTTTTGCCGCAAGATATACCTTTGAGGCAGTCGAGGCGGTCGCACTTAAAATAGATATGGCTCTTCGGGAAAACCCGGGCTGCGATCTTATTGTTGCGGGCGGCGTTGCGGCAAATTCGCACTTACGAAAAAGGCTCGCAGAGATCGCAGAGAGAAACCGAGTCGGAATATTTATTCCGCCGATCGGGCTCTGCGGAGATAACGGTGCGATGATTGCCGCCGCAGGGTATTACGAATATCTGAATGGAAATTTTGCAGGCAGCGATCTTAATGCGAGCGCGGCAGATTCTATGTTTTGAGGAGAATTGTATGGAAAGTATAGACAAGGTTAAAGGGACTTTTGAAAGAAGAGTGACAGCTACAGATAAAGGACAGGTTTCCGTTGCGGTTATCCGCCGTCTTCCAAGATATCACAGATACCTCGGAGATCTTCTCAGAGCGGGTAGATTCCGTATATCCAGCGCGGAGCTTTCCAAGCTTATGGGAGTTACCGCGTCACAGATAAGACAGGATTTCAATTGCTTTGGCGGTTTCGGTCAGCAAGGATACGGATATAACGTCAAGTATCTTCATGCCAAGATAGGCGAGCTGCTCGGCATGTCCGAGGGCTACCGCGCTGTTATCGTCGGTGTCGGAAATCTCGGTAAGGCACTTGCCTCAACGCATATGTTCGAAAGAAGGGGAGTCACGGTCGTTGCCCTCTTTGATAAAGATCCCCGGATTGTAGGAACCGAATACAACGGATATAAGGTTCACAACGTATCCGAGCTTGGCGACTTCTGTCGCAGGGAAAATATACATATAGGTGTTCTTACCGTCCCGAAGGAATCGGCTGACGAGTGTGCATCGGTCATGGGCGATGCGGGTGTGCGCGGCATATGGAATTTTGCTAATATGGAGCTTTCCGCGCCGAATCCCGGCGTCGTCGTGCAGAACGTTCATATGGGTGACTCTCTTATGACGCTCTGCTTCGGAATGAAGGCGGGCGGAGAGAAGGGTATCTTTGATGACCAGGTATAATTTTATTTTTACGGGAATCAAGGTCAGCGAAACTGCCGAGTTTGCCGATGCCAGTCTTAATGAGCTTCGGGTGATACAGGTGCTTTATGATCTTGGCGGCTCTGCCGACGAGGACACGCTTATCTCGCGATCGGGGATATCAAAGGCCAGGCTTGTATCCTGCCTTACATTCTGGCAGGAGGCTGGCGTTATAGCTCCCTCGGAGGAAAGATCACTGTACGGAAATAAGGTGATAGAGGAGTTTCCCGATCGCATCATTCCCGGTGAGCAGATAGAGGAGAGTGCTATAGAAATAGCGCAGACGATCAGAAGCCATAAGCTGGCATCTCTCTTTGACGAGATAGCAGCGATGATAGGTAAGGTTATGCTGACTCCGATGGAGATGAAAAATATTGCCGCCCTTTCCTCCCAGTATAAGCTCAGCGAGGAATATATCGCGACTCTTGCAGCTCATCTTCACGGCAAGGACAGACTTACAGTCCGTAATCTTACCTCTAAGGCAAAGAAGCTTTCCGATGGCGGTGTATGTACGGTAGAGGACCTGGAGCGTGCTATATCCGATGAGGAAAAAAGGCGTACCGATCTTATTGAATACCGCAGAGCCCTGGGAGTGCATGACAGGCAATTTTCCCCGAAGGAGTGCGAATATGTCGACAAATGGAGTAATACCTACTCATTCGGTGTCGAGATAGTCACTCTGGCGTACGGTTTCTGCACCGTAAAGACAGGGCATCGCAGATTCGATTATATAGACAAGCTTCTGACGGATTGGTGGGAGACGGGATGTAAAACGCTTGACGAGTGTCAGAAGAGATATGAGGCAGTTGAGATAATCAGGGAAAACGAAGCGAAGGAAAAGAAAAAGACTCAGGCATCCTATTCGCCAAAGCCCAAAAAGGACGCGCCGAGATACGGAGATTTCGATCCCGAGGAGGCATTCCGTCTTGCCGTTGCACGTTCCTACCCGGCAGAGAAATCGGGAGAGAATAACTGAAAGGAGATAAGGGGTGTATACATACGATAATTTCAACAAGGTAAAGGATATGATAGCCGAGAGATGCGCTGAAGCTCGTCGCACATCCGAGATGAGAAGTGCCGAAATGCGCGGGCTCTCGCGTGAGATCGCCGAGATAGACGAGGAGCTCAGCGGCACAGGTATGCTAATATTCAAAACCGCTTGTGCCGGCGGCGATATAAATGCCGTCAAGACAAGAAATCAGGAGCTTGTTGCCAGGCGCAGAGCTATAATAAAGTCGCTCGGATTTCCCGAGGATTATACCGACGTCAAGTATTTCTGCCCCGAATGTAAGGATTCGGGCTTCCTTGAAAACACCAGGATGTGCTCCTGCTTCAAGTCGCTTCTCGTGACCGAGAATATAAAGTCCTCCGGTATGGGAAGCCTTATAGAGCGTCAGTCGTTTGATAATTTCAATCTCGAGGTCTACGCATATGATGCCGAGATCTATCGTCGGATGGAGTACATATTCAACGAGTCGAAAATATTTGCCGAGAGCTTCGGAAAATCGAAGACCTCAAAGAACCTTCTCTTTGTAGGCAACACGGGTACGGGAAAAACCCATATTTCAACCTCTATAGCCAAGCGGCTTATAGAGAGGGGCTATGACGTGTTATACGAAACTACCCAGAATATAATATCGGCATTTGAAAACGACAGATTCAGAAGCGGCTACGGTCCTCACGAGCCCGAGTCGGATAAGTATCTTGAATGTGACCTGCTTATTATGGACGATCTCGGAACCGAGTTTTCAAATCAGTTCACGGTGTCTTGCCTTTATAACCTCATAAACACCCGTCGCAATAAGGGCCTCTCAACTATAATATCCACTAATCTTTCTCCGAAGGAGCTGGCGGCAAAATACGATGATCGCATATATTCACGTGTTATAGGTGATGGCACTGTTATATACAACTTTGGCGGCAAGGATTACAGATTGTTCGGAAATTAATGCTATAAATTGCAAATTTGCAAACAAATATTTACGGCGGTAGCACTTTTGCGCTACCGCCGTAAATATTAACCGATTTCAGTCACCTTTTTTGGGTCGGGTTTTTGGAAAAACATCAATCGTCAAGCTCGTCTTCTATTTCCTCGCGACGAGCTTCCTCGTCAAGCTCGTCGATGTAATCTATCTTTGTTGCATCGGAATAGTAGGCATCGCCCGCGTTGCTTATGAATCTGTATTCCTCGTCATCTATGTCGTATATGTTTCCGTGAATGAACAGATCCTTGCCTGCGCGGCAGAGCGCATCCAGAAAATCCTCGGGATTGAATTCATCTATCTCGATGCCGAAATCATCGTTTGCAAGAGTGAATATAACCTTCTCGCTGTCAGCTGCGGAATTGTAATCTCCTTCGTACAATATAAAGTCAGAAGAAAATTCCATGAATTCATCGAGCTCTCCCGAAAGAAGATAGCTGATGAATTTGCGTGCATCCGATTTTGCACCCTCTACTGTTATCTCAAAGTATAGTTCCTCGTGAAGCTTCATAAGACCTCCATAAATTAATTGAATCTTCTTGCTAGAGTATAGCACAGGTAAAAGCGATTTGTCAATATATTTTTTTCATTCCTTTTTCTTAAGAATTGTCGCTGATTTTTTCCTACATTATGATATATATGCGCGCGCGGAAAAACGGTACGTAGCTGTCTTTGAACAAAAAGTTTTATCGGAATGGGAATTTATTGTTTAAATTGAATAAAATTGAAGAAATGGGAAAAAACTTTCAAAAAAGCTATTGACATTTTGCTTTGTTTGCTGTATAATAGGTAAGCTGTCAAGTTGAGGGCGGAAAACTGCCTTAAAACTTGTGGCGGAATTGATCTTTGAAAATTGAACAACAATGAAATTTCTGAACAGCACTGAAAAGTGCGAAGGAATCTCGT
>SVRZ01000007.1 GCA_015064555.1 Oscillospiraceae bacterium
CAACGTCTATTACAACGTCATTTTTGGTATACTGATACCAGGTATCGCCCTCGTCATCCTGATAGGTATCCGCGAGGGTATAGCCCGTGAAGGTGAGTCTGTATGCATCAAACTCTGCCTGAGTGTTTCCGAAGGTGTAAAAGCTCATTCCGTATTCATAGCCGGTTTCATCATAGTATCCCTCAACGTAATACTCATCGTTGGGTATGAACGGAACTACAACGCCTATATACTGATTGAAGAGTGCCTTCTCGCTATCGGTAAAATCGGTGTACTTATGCGATTCGGTATCACCCGTGTTATCTCCCGAGCCGGTGTTATCACCCGAGCCGGTGTTTCCGCCTGTACCGGGAGGATCAAGCTCATCGTCCTCTACAAAGCCGTCACCCGGCTTTTCGGTATCACCCGGTTTATTGCCGCTATCTGTATTTCCGCCCCCGTTATTGCCTGTGCCGCCGGGAAGATCGCCTACGTCACCGTATCCGGGGACATCCTGCATAAGATCATCAAGTATATCGCAGGATACCATAAGAGAAATTGACAGTATAAAAATAATCGCAGATAATAGTAATTTCTTCATATTTGTTTCCTCCATATCATTTGGGACATTACTGCATCCTAATTATATCACAGCGCACCTCGAAAATCAATAACAATTGTCAAAAAAATGAAAAACGTCCGTTTTATGAGAGCAGATATGAAGTTTTTTAAAAAAGTTGAAAATTTGCAGATTTGCTATTGACATTTTCACTTTAGTATGCTAAAATCTTTCCATATACAACATCGGCGACACCAAGTTGATTCCGTCTTAAATAAACAAATTAAATTTATAACGCGCACAAGTATTTCACATCAGTTTGGTAAAGTGAACTTCAAAAGGCCAAAGCAAGCATCGGAGGTTTATCATGGATAACATAAGCAATATACTCACCGCAGAGGAGCGTGCGGCATTTGCGCTGCGCGCGCTCTATTCCGAGTACGGATATACAAGATACCGTATGAGCAAATTTGAGGAATACGATCTTTATGCGAACAACAAAGACTTCCTGATATCCAAAAATATAATAACCTTTACCGATACGGACGGCAGACTTCTTGCCCTCAAGCCCGACGTTACCCTGTCTATAGTTAAGAACAGTCGCCCATCGGCAGACGGCATTACAAAAATGCAATATAACGAGAGCGTTTACCGAGTCAGCGACAACACACAGGGCTTCGTTGAGCTTATGCAGGTCGGGCTGGAATGTCTTGGAGCTATCACGGATAAAGAGATCGCCGAGGTTTTGCGCCTGGCATCAATGAGCCTTGACACCATAAACGAAAGAAATCTGCTCGAGCTCTCCGATCTCGATATAATAAACGGCGTTATAGATGCCGCAGGTCTTGGCGGCGAGGATGCAAAGCAGCTGCTCTCAATACTCGAGCGCAAGGATATCGGTGATGCGGAGATCTTCTGCCGCGAGCGCAGGATCGAGCCGCAAACGGCATCCCTTTTCTCCTCTCTGCTGACCGTATACGGCAAGCCCTGCGACGTTATTCCAAGGCTCGGTATCTTCAAGATCAACAACAGGCTGACAGAGGCGGTGGACCGCTTCTGCCGCATACTCGCCACTCTGAATGCCGAGGGTAGGGGCGATAAGATATGCATAGATTTCTCGCTCGTCGGAAATCTCAAATACTACAACGGAATCGCAATGCGCGGATTTATCGACGGTATCCCAAAGAGTATACTCTCGGGCGGTCAGTACGATAAGCTGATGAAAAAGATGGGGCGCGACGAGGGCGCGATAGGCTTCGCGGTGTACTTCGACGAGCTTGAAAAGAATTACGGAATATGATCGGCAGGTGAAGGCGAAAATGAATGACAGATTACTGAATATCGCTCTGCCGAAGGGCAGACTCGGCGAGAAGGTCTACGCCATGTTTGAAAGGGCGGGATTCGAATGCCCTTCGATAAAGGAAGGCGGAAGAAGGCTTATATTTGAAAATCCCGAAAAGGGTGTGCGCTATTTCTGGGTGAAGCCCTCGGACGTTGCAATATACGTCGAAAGAGGTGCGGCAGATATCGGTGTCGCAGGAAAGGATATCATACTGGAATACCGCCCGGACATTTACGAGCTTCTCGACCTCGGCGTCGGCAAATGCCATATGGCGGTAGCTGCAAAGGAGGATTTTACGGATAACCGCGAAAAGACGCTCCGCGTTGCTACAAAATTCTCGAAAATAGCAAGGGATTATTACTCAAGACTCGGACGGGATATAGATATAATCCATCTCAACGGCTCGATAGAGCTTGCACCGATACTCGGCTTATCCGACGTTATTGTAGATATAGTCGAAACGGGGGCTACCCTCCGCGAAAACAAGCTTACCGTTATAGAGAAATTTCAGCCCATAAGCGCGCGTCTTATCGCAAACAAGGCAAGCTTTAAGTTTCGCGCGCCCATGATAGAATGCATACGACAGGCTCTCTTCGCCGAGGTGGCTGACAAGAGCGAATAACAGGAGAAAAAAGATGATCAGGATAATAAGGGACAGCCTTACAAAAAGGGACGAGATATTCTCTGTAAAAGAGGCTAAGACAGACGTCAGTGCGACTGTAGCCGAAATAATAGAAAGGGTTCGCCGCGAGGGCGACAGCGCTCTCTATTATTACACGGAAAGATTTGACCGCGCGCATCTTTCCTCACTCCGCGTCAGCGAGGAGGAGATCCGCGAGGCAACAGAGGCTACCGATCCGGAGCTTATAAGAGTACTGAGGCTCGCCGCCGAGAATATCACCGCATTTCATAAAATGCAGAAGACGGACGGCTTTGAGCTTCGGCCGAAGGACGGTGTCATCATAGGTCAGAAGGTCATACCCGTTGACTGTGCGGGACTCTACGTGCCCGGAGGTACCGCGGCTTATCCATCAACCGTGCTTATGGATGCCATCCCGGCAAAGCTTGCCGGATGCCCCAGAGTGGTAATGGTAACGCCGCCCTCAAAGGAAGGCAAGGTCAATCCCGTAATACTCGCGGCGGCGCACGTCGCAGGCGTGGACGAAATATACAAGGTCGGCGGTGCTCAGGCGATCGCCGCGCTGGCATACGGAACCGAAAGCATACCAAAGACCGACAAGATAGTAGGCCCGGGTAATGCTTACGTTGCCGAAGCAAAAAGACAGGTATACGGCACAGTTTCGATAGATATGATAGCCGGTCCGAGCGAAATAATGGTAATAGCCGATAAGGATAACCGCCCTTGTGATATAGCCGCAGATCTGCTCTCACAGGCAGAGCATGACAAAATGGCAAGTGCGGTTCTGGTAACCGATTCCGAATGGCTTGCAGAAAGCGTTGCCCGCGAGCTTGAGCGACAGATACCGCTCCTCGAGAGAAGCGAGATAGCACGTATCTCTATAGATACCAACGGAAAGATCATTATAACCGATTCGCTCGAAGAAGCCGTGGAGATCGCAAACGGTATAGCTCCGGAGCATCTTGAGCTTTGTGTCAAGGAGCCCTTCCTGTATCTTGAAAAGGTCAGGCACGCAGGCTCGGTATTCCTCGGGGGGTATTGCCCCGAGGCACTCGGAGATTACCTCGCGGGAACGAATCATACCCTTCCGACAAGCGGAACCGCCAGGTTTTCAAGCCCGCTATCGGTAGATGATTTCGTCAAGAAAACACAGTACATTTACTACGATAAAAATGCGCTCGGCGAGGTCGCGCGCGACGTGGAATATTTTGCAAAAAAAGAAGGTCTTACAGCGCACGCGCGGAGTGCCGTGATAAGATTCGAGGATGAGGCAGAGGCGAAATGAGCAGATTTTTAAGTAAGAAATACGACAGGCTGAAGCCCTATACCCCGGGCGAGCAGCCGAGGGAGCGCAAATATATAAAGCTCAATACAAACGAGTCGCCCTTCCCTCCCTCGCCGCTTGCGGTAAAATACGCACGTGAGGAGGCAGAGAGGCTGATGCTTTATTCGGACCCCGAGTGCCGCGAGCTTTCGGCGGCACTTGCCAAAGAGCTCGGAGTGCTCCCCTCCGAGGTGATACTCACCAACGGCTCGGACGAGGTCCTTAACTTTGCCTTTATGGCATATTGCGACGAAAATACCCCTGCGGTATTTCCCGATATTACCTACGGATTTTATAAGGTCTTTGCAAATCTTTCGGGCGTACCCTACCGCGAGATACCTCTCACCGAGGATTTCAGGATAGATCTTTCGGAATACCCGAGCGAGGGCACTCTCTTTATCGCAAATCCGAATGCACCCACGGGCATCGCGCTATCTGTATCCCAAATAGAGGCAGTTATAAAGGCTAACCCCGGGCGAATGGTGGTAGTAGACGAGGCATACGTCGACTTCGGTGCAGAAAGCTGTATCCCTCTCATAAAGAAATACGATAACCTTCTCGTCACAGGAACCTTTTCAAAGTCGCGCTCAATGGCAGGTGCGAGGCTCGGCTTCGGAGCTGCATCCGAGGCTATAATAAACGATCTGACGAGAATACGCTACTCAACGAATCCCTACAACGTTAACCGTATGACCGCGGCGGCAGGCATAGGTGCCCTTCGCGACGGTGATTATTTCAGGGAAAACTGCAAAAGCATAATTGAGATAAGAGATAAAACGGCAGCCGCGCTTCGCGCACTCGGATTTGATATGACCGAATCGGAGGCAAACTTCCTCTTTATCAGGCACCCGAAAATTTCGGGCAAGGAGCTTTATCTTGCACTCAGAGAAAACGGTATTCTTGTGCGGCATTTCGATGCACCGAGAATATCCGAATATAACAGAGTTACAATAGGAAATGCTCAAGAAATGCAAACTTTTATTGACACAATCAAGAAAATATCGGAGTTAAAGATATGAGAACTGCAGAAATCAAAAGAAAGACAAACGAAACTGATATAGAGCTTAATATAAATCTCGACGGACAAGGCTCTGCCGATGTAAAAAGCGGCAGCGGATTTTTAGATCATATGCTCACCCTCTTTGCAAAGCACGGAAAATTCGATCTTGCCGTAAGGTGCGTGGGTGATACCGAGGTCGACCTTCATCACACCACCGAGGATATTGGCATCTGCCTCGGCTTAGCATTCCGCGAAGCACTCGGCAATAAGGCCGGCATTGTCAGATATGCGGACACTATCCTGCCTATGGATGAGGCCCTTATACTCACCGCGCTCGATATTTCGGGCAGAGGATACTTCGCTTGCGAGCTTAATATAAAGGCAGATAAGGTCGGAGATTTCGATACCGAGCTTGCCTCCGAGTTCTGGCAGGCATTTGCAATAAACGCAGGCTGTACCCTACATATCCGACAGCTTGCGGGCTCTAATGCACATCATATCATAGAGGGCGTGTTCAAATCTGCAGCAAGAAGCCTTCGCCGCGCCTCAGAGATAGACGCGCGCTTCAAGGACGATATTCCCTCCACGAAAGGAACACTCGCATGATCGCTATTATTGATTACGGCGTCGGAAACCTTTTTTCGCTCTCGTCCTCTCTCGGCGAGATCGGAGAGGAGGCAATAATAACCTCTGATCCCGAGGTGATACGCGCGGCGGAAAGAATAATTCTGCCCGGTGTCGGTGCATTCGGTGATGCAGCTGAAAAGTTGTTTTCCCGAGGGCTCGGTGAGCTTGTCATAGACGAGGCAAAGCGAGGTAAACCGATACTCGGTATCTGTCTCGGCATGCAGCTACTATTCGATAAGAGCTTTGAATACGGAGAGCATCGCGGCCTCGGACTCATAAAAGGCGAGATAAGATATATCGGAGAATGTATCCCCGGGGGGCTTAAAATACCGCATATCGGGTGGAATGCCTTAAGGTTAGAGGAACCGAAGGCAGAGATCTTCAAGTATATAAATGAGGGCGACTGCGTTTATTTCGTGCACTCATACTACGGTGCTGACTGCGAGGATAGCATTATCGCGCGCGCAGAGTACGGCGCACCGATAACTGCAGCGGTTGCATCGGGAAACGTTTACGGTTGCCAGTTCCATCCGGAGAAAAGCGGAAAGGTCGGTCTTTCCATACTCAAGGCGTTTGCGGAAATCGAGGTGGCGGTATGAATATTTTTCCCGCTATTGATCTTTTCGGCGGCAAGGCAGTCCGCCTCTACAGGGGCAGATATGACGAAATGACCGTCTATAGCGATAACCCTGCCGAAATAGCGAAGGACTTCTACGCAAAGGGCGCAAGATTTATGCACGTGGTGGACCTTGAGGGCGCGAAAAGCGGTGAAACTCCTAATATAGAAACGGTTAAACGGCTGGTCAATGCCGCCGATATGTTTGTCGAGGTCGGCGGAGGCATCAGAAGCATCGAGGTCGCCAAAAAATATATAGACGCAGGTGTCAGCCGTATCATTCTCGGCACAGCCGCCCTGACGGACAGAGCCTTTCTTACCGAGGCACTCGGTAATTTCGGAGATATGGTTGCCGTTGGCGTGGATATAAAGGACGGAATGGTCGCAATAAAGGGTTGGACCGAGAAAACCGAAAAATCGGGCGAGGAATTCTGCGGCGAGCTGGAGGCTCTCGGTGTCAGAACGGTCATTTGCACAGATATTTCAAAGGACGGTGCTATGCTTGGCACAAACAGAGAGCTTTACGGAAGGCTTTCCGAAAAATGCCGTATGAATATAATCGCATCGGGCGGTGTTTCAACTATTGACGACGTACGCGCTTTAAGGAAGATGAACATCTACGGCGCTATTATCGGAAAGGCATATTACACGGGTGCGATCAACCTTACGGAAGCAATAGAGGTAGCAAAATGATTACAAAGAGAATAATTCCCTGCCTTGACGTCGCGGGCGGAAGAGTGGTCAAGGGGGTAAATTTTGAAGGTCTATCCGACGTTTCATCACCTGTGGAGCTTGGAAAATATTACAGCGACTGCGGTGCGGACGAGCTGGTATTTTACGACATAACCGCCTCGAGCGAGGATCGGAAGATATTTACGGATATACTGCGCCGCGTTGCCTCGGGGATATTTATCCCTCTGACGGTCGGCGGCGGAATCGGAAGCCTTCGGGACTTTGATCGGGTGCTCGGATGCGGTGCTGACAAGGTCAGCGTCAATTCGGGTGCTATCAAGCGCCCCGAGCTTATATACGAGGCGGCGAAAAGATTCGGAGATCAATGCGTCGTTCTCTCTGTCGATGCAAAGCGCGTGGGAGGCGAATTCCGCGTCTTTGCAAAGGGCGGAAGAGTTGACACGGGTATCAATGCACTTGATTGGATACGCCAAGGAGTCGAAAACGGAGCAGGAGAGATAGTCCTTAATTCAATAGACACCGACGGAGTCAAGGGCGGCTTTGATCTTGAGATGCTGGATGCCGTCAGCCGCATAGTGTCCGTCCCGATAATCGCATCGGGCGGCGCAGGATGCATGGAGGATTTTCTTAACCTGTTCAAGACTCTGCCGAACGTGGATGCAGGTCTTGCTGCATCGATCTTCCACTTCGGAGAGGTCAGGATATCCGATCTCAAGCGTTATCTCGCCGATGCGGGCATACCGATGAGAACTATATAAATAAATCGATCTTAGAATGGAGAACATTATGTTTAATCCCGAAGAGCTTAAATTCGACGAAAACGGGCTGATTCCCGCCATAGTCGTTGATTCTGTAACCAAAAAGGTTCTGACTCTCGCATATATGAACCGCGAGAGCCTCAGGATAACAATGGAGCGAGGCCTCACCTGCTTTTACAGCCGTTCAAGACAGGAGCTGTGGCTGAAGGGCGAAACGAGCGGAAACTATCAGCACGTTGTTTCCATAACCGCAGACTGTGATAAGGACGCCCTGGTAGTTGTGGTCGAGCCCGACGGCCCCGCCTGCCACACGGGCGAGGTAAGCTGCTTTTACAACCCGATCTTTGAAAATCCCGAATACAAGGAATTTTCGCTTGAAGCACTCAGTAAGCTTATCGAGGGCAGAAAGATCGAAAAGACCGAGGGCTCGTATACGACATACCTTTTCGAAAAGGGACGCGACAAGATCCTGAAGAAGGTCGGAGAGGAAAGCACAGAGGTCATTATCGCCGCCAAGGGCGATGACAAGAAAGAAACGATATATGAGATAGCAGACCTTGCATATCATCTGCTTGTGCTTATGATAGAAATGGGGATCTCGCTTGAGGATATCCACCGCGAGCTTGCATCGCGCCACGTGATCGACAAGAAGGTAAAGCAGGAGAAAATGACCTGATGGGATACAGAGATCTGCACACGCATACCCACTTCTGCGATGGTTCAGACTCGCCGGAGGAGATGGTGATCGCTGCGATCGAGCGCGGTATAACCACCCTCGGCATACTCGCTCACTCCTACGTTGAGTTTGATAAGGAATATTCCGTTTCACCTGAGCGCGAGGGCGAATTTATTGCCGAAATGGCACGCCTCAAGGAAAAGTACAAGGGCAAAATTGAGCTTCTTTGCGGTGTCGAGGCTGACTATTATGCCACCTCAATACACCAAGGATACGACTACAGGATAGGCTCTGTGCATTATTTCAATATTGACGGCTGCTATTATTCTCTCGATATATCCCGTGAAGATTTTATTTCTATGGTAAACGAGCGCTTAGGCGGAGATTATCTCAGTGTATGCGAGGAATATTACCGCCTTGTGGCTGACGTTATCGGTAAAACACAGGCTGATATCATAGGTCACTTTGACCTAATAACAAAATTCAACGAGGGTAATACCCTTTTTGATACCTCCGATCCCCGCTACATCTGCGCATGGCGCACGGCGGTCGATGCGCTTATTCCCTTTGGCAAGCCCTTTGAGATAAACACCGGTGCCATATCGCGCGGCTACCGAGCATCCCCCTACCCCGCCTCCGATATTGTTGAATACATCAAGGAAAAGGGCGGCAGATTTATTCTATCCAGTGACGCACATTCTAAGGATGCGCTTGCATATAAATTTGAGGATTTTGAAGGCATAGCAGAGTGATTTGCAAATAATCATTTACATATAAAGAGGGTAGCTCTTGTTTTTTTGGACTTGAGCTACCCTATTTATTGTAGTTTTATTAAGATGTGTTTTTGCAAAACAAATGCTAAACCTTTTACGATAGGATCAACAGATAACTATCTCACCGTTTTCGTCATAATGCCAACAGCTGCCATCGGACGCGGTTTCGCTATAGTAATAGCGCGCAGCCGAATTCAGCTCGGAATCAGAGGAATCTATGGAGATACCGTTCCATTCGCTCGCTGTACCGCGGTAATAAACCTTTTCAAGACTGTCGCACCTCCAGAAGGCATATGCTCCTATATACTCTACTCCACTTCCTATAACGACCGAAGACAGGCTATAGACACAGCCGAATGCCTCTCTGCCAATACTCGTTACCGAGTCGGGAATGACGATGCCGGTCAGTGCAGAGCACTCAAAGAATGCCTCATTTTCGATCGTCTTCACGCCCTCGCATATAGTTACATCCGCAAGTCTTTTGCAGGACATAAATGCCTCACTGCCTATGCTTTCCACCGTTCCCTCTATGACAACGCTTACAAGATTTTCGGCACGGCAATCGGTTACTCTTCCGCTACCGTGTATACGGAGGCTTTCAAGATACCCTCTCGGAATTTCCGACAGAGCCGCCGGCGGAGCCGTTACCTCCTTTACCGGGCAGAGATAGAATGCATCCGCGCCGACAGAGCTTACGCCGGCAGGAATGACCAGCTCGGTTATCGCAGAGCAGTTATAGAAGGCATAATCACCGATTTTTATCACGCCCTCGGGGATAACGAGCCGTGTTACCTGCTCTCCGTTAAGATATATCTTGCTTGTATATTTCAAGGGATTGGCAGTCGGCGATGCGAATGATATGCCGCACCACGCGGCAATATCTGCCACGTTGACTATATCGAGCGTACCGCAATCGTAAAAGGCATCATTGCCTATGCTCCCGATGGCGCTGCCGAGCGATATTTCCTTAAGATAGATACATCTTGCAAAAGCAGATGCTCCGATCTCCTCTACACCGTCCGGTATTTCAAGCTCGATAAGCGATGTGCATCCCTCGAATGCCGAGGCGCCTATACTCTTAACGCCTTCCGATATGCTCACCTCGGTAAGCTTCGTACAGCCCTTGAAGCAGTCGGCACCTATAGATACAAGTCCATTCGGGAGTATGACAGATTCAAGAAATCCGCATCCCAGAAATGCACCGTCCTTTATCGCCGTTACCGGAAGTCCGTCATTTAGCTTCTCGGGAATGACCGCCTTTCTGATTATGGAGATCCCCTTTGCTACCGAATAGGACTTACCGTCCGGATTTATCTCATATATCAGGCGTGCCTCACCTGTATTTATGGTTTTGTAGATAACATTTGATCCGCCGACGTCGATTCCCTCCGTAGCACCCAACATAAGACGGAAGGGGACCTCTCCTCCGCTGATCGGCATAAGACGGAGAATAACGCGCACGGACTCAGACTCGCCCACACTCGCCTGCAGCCTGAAGGAGGTGGCAAGATGCGTGCCATCGGTCGATTCTATCTCCTCGATGCCAGATGTCGGAGCCTCCTCTATAGTGATATCAAGGACTCCTCTGCCCGGGAAAAGTGTTTCAAGAGTTATATATTTTCCGCTGTCCGTCTCCTTTTGGACTTTATAGGTAAAATCTATCACCATATAGGCGTTTTCGGCTCCCGGAAAGCTTACGTCCTCATCAATATTTCCGTCCTCGTAACCGCCGATAAATTCAGCCTCGGTAAGATAGCCCGCGGTGAATTTCGTTATCTCTATATGACTGTCTGCCCCTCCGACGTCAAAGACGTCCCCTGCACCGTTTCCGCTATCGGCATTACCGTTATTATTTTTATCCTTGCAGGAGGATAGCATCAAGGCTATACACAGAAGCATAATAATCGCGGCAGCTCTCGCCGTCTGCTTTACCGATCTCATATCGTGATTCCTTTCAATAAAGACACATATCTCTTTTTACCTGTATGAAAATATTATAGCACCGCTATGGTAGATTGTCAATCCGTGTAAAGGCTTTATTATATAAAAACAGTGTACGGATATCAGCAAGATGTCCGATAAGGACGCCGCTGAATACCCTGTACACTGCTTTTGCCTGTCAGAGGCGGATATATTCCACAAGTATTACCGTAATTGCGAGGATGACGAGTATGATACCCGTTATACGGTTTAAGGTCACTGGCTTTACCTTATTTGCGATAACGGCACCGAGCTGCGCAAAGCCGAAGGTGAAGACAACGCAGAAGGTGAGTATCAGAGGATCCGGCCAGTCACCCATAATAAAGTGCGACATTCCACCCGTCAGTGCGGTGAATGACATAATGAATACGCTGGTTCCCACAGCCGTTTTCAGCTCATAGCCGAGAATGAGTGTCAATGCCATAAGCATCATTATTCCGCCGCCCGCACCCGCAAAGCCGCAGACGAAGCCTATCACGCATCCGCAAGCCACCGACTTGAGGGTGCGCTCAAGAGGGGACATCTCCTTCATCTGCTCGTGAGATTTCACTATCGGGGCGATTATAAATTTACAGCCCATAACGAGTGTCACTATGATCGAAAAGCTCTCCAGGGTGGAGTGCGGTATAAGGCTCGAAACATAACTGCCGAATGCAGTGAAAACAATGATGGTAGCCATCATTGTAAGACCGTTTTTGATATCGAGATTTCCGTTTTTCTTGTACGTATAAGCCGATACAAGACTCGCAAATACATCAGAACAAAGCGCAATACCGACTGCGGTATATGCAGGGACGTGGAGGAAGGTCACAAGCAGAGGGGTTATAACGACAGCGGCACTCATACCGGCAAAGCCGGTTCCGAGTCCTGCGCCCACACCCGCCAGCAGGCAGACCAGAAGCTTTATCCAAAACATATAATACCTCTTATTGTGCATCCGGAATCAGCCTGATGCGAATACCCCGAGACTTCGGTTATTAACTTCAAGCCGATCACGGATAAAATACTATAATGTGTACATTATACACGATTTTGTATCCTTTGTCAATATTTTTTTTGCGAGAGCACGCCTGCGGCACCGCATTTGTACGATTTTAAAACGGATCGAGCTCGGCTAAAAACAAAAAAAGAGATGACCCTTGATCGCATGCCCGTATCTGCAATCAAGGGTCATCCCTGTTCACTCTTAATATCTAACATCGATTATCCTCTCTTTCTTAGTCTATCCCAAACGATTTACTTACGATCGATCATTAATATTCTCTTTTACTTTTTTTCCAAAGCGGAAACTGCTTATATAAGATCATTCTTTTGGTCGTCGGGGACGAATTTGTTTTTGTCCTTCTTTTTAAGAATCTGCCTTGCTGATACGGTATCCTACAAATTCCCGAAGCTATCCTTTGAATACTGCCGCAATACTCATATCATGACCGATACATCGGTCAAGCGTCCTCGATACGAGCCCTCCTTACGGTACCTCAGTAAAGAACATATGGGAGCTAAGATCCGAACCAACTGCACTCAAGCTTAAGACCTCTTTTAAAATTTATCTCATCGGGACTTAATTAAAATTCAATCTATGTAAAGCGTAACACCGCCGTGTTTTTTTGCCTACATAAGCTTAAATGCTTTCCGAACCGATCCTTAAGAGAAAGGAGAAAGTTACTTTTTCATTGGACCGTACCTTCCTTTCTGTGTCTATAGTATAGCATATCTGAACGACAATTTCAATTGGCAAATTGTAAGTATTTTATAATTATTTTTTGTTCAAAACAGAGAAATTGTATAAAATGCACACAAAACTCTTTACATTTCATTCGGGATATGTTATAATGAATATGTTGGGGCTTTGGATAGCCCTGCTGCCGCAAGCCTATCTTTCCCCACCGTTAGATCTTTGAGATGCTTACGGTGTTTTTTATTTTATCGGCAGATCGGGAAGAAATTTTCCTGCTATTTTGTCATTTTTGACATATTTTTTCAAAAAACACTTGATATTGATGCTCTTTTATGCTAAAATGATGAATACAGGTATAAAAATATTTATTAAATCAAACATACACTTTCTATAAAGAGGAGAATTGATATGAAGATTACATGCTCACAGTGCGGCGGCAACTTTGATGCGGATAAGAGCAATTACATATGCCCTTATTGCACAGGTGATAATTCTGATAAGAAGGCAGCGGTTGCGGCAGTTACGGCGGCTGCGGCAGCACCGTCTGTTACCGCACCCCAGAAGAGCAACGTGCTCACAGGTGAGGAGATCTATGAAAATGCCATCCGCGGTATCGTTGAGATATACGCGCTCACCAATGCCGGTGACGGCGTTATGTCCGCATCCGGATTTATAGTATCTGACAGCGGCTTTGTTCTTACAAATGCTCACGCGGTGCTCGACGAGGACGGACGTCTTTGCAAGACCATTCAGGTCAAGGCTATGGAAAAGTTCTATCCTGCGCTCGTCGTTGCGCTCGGTAAGCCTGCAGACGGCAAGAATGATTCTATCGACCTTTGCCTTCTCTACGTTAAGGGCTTCAACGTTAAGCCCAACAATATCGGTGACGTATCCAAGCTGAAGAACGGTCAGAGAGTTTATCTTATCGGTAACTCGCTCGGCTCGGGCACATGCATCACCTCGGGTATAATAAGCGATAAGGAGCGCGCTATGCCCGGTCTTTCCTACCCTTATATCATGACAGATGCCGCGGCTAACCACGGTAACTCCGGTGGACCTCTCTATAACGAGATGGGCGAGGTTATCGGCGTTCTCGTTGCGGGAATTGACGGTGCGAAGGGTATGAACTATGCGATCCCCGCAAATGTCGCAGAGTCCTTCCTCTCCTACGTTGTTAATAACACCGATATGAAGCGACTTCCTATAGGCGATCTCAAGAGATACGCTAAGTCCTCCAGCAACTATTCCGCTATGACGCTTCCGCTTGCTATCACCGGTATCAAGCTTATACTTGACGTTATCGAATACATAGCAAGTCTTTTCGGAAAGAAGTAATATAAAAGGCATATATCACAGGACCGTCTCAGACAAAATCAGCTGAGGCGGCCCTTTTAAAATTCCAAATATAACTTATAGAGGTAGGCTCGTACAAGCGACCTATACCGTCATTCGGGAAACGGAGATAACATATGCATCAGAAAACAATACACGAAAAATGGAAGGATAGCTCTATCAGCATACTTCCGCCTATGAATACGGATGAAAGTGTACTCGCCAAAATAAAAAAGCTCGGCTTCGGATTTATGCGCCTTCCGATGGATGGCGAGAAGGTCGATATTGAGGCTGTATGCAGAATGACCGATGCATTTATAGAAGCCGGCTTCAACTATTTCGACACCGCCCACGGATATCTTAAGGGGATGAGCGAGGTCGCTGTGCGAGAGTGCGTCAGCTCAAAATACCCGAGAGAGTCCTTCATCCTTGCTAATAAGCTCTCGACCAATTTCTTTGAAAAGCGCGAGGATATCCGTCCGCTCTTCGAGGAACAGCTCTCCTTATGCGGAGTCGATTACTTCGACGTATATCTTATGCATTCCCAGAACTCGGCAATATACGAAAAGTATAACCGCATAGGCGCATATGAGGAAGCTGCGGCTCTTCGCCGCGAGGGAAAAATAAAGCACATCGGTATATCCTTCCATGACAGAGCCGAGGTGCTTGAAAAAATACTGTCCGAGCATCCCGAGATAGAGGTGGTTCAGCTTCAGCTGAATTATCTTGATTTTGACGATCCCGCAGTTGACGGAAGAAGGAATCTTGAGGTTTGTGGCAGGTACGGCAAGCCTGTGCTTGTTATGGAGCCTGTCAAGGGCGGTCTTCTTGCAGATCTGCCCGATGACATAGGCTCGATACTTTCCTCTCTCGGCGGAGGCTCGGCAGCAAGCTATGCTTTGCGCTTTGCCGCGACACTTCCGGGCGTTACGGCGGTGCTTTCGGGAATGGGAAGCGACAAGATGGTCAAGGATAATATTTCTACCTTCATCAATCTCCGCGAGCTTGACGAGCGCGAGAGTGCCGCTATAGCGAAGGTCTGCGATGTATTCCGCTCGAAGCATACTATCCCCTGCACCGATTGCAAATACTGCATGGAGGTATGCCCTGTGGGAATACCGATACCGCATCTCTTTGCCTGCTATAACAAGCAGCTTGCCACGGGTGACTGGAGCGCCGGATATTACTACAAAATACACACGAGGGGCGGCAAGGATCCGTCGGTCTGCATTGGATGCTCCGCATGCGAAAGGGCTTGTCCGCAAGGAATTAAAATACGCGATACATTAAAAGAGGTTGCCGCAAAATTCAAAGAAGATAGGTAATAATGTAAATATTTATTTGCAATATCATTCGGTATAATAAAAAGCGCGCTGTCCCGATACATCAATCCGGGGCGGCGCGCTTTTGCCATTGATTATTAATATTTCTTGACCTTGAACAATCCTAAGCCCTTAAATGCCTCGGGTGCAACCAAGGTATTTCTGGATATATACAATTTCTCCATGCCCGTCTTATAAAAGACATTACTGCCAAGATACTTAAGCGTTTGTGGAAGGCGGACCTCGGTAAGACCCGTACAATGTGAAAACGCACTGTGCTCTATACGTATAAGAGAGGATGGGAAGATTATATTTCTGATCTCACTCCTATAGGCAAAGGCATTATCGCCTATATCGATTATTCCCTGCGGGATAACGAGATTGGCGGTGGTGCCCTTGTATCCTACGATGCGGTCACCGGTATAGTAGTTCCAACGACCGTCCTTTCCGAGATAGCCGATCTTCTGATTCAAAAGCACCTCAAATTCGGGAGGATATTTAGACACGGGTGCCGTCTTAGGCATATCGGCATCGGATTTTTTCTCTTCCTTAGGCGTCTTCTTTGCCGAAGAATTTCTCTCATCCCCCTCGGGATCGTAATAGCTGAAGCTTATATCCTCGTAAATATCGTCAAGCCCCATCGCCGCCCTAGGAAACTCAAAGCCACGCGGCAAGGTAACCGTCTTTAACTCGCAGTATCCAAATGCATTTTCTTCTATCTCCTTGATATAGGGAGGAAGCTTTATGCTCTTAAGCTCGTCGCAATATATAAAAGCCGACTTTCTTATATACTTGTTTTTCTTGGAGAAGGTGATCTTTTTAAGACCGGTGCAGCTCATAAAGGCATGATCCGGGATCTGTTCTATAGCAGGGAGCTTCACCTCTGTGAGCGCGCTTTCGGCAAAGGCATACGGACTTATGTGAGTGATGCTCTTAGGGAAGGTCACTTTCTCGACGTTCGGGCATTCGGACAAAACGTATGCACCGATGATCTCAACACCCTGCTCTATATCATAGCTTTCGCCATCGTACTCCTCTGCCATATAGAGAAGCTTTTTGGGGTTGGTTTTACCGGGGATATACTTGGGCTCGCCGCTCTCATAATTATCTATGAATGCGGTTGCGTCAAAGGCACACTGACCGATGCTCTCTATCGCTTCGGAAAGTGTTATCTTCTTAAGTCGGTTGCAGTTTTCAAACGCCATCTCCCCGATAACCTTAAGCCCATCGGGGCAAACGAGCTCCTCAAGATTGGTTGCCTCAAATGCATTCTTGCCTATTATCTCAAGAGTTGCGGGAAGGTTTATGCTCCTGATCAGGCGGCAATCGTAGAATGCACGGTAGCCTATAGTATTAAGCTCTCTCGGGAATATAACCTGTCGGACACAGTAGCAGGATTCAAATGCCGAAGCCCCGATCTCGGTAATACCCTCCGGGATCTTTACTATCTGAGAAAAGCCGAGATATTTCTTTAAAACGGTACCCTCGATATGGAAGTCACCCTCCACGGAATGCTCGGTGCGGTATTCTTCAACCGATGCCTGTCTTTTTTTGTTTGATGCGCGGATGGCAAGGATCTCAGACTTCTTCAAAGTCTCATCGGTGTAGACATCAACCCATTCGCCGTCCTTCTTGTACTGCCTCTGATCGTATTTTCCGTAATAAAACGCCTGATAAAAGAGCTCGTACGCCTTTTCAAAATCGAGCGATATCGCACGCTCAAAGAGCACAACCGACTCGTTCAGCTGCTCTGCGCTCGCACCGAAGCTTTCTACGTAAATATACGCAAGCGCGGTAAGAGCCTCCGCATTATCAGGCTCCTTCTGAAGAGCACGACGGGCATATTCAGCGGCTTCATCAAATTTTCTTTCGAGCGTATGTACACCGTACGAATAATGCGCGGCGAGGCCGGCAAGTGCTCCCGCATCGCCCTCCTCGGCAAGCCTGAGGTTTTCCTCAAGCCTATCCGCCTCGGCTATCTTATCAAGAAGACCGTCCTTTATCTGCGCGTCAAGATATGACTCAGCGCGCTCGTGACCGAGCTCGGATGCGCGAAGGAGGTATTCATATCCGAGCTTCAGATTTTTACAGCTTGCGGGCGCACTTCCGTTAATATGTGCGGTACCGATGAAATAAAGAGCGTTCTTGTTATCTGCCTTTTCAGCCGCAAGAGTATAGTATTCGAGCGACCTTTCCATGCTCTTCTCTACACCGTTACCATAGTAATAAGCATGGCCAAGAGTTACATAAACACGGTCGCAGCCGTACTCATCTGCCATTCTGAGATATTCAAGTGCGGTATCGTAATTCTTATCGACACCGTATCCCATATAATATGCATAGGCGTAATCGTAGATGGCGCGCGAGTTCATATATTTCATCGAGCGCTTTGTAAATTCAAGCGCCGCCGCATAATCCTTTGCAACACCCTCTCCGTTGGTGTACATATAGGCTATCGAGTTCAGAGCTGCAGGATAATTTTCGTTGGCGGCGAGCATAAAGTACTCAAACGCCTTATTATAATCCTTCTCATTTCCCTTACCCTGATAATAAGTCCAGGCTATTCCGTAATATCCCTCCGGATGGCCCGCTTCTATCGCCTTGTTATAAAGCTCCATCGCCTTTTCGTGGCTGTACTCGACCGCTTTGCCGTTGAAGTACTGCAATCCGAGATTGTAATATGCATTCGCATAGCCCGAATCGACAAGCTCTGTGAACATTTCAAAAGATCTTCCGAGATCTTTTTCAACTCCAAGACCTATGCTGTAGGCGCGTGCAAGCTGATATTTCGCATCATTATTACCGAGCTCTGCATGGCGTCTGTATATCTCAATGGCCTTATTACGGTTTGGTTTTACGCCAAGACCGTAGTAATAGCAATCGGCAATGCCCACCTCAGCAGATGCATATCCCATGGCAAACGCCTTTGAATACAGCATAAATGCACGCTCAAGATCGGGCTCGGCGCCCCATCTGCCGCGGAGAACCCGAGCGAGAAGACAGCTGCCCTCGGGATAGCCCTTGGAATCAAGCTCCTCCAGCATTTTAATGGCGAGATTCAGCTGGCGCTCGCGTAATAACTCCTCTGCCTGTGTGTAAAGATTTTTGAAATAGGTTTCACTTACATTATCAAATGCCATAGCGGAGCCTCCTCTTTATTCAAGAATATTCGTGGTTATATAATCAATGCCGTATGAAATAAGCCTGTCTGCCTCGGCGGGATCATCAACCGTCCAGGCATTTACCCTTATTCCGTGGGCATGGCAATCGGCAATAAGCTCGGCTGTCACCTCTTTATAGTTGATGTCAAGATCCATCCTGTGCTCGGCGAGGCGCATAAGCACCTCGGAACCGAAATCACGGAACATAAGGAACTGAACCGTAGCCTCGGGATATCCCTCTCTTACGTAAACGAGGTTATCAAAATCAAAGGATATAAAGGTCGTTGAGCCTATATAATCAAGCTCGGCTATTTCGGCGCAGATCGCGGATACCTCTTCCTTTGTAAAGCTGTTCTTCAATTCAAGAACGGCAACCTTGCCATATCTTTTGCAAACAGTTATATATTCGCTGAGCGTAGGTATGCGCATATCTACAGAAGAATATCCGCTCTTATCGTGAAGCTCAAGCGAGCGAAGCAGGTCAAAATCTGTTTCTTCCACCTCGCACCTCGTATCCGATACGCGTCCTGTATGATCGTCATGTATGATGACGAATTTGCCGTCTGCAGTCTTATGAACGTCGGATTCTATACCGTAATAGGATCTGTTACCCGCCGCTACAAAGGCAGAGAGCGTGTTCTCAAGCTCGATACCGCTGACACCGCGGTGAGCCACAATAAGAGTATTTTTATGATCGTTTATTTTGATGGTATTCATTTTTTCACCTTCAATTTAAAAAGTAGCCGCCCGGAAATTATACCGCAGTACGGCTACTTCATTATATCACTACTTTTAAAATATTGCAATAGATTTTTAAGAATTGAGCGAAAAATGGCATCAAAGAGTAACACCGTCGTGAAAAACAGCTATCTCTCTGTAGCCGTTCCTTTCGTTTCGGGTTTCCTCTCCGGATGCGGTTCTGATTATCAGCTCAAAAAGCGCATCACAAGCCGCTGCCTTATCGGAAAGCACCGCCGAGGCATCGAAATCTATCCATGCCGGCTTTTCATCGGCAAGGACACTGTTGGTCGCTATCTTCACCGTCGGGACAGGTGCTCCGAGAGGCGTTCCGCGACCTGTTGTAAAGAGGATCATATGCGCTCCCGCCGCAGTAAGGTTCGTTATGGCGCATATATCGTTGCCCGGACCGTTCAACAGATTGAGCCCCTGCCGAGAGACGCATTCGCCTATCCGGAGAACGTCCGAAACAGGACCTGTGCCACCCTTCTGCACGCAACCGAGCGATTTTTCCTCCAGTGTGCTTATCCCGCCCGCCTTGTTACCCGGAGAGGGATTCTCATATATCGGCTGACCGTATCTCATAAAGTAGGATTTAAAGCCGTTTATCATATCCACAAGCTTATCAAACGTAACACGGTCCCGGCATCTTTGCATAAGAAGCCCCTCCGCGCCGAACATCTCGGGTACCTCCGTCATAACCGTTGCCGCACCGGATGCGGCAAGGCGGTCTGCTATCATACCCACCAGAGGGTTTGCCGTTATGCCGCTGTATCCGTCGCTTCCGCCGCATTTCAAGCCTACCACAAGTCGGGAAAGCGGCACGGGCACGCGCTTATCTGTGCTCATTCTCTCCCTGAGCTCTCCTATTATGGCAAGCCCATCGGCTATTTCATCCGCCGAGTCACGACAGTTAAGAAATCTGACACGCTCGGCATCGTATTCACCCAAAAAGGATTTGAAATGCGAAATATTATTGTTCTCACATCCGAGTCCGAGGACTATGATACCGCCTGCATTAGGGTGATTCACAAGGCCCTTGAGAATGTGGCAGGTAAATTTCATATCGTCACCGAGCTGAGAGCATCCGTAGGGGTGCGTGTATGCAAATGCCCCTCCGAGCGCGGCAAGCCTCTCGGCAATTTTATTGACACATCCGACAGTGGGGATTATCCATATTTCGTTGCGTATGCCGACAGAGCCGTCATCCCTGACATATCCTTCGAAAAAGAGCTCCTCCCCGCTGCTCGGGATCTCACACGGTATGGGGGTATACTCGTAATCGAGAAGCTCTCCGAGAGCGGTTGAAAGGTTATCGGTATGTACTCTCTCACCTTTCTTTATATCGGCGGTGGCGATACCTATCGGCATACCGTATTTTATGACACATTCGCCCCGATCTATATCACGAACGGCATATTTGTGACCGTCGGCAAGGCTTATTTCAACGTTATCCTTATCGTTAATTCTCATAGCATTTAATCGGCACGGGGCTACCCATATGCACATCTTCTCCTTTATAGCCTGATAATATCGCTGATATCTCTGCCCCACAGCTTCTCCGAGCGGAGTATCTGTCGGAGGCTGCTCTCACGGATGAAGGATATGATATCGGGATCATCCTGTGGCGGCGCAGTCTTATAAAGCTCGATAAGCTTCGCAAATGCCATCGACAAAGAGATAGGCGGTGTGCCGTTAAGCCTTACGTATTCCTCTACCGAGGGAAGAATGCGTACACGGAATTTACTTATCGAATTGAGGGCTATTGCCGCGCATCTGTGCTTCAGATACGGGTTTTTGAAGCGGGTAATCACCTCATCCGTATACGAGGAAAGCTCATCCTCGGTATACAGATCTCCCAGCGTTTCCTTTATCTCCGAAAGGCATCCTTCAAGATGCGAGCGGAGCACAGGATCGCCGATAGCGGAAAGTACGGTTTCTTTCCCTTCGAGCAACGCATATGGCACCAAGGCGGTATGTGCACCGTTCAGCATCCTGACCTTGCGCATCCTGTATTTTTCAAGATCGCTTGTATATATGACGTTAAGCCCTGCCTCGGCAAATGGAATACCTATATCCTCTCCCTCTATAACCCACAAAAAATACAATTCGGATGCATTGTCCAAGGGATTGGGATTATGCGCGTTTTTATCGCTTCCTGTCACTATTCTGTCAACTAAAGTGTTCATAAAGCGGTTATTTTCTTTTATCCAAGTAATAAATCCGTCACCAAGCGACCACTCGTCCGCGTATCTCAAAATGATAGATCTGAGCATATCTCCGTTCTTCTCTATAAGCTCACAGGGGAGGACGGTCACGCCCTCTGCACCCGAAAGATACCGACGGTATAAGAGCTGTGCAAGCTTGCCCGGAAAGGACCTGCATACAACATTCAGCCTATCCGACGGACAGTAGCATATCCCCGCCTCTGTGGTGTTCGATATCACGTATTTAAGATTTTCAAGCTCTGCAAGAGCGAGATATGCATCATAATCACTCGCCGCATTTATACACCTTGAAAGCACGCTCACCGAAAGCGATTCCTCGCGCGGCTCTCCATCTCTTATGCCTCGGCATACGTGAGTGTATACAGGGGTAGAATTTATAGCCTCACAAAGGCCGCGGTCGGTCGATTGGACCACGACAACAGAGGGCTTGAAATCGGTTCTTTCCGCGACGAGCTGAAGGCCCCAATCGGCAAAGCCGCGCAGAAATGCACCCGTTCCAAACTGTATTATATTTTCGTTTCCGTTCATTTTGGATTTTCACCTTCTTACCTTAACGGCCTTATACTTATGTCGCCCTTACGGCATTTATAATTCCATTGTAGCCCTGGAGGAAGTCCTCGGCTATCTTCACCATTCTGATAACAGCCTTATCGCCCCTGAAGCTGAAGGATATGCCGAGATTGCCGAAATATTTATCTATTATCTGCACCCGAAGAAGCAACTGATGAGCATTTCTCCAGGCGGCGGATGCGGCGCATTTGTATCTGTTACCCGCGGCGGGCTTGCCGCCTACAGTATCGGAATATCCCTCCTCGGGGAAATAGGAGAATACGTTTTCGCACATACCGAAGGGGATAATCATCTCACGTCCTTTTCGCACGTATCTGAAGATACACTCTTTACCGAAGTGTAGCGAAAACTCGCTGATGCCTATAGGATTCTTTTCTGCAATATACCTCTCGTTACCTACAGAAAGCTCAAGGTCGGAGGTCTTCTCTCCTCTTACGGCGAAAAGCCGGAAATCGTCGGGAATAGGCTCGCCATCGTATTCGGGAAGGGCTACATCGGATGCTTCATCGTATACCATTGTGAAATAGCCGTCTATTATCAGCGACTTTGCTATGTCACATCCCTGATTATCACCGTTATATATCAATATCATATCCTTATCGGGCGAACAAATGGCAAGCTGACAGCCCATTCCGTTAAAGAAGAAGGAATTGCGCTTGGTTCTCCAGATGAGGTAGCCGTATCCCTGCTCGGTCAAGGTATCGAAGCCGTAATCCGAGGTGTCAACAAGTGCCGAGGTTGCCTCCCTTACATAATCGGCAGAGAGGATCTGCTCACCGTCAATGCTGCCGCCGTTCAGCATAAAGCGCGCGACCTTCAAAAGGTCGAAAGGGCGCATAAGGAGCGCCGAATCAGACCAGCTGTGTCCACCCGGGCACTTAAGGCATTCATACTTCTCGATGCCAAGCCTTTTAAAGAGCTTTTCACCCAGGTAGTCCGTAAGCTCCATACCGCTCACGCGCTCGATAAGAGCACCGAGGATAAACGAGCCTGTGCTGTCATACCTGAAGAAATTATCGGACGGATACTCGGATGCCCCTCTTGGAGTGAAGTAATCGGCAACTCTGTCCTCGTGCTTCCTTGCAAGCCATGACCAGACGGACGGATTGATTGCGGTGCTCATTGTGAGCATATGACGAATTGTTTGTTTTTTTATATTTTCATCAGGGTTTTCGGCGCATTCTGCAGGGAAATATACAGAAATGGGATCATCGAGAGATACCTTTCCCTCGTCAATAAGAAAGCCCATTGCAATTCCGACGAAGCTCTTGGTTACCGAATACAGCCTGTGAAGAAAATCGGGGCCGAAGGGCTTCCAATATCTTTCAAAAACTATATCGTTTCCTCTTGCGATTATCAGCGAGTGAGTAGAGAGCCCCGAATCCTCAAGGTGGGCTATATATTTTTTTATGCTCGCGGTGGAAATACCGCGGCTCTCGGGAGATGCATAGTTAAACATAAAATTCCCCTTTCCCGATAAGCTCAGATTCCGTAAACACCAAGATATTTCTTGGTGTTTTCTATCATTTCGTCAAAGAGCGCTCTTGCATCATCAAGAGGAATGCCGACGAGCGGATCGACGGCGAATGCCGCAAATGCTGCATCAAGATCGCGCGCAACAGCCGCATTGAGTATCTGCTCCTGCTCTCCGACTATTCTCGAAACGAGCGGATATACAGTCACAGGAAGGTTGCCTGCCATAACCGGAGAAACCTCGTCGGCTCTCATCACGGCATTTGTTTCAACTATCGCTCCGAGAGGAAGATTGGGTATCTGACCTACGTTTGGTATATTGACATTGGTTACAAGATCCCCGAGCCCGAGAAGCGCGCATAGCATCATAACGCCCTCCTCGCCGGTCGAGCCTATCTTTATCTTTACCCTTCCCTCGTAGTAATCATCGCTCTTCTTAAGCCTGTTCCGAAGATCAAGCCTTCTGTAGCTCACCGGAGTCAGATTGAATGCCCACTTTTTTCTTACCGCTTCTACAGAATCAAGATACCATTTACCCGGGCAGAATTCGGCAAGATGGCGGTCGCCCGCCGCGGCTATCGCACCGTAGCGAAGGAACAGATCCATCTTTACCTTATGCTTAAGCTTCCAGACGTTGCTGTCATCCTCATCCCACTTATGGAAGCTATCCTTAAGATCGACGTATCCCGTCTCGCGGTATTTCTCGCAGAAGGCGCGATATACCGGGAAAAGATCTATATTTCTGTATTTTGCCTCGGTCAGCCAGGTGAAATGATTTACGCCGACCACGTTCACCTTTATCTCGCTTCGGCTCTCGCATTTGATGCCGAGGATATCGTCAAGAGCCGTCATAAGCAGCTTCTGAGTTCCGAAGACCTCGTGACAGCAGCCGATAGCCTTTATACCCGGGAAGGTGCGGTAGAGCGCGCCTACGCAAAGCGACATGGGGTTTGTATAGTTTATCACCCATGCGCGGGGACAGTTTTCCTCTACCTTTGCTGCGATATATTCAAACATAGGAATCGTTCTCAGCGCGCGGATAACGCCGCCGGGTCCCGTGGTATCGCCTACGGGCTGATATATTCCGTACTTTTCGGGTGTATGGACGTCGCTCTCCATTTCGTCAAACGTGCCGGGCAGAATAGAGATTATTACAAAATCCGCACCCGAAAGTGCCTCATCTATGGTTTTCGATGCGCGGTAATTCCATCGGGAAAGAGCGCCCTCCGCCTCGTTGAAGCGAGCGCCTATAGCCTCGTTTCTTTTCGCGGCATCGTAGTCGATATCATAAAGATATACCTCGCCGCTCATTTTATCACAGCCTGCAAGGTCTGTCATAAGCGTCCATGCCCATCCGCGTGAGCCGCCGCCTATATATGCGATCTTTACTTCCTCTGCTTTTCCACGGTTAAATTTCATATATTTATCCTCTCTGCACGCGTCAGCGATTTCGATTTCAAGGAAGGATTATCTTTCCTTGATTCTATACTATAACATTTTTTTGTTATTTTCTACTATTTTTTTATCCGATTTGCCGCAAAACATAAAAATATTGCTTGATTTACCGATATTTATATGCTATAATAGGACATAACCTCACGGGGGTATCATTATGAAGCAGATCGTTGTAAACAGAAGCATACGCAAGAAGAAGGGTGTTCTGACCAGCCACTTTCATAACGTATACGAAATATATTATCTGACCGAGGGGCATATGCGGTATATCATAGCAGACAGGATATATCCGATATCAAAGGGTGATATTGTGCTGATTCCGCAGGGTGTAATACACAACACCGCATACGATTCGGAAACGGCTTCAAGACTCCTTGTGAATTTTCCGGGGGAGCTCATCGCCGACAAACGCCTGCTTGAATGCTTTGATAAAAGCATAGTGCACGCATCCGAGGATGTTGCGAAGGAATTCGAGATCGTTTTCGGACGGCTCGAAAAGGAAAAGAACCGCGCCGATGCCTATTCTGAAACCCTTATAAGACAATACCTGACAGAGCTTCTCATAATTATCGCAAGGATAGACGGTGCTCCGCCGCCACCGAAGCTTGACGGATATTCGCGCATTATGCAATCGGCAGTTGAATTTATCAATTCAAGCTACCAATCCGAGATAAGCCTGTGCTCTATTGCGGAAAGGTTCTCGCTCAGCAAGAGCTTTTTCTCGCGCAAGTTCAAGGAGGTCACCGGCTTCGGTCTTTCGGAATATATTACGCTCGTCAGAATAAAAAATGCCGAGCGCATGCTTGACAGCACCGAGTGCTCGGTTACCGACATAGCCTTCGCCTGCGGCTTCAACGACAGCAGCTATTTTACCTCCACATTCAAAAGGATAATGGGAAAAACACCGCTTAAATATAAAAAGGAAATAAAAAACAATGGCAAATATAATTAAGATAACCGATATAAACAAACCCGAGCTTGACGTTTTCGTCAGACTCACGGGAGCGCAGCTCAGAAACAAGCTCGAGCCCGATAAGGGCATCTTCATAGCCGAGAGCCCCACCGTTATCTCGGTGGCTCTCGGCTCGGGGTGCGAGCCTATATCTATGCTGACGGATGAAAGACTGCTCTCGGGCGAGGGCGTTCCCGAAATTATAGAAAGAGTGGGAGATATACCGATATACACAGCCGAAAGAGATACGCTGAAGACCTTGACAGGCTTTGAATTGACACGCGGTGCCCTCTGCGCTATGAAAAGGCCTGTGCCGAAAAGTGCCTCGGAGCTCTGCCGCGATGCAAAAAGAATTGCCGTGCTCGAGGCGGTCACCGACTCGACAAACATAGGCGCGCTATTCAGATCTGCCGCCGCGCTTGGTATTGATGCCGTGCTTATCACGCCCACCTGCTGCGATCCTCTTTGCCGCCGTGCTATAAGAGTGAGCATGGGAACCGTTTTTCAGGTTCCTTGGGCAAGGATCGGAGATACCCCCTCGGACTGGCCCGAAAAGGGGCTTCGGCTTTTGTCGGAGCTTGGATTCAAGACTGCGGCTATGGCACTCAGGGATGATACGGTATCTATAGACGATCCGCGACTTCAGGCAGAAGATCGCCTTGCAATAATCCTCGGCACCGAGGGTGACGGGCTTTCAAAAAGCACTATCGCAAGCTGTGATTACACCGTAAAAATACCGATGTCACACGGGGTTGACTCGCTCAACGTTGCCGCCGCAGGCGCAGTCGCATTTTGGATTTTAGGTAAGAGATAACAGGAATTTGTAAATAAATATTAGCAATAACGGGATGGAGCATAGCAAGAAAGAGGGTAGCTCAAGTTTTTTGAACTTGAGCTACCCTCTGTTTTTAGCTAAGACTGCCAGTTAGTATGACTTTTATAGCATAGGTAATCATTGCAACAAATGATACAATGTATAAAAATTCCGATAATACCGAAACACGGTCAAAAGATTGATTTTTATCTGTTGTTTTTTGCATGAAATCCCTTCAATTTCTTCAACTTAGTTATTCTAATTTCTTATAGTACTTTCTCAATTTGATCCGTGTTTTGTAATAATTATCCGCATCTATAGCAAAATATCCAAGCTGATTGTAATACGACAACAACTTATCCTTATTGCAATAAAAGACACACCTTAAAAAATCTTCAACAGTATCAAAATCAAATTTTGTGATAATACCGTAAGTTTCTATAGAATCAATATTATTTTTGTGTTGATGTAAATTTTCAAATACAATGACAATTGATGGAATTAAAATATCGAATTTGCATTCTATTGATAGATAATTCAGTTCGCTCTCCTTATCAAGAATTCTGAATATTTTTTCATTTGCAAACGATTGATATATTGATGTAAATTCATCAATGTTATAGTTTTTAAATTTGATTTTAAGATAAAAATCCGCTATTCCCATAATTGCTCCCCCTATTTCACCAAAAAGAAATTGACATATCGGAGCGTAGAACGTAGAAGATACGTAAGTCGCAGGGTGAACTTCGATAAGCCTGTCCATAGCATCATAAGTATATCGTACTCCGGTGTTTTTATCGCTGTTTACTGTTGCGAGAAGCTTGCCGGAAATACTCATTAAAGCTTTATTTTACGTTGGGCAAACCATTTGATTATATCCTTTTATGTTTACTTCAAAAGTTAAGTTTTTTGAAAAATTCAATCCCTCGTCAAAAACATCAACTTCAATTATAATGTCATACTTTTTACCGTCTGCCACTTGCACAGATTCTTCTGTAAATGTTCCTCCATTAATATAACCCTCATATATAGAGTTCGTATTTTGTTCAAATTCAATTGTGTTTCCCAGCTCATTCTTAAACAAAACAGTCTCATTTTCTTTGAAAAGCACATTTTTTATTATGACAGTTTCTTTTCCGCTTTTTGAATATGCGTCTACATATACAACATATACTCCGTGGTTTATAGCTTTGACTTGGGGTATAATCACAACATTCTGAATTCTTGCAAAAGCAAATTCCTCTGAGGTAAAATAATTCTCATTTACATCACCGGTTATGTTCTTAATGTTAAACTCCTTGTAGCTCTCTGCCAAATGACATGGACATGAACATAAATTTAAAATTATGCCTATAGATAACAAAAGAATCATTACGATTCTTAATTCTTTTTTCATCAAAGTTCCTCCTGTTTTTTGTATTTTGCCCGACAATTATTTTCTTGAATACCCACCGGGCAAGGTGAAAATACGCAAAAGAGCACAGAACCACCGTGTCCGACGGTGTTTCTAAGCCGCGCGGATAGATCTCCTATGCTCTAAATTTATTATACATTAAATGGAATTTTTTCGCAATAGCTTTTTGTCGCCGGCGGTGTAAAAATTTCAGGAAAGTTTTTGTGCATATTACCGAATTGGCGAAAACAACTCCGGGCAATAGCGTGATGCTCTTAACGGAGCATTCACGCTATAGGGCTAAGCCCAAACCCCTATACAAGCAGAAAAAGAGAGAACAAAATTGCGGATGAAACCGTTTTGTTCTCTCTTTTTCTGCTAGTGATGTTTTTGCTGACGCAAAAGTGATGCTATTCGCTACGCTCATAATGATGTATTTGCTGTCGCAAAAGTGATGCTATGCTACGCATAATGATGTTGCTCGCCAAGGCTCGCAGTGATGTGATGCTTGCCCACTACGCCGTCAGGCGTAACATCATTCACGCAGTGAACATCATTGCCGAAGGCAACATCACTGCCACAGGCAACATCTTTTGCCAACTGTGCCGAAGGCACAACATCATTCACGCAGTGAACATCATTGCCGAAGGCAACATCACTGCCGCAGGCAACATCACTGCCGCAGGCAACATCACTGCCGAAGGCAACATCACTTGCCCGCAAGGGCAAACATCATTTAGCGTGAATGCTCGGTTAAGAGCATCACGCTATTTCGTCGGACTATCCGCAGTTCTGCGGAAGTTGCTGTACTGATCAAGAACCTCCTGAGATATACTGGGAGCGACCTTCTCAAATGCCTTTTCAAACATCTGGACGGTAAGCGGGATGGGCTCGCTTCCGCCTGCTGCCTGTATCTGCTCTATGGCAAGACGGCAAGCCTCCTCTATGGCACCCGAAAGGTCTGCCGCAGAGAAGTATGCGGGGGGCTCCGGAACGGGGCCGAGATTGGTCATCTTGATCCTGGGCTTCTCGGTCATTTCAAGAATGCTGTCATAGGTCAGTCCGGGCTCGAGAGCTATGCCCTTCAGCTTGCCCTCGATGATAGCACGCTTAGCCTCTCTATCGGGAGGAGTTATATGTATCTGGTGGGTAAATCTCTTATAACGGAGGAATGCCGAGTCGATAAGGTCGGGACGGTTGGTAGCTCCGATGAGAACTCGCTTTGAGCCGTCGACACCAAATCCGTTCAGCCTCTGAAGAAGCTCGGTGGTAACTGCCGCCTTATAGTCCTTGGTGTCGGAGGTTCTCGTGCTGAATATGGATTCGCACTCGTCTATGAAGAGAATGGCTCCGTCCGGGCACGCCTCTATCTGATTGAAGATATCTCTTACAGCCTGCTCGGATGCACCGACGTAGGACTTGAAGATATCGGCGGGGGTTATGATGAAGAGGGGAAGCTTCATCTCGTTTGCTATAGCCTGTGCAAACATGGTCTTACCTGTTCCGGGAGCGCCGTACATCAGTATACCAAGTCCGCCCTCCATCTTGTATGCCTTAAGGAGCTTCGCATTCTTCGCCATGAAGATAAAGCTCTTCGTAAGCTTCTTGACCGGCTCAAGTCCCTTGATATCGTCAAAGGTGGTGTCCGGTATCTCTGCCTTCATAACAGAGCCGAGTGCCTTCGCTCTGTCGTTACAGAGGTTCTGAAGCTCGGTATAACGGGTTATTTCCTGCTCGTTCTTCTCGTTTGCGACGATCTCCTTGGCAAGCTGAGCTACGTTCAGGTAAAGCTTACAGAAGTCGGATCTCTCCTCGTCCTTTATTCCGCTTATCTGCCTACCGTTCAGCTTCGCTTTTATTTCGTCACGCTTTTTCTTACATTCTTCCTTCAGCTCCTGAAGTCTATTCGATTCTTTTCCTAACATAATATCTCTCCTGTTTTTTGTTTTTTATGCCGGAAAATTAAATATCCCAGCTTCCGTCGGTATCGGAGGATGCACTCTTGGTTGCGGAGGATGCGGGCATGGGTGCGCCGCCCTTCTCTGCTCTGCGCTTCTCGAGGAACTTTCTTGCCGCCGAGTTATCGTCAACAAGCGAAGGATCGCCCTTGCCCTCCTTCTTCTTTTTCTTCGCGTTGTTATCCGCGATCTTCTTGGTTACCTTCTTGAGCTGAGTGGTGGTGCCGCGAAGAGTTTCAACCATATCCATAGCCATCTGATACTTGGTGGTGATGGTAAGGACGGTCTGCTTCATTCTGCCGATATTGTTCTGCTGAATGCGCTGCATCTTTGCCTTCTCTCTCATACGCGACCAGAAGCCGTACTTATGGTCGAGAGTCTGCTCCATAACCGAATTGCTGAAGTTCATAGTCTGATCTATAAAGCTCATAGCATCGGTAAGACAGCCGGTTATCATATCCATCGCGCTGAGCATCTTCATAACGTCCTTCATCTTTATCGCAACGTCCAAGAAGAGCTCCATTATCTCTACCATAAAGTAATCGGGTCCGTATTCCTCTATGGTCTGGTCTATATAGTCTGCCATCTCCTCAAGCTTCTGATCGTATCTCTCAAGAGCCTTCTTCTTCTGGCGCTCCTGAGTCTGACGGTCAAGCTGAGCGCTTATGCCCGATTGTACTGTTTTCTGCTTGGATTCAATCATTGTTATTATCTCCTGTTGATGTATTCTTTCGCTAAGAGCCGAGTCATTTATCGGCTCTTAGCTCGATTTTTATAAATAATTGTTTACAAAAAGTGGGGTTTATTCACCAACGTACTTTTTGATAGCCTCTGCAATCGCCTTCTTCTCGTTGTCCTTATTGTCAACCCAATCGTGGATGAATACCCTGTGAGTATTCCAGCCGCGAGCCTTGAGGATATTGTAATAACGGATGTTATTATCGATATACTTATCTGCGGCACTGGGCATCTCGCAATAGATAGAAAGCAACGCGCGGCTTGCATCGGGGGAAAGAATAGCTATGGGCATACGCACCGAGCCCTTGGTCGCGCCGCAGTTTATTACAACGCGCTCCTCGGAAATACCGAGCTCGTTGATTATGAAATCTGCAACCGATCTTACAAAGCCGGGGCGATTAACGTCACCTGTGGATATGAACTGCATTCTTCCGTCCTTATCAAACCTCTCGGTTATCTCAAGGTAGGAGCGGATGAATACGTTTGATATATCTATGGGACGTATCGAGTGGATCATGGTAACCGAGCTTCTCGCTCTCGTTACCGCAACGTTGAATATACATTCACCGACAGAGCTTCTTCCGAGATCTCCGTATGCCTCTCTTATCTTACCGTTCTTATCTTTACCGTAAGCGAGAGAAACGATCATATGATCTATTTCCTGTCCCTGAACGGTCTCGATAGTCTTGAAGAAGATAAGCTTCTCGGGAAGATCGTCAAAGTTGGTGAGCGCGGTGGAAATCATATTCTTGAGCGATTTATTCGCATTTACAAGCGACTTGATCTTGGTGAGCTGGGATTCACCGAAGGCTACTATACCGACCGACTCGGAAAGAACGCCGGTATCGTGATCGAAGTATACCTCGAAGTGCTTCTCAAGCTCTGCAACAGCCGCATTTGCCTCTGCCTCGTTTACACCGCCCTCGCATCTTCCGTCCTCCATAAAGATATCCTTGAAGCCAAGGCCGAAGGATCTCGGAACGGATGCCGGGAAGGTTCTCATATACGGATAATAGCGCTCCTGCGAGAAGGCTATCAGAGCCTCGGTCTTACTGCGGTAGTGGCAGGCAAGCTGCTCAACGTCGAATCTGCCCGAGTTGAGCGCTAGAGCAAGAACGGAGGTTTCGGGCGGGAGGAAGGTTGCGCTTCCGTCCTCGGAAACTATCGTATGCTCGGAGGGCTTTGCAAAGTGCTTGATGGGAGGCATCTGCCATTCGTCACCGACGAATACGCACTGCTTCGCACGGAAGAGCACCGAGAGGATAGAGGTGGGCTCAAGCTGGCTCGACTCATCAACGATAAGCACGTCAAAGTCGGAATACTCGGGAGTACCGAACAGAACGCTGACGGTTGAGGGAGATACGAGCATACACTTCTTGAGCTTGAGAATAGCCGAGCCGTAAAGCTTGAATATTCTTCTCAGGGTGTTTATATTATCTCTGCCGGCATTGAGGAATGCGAACTCGGAGCTCTTGCAGCTCTTGATCCTGTTTATGCAAGCCTCTCTTATGGTCTTGACGTTGAACTCGCGCACAGCCGCCTCGCACTGAGCGAATTTATCCATATGGCGGGCGATCTCGTTACCTCTGCCGTTTCTCGCGGAGAGCTGATATCTCTTCGCCATGACTGCAAGATCGAATACAGAATGCTCGAATATATCGGTGAACTCGCGGTTTCCGCGATGGCGCATCGAATACTCAAACGGTCTGAAGAAGCCTTCGAGAGTAACGTCGCCGCTCTTCTCGCTTCTCATTGCGAAGTATCTGCTTGCCGCATTGAGAACGCCTCTGTCGGTGGACTCCTTCTGATATATCTCAAGGTGACCGAAGGTGAGCTGAGACTGAAGCTCGGAATAGCAGTTCTTGAAGCACTTTTCTCCGAATGCGGTAAAGTCGCGGAGCAGCTCCTCGATCTTTCTGCCGAGTGCTCTGCCGCACCTGCAGATATCGGGAAGCTCGTCTGCAAGCTTCTCTATGGGCTTGAATTCAAGAGCCTTCTGACGGATGAACTCGCATATCGCAACGGCGGATTCTGCCGCGTTGGTAAGACGGGTTCTGTATGCATTATCATACCTTTCAACAAGTGTGATCTCGGAGCCGCCGAAATCATTCCATGCCTCGGTGAGCTTCTTCAGGGCATCTGCGGCGATATATGCGTTTTCAAGATCCTCTACGGTGGCATTGTCCGCGCATACTGCGTGCTCGAGAGCATTGGTTATGGACATATACGAGGTCCTGATGCTTGATGCATATTCTGCGGCACCCTGACCTGCAATACCCGAGCGTCTTATGATGAAGGATATCGTTTCAAGGTCTTCAAGAGTGAGCTCCTGCCTGAATATTCTGGCAAGCTTCTCCGCCTCCTCCTGAGTCTTGAGCTGGCACTCAACTACCTTGTTTGCCTCGGAAGCGGCATTTACCACCTCAATGAACTTGGGGCTGGAAAGATAACTGAGAGGACAAAGCTCCTCAAAGGCGCGCTTTGCCGCAAAGTCAAGAAGCTTCGGTCCCTCGGCATTGGTGCCCTCGTATTTAGCGAGTGCCTTATACGCCTTGTCTATCTGCGCGAGGGTATCCTTATTGACCTTGCCCTCTGCAAATATCTCGCACATATTGCGTCTGTGCGCCTGCTCCTCATCGTAATACTTATCCATAAGAGCGATGGTTGCTCTTGCAAGCGACTCGGACTCGCCCTTTATCTTGCTGATGAGATCCCATTTCTCATATATAGCCTTCAGCTCGGTTATCTTAAGTGTGGGATCGACTGTCAGCGCGTGCATATCCTTAGCGCAGGCATCGAGGTCTGCCTCCTTGGATATCTCGACCTTGAGGAATGCCTGCTCACCGAGAGCCGCCGCGCCGAGATAGTAATCTCTGAGCGCCTCAACTATGGCATCCTTCTTATCCTTATAATCAATTACCTGCTCGCTTGTGATGCTCGAGCGGAGAAGATTCATAACGGTTACAAGTCCGAAATCGGAAATGCTCGTCATCTCGATAGGTCTGAAGAGCTCGTCTGCCTCGGCACGGATAGCCGCTATCTTTTCATTTATAGCCTTTGCGCGCTCTATTGCCTCCTCGGAATTGGCAATAACACCGTCAAATGCATACCAGGGGCATACCACGGTGGGGTGTGTTTCCTCACCCGTAAGCCCTGCGAAGTGGATGCTCGCCTCCTTTACGGTGGAAAGCAGACGGTTATACTCGTCACGGCTCATTCCGATAAATACTCTGGGATCCTTGACCATGGGTACTGTCTCGATATCGGGGTATTTTTCAACCACGTCGAGCGCGTCGTAATAGGAAAGACCTACGAGATCGGTATTGAGGAAGTTCTCGCCGTAATATGCCGAGAGCTCCTGCTGAGATTTCGACATCTCATATATCTGATGATTCTTGTCATCGTAGAAGGACTGAGGAAGGGGTGCCCACTCATTCGCCGTCCTGAGAAGGGCGGAAAGATCGCGCTTTATAACGGTGGGATTGAGCTTCGCCGCCTGAGCCTCGGTCTCACACTCAAGGAGCATGACGAAATCGCGCAGCTCATCGGGAAGCTTATTGTATACCTCGGAGAGCGCGGCAAGCTTCTCGGATACCATCATGACCTTCTTGCCCTGCTCCAGGAGGGTTGCGATCATATTTACGATGGTAAGAGTCTTACCCGTTCCGGGAGGGCCCTTTATAACAAGCGATTCGCCCGCAAGAACTCGTCTTATCATTCTCTCCTGATTGGAGTCGTACTCCTTGATGAAGGAGGGAATACCCGCAAAGGGAGGAACTACCGGAATATTTCCCGAAATGCTCTCGGTAAAGAGTCTGTTTACAAGCGGATGGTTGTATATCTCTTCCTTGTGGCGCTTGATATCGTAGTACATACAAAGCTCGTCATGGTTGTACTGAGATATAGCGACGGTATTCTTATCAAACTCGAATACGGTTCCCTCGTCACCGCCCGAGCGGCAGGTATCTATATAGCTCTTCACAGCCGCAAAATAGTCCTTGCCGTCCTTGAGAAGCTCAAGATTTACGGGAGTATCGAAGTCCATGGCAATTCCCGTTATGCTGGGGAAGCCCTTTACTATGGTCTCACCGTATACCTGACGAAGCTTTGCGATAAAGCAGGGGTTGATGTATATATCCTCGTCCATAAACTCTATGGCGATGGGGCTTGTTGCGACCGATCTGATAAGCCTTATCGGGAAGATAAGGAAGGGTGTCTGAACCAGCTTGGTCTCATTTCCCGTGGAGGTAAGCTTCCAGCTGACGGTTCCCACGCTGAGGAACAGAGGGTTATTACCCTTCAGGTCAAGCTCCTTATAGATAGCCTTGATGTATCTGTCAAGCTCCTTGGGATTGCGCTCGCCGCTGCTGCTGCACCAGTCAAGCACGTTTTTATCCATACCTATGATCTGCTCGTCGGCAGACTCGGCACTTCCGCGGAGAACGGTGTTTCCGACCTTTCCGATATGATCGGCAATTATTCTCAGAACTATCTCCGAATTTCTCTCGGGATCGTACGAGGACAGGTAAAACGAGCTTTCGCGGCCTGCCTCAAGATCGAGAAGCTTATTCGCACCTACCGCATCGATATGCAATAGGTCCTGAATAAATGAATCGATATTGTTCATATGTATTCCTCTCCTTTTTTATTTCACGAAATTGATTTTCTGCCAGGATGATTTGAGAGCCTCAAGACAGTCGTAAACGAATGCCTCGGCATCCATCTCAACTATCTCTACCTCGTATGCAAGCCCCTTGCTTGCGTATTTTGAGAAATTCTTGCTCCATGCATCGACTCTGCCCTTGGTAACGCCAAGCTCAATAAAGTGCCAGGAGGCATGCTTGGTGTCGCAAAGGGTATGCTGGAAGGAATGGAAGCACTCGTGACAGATTACGCGAAGGGCTCTGTCCGCCGTGTTAAGATAGCTCTCCTTGTAATGGATAAGCTTACCCTTGTTTATGCAAAGACCGACGGTGTTGCCCTTATAGGAATCATCCTCCTCAGCCTTCGCTGACCATTCCTCGTCCGAAAGCACCTCTACTCTCGGAGAATTCTCTGTATTCAAAAGTCTTGCCACCGCTACGGTCGCAAGGTTTATGCGGTCGCTGCGCTCGGAATTGTCAAGACGCTCCCATGCACTCATATCATCCCCGGCAAGGAGACAATACTTTACCGCCGCACCGCATTTCGCAAATGACGAAATGCCGGGCGTTTCCATAATTATCTTTAAATTGTTTCTGTCTACGTCCTTGAAGCCGTCGTAGTCGAACTCAACGCGTTTTCCCTCTACTATGCGGAGATTTCCCGAGTAGTCGCCCCAGTCGGGATCTATCAGCTGATTCTGCGCGACAAGGCGTGAAAG
Source organism: Oscillospiraceae bacterium (assembly GCA_015064555.1). Lineage (GTDB taxonomy): Bacteria > Bacillota > Clostridia > Oscillospirales > CAG-272 > UBA1740. Next base: position 36,142 of record SVRZ01000007.1, read on the forward strand.
ATAGGCGATAGCCTTATCTCTGTTCTCGTCCGAATGGACCGCGATGATGCCCTTATGCTCGCCTGCAAGGAGCTTATTGAAGCCGACGTAGCCCATAAAGGGAAGCGTCGTACGCACCTCGGTATTATCTCTCTCGCTGTTCGTTATCTTACCTCTTTCGAGAAGAATGTTGATTACCGAATCGAAAAGCGGCATTTTGAGATACTCATGCGTTACGTCAAGAGTGGTTACACCCTCTGTGGTGTCTGCGAGCTTATCGAATCTCTCGTAAAGGCTGTGATCGCCCTGCTTATCGAGCACGAAGGTGTGCGCGCCTCGCCTGCCCGCGCGGAGTATGCCTATCGCAAGCGGCTCGAATACCTCATCGGGCGGATCTCCGAAGTTCATTATCAGAATATTCGCCTTACTGTTGCCTATAGCATCGAAGAAGGCGGCTATCTCATCGGGCTTCTTGCCCATTACCGCGGTGATATCGAGCCTTCTGAACTCATTTCCCCAGGCATTGCCGCAGGCTCTGGCGCAAAGGAGCGCCTCATCCTCAAAGGGAGTCGAAATAACGACCGTTCCCGCTATCTGCGTCGGACTGTTGCAAAGGCGGCATTCATAATGCTCTATGCCAAACATTTCTCCGAGCTCGCTGACGGGCGTTGTCGACTGCTCTATAAGCTTGTTCATACGCGCCTTCACCGAAGCGGAGCACTCGTTGTTTATCCACTCCTCGCACTCGCGGAGCTCCGAGAGCGCTATCTCGGATACGTTCGGCACGATCACCGCCTCGGGGAATATTCCCATAAATCCGAGCTGCTCGACCGTGGATATTCTATCCTTGTATCTGTCAAGGACCGCCGATATGAATTCGGTGTCCTCGGTGGTTCTCATATTGTTTTCATCACGAACGCGGTCTATATCGACTATTGCACCCGACATTACCTCGTTAAGCTCGTCAACATAGTCGCGCAGGGATGCACAGAGGATAAGCGTCTTTGTATACTTCTTTTCCTCGGATACGTCTATCGCCTCGAGCACAAAGCTCCTGAATCGCTGATAGTTATCCGCAGTGAAGCCTGATGCATACCTGAGCAGCATATATTTTGCGCGGATCCTGAATGACAAGGACTCATGGATGCCGTATTCCCTGGCATCCTCCTCTGTGGTGGTTGACATTCGCTTGACAACGGGGTTGTTTACGTAAGCGTCTATATCGGCACAAGCCGCCTCAAGCTCACCCACGTCGGTGCTGTAGTGATACACCTCGTTTATCCTGTCCTTAAGTAAGAGGGGCATATTTTTCTCCGTTCTGCCTTCTTCGGCTCATTTGTTTGCTGCGATGCGGACAAGATCAGTTGTCGTCGTCGCTGAGAGAAACTCTTCTGGGAGTGTCGGTAAGAGTGGCATTCGGCATCATAGGAGCCTCCGCCCTCGTTGTCTGCTGATTCATCTGCTGACGCATATACTCCATCATCTTTGCCTTGCGCTCCTCCTCGGTCTCCATAGTCTCGGTCTCGCGCTCGGTAAGTCTGGATTCCTCCTCCTCGGCAAGTCTGTCCTCATGATCAAGCTCGTTGATGAAGGTCTCGGCAGACTTGTGAAGTATCTTGCCTGCCATCTCGCCTATAGCCTTGAGATTTATGACCTTATCGATGACAAGAGTATCCACCGATCCGTTAAGGAACTCGTTTATCGCAACGAAGTCCACATTCTTTGCTATTTCGGCAAGCACTGCGGTGTTGTTTCTGTATTTCTGCAGGCCGCGGCAGATACGGACGAATCTGGTAAGCTCCTTCCTGAAGGTCCTGCCCCTCGCCTTGTTCTTCTTTATCTCAGCCTCAAGCTTTCGCATCTCGGAGCCGAGATCCTTCATCTCTGCATCGCACTCGGTCATAATTTCATATGCTTCGTCCATGGATATCTTTCCGCTCTGCATATCCATAAGTGCTCTGTCCTTGCGAGTCTGAGCATCGTTTACCTCTGCTCTGTAGCCGGCAAGCTCCTGCTCCTCGTAGACCGAGGATGCTATCTGCTCGTGGTTCTTCTTCTCTACCTCAATGCGCGCTATAACGTCGTCTATCATAAGAGCGCACTCGTTTGCATTCGCAAGGTTGATGGTATCAATATTGAGGTCGCCGACCTCCTTGATATCCTCGGGCCTTGCCTCCTTTGCTCTTGCGTTTGTGGGAAGAGCTGCCCACTTCTCGGCCGCCTTGACAGCATCGTCGAGCACTCTCATACCCGTACCGTCATGGAAATTACCGGTAGCAAACTGAGCCGACCACTTGTTGAGCGCGTCGAAGATCGCTACCTCCTTCTTTGCCGCATCCCTTGAGGTGCAGTCAACAACGCTCGCCAGCGACTCGCTGATGGCATCGAGCTTATCTGCCGCAGAGCTTACCGCTCCGTTCTGATACTTATTTCCAAGCTCGCCGAGAGCCATTTTACAGGCGTTTACTATATCAACTGCCGAATCCCTTACATTAATGCTCATGTGTTTTTCTCCTGTATATCATTTTATTTTTAATTATCATCGCTGCTGACGGTGGCTCTTCTTACGTTTTCGTTCTCTGCCCTGATATCTCCGCCGTCAAAGTTGGCAAAGCTTTCCTCCCTCGTACGGTATGAGGCATCGCCGCCCGTCATACCCGCGTTCGCCATATACTCGCGCATCTTCGCGAGCTTTTCCTCCTGTGAAAGCTCGTGCTCCACCGTAACCGTGCTCTCGTTTTCCTCATAGATCTTATCCTCATTATCAAGCGCATCGATGAACTTCTCTGCACTGATGCTCATAAGCCTTTCCGCCGTAAGCGACATAGCCTTAAGATTTACGACCTTGTCAATAACGAGATCATCGGTGGATCCGTTCAGAAACTCGTTTATCGCAACGAAATCTATATTCTTGCAGAACTCGTTAAGCAGCTCGGGTGTTCCACGATACTTGAGAAGGTTCCTGAATATACCTGTAATTCTTCTGTGCTCGATCTTGAATATTCTTGCGGACGAGCGGCTCCTTCGCATAGAGTCATCCAGAAGGCGGATCTCCTTTTTACACATATTTATCTCGGCATCGCATTCGGTCATTATCTCGTATGCCTCTTCCATGGAGAGCTTACCGCTCTGCATCTCCATATATGCTCTGTCCTTGCGCTCCTCTGCCGCCTGCTTCTCTGCGGTATACTGAGATCTCTGCTCCTGCTCAAAGTCGGTTGCGGTTATCTCGGCATTGACCTTCTTCTGCACCTCTACACGCTCTATAACGTCGTTTATCTTGCAGACGTTTTCATAAGCATTCGCAAAATTGATAACGTTTACGTCAAGCTCTCCGACAGTCTTTACATCCTCGGGGGCGGCAGCTTTATTGCGGACGTTCATACGGAGCCCCGCCCAGCTCACAGCTCGCTTCAGCGCCTCGGAAAGCGCTCTTGTCGACTGATCACCCCTGATGTTACCGGTAAGACAGGTTGCCGCCCAGGTATTGAGCGAATTGAAGATATCGCGCTGACGCCTTGCCGCATCCTTCGATCGGCAATCAACTACAGCCGAAAGATATTTCTCTATTTCTCCGAGAGTACCGAGTGCTGCCGATATATGCTCGTTTTCCCTCTGACTCTGACGCTCGGTGAGTGCACGGCGGCAGGCATCGACCGTTTCCAGGGCGGCATCGCGGATATTCACTCCGCGCATCTCGTCGCCCTCGGGCATGTACTGCATATTGATCGAATCCAGCTTATCCTTGCACCTGGATCTTGCACCGTCGTCAAGGCTCTCACGGTTTATATTTTTCTTGGAGTATTTAAGACAGCAATCAATTCCCTTCTTGACCGCGGTCACACAGGCAGGATCGCAATATCCCGACATCTCTGCCTTGTCATTCCATTCGCTGACCTCGCGGAACATCTCCTCCATCGCGCTCCTGAATCTCGGATCGGCGGGCTGTACTCCCGCGATCTTTTCCACCGATGCGGCAGTTCGCTTGCTTATAACGCCGAGCTCAGCCAGCTTTCTGGAAAACTTAAAAACGTTAAAACGCTCCAAATCGTCTTTCCTCCTTGTACTGCATAGCAGCTTACGATTAACTATAATATTTATAATTTATATTATAATATTGTATTCGGGCTTTGTCAAGGGTTTTTGACGAAAAATAAATATTTCGGCACTTTCCCTGTCATTTCCCTCGTTTTCCCGACAAAGCTTCCAAAGCTCCAAGGCACGCACAAGTGCACCGTGCAACGAAGAAAATCGGCAGCAAAGTAAAACGATAAAACACGGTGAAACCCCGGAATGCCGTGTCGATTCGACTCAAAAAGCAAACTATTGTAGTCAAAATACAACAAAAAACCGCCCCTTCGCAACAGATATGACATCTGTGCGAGGGACGGTTTTATTTCCTTATCTTCCGATATCAAACGGAGAAATTATTATGAGTGCTTCCTTGAGCTCTTCCACATCCTGGGCAGGATCGCAGACTATACCGGTTATGACGGGATGCGTAGGGGAAAGAGATACGTAATTCTTTTCCGCCACCGCGCTGACACCGTCAAAGCCTATATAAACGTCCGATACATAAGTGTCGGAGGTCATCTTCAAAATGAAGGAATCGCCCTCCTTCTCTATATCCGCATCTATTATCGAGGGAAGGTATGCAAAGCGCGATGGAATGACAAACAACCCCGTACCGTGTGAATTTATACCGTTTACATCGTATAGCTCATAGCGTATATAAAGGCTGTCCGAATGCTCCTTTATCTCGTCCGAAAGGTCCTCCAGAATTATGCCCTCTGCCGACGCGGGCCCGAGCTCTACGTCACGGCTTGACTCATAGACGCATTTATCCGAGGTGTTATATACTGAGAGTGTGAGCTTTCCCTTATAGTCGCGGCGCGTATCATTTGACACGGATGCCCCCACGACTCCACCCTCAACGTGCAGATAAACGGTTACGGGTGCATAGAAATCCTTTGCAAGATAGCACACGGCCTTCTCGTGGCCGTAGAAATCAATGAATGAGGGAGATATTGCCGGCCAGGAATCGTTAAGCTGGCGAAGAACGGCAGATGTGCATCCCATATGCGTGACTCTGACTCGCTTTACCGATTCGGCAATATCCTTTGCCGCGGTAAGACCGCTCACGTAGCAAAGATCTCCGATGCCGTACGGGAATCGATATCTTTTCTGTAATGATGAAAGCATCGCGGTGAAGTCCTTATGCGGACCGAGATGCAGCATTGCCGCAGGAGAAAGAATATTGGTGTCATCGCCTCCAAAGATCGAGGCGATCGTCCTGTCGCCCGGCATAGTGGGAATATCGGGTGCCGTGTCGGCATTGATACGCTTTTCGTCGCACGCCTCAAGCTCCTCGGGATTGCTTACGAACGGAATGCCGCACGCATTGGTGCTGATGACAGGATCGAGTATCCTCATGCAGACCTCCCTGAATTCTGCCACAGATCCCTCCGAGGATAAGAGGTCATCATCCTCTGTCGCACATATCGAAAGATACATAAGCGCCACCGACGGGTGGGATGCCGCGATCGCCATTCTGTCCTTGACGGAATCGGTAATTCCACCGGCGAATGCCCCTGCCGCATTTGCAGAAACGTAGGATACGGGGATATTCTGCCATATAAGGAGTCCGTTACGGTCGCAAAGCTCATAAAAGAAATCGGGAACGCACGAGCTGTCGCCGAAGAGGCGCAAGGTATTCATATTCGCGGCGGTCGCTTTTTTTATCAGCGACTCGGTTCCTGCCCTTGTAACGTGTGGGATAATTGCATTTTCTTTAACGTAGGTAGCTCCCCTTGAGAATATCCTCAAGCCGTTGACCTTCAAAGAATAAACGCCCGCATCGCTTTTTGTGAGTTCTATGCTTCTCAGTCCGACAAGTCTTTCGTATGTGTCACCCTCCTCATCACCGTGATAAAGGGTTACCGAAAGCTTATAAAGGAAGGGCTTGCCGAGTCCGTTCGGCCACCACAGCTCGGGATCGGGTACCGATACCGTGATAGGCTTTCCCTCGGATGCAACGTTTCCAAAGTGGATCTTGCCGCTCGGCGAAACAAGCGTCGCCGCGGCTCTGGTGTCCTCCATATCGCCTATAGCATCTATCTCTATAGAAAGCTCTGCCCTGCCCTCGCTGTGATTTTGAGTGATCCGCAGATCGTTTATCACCGCGCCGCGAGAGGATATGATGCTGCAATCGCCTATGATGCCCATATCATGAAGATCCGGTGCATCGGCATATTCCAAAACAGGGTTACCCGAGGAGTCCACCGGCATTCTCGAAGCAGGGGCGCCAAGACACCTTATCTCGATGCGGTTTTCACCAACCTCTGCTCTGTCCGCGATATCATACATATACACTCTGTCCGGATTCTCAACCGTGCCGTAGCTTCTTCCATTAAATACTATTTCCGCGCGGGCATACACGCCCGAAATTCTCAGATACACGTTCTTTGCGGTAGTTTCTGCCTCGGCAAGGTCAACATCGGCAGAAAATACACAGCAGGTGGGCATAGAGTCCCGACTTCTTTGCGACTCTGTCCCACGAAGAGGATCGGATATGTAATTTTTATCTATCAGTACCGAGTACATGGTTGCGGGAAGCGTACACTCCAGATTGCTGAAGTCGCCTGCCGTCATCTTAAAATCTTTAACGCTTCTTTTAAACATATCAAGCTCCAATAAATATGAGTGCAATGCATACAAATGCAATGCATTCGGGTTAATACTTATATTATATCACATATCTCTCTTAAAATAAATGGGTAAAATTGCACAAACTAATTCTGTTTTTTTAGGCAATATTTAAACTTTTTCTTTTTTAGGGGAATATAAATTCAAAAAACTATTGCAGTCTGTAAACCGTCTGTGGTAAAATGAAGCATAGAACATAGTGGCGTGTTTTGCGCCACCGATAACGGAGGTAATTATGAAAAGGATCATCAGTATAATACTTGCAGCTGCACTCATGCTGTCTGTGACCTTTATGATGACCGGTTGTAAGTTCCCCTTCGGCGGTAACGATGACACAACCGATCAGGGCGGCAACAATGATCAGGGCGGCAACAATGATCAGGGCGGCAACAATAATCAGGGCGGCAACAACGATCAGGGCGGCAACAACCAGACTCCCTGCCAGCACAGAGATGCCAACGACGACTCGCTCTGCGACAATTGCGGCGAGGCGTTTGAGGACGGAGCCGAGGACGACGATCCGGATCCCTGCCAGCACAGAGATGCCAACGATGACTCGCTCTGCGACAATTGTGGCGAGGCATTCGAGGACGGACCCGAGGAGGACGATCAGGATCCCTGCCAGCACAGAGATGCCAACGATGACTCACTCTGCGACAATTGCGGCGAGGCATTCGAGGACGGACCCGAGGAGGACGATGACGAGAAGCTTGATAACGTGCTTCCTCCCATGCCAACCACCTGATATTCACCTTTAATTTAATACATAATCATCCAAAGCCGTCGTATCCGGGGTAAAAGTCCACGGTATACGGCGGCATTTGATTTGACAGGAGCATATAAAATGCAAAGCTACAGCGATAAAATAAAAATGGAGCGCCTGTGCGACACGTTCAGACGGAATTTCAGAATAACCGAGCTTTATGCGGTATATCTTGAGCGATTTCCCGACATTATCAACAAAAAGATAATTTCAGAGCTGTGCGCCGATGGCATAATAACCCCTATAGATGCCATACCCGCACTCCTTTGTGAGATATTCGGGCTCAATACGGACGAAAGCGCCGAGGACAGGCTGCTTATGCGAGAGTACATAATGCCGTCCGTCCGGATACTCGATGCGAAAAAATATACCGAAAATCCCTACTACAGGAATATAAAGCTCCCCGACGTGAAGATAGGAGCATGGGAATTCAAGAACGAAGTATATCCCGCCTATCGCGGAGTCATATGCGATGATATGCAGATCTCTGCAGACTTTACCGAGATACCTCCGCTCGGCTTTTTCACAAGCGACTTCGCCTTCCCTGCCGTGCTTGAGGACGGGAACGAATGGATGACTCTCACTCCCGTTGATCTCGATACCTGCGATGAGGCGATAGAGGCAGCTCACGGACGAGTTGTTACATTCGGACTCGGGCTTGGTTACTATGCGTATATGGTGTCACTGAAGGAAACGGTGGAATCGGTTACGGTAATAGAAAAAAGCCCGAAGGTGATCGAGCTTTTCAACAAGTATATTCTTCCGCAATTCCCGTATCCCGAAAAGGTCAGGATAATAAATGCCGACGCATTTGAGTATGCCGAGCATGAGATGGGGCGCGAGTGCTACGACCTTGCCTTTGTTGACACCTGGCGCGATGCATCCGACGGCGCGCCGATGATGAAACGGATGAAGAAGCTTGAAAAGTATTCTCCCAATACCGAATTTCTTTATTGGATAGAGAATTTCCTTATCTCGCGCCTGAGAGCCGAGAAATTCGTTGAAATAAGAGATGCATATAAGAACGGCAGTCTTGATGCAGATTACGCATCTGTTATAAAAGCACTCACGGATACCGATCATCTCATCTCGTAAAATCGGGCTTTAAACGACAGAAAGAGCAAACACGCAAGTGTCTGCTCTTTCTGTCTAGTGATGTTTTTGCTGACGCAAAAGTGATGCTATTCGCTACGCTCATAATGATGTATTTGCTGTCGCAAAAGTGATGTTATGCTACGCATAATGATGTTGCTCGCCAAGGCTCGCGAGTGATGTAATGTTTGCCCATTACGCCATCAGGCGTAACATCATTCACGCAGTGAACATCATTGCCGTAGGCAACATCACTGCCGCAGGCCAACATCACTGCCGCAGGCAACATCACTGCCGTAGGCAACATCACTGCCGCAGGCAACATCACTGCCGCAGGCCAACATCACTGCCGCAGGCAACATCACTGCCGCAGGCAACATCACTGCCGTAGGCAACATCACTGCCGTAGGCAACATCACTGCCGCAGGCAACATCACTGCCGTAGGCAACACGTAAGATATCTTCCCATCAGGACACCCATCACGGATGCCATCATAAGGCCTCTTGTCCAGCCCGAGGAGTCGCCGAGACAGTAAAGAGAATCAATATTTGTATTGAAATGCTGATCCATCTTCACTCTGTTGCTGTAGAATTTAAGCTCGGGAGAATAAAGAAGCGTTTCGGCAGATGCGAAGCCGGGAACCACAACGTCCACCGCCTGAATGAAATTGATGATATTCGTCATGGCACGGTACGGCATAGCGGCGGTTATATCGCCTGCCACCGCATCGGGAAGCGAGGGCTTAAGATTCGATCTGGAAAGCTCGGACTGCCAGGTGCGCTTACCGTCCAGAATATCACCGAAGCGCTGAACGAGTATATGACCTGCACCGAGCATATTCGTAAGCTCGCCGACCTTCTTCGCGTACTGTATCGGCTGATTAAAGGGCTCGCTGAAGTTGTGCGAGCAGAGTATGGCAAGATTGGTGTTATTGGATTTAAGCTCCTTGTAGGAATGTCCGTTTACAACGGCAAGTCCTCCGTCATAATTCTCCTGGCTGACAAAGCCGCCCGGATTCTGGCAGAACGTCCTTACCTTATTTTTAAAGGGCGCGGGATAGCCTATGAGCTTTGACTCGTAAAGAACGTTGTTCACGTTCTCCATTATCTCGTTTCTCACCTCGACACGGACACCTATATCAACCGTTCCCGGCTGATGGGCAATGCCGTGCTCCTCGCATATACGCTCAAGCCAATCGGCACCGCGTCTACCGGTGGCAACCACCGTCTTGTCGGCATATATCTCTGTGGGCTTACCGTCTATCAGCGCAATTACTCCCAGGCATTTTCCGTCCCTGAGTATCAGATCTCCGCATTCGGTCGAGAACATCATTTCGACACCTGCATCAAAGAGATACTGCTCTATGGAGTAGTAGATCTCTTGTGCCTTTTCTGTTCCGAGGTGGCGTATCGGACAGTCAACGAGCTTAAGCCCCGCACGGATGGCGCGCTTCCTTATCTCCTTGACGGCATCGGGATCACCGACACCCTCGACCTTGGTATCCGCTCCGAATTCAAGATATATCGAATCGGTATACCTTATCATTTCCTCTGCGAGCTCCTCGCCGATAAGGCTCGGCAGATCACCGCCAACCTCGGGACTTAAGGAAAGCTTTCCGTCCGAGAATGCACCGGCACCCGAGAAGCCTGTGGTTATATGACAGTGAGGCTTGCAGTTGACACACTCGCGCGTCTTCGATTTCGGACAGCGCCTCTTCTCGATGGCTACGCCCTTTTCTATTATAAGTATGCTCTTGTCCGTTCCGCGCTTTATCATTTCAAGCGCGGTAAAAATGCCGGCAGGACCGGCACCTACTATTACTATATCTCTTTTCACTTTTTCCTAAGGTGCAATTCACTCCTCATCGGAGCCGTATGTCGCCTCATACCTTTCCTTCTGTTGTATAACGGCATAGTCGCGGCATTCAAGAAGTCTTGATACCACCGCCTCCGTACATTCGAGAATTATCTCGCTCTTCTCCTCCGCGTCATCTATAATTGCGATATAAACAGATGCAGGAGAAAAGCTCGGAGCCAGGTTATAAAGAAGTCTACCCTTCTCCGTCTTATGCTTCTTATACTCGTCTTTTGTAAATAATTGTATGCTTTTAATGCCTTTAACCTTAGTCGAATAGAGTGTAGTCACTCTTTTCCCGACAGTCTTTGTCACGACAAGCATAAGCTCATCGGACGCAGTTGCCATAACCGAATATGCAAATTCGCTCACCGTGTATCTTGTCAGAATATAGGTCGCCACCGTCAGTCCCATAACGCCCAGCAGACTGAGAAGTCCGCGGTAAGTATCAACAACGGTGGATATCGCAACAAGGAGCGAGCTTACCCCCACTACGGTGAACAAAAGCGGAAATGCACGTTTTTTATCGGTTACCGGGCGGTAGGTAAATTCCAGCTCGGTCACATCCCTTTCATCCATCTCAAGGCTTCTCCTTTCCCGAGAGCTTATAGTCCGAAAATGCCGAATAATCGGCGTTATTTTCGTACACGGGTACCATCGAATAGGGCTCACCGCTCATATCCTGGCCGACAAATATCTCAAGTCTTATCCACTCGGGCGCATTACCGCCCTCGGGATCGAGCTCAACGCCGTCAAACACAAGTCTTACGTATCTGTACATAGCACGGGAGTCAAAAAGACTTCCACCTATCTCGTCATATACTCTGCCGTAGTTATCAACAAGACGATAGCTGAATACCTCCGGATCATCGCGTTCTGCCGTGATCCCGAGCTCATCCGCGAGCGCCGCCACTGTAGCTACGTTATATCTGACGGTTATCTGAAGCTGGTCGATTCCCTCTATTACCACAAGATGGTCACAGAAGAAGCGTCCGAGGTCGGGATGGTCATACGGAGCTCTGAGGCTCTGCGTCTTTGCGCCTATATCGCCATTCGTGGCATTATAATACTCCGTAAGCTTATCGTTGAAGTAGATCTCCTTCATCGCGGAAGGATAGCTATTGAAGGTAAAGAGCCTGAAGGCTATCATACCGACAACGCTGATGCAGATCACCGCCGTCATTATCCTCAGCATTATCATAACCGGATTTTTCGATCTCGGTTCTTCCTCGTCTATATCATCGTAATCGCCGTATCTTTCGTAGTCCGACATTTTTTCAATTCTCCCAAGAAATAGTTGCGGAGCGGAGCTCTTTCCGCCACGCATTGATATTATATATTTTTTCGCACTCTTTGTCAACCTTTTTTATAGATTGTTAACATTATTCTGTTTTGTCTTGACTTACCTTAAAATATATGATATAATTACTTTGATTGTTGATAAATCAATATTTCAAGTCAAGAAAGGCGGCTGCTCTATACTATGTTTTCACGCTTCGAAAAATTCTCTTATTTTTTATCCGAGGCGTCTAAGCTCCTGCACAGGATCGAGGCGGATGAGATGGAAAGTCTCGGACTTAAAGGTCCTTATGCCATCTATATACTCACGATTGCACGCTTCCCTGAAGGGATAACCGCAACTCAGCTATCCGAGTTTTCGGCAAGAGATAAGGCAGATGTTTCACGCGCACTCGCCATTCTTACGGAAAAGGATCTGGTCGCAAGAGCGAGCTCCAAGAACCGTTACAGAGCACCTATAATTCTCACGGAAAAGGGACTTGCTGCCGCAGAGCGCCTGAAGACAAGGGCGGCATGCGCCGTCGAATACGCAAACCGCGGCATATCCGAGGAGCATCGGCACATATTCTACAGCGTGCTTGAGACTCTCGTTGAGAACACGCGCGATATGTGCGAGCGCGGTATTCCCGAATAAAAATCGGTATTATGCTTATCACTCCCTCTTTCAGGTAATAATTCTGAAAAAAGGAGTGAAATAATGCATAAGTTCAAAATTCATACCGACTCGGCATGTGATATATCAACGGAGCTTTTGAAGGAGCTTGATATCGAGTGCTGTCCGCTCAGCTTTAAATTCGATAGGGACAAAGAAAGCATTTATGACGGCAATATGCCCGCAAATCACTTTTATGCAAGACTTGCGTCAGGCGAGAAGGCAACGACATCGGCGGTAAACAAAAGCCGGTTTATCCGATCGTTTGAAGAAACGCTCGGATCGGGCAACGACATCCTTTACCTCGGCTTTTCATCTGCGCTGAGCGCCTGCTACAATTCGGCAAGGCTCGCCGCACAGGAGCTGTCGGAAGAATATCCCGAAGAAAGGATACACATTGTTGATACGCTTTCGGCATCGGCAGGACAAGGAATGCTTATCTTCCTTGCCGCAAGGATGCGCGATCGCGGCTATGACGCAAAAATGACCGAGGACTGTATCCGAGGCATTATACCGCATATGTGTCATCTTTTCGTCGTGGACGATCTTACCTATCTGCAGCGCGGAGGAAGGATAGGCTCGACTACCGCCACGGTAGGCAATCTGCTCGGCGTTAAGCCCTTGCTTACGGTTGATAACAGCGGAAGGCTGACTCTTCTTTCAAAGGTAAGAGGCAGGCGAGGTGCTTTGAATTCGCTTGCCGACAGCTTTGGTGCATTGATGTGCGATGCGACCGATGAGATCTTCATATCACACGCAAATTGCCCCGGGGACGCGGATGAGCTATCCCGTATCATACGCGACAGATATCAAAGAAGTGTTACACTTATAACAGAGATAGGCTCTGTCATCGGCTCACATACGGGACAAGGCACCCTGGCACTCTTCTTTATAGGTAAGCAAAGACCAACAAAGCATAAGCAAAAATAAAATTGAAAAGGACATCTTTTTATGGCAGACAAGAAGAAAAACGATAAAAAGACAACCGAGGAAACCAAGAAGGCATCAGCGGCGGCTGCAAAATCCGCAAAGGAATCGGATGCCAAGAATAAAGAATCAAAAAAGGAAGCAGCTAAGAAGGAAGCCGCCAAGAAGGAGGCAGCCAAGAAAGAGGCTGCCAAGAAAGAGGCTGCCAAGAAGGAGGCAGCCAAGAAGGAGGCTGCCAAGAAGGAGGCTGCCAAGAAGGAGGCTGCAAAAAAGGCCAAGGACAGCGGCAAGAAGACCTCCATTACCGGAAATCTCAAAAGACTCGGAGGTGCACTCCTTGCAAAAATGGCAAGAGGCGGAACGGCTGAGCTGAGGTCTCACGCAGAGGAGGTCAATCGTCTGAACGTATTCCCCGTTCCCGACGGTGATACCGGTGACAATATGGCTATGACCATAGAGAGCGGTATAGCGGCAATAGAGAAGCTTGAGACAGACGATATAGCCGAGGTAATGACCGAGCTTTCACAGGGAATGCTTCTCGGCGCACGTGGTAACTCGGGAGTTATCCTTTCCCAGTTCTTCGCAGGCGTTGCTTCGGGCTTTGCCGACTCCAAGGAGGTCGATCCGAAAACTCTCGGAGAAGCACTCGAGCTGGGTGTTAAGCAAGCGTACAGCACAGTTATGACTCCCACGGAGGGAACGATACTTACGGTTGCCAGAGAGGCAGTTGAGTATGCGGTATCAAAGATCACACCGCAGACTACCATAAAGAGCTTCTTCAATAACTTTGTAAGCGAAATGCACGCATCGGTTGAGAGAACACCCGAGATTCTCCCTGCTCTTAAGGCGGCAGGCGTGGTCGATAGCGGCGGAGCAGGTCTTTTCTATATCATGGACGGCTTCAATAAGGTTCTCAACGGCAAAAAGGTCGCAGATGAGGTTATCCCCGAGGATGCCCACGCAAAGGCTCCTATAACGGTCAGCGGCAAGTTTGATGCGGACAGTGTTATGACCTACGGCTACTGCACCGAGCTTCTTGTTCAGCTTCAGAATTCAAAATGCGAGCCCGAAAAGTATGACGTAGATGCACTGAGAGCCTTTCTCGCAGAGCTGGGTGACTCGATAGTCGCATTCAAGACGGGAAGTATAGTCAAGATACACGTTCACACTCTCACCCCCGAAAAGGTTCTCGGACATATGCGAGAGGTCGGTGAATTCCTTACGGTCAAGATAGAAAATATGTCGCTCCAGCATACCGAGCAGACGGCAGATGAGCAAAAGACCGATACCCCGGATGCTCCCGTAAGCTCCTTCAAGATATCGGCTCCGCTTGTGAATGCGAAGCAATACGGAGTTGTCGCCGTTACAAACGGCGAGGGCATCGACGCGCTCTTCCATGAGCTGGGCGCAGACGAGACTGTCAGAGGAGGACAGACAAATAATCCCTCTGCAAAGGACTTCCTCGATGCCTTCGAGAAGATAAATGCACATAACATATTCGTATATCCGAACAACTCGAATATACTCCTTGCGGCACAGCAGGCGGCAGGTATATACGAAAGATCAAAGATATACGTCATCCCCAGCAAGTCTATAGGCACGGGATACGTCGCTCTGGCTACCATGGATTTCGAGAGCGAGACGCCCGAGGATATAATAGATGCCGCGAATGCCGCTATGGACAGTGTTGTCTGCGGCTATATATCCCCTGCTATAAGAGATACTCAGATAAACGGTCTGGATATCAAGAACGGTGATACGATAGGCATCGTGGGCAAGGAAATAATAGTTGCCAACGAGAGCCGCGCCGAGGCATCGGTCGAGCTTGCCACAAAGCTGCTCGGAACCGATCACTTTATGCTCACCATCTTCTGCGGTAAGGACGTTGACGCCGCGGAGTGCGTTCTGCTCGAGGATATGATAAAGAAGACGAATCCCTCTGCTGAAATTTACACTATAGATGCAGGTCAAGAGGTGTATCCATTCATATTCATAGCGGAATAATGCAAAGAAATATTGGCAAAAAGCCCGACAGAGAATCGTTCTTATTCTCTGTCGGGCTTTTTGGGTATTATTTATCGATTCAAATCAATATCATATCGAGAAGTCTTAACAGCGTCAGTCTGTATCTCATATAAGGAGAGTACTGCATACACTTATCAAAGAGCTCACGGGACTTGCCTATATCTTCAAGTGTGAGCTTGCAGCCTGCGATCTTCATCTTTTCAAGGCATTCCTCATAAGAGGGTACACTGTGTATGATATCGCGTATTTTTCCCCAGCTTTCCATAAGCACGCCGGGATCTACCTCGTCCGTGACCGTTTTGGGAGTATTCAGCTTCCTTACGTCATCTGCCATAGGGCCGAACACCTCGTATATATGATCCCAATCGAGTGCGGGAGATACCGCCTCTATGCTCTCACGCTCTGCGAGCGCATTGTAGAGCTTCAATACCTCGAGGGTACAAACGCCTACGTCCTCGCCGTGATAATTGGGTGTCTTGCCCTCGATAAGCTCAAAGCACTCTATAAGATGAGCAACGATGTGCTCAGATCCGCTTGCAGGTCTTGAATTCTGAGAAAAGCTCATTCCAAGCCCCGTCATAAGGAGCGATTCGAATATCATTCCTGCGGTTTCTTCATCGTCAAGCTTGACACGGTCTGCCATTTCCATAAGCGAATCAACACCCTCACGCGTAAGCGCCGCGATCCTATCGCAATAGTATTCGCCGCTGACAAGCGCGGATATCTGCCAGTCTATAAGACCTACGTATTTTGCTATCATATCTCCGAAGCCCGCCGCCTTGAGGTAGACGGGTGACTTTGCAAGTATCCTTGTATCACCTATTATGACCTCGGGACTCTTAGCGGGATAGCTCGCCTTGAAATATCCATCCACGATAGGCGAGCTGTAGGATGCAAATCCGTCCATAGAAGGCGCCGTGCCGAAGATGCAGAGCATCTTATTCTCTCTTGCCGCCGCGAGTCTGCAGGGATCGTTCACCGAGCCTGTACCTACCGAAAGGACAGAAATATCCCTGCCTCTTATCATATCGCAAAGCTCGTCAACGTGACTCATTTCTGCGACTCTTATCTCATCATATATCTTGTATTCGACGTTGAAGCCGCAAAGACTCTCGACTATCCCCTCCGATGCCTTCAGGGTATCCTTATCCGCAACGAGAAGAATATTATTGGAAAAACCGCTTTCTCTGAGGATGCTTCCCACCTCATGGACGAGTCCGGAGCCTATCCTTACGTCGCGCACAGCAGTATCGTGCACTCTTCCGCAAGGGCAAGGCTGCTCGCGGAATGATTTTATAATATCCATAACTGACATAGATGTATACCTCCATAATTTACTTTATCATTATACATCCAAAATCCCGATAAGTCAATACTTTTTCGACGTAATGCGAAAAAGGAAGTCGCCTTTGGATCACAACCTGTCTTCAATTCTGTTTTCAGTGCATTTTTAGTATTATGCTACAAAAAAAATCGTGATATTGCCGATTTACTTTTTCAATAATTAATGGTATAATTATTATAACTAACAAAAAACGGAGGATATCCTATGAAAAAAATTATCTCTATAATGCTTACTCTCGCATTGGTTCTTTCTCTCGCTTTTACGATCACCTCCTGTGATTTCACAGGCGGAGGCTCTTCCGACGGAGGGCAGACGGGCGGCAATAACAATGAAGTCAAGCTCGGCGTGCTTACCGTTGATGGAAAGACCTATTTCAAGACTAATGACGGTGCTGTAGTTATTGAAGACGGCGCGGCAACCGCTGCTACCGCCCCCGAAGGTGCATACGAATCAAAGGGATTTGATGCTCCTGCTACCACCGACGTTGAGTTCACCTACACCGAAAGCGCAGGCAAAATAACCATTACCGGCCTTAAAGCCGATACCGATCTCGTTATCATCCCCGAAACCATCGGCGGAAAGCAGGTTGCAGTTATCGAGTCGCTCAAGGGCGCAAAGACTGTAATCCTCGCAAAGACAGACTCAGCGATCACTGTTAACAACGGTGCATTCGAGGGTGTGAGTGCAGTATATCTCGCCACCACTCCCGATCTCCTTCTCGTTGGAAGCGCACTTCTTGATAACAATTCTACGGTTAAGCTCTATGCTACCGCAGATCAGTATGCAAACTTCAAGAATCACTACAACTGGGGAACCTTCGCAGATAAGATCTCGAAGCTCTGATAAACGACTATAACATTAACAAAATATGCCTCGGGTGCAGTTTTGCACCCGAGGCATATTTTGTGATCAATCCACCACTTTGTAACCTTCTGCCTCAACTATAGCTGCGAGCTCCTCGGCTGAGATCTCACCTGAAAGGGTAATTATCGCGTTCTTTCTCTCGTGAGATACGTCTGCAGATGCGACCGCAGGGCATTTCTCAAGTGCATTTTTTACTCTGCCCGAGCAGTGCGGACACATCATGCCTTCTATATTCAAAGTAACAGTATTCATTGCAGTTTCCTCCGTTTTGTTAATATTTGTTTGCATTATATCTTCTTTTTTCTCAAAAATATACGGCTTGAAGAAATTTATTCTCAATGCATTTCCGACAACGAACATGCTGGATAAGCTCATTGCAAACGCGCCGAGCATAGGCTCAAGCTCTATGCCGATCGAGGCGAATGCCCCTGCTGCTATCGGAATACATATCACGTTATAGATAAACGCCCAGAAAAGATTCTGGTATATATTCCTGAGCACAAGTCTTGAAAGCCTTACCGCGGATAAGGCGCCTGCAAGTCCCTCGCCCGTTATGACCACGCTTGCCGATTCAAGTGCAACGTCGGTTCCTCTGCCTACAGCTATGCCAACGTCCGCCTCGGTCAGAGCGACCGAATCATTGATACCGTCACCGACCATAGCGACCGTGCCGCCCGATGCGCGATATCCTCTTATCGCCTGCGACTTATCGAGCGGTGTTGCCCCTGCTATCACCTCGTCTATTCCGAGCGATGCCGCAACGTACTCGGCGGTCAGCCTGTTATCACCCGTTATCATAACCGTTTTTATCCTCATACGGTGAAGCTCGGAGATGACATCCCTCGCATCCTCGCGCAGCTTATCGGATATTGCAATAAGTCCAAGGATAGACTCGGCGGTAGCTAATATCAGAAGGCTCTTACCCTCGGATAAAAGCTCAGACATCCGAGCCGCCTGCTCTCCGCTCGGCTTGTGACCTGTTTTCTCATATATATATTTTTCATTTCCGCCAAAGACGGTAACGCCATCCACAAGCGCGGAAATTCCACCCTGCTCTGCCGTGAAATTCTCCGAGTCAGAGACGGATATATTATTTTCCTCGGCATATCTGCGGATAGCCGATGCCAGAGGATGCTCGCTCTTTTGCTCGGCCGATGCCGCCATTGCGAGCAGGCGAGCCTCCGTAACCGAGCCTCTGATGACATCTGTAACAGACGGCTTTCCCTCGGTGAGAGTTCCGGTCTTATCGAACGCAACCGTTTTTATCCTTCCGCTTGCCTCGAGCGCCGCCGCATTCTTGAAGAGTATGCCATGGCGCGCGCCGACACCGCTTCCTACCATTATGGCGACCGGTGTCGCAAGCCCGAGTGCACAGGGACAGCTGATGACAAGAACCGTAACTCCGTGAGTTAGTGCCGCCGCGGCACCGCCTCCCGATATCAGCCATATCGCAGTTGTCAGCAGTGCTATAAGGAGGACCGACGGAACGAATATTCCCGAAACCTTATCGGCTATCTTAGCCACGGGAGCTTTACTTCCCGATGCCTCCTTGACCATTTTTATTATCTCGGCAATAGCCGTTTCACTTCCCACCTTCACGGCACGAAGCTTCGCATATCCGGACAGCACGACCGTGCCTCCGTAAGCGGCGGCACCGACAGTCTTATCTACGGGAATGCTCTCACCCGTAAGCATAGACTCGTCTACCGAGATCTCACCCTCGGTTATCTCGCCGTCAACGGGAACGGCAGAGCCTCGCTTAAGTATCAGTATATCGCCAACCGACACCTCGCTTACGGGAATTACCGTTTCCTTGCCGTCCTTGATGACGGTTGCCTCCCTCGGAGCAAGATCCATAAGCGCTCTTATGGCAGAGGTCGTTTTTCCTTTCGCCACTCCCTCAAGAAGCTTGCCCACCGTTATAAGAACCAATATCATAGCCGCGGATTCGAAATAAAGCCCATGCAGCATTTCGTGCGCGGCGGCGTGATCGCCCTCGCCTGCGCGGATGAATATAAGAACGGTAAGGACTGCGCTGTATGCAAAGGACGAGAAGGAGCCTAAAGCAACAAGCGTATCCATATTTGGCGCAAGATGTACCATTCCTCGTGCACCATTAAGGAAAAAATCTTTGTTTATTACCATTATCGAGGCGGATAACAGCATTTCGATAATTGCAAGCAGCGGTGCTCGCCCGGCAAGAAACGCCGGCAATTTCCAGCTCCACATAATATGCCCCATAGATATATACATAAGGAAAAGAAGCAGGATAAAAGACGGAATAAGACGGTGCTTCAAAATGCCCAACGCCTCCGATAGCTCATTTCTTTCCTTTTTGTATCTATCGCTGCTCTGCCCCTCGCCTTCGATCTCGGCACCGTATCCCGCCGCCACTACTGCGGCAATTATACTCTCCGTGTCAGCCTCGCCCGCGACCTGCATCTCGCCTATAAGCAGATTTACCGCGCATTCATCCACACCGTCAAGCGCAGATACGCATCTTTCTACCTTAGCGGCACAGGCGGCGCAGCTCATACCGCTGACCTTGAATTTCCTTTTCATAAAACACCTCCGAAAACAGATATATTATACACCCAAAAGAGCAGTTTGTCAATTTGTTATTGCATTTTTCAAGTATATGTGCTACAATATTTATACTCTGATTATAACAGTAAGGAGAATTATATGGATAAGAAATTTTCACGCAGTAATTGGATAAATCTGCTTCTTTTCGGTCTTATCGGTCAGATAGCCTGGGCGGTTGAGAATATGTATTTCAACCTCTTCGTTTTTGAAACGATAGAGCCGAATCTCAATGCCATTACTCTTATGGTACAGCTCAGCGGCGCCGCCGCGACCTTCGTTACCCTGATTGCAGGCACACTTTCCGACAAGCTCGGAAACAGACGCTCATTCATCAGCTTCGGCTACCTGATATGGGGTGTCACCGTCATGCTCTTCGGATTTATTTCCCCCGAGCTTTTCGAAAATGCATTCGGTATGGATCACTCTGCGGCAATAAGAGTTGCACTCGTATCTGTAATTATAGGCGACTGCGTTATGACCTTATTCGGAAGCACGGCAAACGATGCCGCATTCTCCGCCTGGGTGACAGACAATACCGAGCCCTCCTACAGAGGTCAGGTTGAAAGTGTTCTTTCAATACTTCCTCTTGCCGCAATGCTCATAGTCGCGGGCGGCTTCGGAATCCTCGTTTCGGCTATAGGCTACAAGCTTCTGTTCCTCTTGCTTGGTATAGTTATCTCAGCCTCGGGAGTGGCGGGAATCTTTCTCATAAAGGACAGCGAAAGGCTGGAAAAGAACGGCACTCTCCGCGATATGATATACGGCTTCAAGCCCTCCTCGATAAAGGACAACAAGCCCTTCTACCTAACCCTGCTTATTGCCTGCGTGTACGGTATCGCCTGCCAGACCTTTATGCCCTATATGATAATCTACATGAAGACTTATCTCGGATTTACGGTTATTGAGTACAGCGTCGTCTTCGGTCTTGCAATAGCACTCGGCGCGGCTATCAATATCTTCCTCGGCAGGCTCTCGGATAAAATGGATAAGGTGCGCTCGATGTATATCGCAACTGCCATATTCGCCACAGGACTCTTTGCTATGTTCATATCAAGAGGAATGGGCAAGATCGGAACGCTCATAACCTTCGGCATCTCGGGCTTCGTTATGATCTGCGGATATATCTATATCTCGGCTCTCAGCGGTGCTATCATAAGAGATAACACGCCTCCCGACAAGACGGGAAAGCTCCAGGGCGTGCGTATGATATTCTTCGTACTCATTCCTATGCTCCTAGGCCCCATGATCGGAAATGCAATAAATTCCGCGGCGGGAATCCCCCTGCCAAACGGTGGCGCGGACACCATGACCACACTCTTCATCCCTGCCCCCGGAATATATCTTTCCGCGTCAATTACGGCACTTGTTATGTTCGCACTTATCCCTCTTCTCGAGAAGGTTACAAAGGATAAAAATAATAGTTAATAGGTAAAATGTAAATAATAATTATAAAAACCCTGCTGTACCGATGACAAATGCATTGATACAGCAGGGTTTTTTTATTTAATTTCAATATAGTCGTTAATGCTTGTTAAAGGAATCAAGAAAAATTTCAAATCCACCCTTTAATATCTCTCCGATTTTTCCGAGCACCTTTCCGATCCCGCTTTTAAACTTTGTAGGAACAACTCTTTCGCTTACCTTGAAGCACTCTCCGTTCTCTGCGACGGCTGATGCTGCAAGTATCTCGTCTATCGGACGCACGGTCAATTCTCCGGTAGATTCATCATACTCGGCTACCCTCATCTGAAGATTCTCGCCATCCTTACTTTTAAGCATAACAGCAATACCGTAAAGATCACCGATGAATTCTTCCTCTTCGATAACAGACATGTTGGATATATCTATAGCGGTAGTTCTCTGGGGATGATTATAGAGTCTTGTTGCATTTACCTCATTGTAGATCTCAACATACCTTTTTCTTATATTATAGTACATATCCTTATTGGTTGGCTCGTCGTTATAATTCATCCACACGGTTCCGGGATAGAATTTTTCCACCGTTTTCTTGATTACAGGTGCGTACGCCCTTACATCTCTGCTATCGCAGTGATTGACGAATATGATAGGAGTTTCCAGTCCCAGCATTGAAGCAGTCACGGTCACGGGATCTTCCTTGAAATCCTTAGCTGTATCAAAATTTCCTGTTTTTGCGTAGTGGAACATATCATCGGTTGAAAGTGTTTCGGTGTAGATGTAGTAACGCTCAAGGTCCATCTGCATATCGATAATTCTTCTGCCTGAGAATGATCTTATCTCCATGTCTTCGGCGGTTATTTTACCGAGTTGCTCTGCCATTACGCCATTCTTCTTAAGCACCTTAGGGCATTTTTCGGGTGCCGCCTTAAGCTCGGAGCTTAAAATTTCCATAACCTTTGCTTTAATCTGCTCGTGCGAAAATTCTTTTACATTGATCTGCATACTTTTTTCTCCTTTTTTATCTTTTTAATAATGTTTTATGCCTTTTTACAACATTATAACGCATTTGCGTTCTAATGTCAATACTTTTGCGTTTTATATTTTTCGCAAATGCGTTGTATAATAATATAAAAAAATTTTTGGGGCAGAAGATGAACATTAACGAAAAAATACAAAAGCTCTGCTATCAACGCGGATGGTCAATGTATGAACTGGCGCAGGAAGCCGGAATTACTCAATCAACACTAACTTCCATGATGAAAAGAGGTAATCCTCCTAAAATAGAAAATTTGCAATTCATTTGCGATGCATTCGGAATATCGCTCTCGCAATTTTTTATGGAGGACGAAAAGCTTGAGATCGTATCCGAGGAAGAAAAAGAATTGCTGACTCTTTTTCGGAAAATGTCAGAGTCGAAAAAAACGGCACTTATTGATCTGCTAAAAAATTAAATATGCAAAAACACCGTAAAGAGATGGGCATCAGCCGTTCTCTTTACGGTGTTTTTTGGTATTTGTCAGCCTATAAGTGGCATAAGCAGCATCACAAACGGTAATGTGACGATGCTGAGGATCGTGCTTACGAGGACGAGATTTGCCGCATCGCGCTGTCCCTCTCCCACTATCTCGGCAAAGTTCAGAACTATGGAGGCCATGGGGCAAGCACATAATACGAAGAAGGTGCGGCGCATATCGACGTTTATTCCTGTCAGAGCAATTGCTATTGCAAACGCAAGCATCGGCATTACGATATGCTTCACCGCAACGGTGACGTAGATACGCTTGTCGCGGAGCATATCGGCAAAATTCACAGTCGCAAGACGCATTCCCATAACTATCATGGAAAGCGGAGTTGCCATTCTTGCGGTCCATTCTATCATATTGTCCATATCCGACGGGAAGTCTATGCCGGTAAGATATATCAGTATCGCGACGAGAGTTCCTATCATAGCCGGGTTCAGGAATATCTTCTTGAACGAGATGTATTTGCTATCACCCGATATGATTGCCGAGCCGACCGTCCAGCCGAGAACGTTCATCACCACGGCATATACGGTGGTATACACGATAACACCCGATGCCGCCTCGGGAATCAGAGCCTCTATTATCGGAATGCCGAAAAAGGCACAGTTACCGAAGGTCGTTCCTATCGTTATTATACGGTATATTACGTTTTTATATTTCTTTTTCAGAAGGAAATACGATGCACCCAGCATCAGAGCGTGAATTATTATTATAAGCAGCGCAAAGAGCGCTATGTTCATTATCATTTCACCGCTTCTCGGAACGCCCCTGAAGCTGAATACGGCAAGACAGGGCTGACAGACGAAAAGCAGTACCTTGGAAAATCCGGGAATACAGGACTCGCTGAGCATCCTCCGCTTCATAAGAAGATATCCCGGGATAGCTATGATAAGAAGCATAGCGACTGCGCGGAGTGCTACGATAAAGGTTGTAAGCATATCAGAACCTCGGTATAAACTCGGTGTTGTAGGGGATCTTTGTAATATTCAATTCCGACCACTTATCGGTAAGCTCTATTGAATCTATATATCCGTCAAGAAGCTCCTTGTATAATTCCTTGGCAACGAGAGAATAGAAATCGGAGAAGAAATTGCTCTTTGTGTCGGTATATGCTCTCGGCTCGAGCTCCGCCTTGTACATAAAGCAAACGCCCACAAACGGCTGTACCTCATCTCCGCTCTCGGATCCCGACTCCTCGTCCTCCTCGCCCTCGGCAGACTCCGAGTCATCATCCGCACCTATCTCAACCTTTCCGCACTCGCCCGTGTAAAGGTCGAATGCCTGCGACAGGACGGTCGGAAACAGCTTTGAAAATTCCTTGGTGTAGGCACTGACTCCGTGAAGGTAATATCCGCTGCCAAGAACATCGGCACTGTTTTCCTTATATTTCTCGGTTATCTCCTTCGCAAGAGCATCAAACTGCTCGGGTGCTACGCTTCCGTCATTTATTCCCTCAATACAGGCGTTAAGACGTGATATATATCCTTCTCGCTCCTCGCGCT
Organism: Oscillospiraceae bacterium; assembly: GCA_015064555.1. GTDB lineage: Bacteria > Bacillota > Clostridia > Oscillospirales > CAG-272 > UBA1740. Next base: position 60,678 of record SVRZ01000007.1, read on the forward strand.
CGTAATCGGTCAGAGGACGAAGGGTATCATTACCGGAAGTATCTGTTATACGGTTGCCCTCTGCGTCAAGCGCAAAGGTATCCTCGGTGCGGATGAATATCATCTTGACTCTCGAATATCCCATATAATACGCATCGCACTCGTCGGTAAGGTATGCCGCATTGGCACCGCCCTCACCATAGATGCGGCTTGCCGCACGGGTTGCCTTGTAAATGAGAGTTGCCGCCGCCTTGAAATCCTTGTAGTCAAAGCCCATAGGCTCGCAAAGTGTATCGAATTGCTCTACCGAGCCGTCGGCTCTGTAGCTCAGTATCTCATAAACCGCAAGCTTCAGGGTTTCCTTATCCTCCGACGTCAGCCTTGACGTTTCGTCAAATATAACTGCCGCCGCAAGGATTTCTCTTATATACTGCTCTGTTCCGAAAGCGAGATAATCGCCGTAGGTATTTCCGTTATATACCTCCTGCGACCAGAATGCCTCGGTATCGCTCACGTTAGCTCCGTTCTGCCGCAGGGTAGCCATATAGGTGGTCTTATAAGAGGCGGCAAGATAGGATGCGACTCCGCGGTCTATTCCCTCGCCCTTCAGCCGTATGACGTATCTCGATCGGCGTACTCCGGTTATTATCCCGAGAGTTGAGCCAAATATTATCAGCGCGCCGAGAAGAATGCTGACGGCTATAATTATAATACGCCGCGTTTTCTGCTCTCCGGTGATCTGAACAGGCTGTTTTACGCTATTCTGACTTTTACTCATTCTTTTATCCTTCTGCTTTCATTTCGTTATAGTAGTCCGTCATGACAGAAAGAAGCGCACTCAGCGCATCCTCGCCGCCGCGGAGCTTATATATTATCGGCGCGGGCTTCCCTGCTCCGATGAGCCTTCCCTGATGCCTTGCAAGCACCATAGACCAGATCGAAAGATCCGGATCGGGCATATGGAAAAGTATACTGCTGCCGCGCAGCTCGATACGTGGGATACGTGCCGCCTCGGCTATAGCACGGCAAAGTGCTACTCGCAAAAGCCTGAGGGTTGCCATCGGCGGATCACCGAAGCGGTCTATAAGCTCATCGGTAAGATCCCCCATATCCTCGGGAGTGGCTATATGCGATATCTTTTTATATATCTCCATGCGCTGTGCGCTTTTCGATATATAGTATTCCGGGATATGCGCGTCAACCTTGAAGTCTATAGTCGATTCGAACGAAGAATCGGATTTCACCCCGCGGATCTCGAGCACCGCCTCTCCGAGAAGCTTAACGTACAGATCATAGCCCACGCTGTCTATATAGCCGTGCTGCTCGGCGCCGAGAAGATTTCCCGCACCGCGTATCTCAAGGTCGCAAAGGGCAACCTTGAAGCCGGCTCCGAATTCGGCATACTCACGAATGGCGCTGAGGCGCTTTCTCGCGATCTCCGACAGAGCTTTTCCGGGGCGGTAGGTGAAGTATGCGTATGCCTGCCGCTCGCTTCGCCCGACACGTCCGCGTATCTGGTGGAGCTGGGAAAGACCGAATCTGTCCGCATTTTCGATAATAAGCGTGTTGGCTCCCGGAAGATCAACTCCCGTTTCTATTATCGTCGTACATACCAGAACGTCAAGCTCGCCCTCTATAAGCGACTGCCAGATATCCTCGAGCTCTTCCTTCTCCATTCTTCCGTGTGCCACGGCTACACGCGCCTCGGGAATAGCCTTCATCAGCTTATCGGCAACGTAATCTATCGTCTCTATATTGTTGAAAAGGTATAACACCTGTCCAGATCTTGACATCTCGCGGCGAATGGCATCGGCTATTACCGCGTCGTCGTGCTCGAGGACGTAGGTCTGGACGGGGCGGCGGTTCTCGGGCGGCTCTTCGAGCACTGACATATCGCTTATTCCGTTGATCGCCATATTGAGCGTTCTCGGTATCGGAGTGGCACTTAAGGTCAATACGTCAATATTTGTTGACATTTCCTTAAGCTTTTCCTTTTGCATAACTCCGAATCTCTGTTCCTCGTCCACGATAAGGAGTCCTAAGTCCTTGAAGCTTATCTGCTTTCCGAGCAGCTTGTGCGTTCCTATAAGAATATCTACCCTGCCACACCTTACGCGCTCTATTATAGCCGCCTGCTCCTTAGGCTTCCTGAAGCGGGAGAGCATCTCTATATTGACGGGATAGCCGCGCATTCTTGCAAGGGCGGTCTGATAATGCTGCAGAGCGAGAAGGGTGGTCGGAACGAGTATTGCAACCTGCTTTCCGCCCATAACCGCCTTGAACGCCGCACGGAGTGCCACCTCGGTCTTTCCGAAGCCAACGTCACCGCAAAGAAGGCGGTTCATCGGCACGGGCTTCATCATATCCGCCTTTATCTCCTCTATTGCCGCAGTCTGAGAGTCGGTCTCGGTATATTCAAAGCCGAGGGCAAATTCATCCTCAAGCTCGCTGTCACGAGGGAATGCAAAGCCCTGCGTTCGCTGCCTCTCTGCATAGAGCTTTATCAGGTGCTCGGCAATATCACGTACTGCCTTTTTAGTGCGGGATTTAGCACGGTTCCAATCGTTGCCGCCCATTTTTGAGAGCTTGACAGAGCCATCCTGCTCTCTTGCACCAATGTATTTGCCTATCATCTCAAGGCGGTCACACGGAACGTAGAGCTTATCTGTTCCGGCATATTTTATCGTTATATAGTCCTTTGTAGCACCGTCAACCCTGACGCTCTGTATGCCCTCAAAGAGTCCTATTCCGTAATTCGCGTGAACTACGTAATCGCCGATCTCAAGATCGGCATAGCTCATTATCCGCTTGCCGGGGCCGCCCGCCTCCTTCAATATACGGCGGCGGCGCCTGTGTGACATAATGCGCTTACCCTCGTCCCTCGCCATTGACAAAAGCGCGACTCTCGGCGTTATCAGATCAAATCCCTCAACGTCACCAACCACGGTGCACACGCATCCGCGGTCGCTAAGGGTTATTTTTTCACGCGAGGTGAAGGAAACAGGGAGATACCCGTTATCCGAAAGGAGCTCGGCTAAGGCCTGCTCCGATTGCGTATTTTCGCACTCCAACACGACACGGTAGCCTATTGAAACAAGTCCCTTGACGTCCTCCATCAGCATTTTCGGATTGCCGCCGTATGCCACCGTCCTCTTTGTCCTGAAGCCGAAAAGGCCGCCAAGCTTACCGAGCGAGGACGCGCCCGCGAAGGTATTTATATGGAGATTCAAGGAGGCGGAAAGATATTCTCTGTATCTCGCTTCTCCCACCGAATAGGCGGCACACTCCGCCGTTATCAGCCCCGAATCTATGAGAGAGGCGGTGCTGTCGGCAAGGAGCTTCAGATGCGAGCGCAGACATTCGTCACAATCTGCAGTGCCGAAATTAATGACCACTCCCCTGCCCAAGGTGGCAAAATAGTCTATAAGCGACTCGGCATGAGGATAAATGATGCCGAGGTACTTATCCCGCGACTCCAGCGACAGTCCTGCCTCCAGCGCGGCAAGATCGCGCTTCAAGGTATTTCTGGTGTTCTCGCTTTTTGCGTCCTCTGCCAACCGCAAAAGAAGAGCCGACAGTCTTTCCTTTGCCTCCCCGTCCGGCATTACCTCTATCGCGGGCAGGAGTCTTATCTCCTCCGCCGCACCGACCGAGCGCTGGGTGAGGGGATCAAATCTGACCATACGGTCTATTTCATCACCGAAAAACTCGACACGTACCGGATCGGATGCCGCATCGAGGTAAAAATCTACGATACCTCCGCGCCTTGCAAACTGACCTGCCGATTCTACCGTATCACAGCTTACGTATCCGAGCACGGACAGGCGCTCGCATAAGAGCTCGGGAGATATTTCCACACCCGGCTTAAGGACGGTAACGAGAGAGGACAGAAGCCCCTCGGGCACTGTTACGCTCGCCGCGGCATCCGTTGTGGTAACTACCGCATCGAGCTCGCCCGAGAGCAGCGATATAAGCACCGATAGCCTCTCACGCTCGACGTCGTGGGAGGCAGATATGTTATGGAATACAAGCTCGCGCCTTTTATAAACTGCGGCGCGCATACCGCTGCCCCTGCAGATATCGGCTATTTTGTCCCTCTCGGTATCATTGCCCGTCAGGATAAGCACCGGCACACCGAGCTCGCGGGCGAGCAAGGGAACCGCCTCTGCAAGGTAGGCATAGGATGCTCCGCCCGAAAGCCCGTTTATTACCACGGGAAGCGGCTCATCCTTGCCGTACTCGGCACGGCAGGCATCAAGCGATGCCGAAAATTCCGGATCAAGTGCTATAAGTGAGGTTATTTTATTCATCTATGCTCCGTTTTCGGGATAGTTTATCCCGAATATTTGTTCATTGCCTCCTCTATCCTTCCGCCGAGCATAAGCTCTACCGCAGAATGGATATCGGCATACCTTCCGGCGAGGGCATCAAGCGCGTCCTTCGGGAATTTTCCAAGCACGAAATCAACGAGATCGTAGTCGGGCGACGGCTTTTTTCCAACGCCTATCTTAACACGGGGGAAGGTATCAGCCCCCAGATGCGCTATTATGCTCTTGAGCCCGTTATGCCCTCCGGCAGAGCCCTTTCTGCGGATGCGGAGAACTCCCGGATCAAAGCTTATCTCATCGTGAAGAACTATCACGTTCTCGGGCGGTATCTTATAAAACGATGCCGCCTCGCCGATCGCCACTCCCGAATTGTTCATATACGTTGTCGGCTTCATAAGGAGCACGCGCACACCGCCGAGCTCCGCCTCCGCAACGAGCGCGTGAAACTTGGCACGGTCTATCCTTACGCCGCATTTGTCGGCAATATAGTCTATCGCCATAAAGCCGGCATTGTGACGCGTTCTGTCATATTCCGCGCCGATGTTTCCAAGCCCCGCGACAATGTGGGTTATCGGAGCCTTCGACGCCTTTGACTCTATCTTTTTGAATAAATCGAATATGTCTGCCATCAGTTGCCGTCCTTCTTGACAAGTATAAGCTCCTTCGCATACGGAAGCGACTCTATCACCTCGCAAAGGGTATGCCACTCGGCAAGCTTATGATATCTGCGTGCGTAATAGATATTTATGAGCACCTCATAATTGAAGCTGACCGTTCTCATCTGATTGAAGGACGAGGGGAGAAGCTGTATCATATTATGCCAATGCTGTCTGTCCTTGGTTTCATTGAACTTTACTCTCTCGCTCTCAAGATAGGCAATAACACCGTCGAGCACGGCGAGCGCATCCTCCGAAAGGCGGTCGCAGGAAAAGTCCTCGCGGCAGAACTCCTTTGCCTGTATCTTATGCATAGTCGAGCAGGAATTTGCAACAGTGCCTACCTTATAGGTGTCAAACTCCTTCCACCAATAAAGCGGCGCGGTTATATCCATCGAAACGAATATCTGGCGCAAGAACTTTCTGTGGTCCGAGCCTGCGGCGGCAAGACGGGATGCAAGCGAAAGATCGTTTTCACCCAGTATATAATCGCCATTATCGTCATACGCGCTGTCCATCCTTGCCCAGCTGTTCATAGGATTTCTCGCACCGCGGATGGCATTTTCAATATTCATCACCGAAACCTTATCAATTTTTATCATAATTCCTCCGCAAATAATTCTTCATACCTGTTATTTTATCATAAATATATTGGGATGTCAATCGGTAAAGACAAAGATTAAGCTTTTTTTCAAAGAAGTAAATTCTTTTTTCCTAAGAGTGCTTGACAATCGAAAAAATTGGTGTTATAATGCATATACAAAAGGCTGTGACGGAAAGAGTAGCCGATAGTCAGGCAAACCAGAGAAAGGAGCGCGCGGTGGAAGCTCCCTTGCCAAGGATCGGTGAAGACCACTCCCGAGCCGCGGTGCGGTAAAAAGCACCGCCGTTATCCCGCGTTAAGGGCTTTTGCGAGTTAAAAATCGAGGTGGAACCGTGCTAAGCACCCTTGATAGTCCCGTTGGGACTGTCGGGGTTTTTTATTTTGTAAATTTTAAAGACAGGAGATAAAAAAATGAAGGTTGTATACGCAAACGGCTCGGTTGGCGAATGCGCTCCGGAGGAGGAGCTTCATATTATACGCCATACCGCGGCTCACATTATGGCTCAGGCCATAAAAAGACTCTGGCCCGAGGCAGACTTTGCCTACGGTCCCGCAAACGAGAAGGGCTTCTATTACGACGTTGATCTCGGCGATATGACTCTCGGCGAGGAGGACCTTGCCAAGATCGAAGCGGAGATGAAGAAGATCGTCAAGGAGAATCTTCCCATCCGTCCCTCTATCCTCCCCCGCGCGGAGGCGATCGCGCTTATGGAATCGCGCGGCGAGAAGTACAAGGTAGAGCATATCGGCGACCTCGCTCCCGATGCTGAGATCAGCTTCTTCACTCAGGGCGAATACGTTGATATGTGTACCGGCCCCCATCTTTGCTACACCAAGGCGCTGAAGGCATTCAAGATAATGGGTGTTTCGGGTGCTTACTGGAAGAATGACAAGAACAATAAGATGCTCACCCGTGTAAAGGGAACCGCTTTCAAGACTCAGCAGGAGCTTGACGATTATCTCAAGCTTCTCGAGGAGGCAGAAAAGCGCGATCACAGACGTATCGGTAAGGAAATGGGACTCTTTATGTTCCGTGACGAGGCGCCCGGATTCCCCTTCTTCCTCCCCAAGGGTATGCTTCTTAAGAATGCACTTATCGATTACTGGAGAGAGATCCACACAAGAGAAAACTACGTCGAGGTATCGACTCCCCTTATAATGAACCGTCAGCTCTGGGAAACGAGCGGACACTGGGATCACTATAAGGACAATATGTATTCCACCACGATCGACGACGAGACCTTCTGCGTCAAGCCTATGAACTGCCCCGGCGGCGTTCTCGTTTACCGCAACCAGCCTCACAGCTACCGCGAGCTTCCTCTCAGAGTCGGCGAGCTCGGCCTTGTTCACCGCCACGAGCTTAAAGGTGCGCTCCACGGTCTGTTCCGCGTTCGCTGCTTCACCCAGGACGATGCTCACGTATTTATGCGCCGCGAGCAGATCACCGATGAGATCATAGCGGTAGTTGACCTTATCAACGAGGTTTATACCAAGTTCGGCTTCAAGTATACCGTTGAGCTTTCCACAAGGCCCGAAAACAGCATGGGAAGCGATGAGGATTGGGAGGCAGCAACCGAGGGACTCAAGGCGGCTCTCGATAAGCTCGGTCTTCCCTACATTATCAACGAGGGCGACGGTGCCTTCTACGGCCCCAAGATAGACTTCCATCTCGAGGATACCCTCGGAAGGACCTGGCAGTGCGGAACCATTCAGCTTGACTTCCAGCTTCCTCAGAACTTCGAGCTTGAATACACCGACGAGAATAACGAAAAGCAGCGTCCTATTATGATACACAGAGTATGCTACGGCTCGATAGAGCGCTTCATCGGTATACTCACCGAGCACTTTGCAGGTAAGTTCCCGCTCTGGCTTGCACCCACTCAGGCCAAGGTGCTTCTCGTTTCCGAAAAGGCGAGCGAGCACGGCCACAAGGTATACGATGCCCTGAGAGCTGCTAAGATAAGAGTCGAGCTTGACGAAAGAAATGAAAAGATCGGCTATATGATAAGAGAGGCACAGGTAGTCGGCAGAGTTCCCTACATGGTCATCATCGGTCAGCAGGAGGCAGAGAACGGTACCGTTTCGGTTCGTAACAGAGATACTGCAGAAACCACCACAATGACTCTCGATGAATTCATTGAAAAGATCACAAGAGAGAACAGAGAAAGAGTATAATTCTCGGTTTTTGTAAATAATTATTGTCATAAGTACTTGGTTTAAAGCTTCACGGCTTTACAACAAGCATTGGATAAAAAAGGCGCCGCCGTACGGAATTCAAGCTCGTACGGCGGCACCTTTTATTTAATTGCAACCAAATATGACGTCTACGATCATTCTATATCGAAGCCCATCTCTACCGGATAATATTTTGCGAGTCCTCCGACAGAGGTCTCTCTGTAGCCGAGGGGCAGATCGCATCCGGTATTGTACATAGTCTTTACGATAAGGTCAAAGGTTATCTTGCGCGAGTCGGAGAGGAAGTTTGCCAGCGAGAGCGCGTTTATGGCGCGCATTGCGGCAACCGCATTTCTTTCGATACAGGGGATCTGTACAAGACCGCAGATGGGATCGCAGGTGAGACCGAGATGATGCTCAAGAGCAACCTCTGCGGCATATTCTATCTGACCGAGTCCCATGCCGAAAAGCTCTCCGAGAGCCGCGGCTGCCATAGCGCATGCCGAGCCTATCTCCGCCTGGCATCCGCACTCCGCACCGCTTATCGATGCATTGGTCCTTATGATATTTCCTATGAGTGCGGCGGTTATAAGAGCATTGAATATCTGCCTGTCACTAAATCCGCGATGCTCCTGCATATACTTGAGGACTGATGGCAAAACTCCGCACGACCCACAGGTTGGCGCGGTTACGATACGTCCGCCGCCCGCATTCTGCTCGCTCACCGCAAAGGCATATGCAGAGACAAGGCGGTTCTCTCTGGTCTGAGCCGATTCGTCTATATGGTTCTTCTCGAAGAGCACCCTTGCCTTACGCTGGGTATTGAGTCCGCCCGGAAGTGTGCCGGTGGTGGAAAGTCCCTCGTGTATGGAATTCTTCATAGCATCCCATACCTCGTCAATATAATCGTAGATATCCTCACCCTCGTTTTCGATAACGTACTCGAAGAGCCTTATATTTTTCGCCTTGCAATATGCCGCGATATCAGTGAAGGTGGAATGCGGATAAACGTCACGGCAGATAGCAGCGCGCTCCTCGCCTTCTATCTCTATAGCACCGCCTCCGATGCTGTACGCCCTGAGCATCCTTCCGTCCTTCCCGTCTTTAACGGGGATTATATCCATAGTGTTCGGATGTATCGGAGTCGGAGTATGATCGTCAAATATTATTTCACACGGTACGGGGGATAACGTTTCCGTTACTATCCTGTCCGTGCCGTGTCCCTTGCCGGTAAGAGCAAGCGAGCCGTAAAGCGTTACACGGAATTTATCCGCATCGGGATTTCTCTCTTTTGCGATAATGCACGCACGCTCGGGCCCCATCGTATGGGATGAGGAGGGACCTTTGCCTATCTTATAAAGTGTTCTTATGGTTTCCATATCTGCCTCCTTACCCTTTCTTTACAGATTCTCGTAATCTATCTTTCTGTCACAGTAGTAATACACCTTATCCCTCTCGGTTATAGGGCGCATAACTCTGCACGGGTTGCCTACTGCGACCACGTTTGCCGGGATATCACGCGTTACGACACTGCCCGCACCTATAACCGTGTTATCGCCTATGGTGACACCCGGGAGGATCACCGCCCCTGCGCCGATCCAGCAGTTCTTACCTATATGCACCTCGAGATTATACTGATATTCTCCCGATCTGAGCTCGGGATCTATCGGGTGAGATGCGGTCGCAACGACAACGTTAGGCGCAAAGAGAGTTCCGTCACCAACGTATATATGTGCGTCATCCACAAGAGTGAGATTGAAGTTTGCGTACACCTTTTTTCCGAAATGAACGTGTCTGCCTGCCCAGTTAGCATGAAGCGGCGGCTCTATATAGCATCCCTCTCCTATCTCGGCAAACATCTCCGAGAGAAGCTCTCTGCGCCTTGCCATCTCGGACGGGCGCGTTGCATTGAAATCGTATAGCTTATCCAAGGCGGCAAGCTGCTCAGCCATAAGCTCATCTCCCGATGGGAAATAAACCTTGCCGCTCCACATTCTCTGCTTTATTTCTTCGAGTGTCATATTTTTTCTCCCTGCTTCTTTGCGGCTTATTTATCGCGCTCTGCTCTGTACGCACCGGGCCGCATACCGACACGCCTTGTAAAGAGAGTTGAAAAATAATGCTCATCGGATATACAAAGCTTATCCGCTATTTTTTTGATAGGAAGATCGGTATCACGCAAAAGCGCCTTTGCCGCCTCCATTTTCATATCCAGAAGGTAGCCGTACGGCGGTACTCCGTACTTCTTCTTGAATATTCTTATCACGTTGGATTTAGACATATGCAATTCATCGGCAAGCTCGTTAAGATTGAATTTTCTGTATACATACGAGCCGAGGTGGCGAAGCATACCGTACTCATCCGAAATAGCCTCCAGCTTTGCCCTCGATGCCGATTTTATGACCGAATAGATCCTGTCTGCCAGGCGGAAGGCGATATCTATCGTATCCTCCTGGGATTTTACAAGATTGACGAGCTCATCAAATACAGACCTCACCCCTGCACCGTGATAAACACCGCTTTCAACGCCATATGACGTAAGGAGCGCGGGGATATACTCAGCCGAATAATTCACCCATATTTTTTTCCAAGGATTTTTCGGATCTGCCTCATATCTGTGCTCCTCACCCTGCCTGAGGATGTAAAGATCACCCGCCTCGGCCTTATGCCATTGACCGTCTATAAAAAGCCTGCCCTCACCGCTGACGATATACTCGAATACGGTGATGTTAGCATTCTTCGATCTCAATATCTTATACCCCGGCGAGGGCATCGTGATTCCCACTATCGCCATGGAAAACGGAATTTTTTCGGGATTTATCAAGGCATATGCCTTTTCCTTCTCGGGATATTTAACAAGTCCCGCATCATTTTCGAGAAGCTTTATATTGCTCATATTTCACACCTTTTTTGAAATATTATCTATTGTTTTCGCCTCTGTGACTAATTATACTATAACTGTGAGCAAATATCAACCCCGTTATAAAATATTTTATATTTCCATATGACGAAAAGAGGAGGGTTAGCAAATGACTAACGTACACGTGGATTTTTCAAAAAGGATCGGCCCTATCAAGCCGATGCACGCGACAAATAACGGCCCGGTATACAAGTTTGCCGCAGATCAGAGAATTACAAATATGGATGCATTCCGCGCCGCAGGCATTCCCTATGCAAGAAATCACGATGCCGCATTTGATGCCACATACGGCGGCGAGCATATAGTTGACGTCAATTTCATTTTCCGCGATTTTGACCTAGATCCCTATCTTCCCGAGTCATATGATTTCGTACTGACAGACGAATATCTCAGGGTTATAGAGCACAGCGGAGCGAAGGTATTCTACAGGCTCGGCTCAAAGATAGAGCATTGGAAAAAGAAATATAACACGCTTCCCCCGAAGGATTTTAAGAAATGGGCGGTCATCTGCGAGCACATCATAAAGCATTACTGCTACGGCTGGGCGGACGGCTTCCATATGGATATCAAATACTGGGAGATCTGGAACGAGGCAGACCTCGACGCCGATGACAGCCAAAACAAGCGCTGCTGGGGCGGAACGGCAAAGGAATTCTACGAGCTTTTCAGAATAACCCTCGAGCATCTGAAAACTACATTCCCCGAGCTTAAAATAGGCGGCCCTGCGGCAGCTAGCATAGGTAATACCAAATGGCTCTCGGCTCTTTTCGATTCGCTTGGCGATATAAAGCCGGATTTTGTTTCCTGGCACGTTTACGGAGCAAATCTGGAAAAGGTGCGCCGCAACGTGCGAAGTGCGCGCGAGCTGCTTGACAGATACGGGCTTCAAAACGCGGAGAGTATTCTCAACGAGTGGAACTACGTTCGCGGCTGGGTAGGAGATGATTGGCTATACTCATTAAGGCAGATGAAAAATCACAAGGGTGCGGCATTTATCGCATCCACTATGCTTATGTGTCAGCACGAGCCGCTTGATATGCTTATGTACTACGATGCGCGCAGAGGCGGTATGAACGGAATGTTCTCAAGCGACGTTGTCTCCGACCTGCTCCCCGGATATTATCCCTTCTATATGTTCAATAAGCTCTACGAGGAGGGTACCGAGGTTGCCACCGAATCGAATGGCGGCGACGACATAGTAGCCGTCGGAGCTGTCGGTAACGGAGGCTGCGTTATGCTCTCTCACTTCAATGATGACGACACCACCGAGGAAAAGACGGTCAAGGTATCCTTCACCGGAGTCGAAAACGAAAGCGGTGTGCGCCTTGAATACTATCTTTCCGATAAGGATCACGCTTGCGAGCTCGTACGCGAGGAAATATTCACCGCAGAAAGCTTCGCGGCATATATAAAGATGCCGCTTTACTCGCAATATCTTCTGAAAATAGTCAAGCTTTGATGCCCGAGGGGCTGCGTCATTCGGGCGCTACCGAAAAACAAAAAGGGTGAGGTGGATTTAGCGTGTTATCCTTAACGGAGAACACGCAATGAATTGCAACCTTGCGGTTGCGTGAATTGAAAGCCGTGCTTTCGTGAATTGCCTGCGGCATGAATTGTGCCTTGCGGCACGTTGGTTGCAATTCAATTCATGGAGCGAAGCGAGAATTCATGGCAAAGCCAATTCATGATGCGTTAGCATCAATTCATTCACAGAAAACAAACAGAGCAAGAATATAAGGATTTTTTCCTTGTACTCTTGCTCTCTTTTATTTCGCTTGTGTTATTTTTTTAGAAATTCTCCTGCAAAAGATGTTTACAAAACGAATTATTTGTGATATAATGGCGTTGCCAAACAAATTTCATACGTAATTATAGGGATATTTTTCTCTTTCTCAGCAAAGAGCGAATTATACCTTTTTTCGTCGTGCATAATTCACAGCAAGAATTTGGTAAAAACGCAAATTCCGTCAGGTGGATTGTGTACGATTTATCCGTATAATTACTTGAAATTTGTTTGGCGACAATTGGGGTTTGCGTTTTTCGGTGCGCCGATTCCGGTTGGCGCGCCTTTTATTTTTTACCGAAAATAAAACAAATTCAGGAGAAAAAAGATGAAAAAGAAAATTCTACCTATTCTGTTGTGCCTTTTACTTTCCTGCGCGCTTCTCTCCTCCTGCGGCTTTATCAGCGGTTTGCTGAATGATGATGAGCCCGGAGAGAATAAATGCGAGCATACCGAGGTGGTCGACGCATCGGTAACGCCCACCTGCACCGCTCCCGGACTTACCGAAGGAAAGCACTGCTCTGCCTGCGGAGAGGTACTGATTGCACAGACAGAGCTTCCCCCGCTTAATCACCAAACGGTTATTGACGAAGCAGTCGCACAAACGTGCACCGAAAACGGTCTTACCTCCGGTATGCATTGCTCGGTGTGTAACACGGTAGTTGTTGCACAGGAGGTTATTCCCGCCTCCCATATATACGGCGAATGGATAAGCATTTCCGAGCCTGACTGTTTCCTTGACGGAGAGCGGCAGAGAGTCTGCATCATGTGTGAAAATGTTGACGCTGATGTTATTCCGCATCTCGAGCACAAATTCGTGCAGAATGAAGAAACCAAGCTATATGCCTGTGAGAGCTGTGATGCAAGGATACTCGACGGACATCTGTATGCCGCATTCAACGTTCAGGTAAATTGGTATGATGCCTATAAAGCCTGCGATAGCATGGGCGGACATCTCGTTACTATCACATCCGACCGCGAGCAGGCTGTGATAACCGAATTGGCGGGAAGCCGGGCTATCCCCGGCGGCGTTGTGGATTATTACTATTGGACAGGTGCTCTGAAAAATTCTTCAAGATGGAAATGGATAACCGGAGAAGAATTTTCATATACACACTGGGGAATCCAAGGACAAGATAATTCCGCAAACAGTTGGCACATGGGAATCACCACCGAATTAGTTTCACAAATGAATAACAAAATGCTCCTTGGAGATTGGGAGGATCTGGCGCACCACCCGGGAGTGTGCGGTTTTATCTGCGAATGGGTGATCGACATCGAAGAATCCGAGCATTTTTTCACCGAATGGAGCACGGTCACCGAGGCGAGCTGCTTTGTCGAAGGCGAGCAATACAGAATATGCACGCATTGCGGTCTTGAAGAATCAGAGGTCATTCCCAAGATCAAACACAGCTTTATTCTTAATGAAGAAACCGGAATAAACAGCTGTGAGCATTGCGATGCGGCACTCTTTGACGGACGCATATACAAGATATTCAAAATTCAGCTCTCCTGGTTTGATGCCTATACATATTGTGAGAAGCTCGGCGGTCATCTTGCCACTGTAACCTCCGAGGAGGAACAGGCATTTATCGAGCAGTACATGATCTCGACTTCTCCCACATCAAAAAATGAATCGGCATGGCTGGGTGCTTATGATGACGGTGATTCTTGGAAATGGGTTACAGGCGAGGAATTCGAATATAACAACTGGGGTCAGGGAGAGCCTAACCGTGACGGTGCGGAATACTTTGCACATATATACCCGAAATCGGGATATATCTGGAATGACATTGCGCCTTCGATTTACAATGTAGTTAATCTCGTAGCCTTCATATGCGAATGGGAATACGCCGAATAAAAATGATGATATCCGAAGTATTGGATCTACGGTTATAAACAATTCGGAGCCGATGGCGGTATATTACTGCCGTTGGCTCTTTATATTTTCAAAGGGTATTTACTTTTTGGGTAATATGTGGTACAATAGATTTGATAAAAGGTCTTTCTGCGGTTGTCCTCGTGATGCCGAGGGGGGAGCCGTGTATTTCATTCGGTTATTTGAGGAGGAGAAAAATATGAAAAGAAGACTCGCTATAGCATTGTTACTGGTTCTCGCACTTTCGCTGATGCTTCCCTCGCTCGGAGGCTGCGCTGATAATTCCGATGATGCCGTAAGCAGTGAGAACGGCGGTGCGATTGATAATGCGGAAAATTCGGATGGAAAGCAGATCCCGGTCTATAAGGGCATGACTGTGTCCCCCGCGGACGGCTCATCCGAGAAAGCAGATTAATAATTCTTATTCAAAACCAACTAATGGTTCTGCACGTCATGATTGACAAAGGATCGGTAATCAAAAATGCACATATATGCAAATGGTTGTTTGCATATATGTGCATTTTATGTTCCGGGAAATCTTTATTCGGATATGATCAATCTGTAGCTTATATCAGAATATTCCGAGTAGCAGTGCCACACCGATGCCGAGGAAGGTGCCTACGGCATATCCGAGCGAGCCGACTATAAGCCCGGGGACGATCATCCTCTCATTCTTTATCTGCTTTGCAACCGCAGGAACGAAGGCTGGGCCGTAAAGACCGGCGGTGAGGACTATGAGAGTGCAGTCGGTTTCAACCTTGAAAATACGTGAAAGAAGTATATGGATGATGAAGGTTCCAACCGTTATTATCGCAAAGAACAGGATTATATTTACAAAGTTCGCACCGATCCGGCTAAGGTCAAGGGCACTCGCAAGAGCGAAGGAGAATACGAGGATCAGATACTGACCTACAAGATTATTGCCGCGTACCTCGCGTATATTGTGATTGAAAGAGCCTATAAGGCCGAACACAGTGACGCCGATGAGCAAGGCGGGAACCAGGTAGGTAAAGAGCTCGCCGTCAGGCGCACCGAGCATAAACCAGATGACTACGCCGATAAGAGCCGAGGTCAGAGCCATAAGAGTCGCAAGAAGGATGCAGAATAAAACACCCTTCACACTCTTTAAGGGAACGTGCTCAAGAGATTCATAATTCTCAACCTTCACGTCTGCCGTAAGATATTCGCTGCTCTTGTATTTACCTAAGAGCTTATCTACCAGCGGCTTCGCCGCCACTAACAGAAATACGTAGAAAACGCCGCCTATCATCATATCGGCAAGGTTTGCCAGAGCTATCGTGTCTTTAGCAAGGCCGAGCGCCGAGCCTATGGCATTGAGGTTTGGAGTGCCGCCCGTGTAAAGTCCCATCGCCATTCCGGCAAGGATATCCGCATCCGCGAGGCGCGAGCGGAATGCAAAGAAGGTTATAGCCGTTACCGCCGCGAGGGATATGAAAAGGGATAATATGGATTTACCAACCGTCCTCGAAAGCTTGGTTGCCTCCTTGAGATTTGCGTTAAACAGCAGAAGCGGTATGGCGACCGCTATGGCAAGATAGCTGCCTATCTCACCTATATCCTTATTAAGGCTGAATTCTATGCCTATCGTATTGAGCAGAAACACGACGAGAGATACACCGATTCCCAAGAGATAGGTCATGCCTATCATACCAATACCCTTCACCGCTTTTGTATCTCTGAGCTTCAACACCAGAAGCGGAACAGCGACTATCAGCAGGGCTTGTACTATACTTATAGCTACCATTGTTTACATTTCGCTCCTTTCATATATCCTGTATACCTTATCTATATATCCGCCGAAGTTCTCGAAAACGGAATATGATTTGCGGTTTTCTTCAACGACCGTGCCGCCCTCAAACTCGACTATTCCATCCGCCTCAAGGACCTCTGCCGCCTTGCCGAACATAAGCCCGAGAAGGAGTGTGCCCTGGTATTCGGGGATTATATACTGGAGCCAGCCGCGCACCTTGTCAACGCGCTTGCGGTAGTAAAAATACTTGAATATATTGAGTCTGCCACCGAGATGGCGGAAGATCTGATTAAGCTCGGGAAGGAAGATAATAAAGCCGATGGGCTTATCCGTGTCACGTTCTCGCGCGATAAGAACGTACTCATCCTTGATGAACAGCTTCATCCCGTTGAAGATCTCCTCGATCATCGACGTGCTCGGTGCGCTCTCATAATTCATCTCGGTGGTTGCCACCGCCATAATATCTGCGATAGCCTTAATATCGCGCTTCACATTCTTGCGGTCAAGCGTGGATATTTCTATCTTATCGCCCTTATAGAGCGCGGCTATGCGCTTTGCCTTCTTATATACCTTTTCGGTGGTTGGCACGGTCATAGAAAGAGTATCGGTGACCTTGGTGAAGCCGAGTGACTCGTATATATCCACGTAATAGGGATAGTTATAGGTCAGAAAAACACTCGGGAGCTTATCAAAGCAATTTGTCAGAACTCCGCGGCGCGTGTCCGGATCATATGGGCAGTACGGCCCCTCGAGCTTGTCTATCCCCTCCTCTTTCGCGTGAGCCGACATAGCGTCTGCAAGCTCACGGACGGCATCGATATCGTTATAAAAATCGAAGAATGAGAAATAGCAGGCAGGCTTGCCCGTTTTATGGTCTGTCGCAAAGGTATAGAGTATTCGGGCAAGAATTTTGCCCTCGCGCTCGGAATAGAGAGCGAAATAGGTCTTGTCCTCTATCACAAGCGGCACAAGCTCGCGCATCTGCACCGAAATGAACGGACAGACGTAATTCGGCTCATCACGATAAAGCTCTTTTCCGAAAAGGATAAATTTTTTCAGTTGTTTTTTGTTTTCTACCCTGACTATCATACAGCGCCTCCCATATTTATCTATATCGGTCACATATTGGCTGTGGGTGAAAACATTTTAGCACAGTGTCGCTTTCTTTTCAAGCCTATTCATTAAAAATTCAAAAAAACGAAACAAACCATACATTGAATTATATGCCCCGCGTATGTTAAATTAAAGAAAAAACCTAAGGAGGAAATGAACATGAAAAAAACAAAAATTGCTATTCTATCTATCATCACGGTGCTTACGCTCATTTTTTCCTGCGTTGCTCTCACGGGCTGCTACATTGTGGATAGCGGCAAAATGAGGACAATAGAAGGCACTTATGAGCTGACGAATTACAGCACGAACAAGGACGAAAAGGCAGACCGCGGAATCCGCCTGTTCATAGTTATAAGATCGGACGGAAACGGCTACTATGCCTATGAGGACAATGATACTCCGCTTCATCTTGCGGAAATGAAGTGCAGATTCACTCAGGATCCCGATAAATCGGGCTACTATGACTACGTTGAGCTTGAATTTCTGAATAAGAACGATTGGAAGAAATTCGGCATAAATGCCAGAGGAAAGTCGCTGAACTCCAGCATCCCGAAATATAAGGGAAATCTCTTCCAGGGTACGCTTGAGGTAGACTATTACGTAGACGTTGATTTCAGGAAGGTCGACAGAGCTACCGATCTGTCCTATATAACCGAGACTCTCGGCGAGCTTTCTCCCCTGCCCTACGGCGCTATGGCAATCGGCGGCACTTATGCATCGAGCTCGCTCTCCGCGTCCAACTCGATTTTTGAGCCTAACTATCACGACTCGCCGCTCGTTTATTTCTATATCAGGCTCGATATCCTTGCCGCTAAGGGCGAGGCATGGTATATGAAGAAATCGGATGAGGTCGCAAGGAACGAGACCTTCGATATCTCGATTACAAAAACCGACACGGGATATACGGCAAAGCTCGGAAACACCGATGCTACCCTTATCACAAACGGCAGCTACAGTCAGTACATCTATATCCCCACCGAGATCGAAATCGACGGTGTGAATACCCCGGTATTCTACTACTTCAATTTCACCGGAACAAAATCGGACGAGGATATACAGGCGGATATCGACTCGGCAGTTTCATCCTATAACTTATTCAAGGAAAATCAGACCGAAAACGATAACGAAAACGTAAACTAAAATTTACAATTGCTACAAGCCAAATAAATTCGGGGCATACCTCAAGGAATATGAGGTATGCCCCGAATTTATTTATATATAAGCACTACAGGACCTCTTAAACTCAGCACGCCCTGCGGTATGGCATTTTATTCCGCGCGCCTTTTCCGTCCTGACTTGTTTTTTTCTAACGACATTTTCAGCATCTTGATAAAATAGGAGTTTTCGATAAGCTCAGCCTTCCTCATAAGGTATATCCGCCCGTCTATTTCGAATGTCAGAAGATCTCCTATCTCGCGTATGTTTTTTATCTCGTTAAGCCTGACCTTCATTTGTCTTATTGCGTTTTCGGATGATATCCATACTATGAGGAACTCATCGTATAGCGAATAGTCAAAGAGCGCGGTTATACACCTTTCATAGCTGTTAAGATATTGCTTTTTAGTCATCTGCACACTTCCGATTCCGAACACAATTGTCATGAACAGCACCCCTGCCCCAAAGCCGGCGAAGAATGCACTGTGAAAAATACAGATAACCAGAAGAATCATCGCCATGATAACAGAAAGAGACAACCGCTTCTTCAAAATCCCCATGTATTTTTTCTCGACATGCAAAAGGTCTATAGTCTCGAAATGGAAGGTGTAATGCTCCTTCGGCGTGTCCGTTATATTCTCAAATATGTTGTTTTTAAGCTCCATACCTATCTCTTTACCTTTCATGTAAAATTCAGCAAATTGCCTGATGCTATCATTATATCACTCCTTCACCTGCTTTTCAAGATGTTTTGCGAAATTCAAGCGCGGTATTAAAACTTCAATAAAAGAAAGAAAACCTGAGGTCTTCGACCTTATTCCCTTTAGCTTCGCACATAAAAAACTACAGAGGCACTATTTTTTGAACAGTACCTCTGTAGTTTTTTATTCGGCCCTGCACGAATACGGCAGCACCTATATGTTTGCCACACCGATATTTCGGTCTACGGTGTGGCTATGTAATTAAAGTCCAAGCAACTGCTTTTTCTTGGCATCAAATTCTTCTTGGGTGATTATTCCCATATCGAGTAGCTCTTTGAATTTTTTTAATTCCTCTGCAGGAGAGGAAGCTTGAATAACGGTTGTTGCTCCTTGTGTTGTTCCTCGCGACTCTAAAACATCTTGAATAGCATTGTTTATCATAGCAAAAATAGCACTCGCATTTTTCTTACCAACTTCAAATGAGCAATTCTCATTCTTTGTGTTTATAATTACACGACCGGACATAATTCCAAAATCTGAAGATGAAACATCAGTGCCATCATCGATGTTTATAGCTTTGATGATAGTTCCACCCATAAAGAATCCGGCTTTTCTACCATAAATAATACGCTTGTTTGTAACAAAGAGAGCTCCCAAACCACCGGAGCCATTAATTACAACCTTACTTCCATCGTAAACAGTGCTGACAAACATAGCACAAACAACATCTTCATCATTTCTAAGTTGAGTCAGTAAAAATTCAACTTGATGACGGTTATTATCATATCCCTTCTCAACGAATACATCCATAGGTGTTGCTTTGTTCTCTCTGATATAATTGATTATTTCATTAACTGTTTTCATCCTTACCTCCAAAATCAAAAAATGCGGCAACCGAAGTCACCGCACCGAAAAACGCCGACTCCAATTGTCGCCAAACAAAAAACTAATGATATGGAAAACACCATACGCAAATTAGCGGAATCAACGTTTTTACCATTATTCACTAATTTACGTAGAAAAAAGCAAAAGGGTATAAAACCCCCTATAAAAATAAGGCGTTTTCCTTTAAATCATTATTCGTTTTTTGTTTGGCATCATTATTATATCACATTTTTTCGCATTTGTAAATATGTTTTCGTGTTTTTATTGCCATCCCTCTCGGAAAATGTTATTAAAGAAACGGCGCAGACCGTTCCCACGAGAGAGCAAGTGAGAGGTCTGCGCCGTAGCTTTATGTAGATATCTTGGTTCTTTTAGGTAAGTGGATTTTTGTGACGGATAGTCTTAAAAAGCAAAGCCTAGCAAAAAGAGATCGAAATAAGGCAGTCAGTCACATTCGTCGCAATACAAATCTTGATAACAATCAGTTGTATTAGGGCAAGTGTTATTTTTGCCGTAGCAAGGGAATGGACCGTTTTCTTCACAGCCTGGATGACCGCAACCCGAAGGTCCGAATGCCGATTTAAAATCTATCGATGGAAAAATCAAAACAAGCAACAATGTCACGATTAAAATTATTATTGCTATTATAATGCGAACAGGCGGAATTTTTATAGGCTCCGCATTTTCTTTTTCGTGAGATAATGCAATAGGCAGTGAAATGATTAATGCCAAGGAAATTGAGAATAAGTATGATTTAATATCGGGTTTATTTCCCGCAATTAATATTTTTATGAGCGAGAAAGCTATTAAAGCAACACGAGCGGCAGCATATATATAAGCAGCTTTCTTTAGCATTTTATGATCGATCTTTTCAAGAAGGAAACATATTAACGCTGCCAAAAACAAAGCATTGAGGATTAAGTTTATAACCGATAAAAGAGAGTTTAATCCAACGAGTGACTGTAATGAAATGATTGCAATCGGAATTACAAAAAATTCAAGATTGTTTGGGAAAAGCATCAGGCAACAAATTATAAGTGCGGATGCGGCAAATCCAAGAACGTCCGAAAACGTAGTATGAAGTCCATATTGAATTATATTTAAAGTATATCCGTAGAGCTTAAGCATAAACGGTATGATTGATATAATCGATATCACAAAAAATGCTACAGGATCGTATTCGTGAGAAATGTCTTCAGAAGAAATTCCCAATGATTTTTTAAAATTGATTTTTAGCGTTTTATCCATATCCTAACTCCTTTTGATAAATTTCAGTAAATTTGTAATGTGTAAAACAGATGATGTTTATAATAAGTTGAAATTACTATATTAAATACCTCCTCAATCAAAAAGTGCGGCAACCGAAGTCACCGCACCGAAAAACGCCGACTCCAATTGTCGCCAAACAAAAACAACAACGATTGGATATAACTCTCCAAGGCAGTTGTGGAATCAGCGCTTTTGCCGAATATAATCAACTGCCCTATAATGAAAAAAGGGTATAAAACCCCCTATAAAAATAGAGAGCTATCCTAAAAATCGTTATTCGTTTTTGTTTGGCAAGGTCATTATAACACATTTTTTCGCATTTGTAAATATGTTTTCCTGTTTTTATCGCCATCCCTCTCGGAAAATGCTATTAAAGAAACGGCGCAGACCGTTCCCAAGACTTAACAAGGGAATAGTTTGCGCCGTACTATTATACGTTTTTAATTATGTGTATTCTTTTCGTTTTATTGTAAGTGAACATTTGCGATGTAATTAAAGACCAAGCAGCTGCTTTTTCTTTGCTTCAAATTCCTCCTCGGTGATGACACCCGAATCGAGGAGAGCCTTGTATTTTTCTATAGACTCAATGGCTTCGCTTTCCTTCTGCTTTGGAGCGGTGACGTTTCCGAGCAGGATCTGATTCATCTTATCCTGCATAAGGATCGGAGGTACAAAGGGAACAAAGATCGAAAGTATCAGGCAGACGGTGCCGATATCCGATTGAAGCTCTCTCTCGGCGGCGATCCTGTCTATCCTCAATGCGGTCTTGTACGTCCAGTATATGATATAGAACGGAACAAAAAGACAAAGCAAAAGCTGAGAGGTGGGATTTCTGTTTGACTCGCTATCGTCAGCATTGGTGATCTTGGTTATCTTATACGTCCAGATCATCTGCCAGATTCCGCCGGTGAATATCAAAAGACAGATATGCTTGCCGAGCGATACGTAGTATTCGCTTGCAACGTATACCTCGTCACCGATGCGCTTGGGCTCGGGCATAAGACGGTGCTTGAGCGAAGCAATCGCGGGTATGAGCAATAAATTTGCAAGATATCCGTGCTTATAAATGCTTATTCCCACGTCAGCGCTATGGATATTTATTTCTCCGACACGCATTTCGATCAACCGTACCATTTCATAATTATACTTGTTAGCGTACATGCTTGGTATAACGCATTTTTTCGCAAGGATCAAGCTCGATACCGCCATCAATACCGCCGAAAGCATAGCTACACAGAAACAGATTCTGTATATCTTAGAAAACAGCGCTTGTTTCTCCGTACCGCGCTCGTATCCGAGCTCTTCGGAGGATACATATAATCCTAAAACCGTGAGGATGCCTAAAACCGATGCGCCGAATAAAAATTCTGTCAGCCCGGCGAAAATGCTTTGCGCGGTCATCGGGAAGAAAAATTTCGTGATCGATAGGTACGTCTTAACGGCATATTGCACCAGAAGGATTCCAATAGCCGCCGGGAATATTTTTTTCTTTCTTATGAAGAGTATTGCCGCGGCAGCAACAAATATGATCGCAGCGCAAAGAACCTTGAACGTCTGTGCTTTTACATTGTAGTCTAACGAGGAATATTTTATACAAATAAGCACCTCATTTGCGGCAAGGAAGGCAAATGCAAATATTGCTATCCATGCTCTTCTTATTTTTTTCTCTTGCATTTCCATTTTTAAATCCTCCCTTAAATTACTTCTTCATTCTTGGGTGAAATCATTTTGTTTAGCGAAAAAGCGGCAAAAATCCAGGCGATATTTATGAAATCAATAGCAAAAAAGGATTTATACGCTATAATGCTTATAACGCAATGTACCGCAGTAAAAGCCGAGAGTACAATAAAAATGATTTTGTGCATTTTTGCAAGGAGCTCTCTTTTTTGCACGAGCTTCTCAATATCAAGAGCTTCGGAAAGCAAGGACAGAAGCCATACGGCAAGAACGGCGATAATAGCCATATTCACCAGTGCCGCAGAAATTCCGTCGAGCATAACGGGAACGCGCGCAGAAGGAATATTCATACATACAACGATAGCCTTGTAAGCACCTACGACTGTTTTCAGCGCGAGAAGATAGATAACGCCGGGAAGCATCAAGCCTCTTTTTTTTCGAAGGAGCAAAAGTATAACTGCCGCAAACAAAACTATCGAGTAAATACATTCACACAAATAGCCTTTAAGTTCCAATCGGTTTGTGAAATAAAATAAGATGTCATAGTTGATGCGAAAATCGGGGATCTTTTTCCCTGCAAAGAAGATCATTCCTTCAATGAGATATACCAGCTTGATAAATGCCATAATAGCAAACGCTATTATCGCGGCAAGCTCGGGATTTTTCTTTTTTTCTTGAATTTCCATTTTTTATCCTTTCCTTTCATAATGCTTATTGTTACAAATTGTAACATTTATATAGTAACATTTTGTTACAATAAAGTCAAGAGGTTTTGCGAAAAACAGGAGATTTTAATTTATGAAGGAAAACGGCGGACTGATTGGGCTAAAAAATATAAGAAAACAAAGAAATCTTAATCAATTGAAGGTTGCCCTTGATCTTAATATAAGCCGCGAGGCACTTTCTCATTACGAAAACGGCAAGAGAAGTCCCGATATTCAGATGCTGAAAAGGCTCTCCGAATATTTCAACGTTTCTATTGATTTTTTGATAAATGGAAAGGAATTTGAGAAAAAGTAAAAGAACGAACAGATTCGGAAAAGAAAGCCCCTTTTCCGAATCGTAAGGCGTACAACGGGCACGCATATAAAAAACTACAGAGGCACTGCTCAGCGTGTTATCCTTAACGGAGAACACGCAATGAATTGCAACCTTGTGGTTGCGTGAATTGAAAGCCGTGCTTTCGTGAATTGCCTGCGGCATGAATTGTGCCTTGCGGCACGTTGGTTGCAATTCAATTCATGGAGCGAAGCGAGAATTCATGGCAAAGCCAATTCATGATGCGTTAGCATCAATTCATTCACAGAAAACAAACA
>SVRZ01000008.1 GCA_015064555.1 Oscillospiraceae bacterium
GAATGGTCGTGCCTACAAAAAGCTGTATGCAAGCGGAGAAATCACCGCAAAGGCAGACGGTATAATTACCGTAATTTTGTCAATCCCCGAAGGTGAAGCCGAGTTCTTAAATTATTTTAATGAGATGTCGGTGGAGCTTAGATGGGGAAAATAACAAGAAGGGCATAGTATGGATGGAATCTTAATATGCAATCTTACACCGAATGTTCTCTGATATTATAATTAAGACCGTTATGCTCTTGTTTTTTGTAGATTTTCACGAATCTTATTGGTATATTTTTTCTAAAGTGCTTGCAAATGTCCGAAAGTTATAGTATAATATATTGGTTATTAAAGAAAAAGGATGTATTACATATGAAACTTGGTATAGTAGGACTTCCGAACGTAGGAAAAAGCACACTTTTTAATGCACTTACAAATGCGGGTGCAGAATCCGCAAACTATCCCTTCTGCACGATAGATCCCAACGTGGGCGTCGTTGCGGTTCCCGATAGCCGCCTTGAGGTGCTTAGGGATATGTATAAACCCGAAAAGTTTACTCCTGCGGTCATCGAATTCGTTGATATCGCGGGTCTTGTAAAGGGTGCGAGCCGCGGCGAGGGACTCGGCAATAAGTTCCTTGCAAATATCCGCGAGGTTGATGCCATCGTTCACGTTGTCCGTTGCTTTGAGAATGATGATATAATCCACGTTGAGGGCAGTATAGATCCCATGCGTGATATCGAAACGATAGACGTTGAGCTTATACTTTCCGATCTTGAGATAGTTGAAAGAGCTATAGACAGAACCACAAAGGCGGCACGCGCTGACAAGAAGCTGCTTGAAAAGCTTGAGGTGCTCGAAAAGGTGAAGGCTTGTCTTGAGGATGGAAAATGCGTTCGCTCGCTCGGTCTTTCCGAGGAAGAGGAGGCACATATCGAGGAATCTAGATTGCTTACCAATAAGCCCATAATCTACGTGGCAAATATTTCCGAGGACGAGGTATCCGGAGAATATGAAAGCAACGAGGGGTATCAGCGCCTTAAGGCGCATGCCGATGAGGAGCATAGCGAGATAATTGCAGTAAGCGCACAGATAGAGGCGGAGCTCGCAGAGCTTGAGGGAGAAGAGAAGAGAAGCTTCCTTGATGATCTCGGAATTGACGAGAGCGGACTTGATAAGCTTATCAAGTCGGGATATTCTCTGCTCGGACTCATCAGCTTCCTGACAGCAGGCCCCAAGGAGGTTCGCGCCTGGACTATAAAGCGCGGTACCAAGGCTCCCGGTGCAGCAGGAAAGATCCACTCGGACTTTGAGCGCGGATTCATCCGTGCGGAGGTAGTTGCATTTGATGATCTTTACCGCGAGGGAGACAGAAATAAGGTCAAGGAAAAAGGACTTCTCCGTAGTGAGGGTAAGGAATACGTTATGCGTGATGGTGACGTTGTTGAATTCCTCTTTAACGTATAACATATTAAAGTAAAAATACTATGAGGATGCTGAATTTCAGCATCCTCATAGTATTTTTATAAGGTTTCGTAAAATGCGACTCTCTTTTGATGCGATAATTAATCGAAAAGAACGGCTTCCTTTTCGTAGCTTACCGGCGGTAGCGGAATATCAAGCCTATGTGGATCTACAGCCGTTTTGTCATCGAATATAACGACTCTTTTCACAGATTCGCCCATCTCGTCAATGAAGTTCATATGCTCATAGCTTTTACCCCAGCTACCAAATATAAGAGCATCGCTGACGTATAGAAGCTCGCGGGATTCTGTGACGGTATCAAGCATACCCTTTGAGATATAGGAATAAAGCTCGTCACCCTTTTGCATAGTGATAGCGCAAGCTCTTTCCTCGGACTTCCTGTAGGGAACCATGATAGTATATTCTCCGAATGTCATAGGAGTCTTTTCATTATAAAGAGATATATTGACACGGAAGTTGTCGGTTATACCCAGCGTTTCAATAAGTATCTGCTCCTCGGCATCCGTTTTTGGCATAGGGAGCTTTATTTCGGCTACCGATATATTGGAAAGCAGAGCTTCAAGCGCATATGGAAGATATGAGGTATAATTTGCAACAAAATAGCAATCCAGCATTACCGTACCTCGATCGAGCAGAAGGCTTGAATCATCATAGCCCGAGCCCTTTCTGTGCATACCCGCATTTATCAGCATCGTCTGCCTCTCGGTCGAGATCAGTATAACGTCGGAGCCGTCACCCGAGGCGCGGAGCAGAGAATCCGCCTCTTGCTTTGACGTGTATATAAGCGACACCGAAAAAGCCGAAATGAGCATAGATGCCATAAGTACTACTGCGGTGCGCTTTTTCTTTATATCAAGTATCGCAAACAGCGCAAACGACAGCGTAAGGGCCAGCAGTAACAGCTTTACCGCTATAGGCACCGTTGAGGTACAGGTGAATGGAATATCAGAAAACCATGCGACGAGGTTGCATATGAATCCGCATATGGCAGAAAGAAGCCTGCCGATAGGGGTAAAGCCTCCGATAATCAGGGCAACTATGCCGATATAAACGTATATCTCCACAAGTACGGTGAATATAAGAGTAGTTATAACCGATAATACCGAGATGGTATTAAAGGAAAATGCACATACCGTTGCGGTGGAGAATATAGAGAACAAGGAAAAGATCACCGATGTAAGAATGTATCTACCGAGCCTTGCGAAGCCGTGATACTCGGCGTATCTTTTATATATCAGCTCTGCGGCAAGTATTATACCTGCAGTCGCAAGCACCGAAAGCCATAAACCGATGTCCAAGGCGGCATACGGCTGGATACAGATAAGAATAAGCGCTGCCAGAAGGAGGGAGGTAATTCCATCCTTTGAGCCGGAGATAAGGTACAGCACCGACGAAATAATCGTCATAAAGCCCGCTCTGCATATGGTTACGGGGAAGCCCGTGAATGCCATAAATATGAAGCAGAATAATGTGGATATAAGTATGCGCCATCTTTTGTTGACTCTGAAGCACCTTAAAATACCGTCAAACCCTACGGTGAGCATACTGAGGTGAGCACCGCTGAGAGCTAGAATATGAGCGATACCGGTTCTTTCAAAGTCGAGCTCCACCTGACCGCAAAGGCGCTCTCTTTCGCCCAGCAAAAGCGCACCGAGGAGCGAGCCCGCCTCCGGATCGGATATCTCGGATGCTCTTGAGCATATCGAATTTCTGAATTGCTTGAAGCGATAGAGGATAGGCACGCGTCCCTCCTCGGCAGAGATGAGCTCTGTTGCCTCGGCTCTGCCGCTGATACCGCGCGCGGTATAATAGCGTTGGAAATCAAATGCGCCATCGCTGTCTATTTTCTCAATAGCCGACTCGAATGTTATGATCTCACCTGCCGAAACGTCGTGCTTGCCATATAGTGTGAGATTTATCTTATATGAGCATTTAACGTCATCTATGGAGGAAAGCTTAACGGTCAGAGTTTTATTGTTTTGTGAATGCTCATCGATATCGGTCACTTTGCCTGTAAGCACAGCGGGAGTGTCATAATAGCTCTCAGGATAGAAGCTGATATCAAAATAGAGATAGCAGAGCAGGAATGCGATCATCAGCACAGCCGTGGCGACACTCGGTAATTTCTTCCGCCTTAAAGGACCTATGAGCAAGGAAAGCAGAAGAAAAAGCGCGGCGGCAGACAGAGCGACAATACGGACTATATCTGCGATACCGTGGAACAATACGAAGCCGCCCAGCGCGATACAAAGAATCAGGCTGAGCGGCCTTTTATGAAACAATCTCATATCATTATTGGTTTTCCGCATCCGCTAAGGGAGGTACGGTTGAGCTTTCGAAAATATCGCCCGCTTTGTATCTTATGGACGAGCCCTTCGGAATAACGAAGTTGAAGCCGTTTCTTACAATGCTGAAATCTATTGTTTTTGATCCCTTTATCTCACCGTCAACGCAGATGGGAATTGGAGTCTCAAACTCCATCTTAAAATGCTGAACCTGCCTGTAGTCGATGATCTCAAGAGCTTTTTTGTTTGAAAAATAAGTACCCTTCTTGTAAAGTCCAACGAGCTTGATGAATGAGGGACGGGATATTTTCTTGATTATAGCAACGTCCATCAGACCGTCGTTGAGAATGGCCTTAGGCGTTGATTTAAAGCCGCCACCGCAATATTTTCCGTTAGCTATAGCGGTAAGAAGGAGCTCGGATTCTATGACCTCACCGTCATCGAAGATAAGCTTCATTTTTGTGCCGTACTTCTTGAAAAGAGCAACCACAACACCACCGATATATGATAGACCGGGGGTAACCAGCTTATATTTTTTGAGTCTTGATGCTTCTTTTACGACCGAGCAGTCAAATCCGATATTGATCATATTTGCCGAATAAATATCATTGCATTTTATAAGATCAAGTGATATAGTTTCACCGTCTATCTGAGCATCAATATCCGAGAAGAGATCGGTCCTGGTGAAGTTACGCACAAAATCGTTACCGGAGCCGTGGGGAATAACACCGAACTCGATATTCTCTGCACAGGGCGCGCTGTTGACTATCTCATTTATCGTACCGTCGCCTCCAATGCAGATAAATCTCTGCCTGTCCTGGGTACTGTTGACCATAGAGCGGACGTATTCGGTAGCATCACCGATGCTGGTGGTATAATATATGCGATAGCTGAGTTGACGTTTTTGGCAAGCGGCACGTATTTTATTGGTCATTGACTTAACGGATTTCTTCGCCTGTTTGAGATTCTTGCCCGACATAGGGTTCAGAATAAAATGATAAACCATTCCGGAATTCTCCAAACGTGTAGTGTAATGAAAGTATTATAACAGATATTGGTTGATTTGTCAAGTTTGATATCAAAGCGTGTCGAAAAATAACGCAAAAAGCAGAATTGTGATCTATTTTTGCCCCTTTATCATGTCAAAATATTGCTTTGCCGCCTGTTCTATCTTGTTCTCACCGAAGGTGTAATACTTTCTTCCGAGAAGGTCTGAGGGGAGATATTGCTGATTCACGTAATGATTTTTGTAATCGTGCGGATATTTATATCCCTTGAAGAGGGGGCTCTTCAGATGCTCGGGTATTTCAACTCCGAGTCCGGCATTCATATCTGTCACGGCGGCGTGATATGCAAGATAAGAGGAATTTGATTTAGGAGCTGTCGCGAGTATGCAGACCGCGTTTGCAAGCGGTAATGCCGCCTCGGGCAGACCAATCTCCTTTGCGCTTTCGCAGAGCGCATGAGTTATAACACCTGCCATAGGATACGCACATCCGATATCCTCGCTTGCTATGACCTTCAGGCGCCGTGAAACAGATAAAAGATCTCCCATGGCGAGTAGCTTTGCAAGATAAAATACAGCCGCATCGGGATCGGAGCCTCTTATTGACTTCTGCAGACAGGAGAGCAGATCGTAATGAACGTCACCGTCGCGGTCAAAATGACCGACAACAGATGGCATAACCATTTTCACCGCATCATCGGTTATGAGATTATCGGATATGTAATATGCGTTTTCAAGAACTCCGATGCTCATACGCACGTCGCCGGCGCATGCCGAGGCTATTGATAAAAGAATATCCTCGTCAATGCTTTTTTCGGTTGAAAATTCTTCGTTCAGGACAGCCATAGCCCTTTTCAGAGTGGGTAAGACGTCCTTCGCGGTAACAGATTTGAATTCAAATACCGATGAGCGCGACAAAATTGCATTGTAAACGCAATAATACGGATTTTCGGTGGTAGAGGCGATCAGAGTGATCTTACCGTTTTCTATAAATTCAAGAAGCGACTGCTGCTGCTTTTTATTGAAATACTGTATCTCGTCAAGATAGAGGAGGGTGCCGCCTGCGGAAAACATATTGTCCGTCGATGCAATGACCTCCTTGATGTCGGCAAGGGTTGCACTTGTGGCATTGAGCTTATAAAGCTGCATATCTGATGCCTTGGCGATTATATTAGCTATAGTTGTTTTTCCTGTACCAGGAGGGCCGTAGAATATCATGTTGGGAATTCTGCCGACCTCAACGAGTTTTCTTAAAATGCCATTCTTGCCGACAAGATGACACTGTCCGGCTATTTCATCAAAGCTATTCGGGCGGAGCTTGTCCGCCAGCGGTTGGTTAGCCATTTTATAAACCTTTCATTCTGTATTTTTGATCAGGATATCGATGATCCGTTTCTGTTTATAATATCATCAAGCTCCTTTTTTAAAAGAGCATGCTCGGGGCGAGTTAGCTCAGGATCGCTTGCAACGATTCCGCGAGCGGCAGAAAATGCCGCGGAAAAAAGCTCGGAATTGTCACAGAGCTTCGCAAATTTAAATTCAAATCCACCACTCTGCCTGAAATTATCGTGCGAATTTGTAGAAAAGAAATCTCCGGGACCCCTGAGAGCGAGATCCTTTTCAGCTATCTCATAGCCATCGTAGGTGGTGCGCATGACTTCAAGTCTTGCCATAGCCTGCTCGGTTTTCATATCCGAAACGAGTACGCAGTACGAGCGTCGTGAGCCTCTGCCGACGCGGCCTCTGAGCTGATGGAGCTGAGAAAGACCAAATCTTTCTGCATTCTCAACTATCATCAGGGATGCATTCGGTACGTTTATTCCTACTTCAATAACGGTGGTTGATACAAGAACGTCCAACTCCTTTTGCGAAAATGCCTGCATTATGGCATCCTTCTCACCGGGCTTCATTTTGCCGTGAAGACAGGCGATTCTGATATCGGGCATACGCGCCTGTAGCTCCGCTGAGTATTCGACGGCACTTTTCAAGGGTGGGCGCGTGTTATCTCCGAAGGGGGCGCTGATAGCCGTTGGGGAGAAAACATCTCCGTCCTTTTCATCATCGGCAACCTCTATTGCGGGGCATACTATGTAACACTGACCGCCAAGTAGGACCTGCTTCCTTATAAAATCATCAAGCCTTTTCCTGTAGCTTTCGTCTACCGTGTAGGTATCGACGCGCATTCTGCCCTTGGGCATAGTGACTATCCTTGATATGTCGAGATCTCCGTAGAGCGTGAGCGCAAGTGTTCGCGGTATCGGTGTTGCGCTCATAACAAGCATATGCGCGCTCTTGCATTTTTCCTTCAGAACTCCTCGCTGATTAACTCCGAATCTGTGCTGCTCGTCTGTGATTATGAGTCCGAGGCTTTTAAATTCAAGCTTTCCCGTAATGAGTGCGTGCGTTCCAATCACAACCTGCGCCTCTCCCGATTCGATATCGGCAAGAATACGTTTTTTTTCCTTTGCGGTAGTGCTGCCGATAAGCAATTCGACCTTTATACCCAGCTTCCCGAAAAGGGAGCTGACCTCGCTGTAGTGCTGAGTAGCGAGTATCTCGGTTGGAACCATCAATGCCGCCTGATGACCGGAACAGACGGCAATATACATCGCAAGTATTGCACAAACTGTTTTTCCCGAGCCAACGTCACCGACAAGAATTCTAGTCATCGGATTTATATTCGGCTCGCCTGACTTACCGAGAACGGTGTCGCGGTATATATCGTTCACCGCAGACTTCTGGTCATCGGTGAGGTCATATGGCAAAAGATCGAGCACGGGCTTGAGTGAGCAGGGAGAAAAACGGATGCCGTCGCCGGAATTTCTGTTTCTCGCCTGCAGGGATATACCTAATCCGAAAAGGAGCATTTCGTCAAATGCGAGTCTTGAGAGCGATTTCGAAAGCGATTCCTCATCTTGAGGAAAATGCGCGTTTCTTATCGCGTATCCAATAGTGGGCAGGGAATTCTCAAGCCTGATCTGCTCCGGCAGCGGATCGGGCAGCAGTGAGGAGGCCTCGTCGATAACCGCCTTCATAAGCGTGTCTATGACCTTTGAGGAAAGTCCTCCCGTCAAAGGATAAATCGGAATAAAATCAGGCAGTGGCTTAAGCTCTATATAAGGCTCATACTTGGGATTCGTCAGCTGAAGCAGCTTCTTTGAATAAGAAAGACGGCCGTAGAATCTGAAGGTTGCACCCACCGTGAAAACATCCTTAACGTACGGAGCATTGAAAAACACAACCTCAACACTTCCGCTCTCGTCAAAGGCGCGGAACTTTGATACCGTCATCCGGTTTTTTATCCGCACACTTTTTACCGTTGAGGCGACAGTCAGCAGGGTAGCGACAGGCATATCGAGGGGAGCATTTGAAAGAGAGCGGACGTCTCCGCGCTTTTCATAGGCTCTGGGAAAAAGATAAACGAGATCGCGTATCGTTTTTATCCCGAGCCTTTCCAGCTGGCGCGCTCTGGTCGGGCCGACACCCTTAAGCGACTCAACAGGGCTTTCAAGGTAATTCATATATCCGCCTCCTTTCATAGCATATAAGGATATTGTACACTATTTGCGCAGTTTTTTCAATAATAAAACGAAAAAATATCAGAAATGTAGATAAAATATATATTTTTTGGAAATAAATAAATTATTTGGCAAATCTTATTTACTTTTTATTTTATTTATGATATACTATATTGGTATAAATTTTAACATGGAGTATTGTTTAATGATAAGAGAACTCAAGGATTCGTATAGCTATACGGTAGCTATGCTTCTGCTTTCGGTTCTGACGTTTATATTCGGTATAGCATTTGCCGTTTTCGGTGAATTGCTCTTACCCTTTGCTACCGCTTCCGCGGCGGCACTGTTTGTTTTCGAGAACCCCGGGCGGAGAATTCTTTCATTTGCCATACCGGCAATAACCTTGGTCATAGCTTTTGTTATGAACGGCTTTTACGCGATCATTTGCGTTGAGTATATTATCCTTGCGCTTTTGCTCGCCCTGCTTTATAGCAAGGGCATCAGCAAGGCCGAATGTGTCACTTATATGACACTCGTTACTGCGGTGTTTATGGTGCTGGCCCTTTATCTCGGGGCAGGGAAGGCTACGGGTAACTTCACCTTTGAAGCCGTGTCAGACTTCTATTCGGATATATACGCGCGTCTGCGAGCACCGATCGTTGAATTTATATCCTCTCGTAAGATCTCCTTACCTGACGGAACTCTTGAAAATTATATGAGCATAGAGGAAGCGGGATATCTCTTTGACAGTTTTGCGAAGCTTCTGCCCGCGATGCTTGGCGTTGCCTCGCTTGTCATTACGGCGATAGCGCTAAAGCTTTTCACAGCATTTCTCTTCAGACTCTCAAGATACGGTATATTGAAGAGCTTCGCATTCTTTATGCCATCTCCCATAACCGCGTATGCCTATGTAGCGGTGGCTATATTATCCTCATTCGTTGGAATAAATGCAGGATGGTTTGCGGTTGCGATCGCAAATGCATCCGAAATAATGATGATCGTATTCGCATTTATCGGATTCAATTATCTTAATGCGCTTGCAAGAATGTCGTCGGGAAGATCTACTATGTATTTTATCGTAGCCGCGGCTATAATTATGTTCGGCGGCGCGGCACTCCAGCTTCTCGGATTCATAGGAGCATGGTTTGCAATAAAGACAGACAAGATCCCGAATAAGCAATAAGGAGTATGGAATATGAACATTAAAAATGAAATCGGCAAAAGGCACGTTCCGTATGCATCAAGGCTTCAGCTTGCTCTTTCCGTGGCGCTTTGCCCGGTGTGCATTGTGTTATATGCGTTACTGTCCGAGATCGTAACCTGGGACAGAGTGTTTCTCGCCGTCGGAATAACGCTGATATATCTTCTTTCCGTTGTTTTTATTGCCACCTATCATAACAAGTATCACACCTCAATGCCAACCGCCTGCCTTGAAGCGCTTATGGAGGAGCGGGGAAGCATGATAATAAGAAATACGGCTACTCCCGTGATAACCCTGGATTCCTACGGAACCGTACTCTGGTATAACCAGGCTATGTCCGAGATACTTGATGATCACGGAAACTTTGTCGGCTTCAATATAAGCAGTATATTTGCGGGAAACATTTCCCGCGAGAGCTTTAACGGCGAGCCGGTAGAGCTTTTCGGCAGACTTTATAAGTTGGAGAGCTTTGCGGTATCGGATACCGATGACGGGCTTCATGTTCTTATGCTCTCGGACATCACCGATCTTTCCGAGGCACTGAGAAAATACGAGGACGAAAGAGTTGCCGTCGCATATATTGCAATAGATAACGTTGACGATATCCTTCAATACGTTCACGATAAGTTCCGTGATGCTATTTCGTCGGTGGACGATAAGCTTAAGGCGTGGGCTGAGTCTATGAACGGTGTTTTGAAGACCTACGACAACGATAAATATATTATGCTCTTTGAGTCCTCGAGGCTTGAGGAGTGCAGGCGCAACCGCTTTGAGATACTCGATACCATACGCGACAGCCGCGTGAGCAACGGTGTTTCCGTAACCGTATCTATCGGTGTTTCGGGATGCCGCGGAACACTCTCGGAAAAGGAAAAGGAAGCGCGCGAGGCCATAGATATGGCTTTACAGCGCGGAGGCGACCAGGTCGTTTATAAGACCGAGGATGCAATTGAATATTACGGCGGAAGAACCAAATCTATATACAAGAAATCCAACGTAAGATCAAGGACCTTCGCAAATCAGCTTTCGGCTATTATGTCCAGGTCGGATAATGTTATAGTAATGGGACACAGATACGGTGACTTTGATTCAATAGGTGCATCCGTGGGCGCCGCGCGTCTTGCGATGATGCTCGGAATAAAGGTCAACATAGCCGTAGATATGCGAGATGAAAATCTCAGACCTTCGGTTGCTATGATGCTTGAATGCGAAAATTATTCGCAGGTATTCGTTGACAGTGCAGAGGCATTCGACCTTATAGGTCCGGATACTCTCGTTGTTCTCGTTGACCATAACACTCTTGACAGAGCGCAGTTCCCAGATATAGCAAAGAAGGTCAACAGCGTGGTTATCATAGACCACCACAGAAAGGGTACTATAATGCCCGAGAGCGTAAAGCTTTCGTATATAGAGCCCTCCGCATCCAGTACGTGCGAGCTGCTCGCCGAGATGCTGGAGGTATCTGTTACCTCTCAGAATCTGACCAAGCAGGAGGCAGATCTGATACTTGCGGGTATACTTCTCGATACCAAGCAGTTTACGAGAAATACCGGAACAAGAACCTTCGGTGCGGCTCAGTATTTGCGCGGTATAGGTGCAAATCCTACCGACGTTTACGATATGTTCAAGACCTCGCCGCTCGATCTTGCCAAGGAGGCGAGATTCCATACCG
Organism: Oscillospiraceae bacterium; assembly: GCA_015064555.1. Lineage (GTDB taxonomy): Bacteria > Bacillota > Clostridia > Oscillospirales > CAG-272 > UBA1740. The sequence goes on from SVRZ01000008.1 coordinate 11,150, forward strand.
CTATAACGATCTACAAGAATAACATAGCTATAGCCTGCTGTGACGGTGATACGGATGAATCATATCGTGTTATCGCCTCGAAGGCGGCAGATAAGATGCTTACGCTCAAGAACGTTGAGGCGGCATTCACTCTTGTCAGGATCGGTGAGCAGATCCATATATCGGGCAGATCAAACGGAAAGATAAACGTTCAGGTCATACTCGAAAAGCTTAACGGAGGCGGACATTTCGATATCGCGGGCGCACAGATGACCGCAGATTCTGTCATGACGGTGCTCAAGACACTTAAGGAAAGCATTGACGATTTCCTTGACGTGACCGAAAAGGAAAAAGCAGAAAAGAAGACAAAACAGTAAGGAGATATTCAGATGAAGGTAATTTTACTTTGTGACGTAAAAGGTCAGGGAAAAAAGGATCAGATAATAAACGTGTCGGACGGATATGCGAGAAACTTCCTTTTCCCTCAGAAGAAGGCAATTCCCGCTGATGCAAAGGCGCAGAATGAGCTTCGCGGCAAGGAAGAGGCAAAGCAGTTCAAGATCGCTGAGGATAAAAAGGCGGCTGAGGCATTGGCTGCAAAAATAAAGGACAAAGAGGTCCTTATTAAAATGGGACACGGACAGGACGGAAGGCTTTACGGATCGGTTACCGCAAAGGATATCGCAGAGGCTCTTTCGGCGATTATCGGTGTCGCTGTGGACAAGAGAAAGATCAATCTCAAGGAAACAATAAAAGCATACGGCAAATATGCGGTAGAGCTTAAGGTGCATCCCGAAGTGGTTGCGAAATTCACCGTACTTGTTCACGAATAAACTGAGTAATTCCTACAGCTTATATTATCAAAAGCACCTGCTGTGATACCGTAACCGAGAATCCTGTCGGGCGGTGCTTTCACGTGCACGGATCAAAATCCAGGAGTAATTATGGAAGATAAAAGCTTACTTGTAAAACAAATGCCTATATCCATAGAGGCAGAGCAGGCATTCCTCGGATCTATTATAAGAAAGCCTGAGGCATTTGATGCCGTCGGCGGAATGCTTACGGTGGATGATTTCTATCTTGAGGAGCACAAAAATATATATCTTTCGCTGACTAAGATGTACACCGAGAGCCGTACTATAGATCCGGTAACGCTGGCTAATGCGCTCGTTGAATCGGGTATAAAGGATCAGACAGGCGGTATACAGTATATTGCGCTTCTTGCAGAATCGGTGCCCTCCGCGGCAAACATCAAGGATTATGCAAAGATAGTAAAGGATAAGTCCACTCTCAGAAGACTTATTACCGCCTGTGACGAGATAAATAAAGAGGCATATGATGAGGCAAGCCCTGTAAGAAGCATAATAGATGCTGCGGAGCAGAAGATATTTGATATTTCCAATAACAACGATACCAAGGAGCTCCGTCATATCAGCGACATTCTTCAGTCGGTATATAAGGATCTTGAAATGAGTGCCGAGATGAGGCTTGAGAAGAAGGGAACAAAGACCGGCTTCTCCTCGCTTGACGAAAAGATCGTTGAAATGGGTAAGGGAGATTTTATTATCGTCGGTGCCCGTCCCGGTATGGGTAAGACCTCATTTGTTCTTAACATAGGCACAAACGTTGCCAAAAAGACTAAGAAGGCTGTAGCAATATTCTCGCTTGAGATGACCTGTGAGCAGCTCGTTACGCGTGTTATATCGAGCGAGGCTATGGTGGATTCGCAAAGTCTCAGAACAGGAGTTCTCTCCACCGAGGATTGGGAGAATATAGCAGGCGTTATATCCGAGCTTTCGGGATGTGATATATTCGTGGACGATACCTCGCAGATAGGTGTTACCGAAATGCGCTCTAAGCTGCGCCGCATACCTAATCTCGGACTTGTAATAATAGACTATATAGGACTTATGCAGTCGTCTACCAACGTGGATAACCGTGCTCAGCAGGTCGGTGATATTTCGCGTAACCTCAAGATCATGGCTAAGGATTTCGGAGTGCCGATCGTCTGCTGCGCTCAGCTTAACCGCGGAACCGAGGCAAGAGGCGTTACCAATAAGAGGCCGACACTCGCTGATCTTCGTGATTCGGGATCTATAGAGCAGGATGCTGACATAGTTATGTTCCTTTACAGAGATACCTATTATAAGGATATCGGTGCTACCACCGACGGTCAGGACACTACTATGGAGGACACTGCCAATACGGCTGAGGTCATTATCGCAAAGAACAGGCATGGCTCCGTGGGTAATGTCAAGATGGGATGGATAGGTCAGTTTACAAAATTCAGATCGCTTGAGGAAAACAGAAGTTGATAGATAAAAATAGCTTGATCGCATCCGCGGAAAGGATATTTTCATCCTCTCTCGGTACCGAGGTGCTCGGTACTATAGAAGCTCACATGACTGAGTTCTTCATGCACGAATATATTAAAAACGGTGTAGTCATCGGTCTTTCCGGCGGCGCAGATTCGGTTCTGCTCTTGATTTTCCTTCTGAATTTAAAAAAACGTATGGATTTCACGCTGAAAGCGATTCATGTCAACCACATGATACGCGGTAGCGAGGCAGATCACGACGAGGATTTTTGCCGCGAGCTTTGCTTTGCGCTGGGAGTTGAATTTGTTTCGGTAAAACGTGACGTTCCTGCACTTTCAAAGGAAAACAAATGCGGTCTTGAGGAGGCAGCCAGGAATGCAAGATACGAGGAATTCAGAGCATTTATTGAGAATGATGACAGCATATCGACGATCGCTACAGCACACAATGCTACCGATAATCTCGAGACCTTTATTTTCAATATGCTCAGAGGCTCCGGTCTCTCGGGATTGTGCGCTATAGCACCGGTCAAGGGGAATATCATAAGACCTCTGTTGTCGGTTCCAAAATCGAAGATAACTTCGCTTTTAGGCGAAGCAAAAATTCCTTTCGTTACCGATAGCACGAATTTTTCGTGTGAATATTCGAGAAACTATATAAGGAATGAGATCCTGCCGAAGCTCGGAAGACTTACACCCGTGCCCGAGGACGCATGCACGCGTGCTATAGAAAACTTGCGCCGCGACCGTGAGTATCTTGATTGTGTGGCGGATGATTTCCTGAATAAAAGCTTTCTTGGCACCGCTGTGGATACAGAGCAGCTTTTATCTCTTCCGATACCTATTCTTGTGCGCGTTCTCAGAGGAATGGCAGCAAAGGTAACAGATAAGATACCCGAACGAAAACATATAGACAGCATACGTGAGCTTCTTGGAAGAAGCAGTCGATTTGAGGTCGATCTGCCCGGTGAGGTCTCCTTCTTCTGCCGTGGCGACAGATGCTTCATATCAAAAAGAGAGGTAGCCGGGCGCATAGAAGGCGAGTATATCCTCTCGGACGGTGAGAACCGACTTCCGGATTTTGGAATCGACGTTTTTTTGTCAGATACGAAAGAAATTTCTTCTTCAAATGTTTACAATTTTTCAATACAAGCAGACCTTTCGTCTGCTATAATATTGGGTGATATCAGGGTTCGTACGCGGAGAAATGGTGATGCTTATTTCTACGGTGGAATTCATCGTAAGGTAAAGAAGCTTATGAATGATAAGAAAATACCGCCGGAAAAGAGAGATCGCATACCCGTATTCTTTGATGATAAAGGAATTCTTTGGATCCCGGGCTTTGGCGTCAGAGATGATTCGCCAAGCGAAAAAAGGCACAAATGGATAACCGTATGTCAGATAGATCCCTGTGTCAAACAGTAAAATAAGAAAGGCTTGGAAAGGGCTTAAATGAAAAGGTCAAATATTAAAAGCATAATAATGCTTGTCGTCGTTTTTGCTGTAATAATAGCAGGCGTAACGATATTCTCGGTAGCTCTCAAAAACGAGGATAAGTTCTTATACAGCGAGCTTGTCGGTATGTTCAACGACGACCTGATCGCCTCGTTTGAGGTGGATAAAAATCTGAAAATAAAGGTAGACGTTCTCGAACCGATCAAGGATGCCGCAGGCAACGTAGTTGATTACAAGAGGGATGATAAGGGTGAATACGTTACCACCAAGCATACCTATGAGCTGAGCTACAGCTTCCAGCTGGATCAGATAAATGAGCTCGCTCTCAGAAATTACAACGGCATAGATGAGGATAGCGGAAGAGTATACAAAAATCTGAAATCCTACAATTACGAGGTTCCGATCGAGACGCCGTGGTATCAGACGCTGGTGCCGTTCCTTCTTCTTTCGGCAGTTCTTGTTTTCTTCTACTTCTTTATGATGCGCGGTGCGGGCGGAGGAAAGATAAATTCGTTCGCAAAGGCGAGAGCAAAGCTTCAGAGCGACAAGAATACGGTCAAATTCGCCGACGTTGCGGGAGCGGATGAAGAAAAGGCAGAGCTTGAGGAGGTAGTTGAATTCCTCAAGGATCCTCAGAAATTCGTTAAGCTCGGTGCGCGTATACCTCGAGGCGTTCTTCTTGTAGGCCCTCCCGGTACGGGTAAGACTCTCCTTGCTAAGGCTGTTGCGGGTGAGGCAGGAGTTCCTTTCTATTCGATATCCGGTTCGGATTTCGTTGAGCTTTACGTCGGTGTGGGTGCATCAAGAGTGCGTGATCTTTTCGAGACTGCGCGCAGATCTCCGGCGAGCATCATATTCATTGATGAGATAGATGCGGTGGGACGTCACAGAGGCGCAGGTCTCGGTGGCGGTCACGATGAAAGAGAGCAGACTCTCAACCAGCTCCTTGTTGAAATGGACGGCTTCGGTACCAACTCCGGCGTTATAGTTATTGCGGCTACAAACCGCCCCGATATACTTGACCCGGCACTTCTCCGTCCCGGAAGATTTGACAGGCGCGTTACTGTAAATTATCCCGATATAAAGGGCAGAGAGGCAATACTGAAGGTTCATTGCCGCAATAAGCCTCTTGAGGCAACGGTTGATCTCAAGAAGATAGCACAGACCACTATAGGCTTTACCGGTGCGGAGCTTGCCAACCTTCTTAACGAGGCGGCGCTCCTCGCGGCTAAAAAGAATAAGGCTCTTATCGGCATGGAGGATATAGAGGCATCGTATATGAAGATGCTTCTCGGTCCTCAGAAGAAGGCAAAGGTAAGAACCGATGCCGATAATAAGCTCTGCGCATATCACGAGGCAGGTCACGCTGTAGCATCCTACTATTGTAAGCATACCGATCCCGTAAAGCATATAACCATAATTCCTGCAGGCTCGGCAGGCGGTGTTACACTCTCCGTGCCCACTGAGGACAGAATGACCTCATCCAAGAATGAGATGCTTGATAATATAGTTCTTTCGCTCGGCGGAAGAGTGGCAGAGGAGCTTGTGCTCGATGATATTTCAACCGGTGCATCCAATGATATCAGGCAGGCGACAAGGGTAGCAAAGAATATGGTCGTGCGCTATGGTATGAGTGAAAAGCTCGGAACTGTGCTCTATGACTCAAATCATTCAGAGGATGCGGTATTCCTTGGCAGAGATTTTTCATCCGGACAGAGCTATTCAGAGAAAACTGCTGCTGTAATCGATGACGAGGTACGCCGTATCATAGCCGAGGCATATGAACGCTGTAAGATCTATCTTACCGAGCATATGGATAAGCTTCATTTCGTTGCGGAATTTCTTCTCAAATATGAATCTATGGACGAGGAGCAGTTCAAGGCTTGCATGGAGGCGGATAACCCCACCTTTGAAGAGATCGAAAAAATAGCTTCCGAAAAGGCTCGTATGAGCGAGGAGGAAAATAAGACTGCTCACGAGAACAATAAGAAGGCTGAGGAAGAGGAGCGCCTCAATATGGAGATCGCAAAGAAGCTTGCGGAATCCAAGGATGACGACCTTCTCGATAACTTCTTCAGAGATATGAATAACGGAACGCTTAATGACGTTCATATGGATACGGCAAGCGGACCGCTTGATATAAGCGAATCCTCCGATAATACCGATTCGGACGATTCCGATAAAAAGAATACTTCCTCCGATAATACTGAGGATAGCAACTAAGCATTCAATTGCATAAAACGAAAGCCATGCATTTTGTTCGGCGAATGTACCGAATAAAACGCATGGCTTTTGTAGTTGCATAAATGAAATAGCAGATCGATTTGGTCCTTGCAATACTTTTATCTGGTGTTTTATGAAAAAAATATCCCCGCATTTTTGTACATATTGGCAAAGCCGATGAACGTAAATGCGGGGAAATATACTTATACCTGTTTATCAGATAGTGTGAACACCGGTCTCGGCATCACCGTTTTCATCGAGCTTATAGATCTGCTGCTTTCTCCACTCGAAGAACTTAACAGCAACCTGCTCGAAGAGTGCGAAGGAAAGGAGGTCCTCCTCGCGCTCCTGATAGGGAGCAACCTTCTCGCGAAGGATATCGATTTCGGGAGCGATCTTATCAGCAGGTCTGTAATCGATTATCTCGTCGTCGCCGATGATCTGCTTTCTGAAATCATCCTCAATGGGAGCGGGGCACTTACCGTAATCTCCGCGAACAAGGCCCTTGAATTCCTTGGTAACTCTGGAATATCTTCCGTCGTTAGCAAAGAGCACGTTGTTAACAGCCTGAGTACCAACGATCTGGGAGGTAGGAGTTACAAGGGGAGGGAAGCCTGCATCCTCGCGAACCCTTGCAACCTCCTCAAGCACTGCATCAAGCTTATCAAGCTTACCTGCTGCCTTGAGCTGAGAGATAAGGTTCGAGAGCATTCCGCCCGGAACCTGGTAACGGAGAGCATTAACGTCAACCTTGAGAACCTTGGGATCGATAAGACCGGATGCAAGGTATTTCTCACGGATACCGTTGAAGTACTTAGCAACAACGTCCAGCTTTTCAAGCGAAAGACCGGTATCGTAGGGAGTATCCTGAAGGGTTGCTACCATAGACTCGGTGGGAGCATGAGAGGTACCCATAGCAAGAGGAGATATAGAGGTATCAATACCGTCAACGTCTGCCTCAATAGCTTTAAGGAGAGTCATGGATGCAAGACCTGCGGTGTAGTGAGCGTGAATATGAACGGGTATCTTTACCGAGTTCTTTATAGCCTTTACAAGCTTGAATGCCTCATAGGGCTTTATAAGACCGGACATATCCTTGATGCATATGGAGTGAGCACCCATATCCTCAAGTCGCTTCGCATATTCTGCAAATGCCTCGTTGGTGTGATACTTTGAGGTGGTGTAGGAGATAGCCGCCTGAACGTGACCGCCCTCCTTGATGGTAGCTCTGATTGCAGTCTCAAGGTTTCTGGGATCGTTAAGAGCATCAAAGATACGGATAATATCTATACCGTTTGCAATACACTTCTGAACGAAATATTCAACAACGTCATCTGCATAGTGACGGTATCCGAGAATATTCTGTCCTCTGAAGAGCATCTGGAGCTTTGTGTTTTTTACGTGATCCTTTATAGTACGGAGTCTTGCCCAGGGATCCTCGTGGAGGAATCTGAGGCAGGCATCAAAGGTAGCACCGCCCCAAGCCTCAAGCGAGTAGTAGCCAACCTGATCCATAGCTTCAAGTATGGGGAGCATTTCCTCGGTGGTCATACGGGTTGCCGCGAGCGACTGATGGGAGTCACGAAGCGCGGTTTCTGTTATAAGAAGCTTTTTTACCATTTTAAATATCCTTTCTTGTTATTCCTTATCAAAGGAACAGATTAAGAAATACGCCTGCGGCAACCGCAGAGCCGATAACACCTGCAACGTTCGGTCCCATAGCATGCATGAGAAGGAAGTTGGAGGGGTCTGCCTTACGTCCCTCGTCCTGAGCAACTCTTGCCGCCATAGGAACAGCCGAAACGCCTGCAGAGCCGATAAGAGGATTTATCTTACCGCCTGTGAGCTTGCACATAAGCTTACCTGTAAGAAGTCCGCCGACCGTCGAAACGATAAATGCGGAAAGACCGATAAGTATTATGTATATAGTCTGAAGTTTGAGGAAGTTTTCTGCATTCGCAGTCGCACCAACGGAAATTCCGAGGAAGATGGTGACGATATTGCAAAGCTCATTCTGAGCAGTCTTGGAAAGTCTGTCAGCAACACCCGAAATATTGAAGAGATTTCCTATCATGAGGAAACATACAAGTGGTGCCGCGCTGGGAACGAGCATACATACGATAAAGGTTACAAGAATGGGGAACAGAACCTTTTCTACCTGAGATACAGGGCGAAGGTTGGTCATTCTTATCTTTCTTTCGCTCTCGGTGGTGAGAAGGCGCATAAACGGAGGCTGGATGATGGGGATAAGAGCCATATACGAATATGCCGCTATAGCAATCGCACCGAGAAGATGAGGTGCAAGCTCCTTTGTAACAAGGATAGCAGTAGGACCGTCCGCACCGCCTATGATACCGATAGCACTTGATTCCATGGGTGAGAATCCAAGGAGAAGTGCTGCGAAGAACGCAACGAATACTCCGAGCTGCGCGCCTGCGCCCATGAAGAGCGACTTGGGATTTGCGATAAGGGGAGTGAAGTCGGTCATAGCACCAACGCCGAGGAATATAAGCGAGGGGTAAATGCCAAGCTTTACGCCGAGGTAAAGTATATCAACAAGTCCGCCCTTATTGATGACCTCTTTTATTATGGTGGTCATCTTTATCTGAACGGTAGCACCGTTGATCTTAGCGCTATTTCCGAGAACCTCTGCAAATATGTCTTTGACACTTGCTATCTGAGTCTCGGTCAATTCAGCAAAATTGAGCGTGCAAACGCCATCCTCAATAAAGTAGGAATTTGCAGACACCTCATTAGCGATCCTGGAGAGGAACTCGCTCATTTCGGCGTAGAGTACCGAATCGGTTGAAAGCTCGCTTCCGACGAATTTGATATAATGCTCGTCGAAGAAGAAATCAAGGTGCATAAGATCCGCGCCGGGAAGATTGGCAATAAGCATACCGAAGGCGATAGGCATAAGGAGCAACGGCTCAAACTTTTTTACGATTGCGAGGTAGAACAATATACCTATAATTACGTACATCGCAATATATTTCCACCAGTTTGGCTGAGCAATGAGCTGAGCTATTCCGGTAGATTTCAAAAATGCCAAAATACTGTCTAACATATCAAGCTGCCTTTCCGTAACTTAGGAAAGAGTTACAAGAACATCGTTTGCGCCAACAGATGCGCCCTTCTGAACGTTAACAGATGCAATAACACCGTCCTGAGGTGCGGGAATATCATTCTCCATCTTCATAGCCTCGAGAACGCATACGGTGTCGCCCTTCTTTACAGACTGACCAACGGATACCTTGATATCAAGGATGGTACCGGGCATGGGAGCATTTACTGTAACGCTTCCACTCTTGCCTGCAGGCTGAGCTGCGGGAGCCTTCTTAACGGGAGTAGCCTTAGGAGCCGCTACTGCTGCGGGAGCTGCCTGCACCGGTGCAGATGTAACAACGGGAGCCGAAACCGCTCCGGTCGAGGAAACCTCCTCAACTATTACCTCATAGGAGGTTCCGTTTACTGTGATATTATACTTCTTCATGACAAAAATTCCTTTCAAAAATTATTTACGCCTGAACGATACTACTCTGAATTTAGCACCGCCGGACTCACTCTCTGCTGCTGCAATGGCAGCTGCGATAACCGCAATTATTTCATCATCGGAGCTCTCAACCTCAACCGTTTCTTCTACGTCTGCAACGGGGATCTTTACTATCTCCTTGGGCTCGGACTCGCGCTTTGCGGGGAGGTCGTGGAATACTATTTTGAATATAGTAAGACATGCCCAGATAAGACCGAGAACGGCAAATATGGTGATCATGCCTGTAAGCACGGTTTCAAGTCCGAATATAGCCGTTTCGCCAAATCCCTTGGTGTTTATAATGGAATCGGCATGATCGCTCTTTTCAATAGCTAATAAGAAGTTCATAGTTACCTCCTATCAAAGAGGAAGAACTTTTGTTCCGATTATAGCGTTTTGTCCCTTTGCGGAAAGCATAAGGAGTGCCGAGCATATTCTTGCTCTGAGCTCGTTGACACTTATGATATCGTCGATCTCGCCCGATGCAGCGGCACGTGCGGGAGAGGATACCTCAGCCTTCCACTCGCATACGAGGGATTCTCTGGTTGTTTCAAGCGTAATATACTTGTCCCAGGCGAATGCGACACCGCTTTCGGCGGAAAGCGCGCATATCTCGGAATCATCGGTGGCATATACGATATCTGCGCCGAGAGCCTTTGAGCCAAGAAGCACGAAGGAAGCGCCGATAGCATGGCCGTTGATAACGGTTATCTTGGGAGTAGATGCATTCGCGTAAGCGCAGGCGAGCTTTGCAAGCTCGGGTGCGAAGAATGCATTGTCGTTATCCGCGTCAATAACAAGACCGTTGGAATCAACTACTGTAACAACAGGAATTGAGAATGAATTGCAGAAGTTAACAAACTTGGAAATTTTTCTTGCAATAGCAGAATCGATCCTTCCCTCATTTTCGGCAAAGGAATTTGCAACGATACCGCATCTTACGCCACCAATAGTGGTAAGAGCGGTAGTAACACCGCCGGCAAAGTCGTTGCCGAGTGCGTAGAACATACCGTTGTCGGAAATTGTTGCAATAAGGGTATTGGCATTACCGCCAAAATCAAGCTCACCGAGCATTCTGTTAAGATTGTCGGAGCAGCTCTCAACCGTAACACCCGAATCCGCATTCATCGGAAGGAATGAAACAAGACCTCTTACATAATCGATGCAGGATTCAAAGTCCGCGCAGTATGCAAGAAGGAAGTCCTGACTGACAGCTTTTTTTGTGAGGGCAGGGGAGGAAACGTAAAGAGCCGCATTATCTACCTTAACGGTAAGATCGAACATAGCCGCAATTGAAGCAGCAAGTCCTATGCACTTGCCGGTAACGAGAGCAATCTGTGGAACAACGCCCGATGCCCCGGAAACGGCTGCCATTATTTTACCGTATGCCGCAAGACCTGCAGTACCCGAGAAGATATCTGCACCGTTGGAGTTGAAGATACCGATAACGGGTGCGCCGTTTTTAACAGCGAGATCGTAAAGGTTAACGATCTTCTTTGCGTGACGGTCATCTATAGCACCGCCCATTCTTGAAGCGTCCTCTGCAAATACAAAGGCGAGCTTTCCGTCTATCGCGCCATAGCCGCAGATAACACCCTCAAGCTCATTGGATTTTTTTGTGGCTACGAAATCAGAGTATCCTCTGGTAACGTATGCTCCAACCTCTACAAACGAAGAATCGTCGAAGAGAGAAGCAAGCTGCTCTCTGACCTCGGATGCCTCGCTCTTCAGCATAGCTTCACGAAGCTCGTCGGCGGTAGGGAGACCACAGATTTCAGATTTTGTGTATTTTTCCAAACCGAATTCCCGATTTGCCTTATGGCAAATCTCTCCTTCCATAATAATAAACTTTCCAAGAAACGGGTATAAATCCTAAAATTACCCAAATTTCACTAGATATATCATACCACCAAAATAAAGATAAGTCAATAGGAAAAGCAAATAATTTTCCTATATAATATGATATCTGCAGATCAGGATTTAAAACCGTTGATCAGTGACATTCTTTTTGCCGAATATCTGTAGGCATTTTCAAAGTCGCCTATTTGTCTGTAGGCATTTTCCAAATCGGTATACACTCCGAAAAGCATATAAGCATCATAATCGCGATCCTTGGTATCCTCAAGCTCGGTGAGCAGGACTATAGCCTCGGAATATGCATATCTTTTCAGAAGAAGCTTTGCGGAAAGATGCTTTTTATAGCTTGGGTTTTCAAATTCGTATTCGGGATCCATAGTAACGTACTTGAAGAAATCGTAGTCGAACACAGATTTATGAAGCCGGTAGTATCTCTCCTGATCAAATTCGAGAAGGGGAGAGTGTATATTCATCGCTACTGCGATATAAAGCGGTGCCTCGGCGCGCACTGCCGACGTATCGTATACCGTTTCCTCGGATACCTTCAGTGCCCTTATCAAAAGATCTTGTCCGCTCGTCAGCTCACCGTTCTTAACCTTTTGCTTACCAAGCTTCAAAAGAGAATGGGCGGCTATGTAGTTAAGCTCGTCATCTTTTCCGCCGAGCGCATCTATCATATCAATGCACTCGGAATATTTTTTTGCAGAATAGAGGCGTTTTATTTCTTTTATCTGCTTTTGCTTTGCGTGAATAAAATCGTCATCCTCTTCGGAAAACAGATGTGCCGGTGTTATGCCGAGCCTTTCGGTCAAATAGCACACGGTGTCAAGAGAGGGGAGCGCGGAACCGTTTTCTATAAGGCTGAGCATATTGCGCGTTATCCTGTCGCCGCAAAGCTCTCTTTGAGTCATCCCGAGCCTTGTGCGATAACGCTTGATTTTTTCTCCGATCTTAAGTTTGTTATACATATATCACCTTTATTTGTTCAAAAATCGATTAAAATACGAGGCAGAATTATCACTTTTTTACTTTTTGAGTGGAAAGAGGATTGCTGTCGACTGCGTGTCGGAGGTTACTGTTTACCACGTGGGTGTATATCTGGGTGGTATTGAGCTGCTCATGTCCAAGCACCTCCTTAAGTATTCTTATGTCAACAGTGCCGCTCTGGTACATAAGAGTTGCCGCTGTATGCCTGAGCTTGTGGACGGATAATCCCTTATGCCCGAGCCCTGCCATACCGAAGTATTTGTGCGCCATCCATTGTATGGTCTTTGCCGATATCCTCTGCTCGCGTGAGCTTAAGAAGAAGGCCTTATCAGAGGTCATAACGTACTTGGGATCAAGGCGCAGAGCAAGATATGCCTTCACCGCATCCTGTGCGGCATCGTTGAGATATATAAGCCTCTCCTTGTTACCCTTACCGAGAACTGTAACGCTTGTGAGGTCGGATGCGAAGCTAGAGAGGTCGAGAGAAACAAGCTCCGATAGTCGCATACCGGTATTAAGGAAAAGTACGATGATTGCATAATCCCTGATGTTGGTAGGTGAATCCTTATCGTTTTTTATGGTATCTATCAGACGTATGCACTCCTCATAGGTCATATATTTAGGCAAGGTTTTCGCAGGGCGGGGAGAATCGATATCTGTGGTAGGGTCATTTTCAATATAGTGCTTTTTGTGGCATACGTATTTATAGAAGGAGCGCAATGCGCTCATCTTACGCATTCTTGTGGTGGTATTATTTTCTCTTTCGGAGCGGGCAAACACCAGATACTCTATTATATCCTCCTGCTTCACACGTCCTATATCGTCAAGGGTGATATCCGAGATGGATATTTTTTCGAAATCCTTTTTGTCGGGAAAGGGGAGCGTGTCCTTGCAGCGCATATAGCGGAAAAAGGTCCGCAGATCGAGCAGATATTCGCAGACCGTCTTTTCTGAGTTGCCCCTGATAGCCGAATTATAAACGGCATAATCTCGTAAAATTTTGGGGAAGGTTGCGAATTCCTCGTTATTCAAGGTAAGAACAGACATATCCTTAGTTCCTTTCATTCATTTATTGGAGTTTTCACAATACTATTATACAAAATTTTTCAAGAATTTAGTGGATAAAGTGTAAACATTTCGCCACGGCTCTTGTTTTTTTTCACATTTATGATACAATAATGTAAAAGAGAAATATATTTACCATATACCGGAGAAGAATATGCGTTTTTTGAAAGAACACTTTGATGATATAGTAAAGCTCTACGTAAACCAGATCGGAGTTGCATTGTTTGCATTTTTCCTTTACAGCGCTATTGATATAGAACTAAGCATCAGCATGCTTTTGAAGGTGCTTATCTCTGTTTTTTCTATAGGATTTTATTTTTCGCTCCTTCACGTTGTTTCTTGGGAAATAGGCGCGAAGGATAAGATAAGGATAGATGCCGGAAGAATGGAGCCTTATCCGTACAAGGGAATAAAGCTCGGATTGCTTGCCAATACTCCTAATTTTATAGTTGTGGGTATCGCGCTTCTTTGCTTTATCATTTATATGCTCGGAGGTCCGCTCGGCTTCAAATCCGTGTTTGCCGTTCTGAATATGATATTCAGAATATTCGTTTCGATGTATCTCGGCGCTCTGCAGGGAATATTCAGCTTCCTCTCCGAGTCCGAGGATGCTTATTATCTGTGGCAAACGGTCGGTTTTCTTGTATTTCCGCTGCTCGCCGCTCTGGTAACTCATCTTTCTTATACGATGGGGCTTAAGGAAAAAAGAATTTTTCCCACCGCTAAAAAGTAATATCTATTGAAATACCTCCATAAAATACCTTGGAGGTATTTTTATGAATAGCATTAAAAAAAGAGAGAATAGCTGTCTTGCAGTCGCGGCGGCGTGCTTTACCGCACTCGTTATACTCCTTTCGTGTATCATAGCAGCTCCGGCGGAAACCGGCAGAGAGTATATTGCCGCAGCTACCGATACGGAAAGAATGACGGTCGTTATAGATCCCGGTCACGGCGGAGAGGATTGCGGAGCAATAGGCTATAGCGGCATTTATGAAAAGGATCTGAATATGCAGATATCCGTAAAGCTCGGCGAATACCTTAGCGCCGCGGGTGTCGGCGTTGTATTTACGCGTACCGAGGATAAGCTTTTGTATACCGAGGAGCAGAACATCAAGGGGATGCGAAAAATATACGACCTGCGTAATAGGACCGAGATAGCGAATACATATGGCACAAACGCACTTCTTGTCAGCATTCATATGAACTCATTCGGTGCAAGAGAATGCTCAGGAATGCAGATATATCACGCGGATAACGACAGCTCGCGTATGGCGGCGGATAAAATACGCACCTCGGTTATATACTCGCTTCAGCCGGATAACCGCCGCGGATTAAAAAACGGCAAGGAGCTATATTTATTGGAAAATGCCGAAATACCGGCAATATTGATAGAATGTGGATTTATATCGAATCCCGATGAATGCGAAAGGCTCGCCGAGGCGGAATATCAGAAGGAGCTATGCTTTGCGATAATGTCGGGAATACTTGAATACGAAAAAATAAAATCCTCAAGCTGAGGAAGGGGAGATAAAATGAAGGGAAGTAAAATTATTTTTGTTTGCAGCGAATGCGGCTATACCTCGCCGAAATGGTTGGGCAGATGCCCCGAGTGCCAGGCGTGGAACACCTTTGAAGAGATAGAGGTCAAGGAGAAAAACTCTAAAACGGCTTCCGGTGTAAAAATGGCATCAAAAAATAAGGCAGAAAAGCTTTCAGAACTCAAAATTCCTGACTACATAAGAACTGCTACAGGCATGGGAGAGCTTGACAGAGTGCTTGGCGGAGGACTCGTGGACAGCTCTGTCGTCCTTCTTTCGGGCGAGCCCGGCATAGGAAAATCTACACTTCTTCTGCAGATCTGCCGCGTGCTCTCCCAAACGAGAAAAGTGCTTTACGTATCCGGAGAGGAATCGCAAGGACAGCTGAAGCTACGCGCAGAGAGGCTTCTTATCAGCGGTGACAATATATTTCTGCTTACAGAAACAGATCTTGATGCGGTCATAGCAGAGTGCGAAAGATTGAAGCCTGACGTTATAATTATCGACTCGGTGCAGACGATGTACTCAGAGGGCATACCTTCAGCCCCGGGAAGCATAACTCAGGTCAGGGAAGGCACGCTTACTATGGTGAATTATGCAAAAGCATCCGGTGCTGCAGTATTTCTCGTCGGCCACGTGAACAAGGAGGGCGGCATATCGGGTCCGAAGCTGCTTGAGCATATGGTCGATGCCGTGCTGTATTTTGAGGGTGAGCGGACAAATTCTTACAGAATAATACGTGCTATAAAGAACAGATTTGGCTCTACCAACGAAATAGGAGTTTTCGAGATGGGAGAGAAGGGCCTTGCCGAGATCCCGAATCCAAGCGAGGTGGTCATGGCAGAGCGCCCGAAGAACACCAGCGGCTCCTGCGCGGGATGCGTTATGCAAGGAACACGCCCGATAATAACAGAGATACAGTCACTCGTTACTAAGACCGTTTTTGCTACCGGAAAGCGTGCTGCAGACGGATTTGACATCAACCGTCTTGGACTGCTTATCGCCGTTCTTGAAAAGCGTATGGGACTCAAATTTTATGAAAATGACGTCTATTTGAACGTAGCGGGCGGCTTGACTCTTGATGAACCGAGCGCAGATTTATCTATAGCGATGTCGCTTATAAGCGGAATTACCGACAGAGTTATTCCCGATGAGCTTATCGCCTTTGGAGAAATCGGTCTTTCAGGAGAGGTAAGAGCAGTTTCACACATCGATTATCGCGTCAAGGAGGCTGTACGTCTTGGATTCAAGGAGATAGTTTTGCCGGAGAAAAACATAAATCAGTCCCTCTCCGTTCCTTCGGACGTAAAGCTTATCGGTGTGACCAATATATATCAGGCGCTTGCCTGCATGAGGCTCAAAAAGGTATCAGAATAGAATTTTTTTGTGCATATGTAATAAAAGTTAACTCATATTTTTTACATCCCGTAGTAAAAATCTTCAATTTTCCTTCTTGAAATTATTGTATAAATAGTGTATAATCTATATATGTGGTGCACAAGATATCAAATTTGTATCACAAAGCAATCCAAAGGAGACTCAAATATATGGAAAAGGTTTACACAAAAAGTATTCGTAACGTCGCTCTACTCGGACACAGCGGAGGTGGAAAGACCTCGTTGGCAGAGTCAATGCTTTATATTTCAAGACTTACCGACCGTCTTGGAACTACGGCTGCGGGAAATACTGTATGCGACTACGATCAGGAAGAAAAGAACAGAGGTTATTCTATTTCGGCAGCAATGGCTCCGATGCTTTGGAGTGGCACAAAGATAAATATACTCGATGCACCCGGATTCTTTGATTTTGAGGCTGAGGTTCGCCAGTGTGTAAGAGCGGCAGATGCGGCTGTTATCGTCGTTGACGGTAAGGCAGGTATCGAGGTAGGCACCGAATCTGCTTGGAATCTTGCTACAGAGGCAGGTATTCCCAAGGCATTCTTTATAAACAGATTTGATGACGGAGAGGCGAGATTCTATCGCGTATTCGGTCAGATAAGAGATAAGTACGGTGTTACCGTATGTCCTATACAGATACCGATAATCGACGGTGATACCGTTATCGGATTTGCAAATCTCATAGATATGAAGGTTTATACCTTCGAGAAGGCAACCGGCGAGTATGCTATTTCGGCTATTCCCGAAAAGTTTGCAGACGTTTGCAACGAATATCACGATATGCTTCTTGAGGCTATCGCGCAGACCTCCGATGAGCTTATGGAGAAGTTCTTCGGCGGAGAGGAGATCACCAGAGAGGAGTCGCTTGAGGCTATTCACGAAGGTATCATCCGCGGTGAGATAGTTCCCGTATTCTGCGGCGCGGCTACCAAGAACTGGGGTATTAAGACTCTTCTTGATACTATTGCGAACTCATTCCCGAGACCTACCGCGAGAAAGGTAGAGCATCTCGTTGATGCGGATGGTAATCTTACTGATGTTGAGATAAAGGTAGATAGCAAGGATACCTCTATATTCATCTTCAAGACCGTCGCCGATCCCTTCGTGGGAAAGATGTCCTTCTTCAAGGTTATGGAAGGCGATCTTAAGAAAGATATGGTTCTTCGTAACACCACTACCGGTGCTAATGAGAAGATCGGTAAGGTATTTATGATGCGCGGTAACAAGCAGATTGATATGGATGAATTTGCTTGCGGAGATATAGGTGTTATTGCTAAGCTTAATGCTACCGGCACAAACGATACTCTTACAACTCTTCCCGGTGATGTAAAATATGCTCCGATCGTATTCCCGAGACCGTATATGAGCATGGCTATCGCTCCTGCCTCCAAGGGCGACGAGGATAAGATATCCGGCGGTATCGCGAGAATACTTGAAGAGGATCTTACCGTTAAATATGTAAATAATTCCGAGACCAAGCAACTTGTTCTCTCGGGACTTGGCGATATACATCTTGATATAGTTATTTCCAAGCTTAAGTCGCGCTTTGGTGCAACCGTAACACTTTCCAAGCCCAAGATCGCATACAGAGAGACGATAAAGGGCAAGGCAGACGTTGAAGGAAAGCATAAGAAGCAGTCCGGCGGTTCCGGTCAGTACGGTCACGTTAAGATCAGATTCTCTCCCGGAGAGGAAGAGGGACTCACCTTCACCGAGAGCGTATTCGGCGGAGCAGTTCCCAAGAACTTCTTCCCTGCAGTAGAGACAGGACTTCGCGATTGCATGCAGAAGGGTGTTCTTGCAGGATATCCTGTTGTTAACCTCGCCGCAGAGCTTTATGACGGTTCTTACCACGACGTTGACTCCAACGAAATTTCCTTTAAGCTTGCGGCTGCACTTGCATACCGTGAGGGACTTCCTAAGGCAAAGCCTGTAATCCTTGAGCCTATCGCTACTATCAAGGTTTACGTTCCCGATAACTACGTTGGTGATATTATGGGCGATCTTCCCAAGCGCCGCGGCAGAGTTCTCGGTATAGAGCCCGTTGAGGATGGCAGGGGAACTCAGGCGGTTATCGCAGAGGCGCCTATGGGCGAAATGGCAAGCTACGTTATCGACCTTCGTGCTATGACTCAGGGACGCGGAAGATTTGATATGGACTTCGTTCGCTATGAGGAGGTTCCCGGACCTATAGCAGAGAAGATCATAGCAGAGGCTAAGAAGGAAGCATAATAGTCCTATAAATCTGGATTTTGAAGGGTAGTTTTGACAAAAAAATGCCAAAACTACCCTTTTTACTGTCTTAAAAAAGCATATTGGAAATATTTAACTTGACTATTTTCGACAAATGTGATATAATGAGACAACTTAATAAAAAATGTAAGGAAAATAATTATGGCAGACAAGAGAATTGAACCTATAAAGGAATATGACACTCCTGCTTACCGCCCCCGAAAAAAGAGATTAGGCGACCGAAAGGAGGGCAGACGTATTCGCACACTGCCTGCGATGACACAGTTTACGCCCTTCATCATGAAAACGAGGAATGACTGTCAGAATCAGTTTGAGGACGTAATCGATATCACCAACGTAGAAAAATATCTTGATATAAAGCACAGTGAGGGCTTTTCGGATATGACCGTGCTCCACGTTATACTCGCGGCTTACGTAAGAGTAGTTTCGGAGCGACCGGGTATTAACAGATTTGTTGCAGGTCAGCGCATATTCGCAAGGAAGAACGTCGAGTGCACGATGACTATCAAGAAGGAGATGGCGCTTGAATCTCCCGATACCTGTATAAAGGTTGAGTTCGATCCCAGAGATGATATCTATAACGTGTATAAGAAATTCCGTGTTCAGGTACAGAATGCGATAAAGGATGATACCGATTTTGATAAGACCGCAGGAGTTCTTGCCCGTATGCCACGTTTCCTTCTCAGAGGTGCGGTATCGCTTCTGTTTTGGCTCGATTATCATAATCTTCTTCCTTCGGCACTTGAGAAGGTCAGCCCGTTTCATGGCTCTATGATAATAACCTCCATGGGCTCGCTCGGAATACCTGCAATATATCATCATCTTTATAATTTCGGCACCCTGCCGATATTTATTTCCTACGGTAATATCTTTACTGCAGATGCCATTAAGCGTGACGGAACCCGTGAAAGGCACCACTTCATAACTCTTAAGGTAGTTACCGATGAGCGCGTTTGCGACGGATACTATTATGCTTCTGCATTCAAGCGACTCAAGAAGTATATGCTCCATCCCGAGCTGCTTGATAATTCTCCCGAAACGGTTACAGAGGATGTAGATTAATATTAAAATTTTAGAGCTACATAAAATGAGGCTGTCCAAGAAGCAAATGCATCTTGGACAGCCTCATTTTATTGCTATCAAAATCCTCTTGTCATTGAAGCTCGCGGTCAAGATCGTATATGATCTGTGCTATAGCCGATTCGGTGACGTTCACCGTAATCCTGTCAGCAACCGCCTTCAGGGTATCGACCGCATTTCCAACGGCATAGCCGATATCGGCGGCAAGTATAAGGTCAATATCGTTTTCATAATCACCAACTGCGACCACAAGTTTTGATGATAGCTTCTTTGCTATGCGTCTTACCGCCGCGCCCTTTGCGTTCTCGCGTTTCAGGAATTCCATACTGAATTCCCAACTCCTGACGCCGATGTAGTCACCGAGCTCCATCTGTTTAACTATACGAAGTCCGTTTGCGGCGTCAGCAGCATTCTCGGCCCTGAGAAGCACCTTATATATGTATTTTCCGCGTAAGGCTTGCTTTGCCGTCTCATAATCGGCGGTATTGTATTCGAGCGGCTCGGGATATTCCTTGGTACAGAAGGTTATTGTTTTGTATTTTGCATCGGATGAGAAAAGTCTGTCGAGTATATCAAATAATTTATCATCACAAAAGCCCTCATACAATATGTCATTGTCATCGAGGTTTATTATATGAGCACCGTTATAGCAGGAAACGTAGGTATTGACGTAAACTCTCTTTGCAAAGGTTCTTAAAAACTCGTGATATCTTCCACTGCAAATAGTGAATTTACCCCCGTTTTCGGTAAAATATTTAAGCGCCTTAAGGTTTTCATCAAAAAGTCGGTTGTCATGATAGAAGGTTCCGTCCCAGTCGGTGGCAAGTAAAACTCCGTCAAATTTTCCCATAGCTCAATCCTTTCCGCCGCTGACGTTACAAAGACGACCAATCTCGCAAAATCCGATTTTTTTATAGCAGGCATTCGATGCTGCATAGCTCTCGTCGGTATATAATATAGGACGGAGATCGGCATTCTTTATCATCGCAGATACGTAGTAAATGAGGCTTATTGCATAACCTCTGCGCCGCATATCGGGGCGGGTATATACTGAACCTATGCGGCAGCAATCGCCGGTTCTACCGACAGAAGCTGTGGCGGCAATTCTGCCGTCCTGCGCCCTCCAGACGTAAAGAGAATCAGAATCTATCATTTCGATTATTCGCTGCTTCTTTTCTTCACGGCGGTGAGATAACCCTTCCGCCTCGCATGACATAGCTAAAAGCATATCCGTCAGTACTTCGATATCCGAAATATCTGCCGACTCCATGGCACCGTCTGCAATATTTGGCATCACGGGCTCTCCGATGAGTTCGTATGAAAGCATTCCCATTGCAATCCTGTTTTCGGCAAAGGATTCATTTACAGCGGAGAGTGCGCGGAATAGCTCGTATGACATATTGTATTTATAGCCGTCTAGGACAGAGAAGCTACGGTTGAGTATATCCGCAACCGTAGCTGCCGTACCGCAGTCCTCGTTGTCTTTCTGCCAAACCCATACGGGATAGGGCGGTGCAGAGTAGCATATTATAAAGTTTTCGTTATCTGTAAAAATATCAGTGCAGGTAAGATTAAGTATTTTTTCAAGAACCGAATATGTTATTTTTTCCTTTGCGAAAAGCTTTGGGAGCTCGGGTGCAGAGGAATTTGTAAGATGAGTCAGTTTGTTCATTGTCCTATACCTTTAGTTGGGGGGAATGGTTCATCCTCGTATAAGAGAGTGAGCCTTTGAAATTCGGCATGTATACGTTCCTCCTCGCTTATCGGGAGATCATCAACGTCGTTTCCGCAAATAAGCATCATATGCGTATCATTCTGTCTATCGGGATAAAACTCTGTTATGCCTCCGAATCCACTCGTTTCGGGTAATTTTGCCTTCAACCAGGCGAACTGCGCAAAGCTGAAGCTATGTTTATCAAGAGAAAGACGGCTAAGCCGCGAGAGCTTTGAAAGCTCGGTGAGGGCATATAATGCATCCGATGGCGGCAGCATGTGTATCTCCGCCTTGCGAAGCGCTGTCATTGATACGAGTATCGCGGGATCAAGGAGTTTGACCGATACAGGCTTGAGAAGCGATATGCCGCCCGAATATATCTTCAGATCTTTAATGCTCGTATCCGCGAGCTCTGTAATGTTTTTAATTTCGGTGCATTCATATAGCTGTATAGTGAGAGTATCAAGCTTGGTATTGCTTTTAATGCTCCATAGCGATATCTCGCTTGCCGAAGAATTTAAGTCCAGTCTGCGGATAGCGGTAAGATGGGAAAGAGAAGAAAGAGATCCCGATCTATGAAATACGGTCGCCTCCGTTATCTTATCACCTATAACCTCAAGAAGTTTTTCGAGATCGTGATCATCGAGATTGAATATCTCAATGCATTCTATCACAGGAGCTTTACATTCCGAAATGAAATCCTCAATAGATCCGACCTTTTCGGAGCCTGAGAAGAATATGCTTTTTTCTGCGGAAATCGTATATTTTGTTCCTCTGCGCAGAGGATTCTTCAGTATAGTTGGATTTATAGTAAAAAAGTAGTTCATAGCGAATACCGCCTGTAAATTTTCTGTGTCTATTATATCATAGCTAATTGAGTGTGTCAATCATGTTTATGTTAAAATAGAAAAGGTAAAGGGAGTGGTTGCTCCGCATGACTCGAGATACCGCAAAGCGGTATGCGAACCCACATCTCGCAAAGGCGAGATGAATGGTTCGCGCAGACCATTCTCTTCGTAATAGAAAATGACACCCCACATTGGGGTTAAGAGAATGGGGTATGGCTATGCGGGGAAGAGTTTGTGGCAATTGTGCCGCTGTAGCGATAATGGAAGTAGTTGCTCCGCATTACGCCAGATACCGCAAAGCGGTATGCGAACCCACATCTCGCAAAGGCGAGATGAATGGTTCGTGCAGACCATTCTCTTCGTAATAGAAAATGACACCCCACATTGGGGTTAAGAGAATGGGGTATGGCTATGCGGGGAAGAGCTTGTGGCAATTGTGCCGCTGTAGCGGTAATGGGAGTAGTTGCTCCGCATAACGCCAGATACCGCAAAGCGGTATGCGAACCCACATCTCGCAAAGGCGAGATGAATGGTTCGTGCAGACCATTCTCTTCGTAATAGAAAATGACACCCCACATTGGGGTGTCATTTTCTATGGCGGAGAGAATGGGATTCGAACCCATGAAACCGGTTAGGGTTTACACGATTTCCAGTCGTGCGCCTTAGACCAACTCGGCCATCTCTCCAAGACTTATATATTGTAACAGATTATACTAAAAAAGTCAAGCCTTTTTCAAAAAAATATTTTCCTTTTTAAAAAATATTTATTCTTTTCGTTTTTTATCAAATTTTTTACTTGACAAACATAATTGATTCACATATAATAATAATATATTTTTTATACGGCCGATGGAAAAGGCCACACAAAAAGGTAAGGTAATTAAAATGGCACTAAAGGTTTTGAAATTCGGAGGAAGCTCGCTGGCAGATGCGGAGCAATTCAGAAAGGTCGCACAGATCATCAAAAGTGAGCCGGAGCGCAGATACATTGTCGCTTCTGCGCCGGGAAAGAGAAGGGCAGGCGATATCAAGGTAACCGATCTGCTCTATAAATGCTATGAGCTTGCTACCAACGATCAGGATATAACAGAGATTTTCAATGAAATAAAATCGAGATACAATGATATTATAAGCGATCTCGGTATCGATCTCGATCTTAACGATATATTCGAGAAGATCCATATGTCTATGCTTCATAATTCGGGCAGAGATTATATTGCATCGCGCGGTGAGTACGTAAACGCACTTATTCTTGCGAAATACCTTGGCTTCAGCTTTATAGACGCTAAAAAGGTTATATTCTTTAACGAAGACGGAACGTTTAACGCGGAGAAGACAAATGAGATCCTCGCGGAATGTCTCTCGGGGCATCAGTATGCCGTTATCCCGGGATTCTACGGCTCTATGCCTAACGGTACGATCAAAACCTTTACGCGCGGTGGCTCGGATATAACCGGCTCGATTGTTGCAAGGGCCGCCAGGGCTACCGTTTATGAAAACTGGACGGATGTTTCGGGCTTTTTGATGGCAGATCCTCGCTGCATAAATAATCCTAAGGTAATCAGCACGATAACCTATAAGGAGCTCCGAGAGCTTTCTTATATGGGTGCTACAGTTCTTCACGAGGAGGCTATTTTCCCGGTAAGATATGCGAAAATACCGATCAATATAAGGAATACCAATGCCCCCGACGATAAGGGAACTATGATAGTATATACGACCGACGAAGTCGGCCCCGACGTTATTACCGGAATAGCAGGAAAAACCGGATTTTCTACCGTAATGATAGAAAAGGATATGATGAACTCCGAGCTTGGAATAGGCAGACGTGTGCTCCAGGTTATAGAAGAAAACGGCATTTCCTTTGAGCATTTCCCGTCGGGAATCGATACTATGACTGTCGTAGTTTCCACAAAGGATCTTCATCAGAAGAGGGCAGATATCATGTCCGGTATCTGTAAATCGGTTAATCCCGATAATATATCGGTCGAGGAAAACCTTGCGCTTATCGCAATTGTTGGACGCGGTATGATCAAGGCGAAGGGAACTGCCGCGCGAATCTTTACCGCGCTCGCGAATGCAAGTGTAAACATTCGTATGATAGACCAGGGCTCTTGCGAGCTTAATATAATAGTAGGTGTGGATTCCAACGATTATCTGACCGCTCTCAGGGCGATCTATGAGGAATTTGTAAAATAAAAAGTGACCGGCACGCAGGAAAACGTGCCGGTCACTTTTATGAAAAAACAGAGCAGGGAATTACTTCATAGCAGCTCTGATAGAGGCAACCCACTCTTTTACGGTATTCATCTCAGCATCTGATACCTTCTTAAGGAACTTGAAGGGGAGCCCTCCGTTTATGTAAAGGATATTGTCATCGATTACGTTTGCATCATTTGTCTTAGCCATATCAACTATCTTCTGAGCATCCTCAGGCTTTCCATCCATAATGAATGCCACGTTTGCCGCAACACTCTTTTTAAAGGACCTTACAAGACGTCCGAAATTTTCAGGCATATTAGGCTTCGCTGTAGCAACGATAATAACGAGTCTTTCGCCATCACAATGGTATGCAGGCGGAATAACATCGGCAGGCTTATCAGCCTCGATAAGCTTTGAAACCTCATCTGCAATTGTAAGAAGCTTGCCCTTGCTGGTGTGAGTAAGTACTCTCATTCTCATTGGTGAAAATTCCTCCAAAAAATCTTTTTTTCCTTATTATATCATATTATTAGAGAAAAATCAATAACTATAGTATAATTATACGGAAGAAAAAAGCAGGGAAGTCCCAAATCGGGATTGCAAGGATGCAGAGCAGAGAAGAATGGCAGGACGAGCCGATAAATGAGAATCGTAGGGAAGGCTCTTTAGA
Organism: Oscillospiraceae bacterium; assembly: GCA_015064555.1. Taxonomy (GTDB): domain Bacteria; phylum Bacillota; class Clostridia; order Oscillospirales; family CAG-272; genus UBA1740. Next base: position 36,267 of record SVRZ01000008.1, read on the forward strand.
GAGGTAGAGATTTACGGTATTTCCGATACAAAGAGCATCGTATCGAAAATCAACTCCCTCTTATTGACGATCATTACTCACAAATATGTTCTTCTCCCTCTTGGTATAGGTATATAGTGTTACATAGGTTCAATTATACAAAATGATTATTTTGTATAATTCAGGGAACAAATATTGCATATTTTATGGATTTCTGCATACATTTAACAGCCATTAAAACTATTTTCGGCAAATATATTGAAAAAATGCAGTATTTAAGATATAATATTGTTATCTGACTGACTGTTATCATTTATATATTATCTTATCTATCTATCATTTTGATTTTTCAAGATATTTACGCCGCGTAGCTTCGCCGCCTCTTAAGTGTCGCTCGGCTTTGTTATGCATAAGTATCTCCTTAACCTCATAATACAATGCTTTATTATAAAATCTGAGCCTGTATGAAAGGTCTTTATGTACAGTGCTTTTGCTGATTTCGAATTTTTGTGCCGCGGCACGGACCGTAGCACCGGTTTCTATAACGTATTGGGCGATCTCTTCGCATCTTTCCTTGCCATTTAAATCTATCATAATATTCTCCCGGGGTGTTTTTTGTGCAATTTAGCTTATGTTTAACTATATGAAAGGACATATAATATAATGCAAAAGGAAGAAATAAAATTTTCTGATTCATGCGTTTTTGAAGGTATGACGTCTATCAGAGCCATAATAAAATCAATAGATATGGGGATAAGCGACCGACACATAGAAAAAATTCTTTATGACGAGTCGAAAATCAAAAAAATATCAAAAGAAATAGGATATTTTAAGGCAGTTTCTTCGAAATATGGATTTAGATTAGAAGGAACCACTAATGAGCGGCTTGCGGAAATGACACTCGGAACATCTCACGGAGGTATCGTCGCGGTGACCGGTGAGCGAACTATCCCCATTTTATCGAATGAAGCTTCCCTGCCCGAACGCGGATTTTTCGCCATGATACAAGGGATCGAGGATCCTTATAATTTTGGCTATTCCCTTCGCTCTCTTTACGCCACCGGCGCCGACGGTATAATACTCCCGAAGCGCAATTGGATGAGTGCGGCGGGTGTTGTTTGCCGAAGCTCAGCCGGAGCCTCCGAATTGTTTGATATCTATGAAGCAGAGGCGGAGGATGCCGTCAAAATATTCAAGGCTCACGGATACACGGTAGTTTGTGCCGATGAAAATACCGATAATATACTTGGCAAGGTTTCACTTCCCCTCCCTATTCTCCTGATCGTAGGAGGCGAAAAAAGAGGCATCTCACGCAATATTCTCGATGCGGCTGATATACTTGTAAGGATAAATTATTCAAGAGAGTTCAAGGCATCGCTTTCTGCGGCATCTGCAACGACTATGTTTGCATATGAGATAATGCGTCAGAATTGCGATTAAAGTCAGAATTGCGATTAAATAAACAAAGAAAAAAATGAGGCTATCACAAATGTGCTTTTTGCTTTTGTGATAGCCTCCGCTATTAGATTCTGTTAAATAATGATCGTTTTAGCTCTTACTTATTGCCACAGCCGCAGCCCTTTCCGCGCTGGTTATCATTTGTGCCGTTGACGTTTCCTGTTCCTCTGAAGCGAGAGATCGGGAAAGGCATATTATTGAATACCGAGCAGGGATCCTCGTTATTGCTTGCCGCTACGCATTCCTTATCGGGAACACTGTAATCGCTTGCCTGAACAAGCAGCTGTGCAGGACGCACGATTCTTATTACAGAGAAAATACCGTAAGAAAGGTATAATGCGGGTGTACCGTTGTTAGCGCAGCAGATGTCCGCGCCCAGGCAATTGCTGATGCACGCGGGAAGCTCTATGCTTTCGCAGCAGGAGCTTCTGCATCCACAGTCAACGACCTTGGTGGATAGTATGATAGGCTCAACGGTTTCTACGATTGCGGTGGGGCCGTTGGTTCCCATATTATCGGTATTGCCTATCGAGCAAAAGTTATTATCGGGACCTGAGGTAAAGGTTGTAACAGTTCCCTCCCCGCCGTAAAGAATAACCTGCTTTTCAAGAACGGAAATTCCGCTAAAGGTCTGGCTTCTGCCTATACCTATACAAGCCTCAAGCTCTACTAAAATGTAATAGCGAACAGTTACCTGATAGAATCCGCAGTTGAACGGCACCTCGTCAACGCCTACGTAAGCCCACAGAATCTTAGCCGATTTTGCTCTTACGTTCGTTGCACTCGAAAGGATATCTTCTCCGAATGCGGTGAGATAAACTCTGACGCCCTCAAAGCAATCCCTGTCTCTGCAGGAATCGAGAACGCGATGCGTATCTATGCATACAGTTCCCCTGGCGTCCTGAGAAAAACATGACGATCCATTTCTGTTATCTGACATTGCAACTTCTCCCTCGATTATAAATAATTTATAACCTCTATGGTTTTCGGTGAAATTTTCACCTCAATACATTTTATGCCGCATACCGATAATTGTTAATGAGAATATAAAAAATGACTTTCCCTTACAAAATTTTCATATTTTAAATTATTTTTCGCTATGATACAATAAAACTTGACAAAGCATCTGTAAAATGATATACTCTTTACAGGTGCTTCGGCATCAAATATAAAAGAAAGGAAATAATAAAATGGATCAGTTTATTGACGGAATTGTAAATTGGCTCACAAACACAGGACTCAATATCGGCATAAGAATCATATTTGCGGTAATCGCCTTGATAATCTCCTTCAAGATCATCAACGTAATTGCATCGAAGATTGAGAAAAGCGGTGACAAGGAAAAGTACGATAAGACCATAATGCGTACTCTTGCATACATTTTCAAGATAGGTGCGAAGTGTATTATAGCTGTATGTCTTATCGGCTTCCTCGGTATTGATACAAGCGGAATCACCGCCCTTATCGCATCGCTCGGAGTTTGCTTCGGTCTGGCAGTTAACGGCGCTGTGGCAAATATCGCGGGAGGTGTTCTCCTTATTATTACTCGCCCCTTCAAGATCGACGATTTTATCGAGGCTCAGGGCTATAGCGGAACGGTCGAGGCAATACATATGACCAACACCAAGGTCCGTACGCCCGATAATAAGGTAGTTTTCATCCCAAATGGACCGCTTTCCAACGGAAATATTGTTAATTACTCTATCAAGCCAACCAGAAGACTTGATCTCACCTTCTCTATCAGCTATGATGCTGACTTCGAAAAGGCAAAGGCTATAATAGCGGATATCTGCGACTCTCACGAGCTCATCCTCAAGGATCCCGAACCCGCTATCAGAGTAGGCGCGCACGGCGATCATGCTATTGATATCGGCACCAAGGTATGGGTAAATGGTGGCGATTACTGGACTGTTAACTTCGATTTGCTTGAGTCTGTCAAGCTTGCCTTTGATAAGGAAGGAATCGAGGTTCCCTACAACCAGCTTGACGTGCACATTAAGGAAGCTAAATAAGCTGCATGAAGCTTATCTTGATTCCCTGATAACATCAAAAAGGCTATTGCAAAACTGCAATAGCCTTTTTGATATCACGTAGGTATGTAACCTCGGAAATGCTGAAATCAGGTATAAGCCTTGATGCTCTCGGGGCAGCTCTCAACTGCGATGGAAACGGTCATCACAAGATTAACGTCTGCAACGAAATCATCGCACTGCTTAAGAAGATTCTCGAATGCAGCGACGTCATTGCCGCAGATCTTAAGAGAAGAATCTACGAAAACATCGGTAATATCGCTGTTGGAAGCAAGAATTCCTGCGATAAATCCGGTGAGCTTCTCTGCATTGTCGATCTTATAAGTATCTGTATCAATAAGGCGCGCCTTAGAGGTAATATCAAATCTAAGCTTATCACCCTTCTCAATGCACACAACCGATCCGTCGGATGTATTGGCAGCATTGTTTACAAGCTCGATAAGAGTCTTGGTCTTTCCTGAACCTTTTGCGCCGATAAATAACTTAATCATTTGTTTAGTCCTCCTTAGTTTAGGATATTTTTAATCCTCTTGTATATATGATACACTATTTCGTGTGAAATTGCAATAGCTTTTTTATGATTTTACACACTTTTTATTGAAAAAATCAGTTACCTGCTATTCTGTCCTCGAGCGACTTTTTCATTTCCTCGTATCCGGGCTTGCCGAGAAGCGCAAACATATTCTTCTTATAAGCCTCAACGCCGGGCTGGTTGAAGGGATTGACGCCGAGCATATATCCCGAAACAGCGCAAGCAAGCTCGAAGAAATATACAAGATAACCGAAGGTGTAAGCAGTTCTGTCATCAAGCTCGATAAGCATATTGGGGACGCCGCCGTCGTTATGTGCGATAAGAGTTGCGAGCATAGCTGTCTTGTTCACGTAATCGAGCGACTTGTTGCTTATGAAATTGAGTCCGTCAACGTTTGCCTCATCGTTCGGTATGATGAACTCTGCTCCGGGATCCTTGACGCTGACAACGGTTTCAAAGAGATTTCTCTGTCCGTCTTGTATGTACTGACCAAGAGAATGAAGATCGGTGGAGAATACTACCGATGCGGGGAAAATACCCTTGGTATCCTTACCCTCACTCTCGCCGTAAAGCTGCTTCCACCACTCGTTAAGCATAAGCATATAGGGCTCATATCCTACAAGTATCTCAGTGACCTTTCCTTTTTCGAGAAGAACGTTTCTGATAGCCGCATATTTGATCGCATCGTTCTTATTGAGATCGGATGAAGCATATGCCGCCTTTGCATCGGCTGCACCCTTCATCATAGCATCGATATCTATGCCTGCACAGGCAATGGGAAGAAGTCCCACAGCGGTAAGAACAGAGAATCTGCCACCTACGTTATCCGGAACTACAAAGGTCTCATATCCTGCGGCATCCGAGAACTGCTTGAGAGTACCTCGGCACTTATCTGTCGTCACGAATATTCTTTCTCTCGCACCGGTCTCACCGTATTTATCTATAAGGAGCTGCTTGAACACGCGGAATGCTACCGCAGGCTCGGTAGTAGTACCCGACTTGGATATTACGTTTACACAGATATCTCTGCCCTCGCAGATAGAAAGAAGCTCCGTAAGCGCGGTGGTGGATATGTTATTACCCGCAAAGTATATATCGGGAGTGTCCTTCTTCAGATTGTTATAAAGCGGGCTCTTAACAAACTCGATAGCGGCGCGCGCTCCGAGATAGGATCCGCCTATACCTATGACAACAAGAACGTCACAGCTCTTCTTTATCTTTTCGCTTGCAGCCTTTATGCGTGCAAACTCTTCCTTATCGTAATCCTCCGGTAAGGTTACCCATCCCAGGAAATCAGAGCCCTCACCCTTGCCGCTTCCGACGAGCTCATATGCAGCTCTTGCTCTGTTGGCAACTGCCGCTACCTCATCTGCGGAAACGAAGCCCTGAAGAAATTTGTCTACTAATTTTACAGACATTCCAAATACCTCCAAATTGTACTGATAGTTAATTATACAACAAGGGAAGTAATTTTTCAAGTATTTTTGCGGAAATTCTTCTTTATTTTTAAAACGATGTCCATACCTTGCTTATGCCTTGAAGATCGACGTGAAAATCAGCGAAAACAGACCGAAAAATGTTACTTTTTCCAGATCCTCGTTAACATAGACCTGCGACTCTCCTATCTTCTCTCCCGCGAGCATATATTCGATCCGACCTACCGATTCTTTCGCATTTTGCGGTGCATCGATAGCATCGGGCAGATAAAAGACCTTTTCTATATCCGATCGTGAGCCCTTCGGTATGAGAAGCTTCGCCGGCGAGGAATAGAGCATAATCTTCTCCTTTACACCCGAGCTCACCGGTATTTCCTTTACTGTCATTTCGGGGATGGCGCAGAGCGAGTAGCCCGCAAATCCATAATCAAGGAGCTTCCTCGCCATCTCATTACGCGAATCGCGCGTTTTTGCGCCCATTATAACCGCGATGAGATGCATGCCGTTGCGCTTTGCGGTCGTGCTGATACAGAAGCCCGCCTTATCGGTAGATCCGGTCTTAAGACCGGTGCATCCGTCATAGAACCGCACAAGTCTGTTGGTATTTGTAAGCACGAATTCTCCGCCCCGGATGCTATCCTGCCAAAGGGAGCTGTATTTAAGTATAGCATCGTGCTTTATTAGCTCTCGGGACATAACGGCGATGTCCAAAGCAGATGTGACGTGATTTGTTACGGTGTCATCAAGACCGGTTGCATTCTCGAAATTCGTGGACGTCATTCCGAGCTCGGCGGCTCTTTTATTCATCATAGCAACAAAGGCATCCTCGCTTCCTGCGATGAGCTCAGCAAGAGCAACCGCAGCATCGTTTGCGCTTGCTATAACCGTGCATTTTATTAGCTCCTCAACCGTCAGAACCTCGCCCTCGCTGAGAAAAACCTGACTGCCGCCGAGAGATGCTGCGGTTGCCGAAACCGTTACCTTATCGGTAAGGGCTATTCTGCCGTCCGAGAGTGCCTCTGCTACAATCAAAAGCGTCAGTATCTTTGTAACCGATGCCGGCGCGAGGGAATCGGTTGGATTTTTAGAAAGCAGTACTTTGCCGGTTTCCGCTTCCATGAGCACGAATGAGCCTACCTCGAAATCTTCTCCGAATGTTGTTTCTGCTTCGTTTTTAATATTATTTTCGGCAAAAACTGTTGTGTTGAAGCTAAGAATCATTAAAACTGTTATAAAAAATGCAATATACCTTTTCATACCTTGGTCTAACCTCCTTTATTTATACAAGATTATTAAATTGACCTTTAAAATATGACCGAAGCTCAAATCTGTATTTTTAATTTTTTTGTAAATCTTTCCGAATACCATTGTATTTATTTAAAGGATGTGTTATTATATAATGTACACGCATTTATAAAGACAGGATTGATTACAACGTCTTTCCTGCCGAAAACGCAAATTTTCAAGTCACCCGGGTGACGGAAACGGAAGCCTTATGAAGAAAAACGATAAAAACAAAAGACTGCGCCTTTTCGATCTTCAGAAAGACGGAAAGGGCATCAGTAAAAATCAAGCCGATCTGGGACCCGGCCTGAAGAAATTTTTTATTTCCTATAAGAATAATTTCAATAAGCTTATCTCGGTGAACATATTTATGGTTCTCGGAAACTTTCCGATTATATTTCTTATTTGCAATCTTTCGGGATATTTCAAGACAGGGTATTTTATTCCCTTCTCGGATCTTTTTCAGAATATAGCAGGTATATTCGCCTCTGACGGCGAGCTTACCCCTTATAAAATGACACTCTATGCCCTTGAAGGTCTTCAACGCAATGCACTTGCTCCCACCGCGATAAACTACGTATTTTACGCGCTCGGTGCTCTGACACTGTTCACCTTCGGGCCTGTGAATACAGGATGTGCCTACATAATAAGAAATATGGTAAACGGCGAGCCTGTCTTTCCCTGGTCTGACTTCTGGTATGCGGTAAAGCGCAATATAAAGCAATCTCTTCCACTCGGTATGATCGATCTTGGAATTACAGTCCTGCTCGGCTGGAATCTTTATACCATGATCTCCTCTACCGCCGATTTCTTTGCTTCTATGCTCTTCTGGAGCAACGTGGTGCTCTTTATTCTCTACTTCTTTATGAGATATTATCTCTATGTACAGGCGGTCACCTTCAAGCTGACAATATTCAAAATCATAAAGAATTCACTTATATTTGCACTCCTCGGCTTCAAGCGCAATATAGCCGCATTTTTCGGTATAATACTGGTTCTTATCATCGAGCTGGCGCTAATGTTCGCTACAGGAGGAATACTCGTTCCTCTTGCTGTTGCCGCACCTCTTGCAATGCTTTTCTCTTCCCTTGCATTTATCAAGGTATATGCGGCATATCCCAAGATCAAGGAGCATATGATAGATCCCTATCTTGAGGAGCATCCCGAGGAAAAGGAGCCTGAGGATGATATCGAGCCCATAATGAAGGATGACGTTACCGAAAGAGAGCGTCTGGAGGCTATCAAAAAGAATATGAAGGGTGACGGAGGCAGATAATACGGAAAATTTGTAGGGGCAGGCTCAAGCTTATGAGTCTGTCCCGATTTTTATTCTTTTACAAGCTCGTCAAGACTTCCGAAGCTGTATCCCATTTCGCGCCATTTATCAATAAGAAGCGGTAATATTTCCACGTTTGTAGATGACGTCGGGTGTAGAAGGATCACCTCTCCGTTATGGGTGTTGTCGATGATTTTTTTGAATGCCGTCGACTTATCAGGCTGCCTTGCATTGTCCCAGTCGTCATAACCAAAACTCCAGAATATAGTTTTATATCCAAGCTCATTTACCGTCTTTAATGAATCTATACTGTATTTTCCCTCGGGAAATCTGAAATACTTTGCCATTTTTCTTCCGGTCTTTTGCTCGCATATCCGCTCCAGATCTGTAAGGTTGTCTATTATCTCGTCATTTGTCATAAGAGTTACGTCCTTATGATTCTTCGTATGATTGCATACAAGGTGTCCGTCATCAAACATACGGCAAAGAAGGTCTGTATTCTTTATTACAATTGTGTCAAGAATAAAAAAAGCCGCCTTTACGTTTTTTTCCTTGAGAATTTCAACCGTTTTCGTAACGTTTCCGTTATCATAACCGGCATCGAAGGTCAGGTATATAACTCTTTTTTCAGAGTCATCCGAAAGCTTTTTATCTATATAATATCCGCCGTAATCTTCTATCTCGCACATCTCGCCTATCGCAACAGGCCTCTGCCTTCCGTTACGCTTTACGTACCAGCCTATTCCCTTCCCCTCTGCGTAAACGTTCACGCCCGCAAAGGATAAAATTAAAATTGCCAATAAAAGCGCTGTAAGCCTTTTCATTATCTTTACCTCACGATTCAAGTTACTCTTATCTTTTCGCAAAACCGTGCAGTAATTCCTTGAAAAATAAGTAAATAGCCGATAGCTGTGGATGCATAGGAAATAATTATAGAAATTTCTAAAAAATTCATAATTTGTTCTTGACAAAATAACATATATCCATTATAATACAATTGTTAAGATTTTAAAAAACTTAACAAAGTTAACAAATCAACTGAGGAGAAATACTATGGATACAAAATTACTTGTTATAGACGATGATGCCAATATCTGCGAGATGCTCAGACTTTATTTTGAGAATGAGGGATATAAGGTAAAATGCGCAGGAAACGGTGTTGATGGCGTTAATCTTTTCAAGGTTTACGAGCCTGATCTTGTTCTCCTTGACATAATGATGCCCAAGAAGGACGGCTGGCAGGTATGCCGCGAGATAAGAGAGATATCATCCAAGCCCGTTATTATGATCACCGCAAAGGGAGAGGTATTTGATAAGGTTCTGGGACTTGAGCTCGGTGCCGATGACTTTATGGTCAAGCCCTTTGATATGAAGGAGCTTTCCGCAAGAGTCAAGGCGGTGCTCCGCAGATACAATGCTCACGTGAATGCGAGCGACGAGGAGGTCGTAAGATATGAGAATATCGAGATAAGCCTTCAGAGATATGAGCTTAAGCTCAACGGCAAGGCTATAGACATTCCTCCCAAGGAGCTTGAGCTTCTCTACTTCCTTGCCTCGAATTGCAACCGCGTTTTCACGCGTGACCAGCTTCTCGATAAGGTATGGGGCTTCGATTATCTCGGAGATTCGAGAACGGTTGACGTTCACGTTAAGCGTCTGCGCGAAAAGCTTGAGGGCGTTTCGACCAAGTGGTCGCTCAAGACCGTCTGGGGTGTTGGATACAAATTCGATACTGCAGGCTGATAAAATATAAGCTCCCTGTAATGGTTACTTGAAGTAGCCCTTACAGGGAGCTTATTTATTATCTTTTGATCAAAAGTTGAATGATATCTGATTTATAATACTTCCCGTCGATGGGATCGCAGTCTTCTTGCATTTGGAAACGTCTGCACCGAGGGATGCTATACGGTCGGTGGCAAGCTCAAGCTTTCCGTTCTTTTTCGGGAACTGCATTATCTGAACACCCGAGGACGTACGCGTTACCTTCTCGGGAATAAGATCGCTCTTGATGAGCATTCCTCTGCCCATATCACTGCGCAGGAATATCTGAATAGGCTTTTCCTTCTCGTAGAATGCTGCTATAAGAGGTGAGGATGATGAGCATATGCCCGTGAGCTTTTTTCTCTTGGACTTCGATTCGTATGCCGACATGGGAACTCTGAGTCCTTTGCCGTTTTCGAATATATAAATGAGATGATGCTCGGGGATAAGATCGTATATCATCTGACAGGCGATAACGTGCTCGTCGCTCTCCATACCGAGCTTTGCCGGTATATATTCGCCCATCTGCGAGGGCTTCGACAGATCAAAGTCGGCTACCTTAACGCGATACATCTGACATTTATCGGTGATGAATATCACATCTCCGCGGTTATCGGTATCCTCCTCGTAGATAACAAAATCTCCCTCCTTAAGCTTCTGCTCGTCTCCTGAGCGCATTCCCTGAAGTGAGATCTTCTTGAAATACCCGCCCTTTGACATGACGAGTCTGCAATTATAATTCTCAAAGAATATCTCATCCTTCTTGACGACCTCGACCGTGCGCTTATCGATTATATCGGTAAGACGGGGTTTGCCGTACTTCTTCTTTATCTCCTTGAGCTGATCGATTATAACGCTCTTGAGCTTGAGCTCATCGCGGAGCTTGTCCTGTATATCGGCAATATCGGCGCGCAGCTCCTCTATCTCCTTAACGCGGTTGAGGATATACTGACTGTTAAGATTACGAAGCTTTATATCTGCAACGTATTCTGCCTGAATGGTGCTTATATTGAATGCCGCGGCAAGATTGGGAACTACGTCCTTCTCATCGGCTGTATTCCTTATGATCTTTATCGCCTTGTCTATATCAAGGAGAATAGCCGCAAGTCCGAGTAAAAGATGAAGCTTCTCTTCCTTTTTATTCAGGGTGAAATTAAGCTCACGGGTAAGACATCCGGTCCTGAACTTTATCCATTCGAGCAGTATCTCGCGCACGCCGAGAAGCATAGGTCTACCCTCTACAAGGATATTGAAATTGCAGTCGAAGTTATTTTCAAGCTCGGTTGCCGCCATTAGCTTCTTTATAACTATCTCCGGATCGGCATCCTTCTTTAATTCAAAGGTAAGAAGCCTTGATGAGCTTATATCTATCGAGTCACGAACGTCGGAAACCTCGCGCAGCTTGCCTGACTTTATCATTTCAACAGACTTCTTTATTATCGCCTCAATGCAGGATGAATACGGAATTTCAAGGATATCTATACTGTGATTCTTTTTATCGTAGGCGTATTTCGCCTGCATCTTGAAGCTACCTATACCTGTGGTATAGATCTTCTTCATCTGCTCGTAATCGTAAAGGATGGTGGCACCACCCGAAAAATCGGGTGCTTTTATGATCTCCATAATACGCTCAACTGTCGCCTTGGGATTCTTAAGTAGCGCGATAGTACCGTCACATATCTCGGATAGGTTGAACGAGCATATCGAGCATGCCATACCGACGGCTATGCCGAGATTAGGAGATACGAGAATATTCGGAAATGTGGTGGGCAGGAGCGTAGGCTCCTCGGATGTATTATCGTAGTTTGGAACAAAGTCAACGGCATCCTTGTCAATTCCTTCAAAAAGCTCTGCACAGAAGGGATCGAGCTTTGCCTCGGTATAACGCGATGCGGCATACGCCATATCACGCGAATACTGCTTTCCGAATGAGCCCTTTGAATCTATGAAGGGGTGCAGAAGTGCTCCGTTTCCGCGCGTCAGACGAACCATAGTTTCGTATATTGATGCGTCACCGTGCGGATTCAGCCTCATCGTCTGACCGACTATATTCGCACTCTTGGTCTTCTGCTGAGTCATCAGTCCCATCTTATACATTGTATAAAGAAGCTTTCTGTGCGAGGGCTTAAAGCCGTCTATTTCCGGAATCGCTCTTGAAACTATAACGCTCATAGCATACGGCATATAGTTTTTTTCGAGTGTTTCAGTTATAGGCTGGGGCGTTGCCGGTGCTTCATTTTTCTTGAGGTCATCAATAGAAACCGTCTTTTTCTTCTTTGCCATTTTTCTTACCGTCACATTCTGATAATATGATATGCTGCTGCTCTTATCATCCTGTTATAGAGCGCAAGCCCAAGTCCCTCTGCGCGCGGAAGCGGCGCATAGAGCTCGTCGAGTTCTTTTTTATCGGCATCACGTAGTATGTCAAAGAGCATGTGCGCCTGCGTAAGCTCATCACCGCGCTTGCCAAATTCATATATGGTCACACCAGGTGCCTTGTCGCGTACAGTTTCGAGGTCTTCTTCGTAACAAATTGCCGCTACACGGCATTTTTTCGATCTTTTTCGTATATATTCCGCGGCAGAATTTATATCCATATCTAACAGAAATACCTCTGCACGCGGTGCATAATGCCTGTATTTCATTCCCGGAGAAAGAACGGTCTCACCCTCCTTAAGTTTGTCCTTCACTGCATCGGCGATCTTCACACTGGGACAGACCGAGCGCAGATCGTCGACTGTGATCTTACCGGGCCTTAATAATGTGAGAGAGCCGTCGCCGTCAATTTTGACTATAGTTGACTCAAGGCCGAATTCCGAATCCCCTCCGTCTATTATCATATCTACTCTACCCGTCATATCATCTATAACGTGCTTTGCCTTCGTAGGAGAGGGACTGCCGGAAATGTTTGCCGATGGGGCTGCTATCGGAACACCCGAAAGCTCTATAAGCTTCCTTGCCACGGGATGCTCCGGGCATCTTACCGCAACAGTGGGAAGCGATGCACGGGTTTCGGGAGGTATGCATTCACGTGCAGGAAGTATCACCGTAAGAGGTCCGGGCATAAATGCCCTTGCCAATCTGAAATAGGTATCATTGGTATAGGTATATCGCTCTGCATTCTCCGGCTCTGCAATATGGATTATAAGAGGATTATCCGAAGGTCTTCCCTTCGCCTCGAATATTTTTGCCGCCGCCTCAGCATTGGTGGCATCCGCACCGAGACCGTACACGGTTTCGGTGGGAAACACCACAAGCCCGCCACGGCGGATGATCTCCGCCGCGCGGCAAAGATCTTTCATAGATTCGGTGCTAAGATCCATTATACTGATCAGTTCGGTATTCATTATTCGTTGCCTCTTAATCGTTCTGCTGTATCAAATGCTATTAGGTTGTTTACCAGATCGCCTATATCTCCGTTAAGGAAGGCATCGAAGGTATACACCGTTTTATTTATCCTGTGGTCGGTTATCCTCGACTGAGGATAATTGTAGGTTCTGATCTTTTCGCTTCTGTCACCCGATCCGACCTGATTTTTTCTCTCGGAGGCTATAGCATCCGATTGCTCCTTGACCTTCATATCATAAAGCTTGGTATAAAGGATTCGGAGTGCTTTTTCCTTATTCTGAAGCTGACTGCGCTCCTGATCACATTCTATAACGATTCCCGTGGGCTTATGAGTAAGCCTGACTGCCGATTCGGTTTTGTTTATGTGCTGACCGCCGGCGCCGCTTGATTTGCAGGATTCTATTTTGATATCGGCGGGATTTACCTCGACCTCTACGTCCTCCGCCTCGGGAAGTACGGCTACGGTTACGGTGGAGGTCTGTATCCTTCCGTTTGACTCGGTAACGGGTATTCGCTGAACGCGGTGAACTCCGCTTTCAAACTTGAATCTCGAATACGCGCCCTCGCCGATAACGTTAAAGGTTATCTCCTTATATCCTCCAAGCTCGGTATCATTAACGTTGATCAGCTCTATTTTGAACCTTTCCTTTACCGCGAACATAGAATACATACGGAAAAGATCTGCAGCAAAGAGCGCCGCCTCCTCCCCGCCCGCGCCTGCGCGGATCTCTACCACAACGTTGCGCGAATCATTAGGATCCTTAGGTATCAGAAGTAGCTTAAGCTCCTCCTCGAGCGCCGCCGCGTGCTCTGTAGCAAGGAGATATTCCTCCTCCGCAAGATCACGGAGCTCTCGGTCAAGCGAGCTGTCATCTCGCATCTCAGCTGCCTCAAGCCGTGCGGCATCGTTTGCCTTGTATTCTCTGAATTTTTCAACGATCTCGGTAAGGGAGTTATATTCCTTGACGAGCGCAGTATACCTTTTGCTGTCTGCAACTATTTCGGGCAGCGTCATAAGCTGCTCAATTTCGCGATAGCGGTTCTCCGCGGGTATAAGCTTATCTAAAAACATACCGTATAATTACTTTACAAACGCAAGGCATGCTTCATAGGTTGAGTATACGTCTGCCTTTGAAACCACCTCATATGGTGCGTGCATGGATATAACCGGCACTCCAAGGTCAACTGTATCTATATTGCGATTTGCCACGTACATAGCAACGGTTCCGCCGCCGCCCGCATCTATCTTACCAAGCTCGGCGGTCTGCCAGATAACACCGTTATCCGCGAAGAGCTTTCTTACAAACGCGACAAGCTCTGCCGATGCATCGCTGGTGCCCGACTTTCCGCGTGAACCGGTGTACTTGCTGAGTACGGTACCGCAGGAGATCATGGCACTGTTTCTCTTCTCATAAACGTCTGCAAAATTGGGATCGAATGCTGCATTAACGTCTGCGCTGAGGCACTTGGAGCTGCTTCTTACAACTCTTGAATTCTTACCGAGTGCGGCGGATATCTCATCTATAATATCTACCACTATATTGCTCTGCATACCGCTGACACCCATAGATCCTACCTCCTCCTTATCGGCAAGGACGACCATAGAAGTCCTCTCGTTTGTTTCGGTAGCGAGAAGCGCGGTAAGCGCGGGATATGAGCATACTCTGTCATCATGACCGTATGCCGCAATAAGCGCACCGTCAAATCCGACGTTTCTTGCAGGTGCGGCAGGAACGAGTGAGAGCTCTGCACTGAGGAAGTCCTCCTCGGTGATTCCGTACTTTTCATTGAGATATGAAAGTGCTGTGAGCTTTATCTTATCCGAAACCTCGCTGTCATTGTAAGGAAGTCCACCTATGAGAATATTTAAGGTTTCACCCGAAATAGCAGTTCCGAGGCTCTCGGCTACCTGCTTCGAAGCAAGGTGAGGAAGAAGATCGTTGATATAGAACACGGGATCCTTAGGATCCTCACCTATAACAATATTTACGACCTCGCCGTCCGCCTTTACAACAACACCGTGAAGCGAAAGCGGAGTAGCCGTCCACTGATACTTTTTGATTCCACCGTAGTAATGAGTTTTGAGGAATGCCATTCCGGAATCCTCATACATAGGAACCTGCTTCAAGTCAAGACGGGGAGAGTCAATATGCGATGCAACTATTCTTATACCGTCCTTCTCAAGATCGTTTGTACCTATCTTAAAGAGTATAAGAGATTTACCGCGATTATTGTAATACTTCTTATCGCCAACAGCAAGCTTATCACCTAGCTTGTACTCGGTGTATCCGGCCTTTTCAGCAAGCGCAACAGAGGTCAGAACGGCTTCTCTCTCGGTCTTCGAAGCATCAAGATATGCCATATAGCCCTCTGCATAATCATAGATAGCCTTTATCTTCTCGGCATCCGCCTCCTCAAAGACGTTTTTCTTCTTGTAGGCAAGCTTATCCATCATTTCCTTGCCCATAGTTTTTTCACTCATTTTAATATACCTCGTTTATTTGTTATTTATTTTTGTGAGAACTTCGCAAGCGGCGTTCTCCAGCTCGGCAATACTGCCGTTGTTTACTATAACGTGATCTGCCCTTTTTACGAGCTCGTCATCCGGCATCTGCGCAGAAATACGCGCGTAAGCCGCCTCCTTGGATATACCGTCCCTTTGCATTATCCGCTTTACTCTGATATCGGTGTTTGCAATCACGGCAATTATGATATCGCATCTTTTATCAAATCCCGATTCAAAAAGCAATGGTGCATCGAATATAACGAAATCATAGCTATCGCGAAGCGCAAGAATGCGGCGCTCGGTCTCCTCGAGGATCCGCGCGTGCGTTATCCTGTCGAGCCTGTCCTTGGCTTCGGGAGATGCTTCCGCACCGAAAGCCTTGCTTGAAAGCACAGCTCTGTTGAGCGAGCCATCCCCGTTCAGCACGTCGCTTCCGAATTCAGTGGCGAGATCGGAAAGGATATCACTGCCCGGCACAGCCAATTCTCTGTATACGCGGTCGGCGTCAATTGAGGGTATCCCGTGTGAAAGAAAGACAGAACAAACAGTCCCTTTTCCACTTCCGCTACCGCCGCACAATCCTATTATCTTCATTTTCTCTCCGAAGCACTCCTGGCAGAGTACATAATTAAAATAAAAATATACATTTTATATTATACAACATCCTTTATCAAAATGTCAAGGTAAATTTTTTACGAGCTGTCATTTTTTGTTATAATAGGATAAATTTAAAAGTATTTTCACGAAAGCGAGGATGACCTGATGATCGACAATTTTAATAGCAGTAAGGAGTTTTTTGCCTCCTCAAACGGCTACAAAGGATTTATTTCGTATTTTGATCTTATATTCAATGCAAAAGATTACAAGCGACTGTATATCCTGAAGGGCGGACCCGGTACCGGAAAAAGCACACTTATGAAAAAGGCGGCGGCTCTTGCCGAGGAGCGCGGCGCCGATTATGAGGTGATAAGATGCTCCTCGGACATAAATTCACTTGACGGTGTGATAATTTATACCGCCAATGGCAGACGTGTTGGAATCATTGACGGCACTGCACCCCATATGAGAGATACCGCTCTTCCGGGCTGTGCGGATACACTCGTTGACCTCGGTTTGGGATGGGATATGGGAGTATTGGAGTCGTCGCGCGAAAGGATAGAGGAGCTTTCAAAAAGGAAGAAGATATACTATGCTAAAGCCTATGAGTATATGTCTGTTTCTTCTGTTTTCGCGGATTATATTAAAGCAGAAATTAAAAAGTTTTTTGATATTGTAGGTGCAAGAGCGGAGTGCAGAAGAATAATTTCGGCTGTTTTTGAAGGAAAAAAGAGCGGAAGAATTTCAAAAAAGCTTGTCAGCTCATTTTCGGATATAGGATATTATACGCTTCCTACTCTCGATAAAATATCCGATAAAAAATATGCCGTTTACGGCATACACGACAGCGACAAGCTCATTCTCTCAATGCTTGTTGATGAGCTTTATGGGATGGGGGCAGACTTCTGCGCAATTCCCTCGCCTTTTGATAAGGATACGTATGAAGCTGTATACTTTGAGGACAGCCGCATATCAATTACCGCAGGCGGAGTAGGTGAAAGGATTTTGGATAGCACTGCCTATATAACGGCACCCGATGCTATTGAGAACGATATTGCTATCGATGCGATTTATAATAGCCGTGACCTATTTCTCTCCTATGCCGCAGAAAAAATTGCAGATGCAAAGAAGTGCCACTTCGAGCTTGAGAAGATTTATAGCGGAGCTATGGATTTTTCAAAAATATCCGAGATTTCCGACAGTATACTCGAAGAAATAGGAAATATTATGAATTCGGTCTGATAAAACTAAAATTGAGCATAATTGTGCTTATTTTATTGACATTACATTTTATTTATGGTAATATAGTATTCGCGGATACGAATTTCTGTATTAAAATCGCCCACGCGCCCCGAATTACGGGTTCGCGTGAGCGATATTATACGGTTTTTATCAAAGCGCGCTTACGATAGCTTCGGTATCCTTTGCAATAACGAGCTCCTCATTTGTGGGAATCATATATATTGCAACCGCGGAATCGTCTGCGGAAAGCTTCACGGGTGTAGAGGAATGCTTGAAGGTATTGCGCTCGGTATCAAGCTTGATTCCAAGGTATTCAAGTCCCTCGAGTGCGTGCTCTCTGATATAAGGTGCGTGCTCACCTATACCCGCGGTAAATACTATAGCATTTACGCCGCCCATTGCCGCACTGTAAGAGCCGATATACTTCTTTATCTGATAGCAAAGCATATCGTAAACAAGCTTTGCTCGCTCGTTTCCTGCAAACATTGCGCTCTCAACATCGCGAGAGTCGGATCCGACGCCGCTGATACCCTCAAAGCCACACTTCTTATTCATATAGCTTTCCATTTCTGCAGGGGTGTAGCCCTTCTTTTCCATAATGAAGGGTACTATTGCGGGATCTATAGCACCGCAGCGCGTTCCCATAAGAACACCGTCAAGAGGAGTGAAGCCCATCGAGGTATCGATGCACTTTCCATCCTTTACGGCAGTGATGGACGAGCCGTTTCCGATATGGCAGGTGACTATCTTAGTTCCCTCTGCGACACCGCCCATAAGCTTTATCATCTCTCCGCTTACATAGCGATGTGAGGTACCGTGAGCACCGTAGCGGCGAATCTGGTAATCCTCATACATATCGTAGGAGATACCGTACATAAATGCCTCCTTGGGCATAGTCTGGTGGAATGCAGTGTCGAATACAAGGACCTCAGGAGTTTCGGGCATAACCGACTTGCAACCCTTGATACCCATAATATGAGCAGCGGTATGAAGCGGAGCATATGAGGTGCACTTCTCAAGAGTGCTCATTACCTCATCGGTAACGAGAACCGACTGAGTGAAGTAAGGGCCGCCGTGGACAACTCTGTGTCCTATAGCCTCGATCTCGTTAACCGAGCTGAGGCATCCCACCTCTCCGTCAAGAAGCGCCGAAACTACAAGCTTCATAGCCTCGGAGTGATCCTTAAGAGGCATTTCCTTAACGTAATCGTCCTTACCGCTGATCTTGTGAATAAGTCTTGATCCGTCAATTCCTATTCTTTCGCAGTTACCCTTTGCAAGCACGTCACCCGATGCGGTATCGAAAAGCTGATATTTAAGCGAGCTGGAGCCTGCATTAACAACAAGTACTTTCATAGTATTTTCCTTTCAAATCTTAATTGATACAATCCATTATACTACATAATCAAAAAATTATCAATATCAAAAGACATTTTTTTAACAAAAAATCTTGAATCACAGGGAGGGATAAAATGACGACGGTTGCTATAATATCCGAATACAATCCCTTCCATACAGGGCACGAATATCATATAGAAAGAATACGAGAGGAATTCGGTGCTGATACCGCAATAATTGCTATTATGAGCGGTAATTACACCCAGAGAGGTGAAGCTGCCATTCTCGGTAAGGCTGAGCGCGCCAAGTGTGCCCTTCTCGGCGGTACCGACCTGGTCCTTGAGCTTCCCTTCCCTTACTCTTCCTCAAGTGCTGAGATCTTTGCGAAAAGCGGTGTTAAGATCGCTGATTCCCTGGGATGCGTTGATTATATTTCCTTCGGTACCGAATCGGGCTCTATAGATGATATCGAGCGTGCGGCAAGGATTATTGATACCGATGAATACAGATCTGCTTTCTCTGCCCTTGATTCAAGCCTGGGATACCCCGAAAGATGCGAGGCGGCATTCAGGATGCTTTGCCCCGACTCTGAATTATCCTTTACACCCAATAATATTCTGGCGATAGAATACGTTCGTGCGCTTCATACGCTCGGTAGCAATATAAAGCCGCATACCGTGAAGCGCGAGGGTGCAGACTATCTTGAGTCTGCCATCTCTCCCTTACGGCACCAGAGTGCTATGGCGATAAGAGAAAGACTCATAGCAGGTGATAATTCGGTACTGGAACATATTCCGTTTGCCGTAAGAGAGGTTATTCTTGCGGCTCTCGATACCAAAGATATGCCTGCCGCTTTATCAAATATATCCGCGGCTATCATATCTCATTTACGGTTAAATCCGCCCTCGCAGACACTGTCTGTACACGATGCGGGTGACGGTTTATATAACCGCCTCTTCAGCGCAAGCATGGAGGCAAGCGACATATCCTCTTTGATCGATCTTACCGAAACCAAGAACTATACAAAAGCAAGAATCAGACGTGTGGTCCTATATGCTTTCTTCGGCGTTACCTCCTCCGATGTATTAAGCCTGCCATGCTACACTCAGGTGCTTGCTATGAATGAGGTCGGTATGCTTCTTTTAAAGAAAACACGGAAAACGAAAAAGGATGGATTTTCGATCCTTACCAAGCCTTCTTCTACCGACGGGCTTGACAGCATACAGCTGTCGCAAAAGCTTCTGGCAGATAAGGCCGATTCGGTATATGAGCTTACGAAGCCCTGTCCGAAATCCGGCAGAGCCCACCTGAGGCTTACTCCGTTTATAAAAAAATAGCGAATTCTGCGTTATCTTAATTATGCATACTTTTGTCGAATGTATTTACAAAGCATTTCGCATTTGCTATTATTTATACGGAAACCGAATCGCAGTCACCGTTTTCCAAATAAATCGAAAGGAGTTATTTAAATGTTTGAATTAAACGGCATCGGAACCGAAGAGTTCCTCGAATACAAGGGTAGACCTCTAGTCAGGAAGGACGACGATATCTACTACGGAGATCTTTCTCAGTACTACGTTAAAATGATGATAATGACTGAAAAGAATTCTACTAAGGCTGACGAAAAGCTACCTGACAGTATAGCAGTTCAGCTCTTCGCTCCCGGAAAGGCATTCCCCGAAAAGCAGATTTCGGCGCGCGGCCTCTCTGATGCTTTTGAGACTGCGGCGGCATGGCTTGACCGCTATAACAAGTAAGTAATTTAAGGTCTGCTGAAACGTACATACACAAGGTATGTAAGGAGGTAAGCCTTTTTATAGGACAGGCTGTTTTTTTCACAGAATGCAGACCGCTATGAAAGGAAATCAAAATGAAGGACAAAAAATATGGCAATCTTCAAAGATCGATAGCTGCCATATTGATAGGCGTGGTGCTTATTTTCATGATTGGCATCGTCGCCAGTGGATGGCAGGAAAAGCAAGATACATTACCCGATGGAGAAAATAGCGGCGATGGCGGTAATACAACCGTTGATGCCGATAACCCTAACGGCGATACCGCAGGAAATGACGGTACCGCCGATAATAATACCCAAATTAAGGATGAAGCAACCAAAATTCCCGAATTTATCAATTATCTGACCGGAATGGGATGTACAGAGGATGAATATGGGCGTATTCCTTTTGCGTTCACCTTCGAGAGCAATGCCCCTCTTTACGGAATCTCCACGTCATCGGTTACAGTAGAGATACCGACAGAAAACGGAAGCACGCGTTTTCTCGTATTCTCCTCCGATGCATTAACTCTTGGCAAGATAGGCGCAGTATCGCCAACGCGCGATTACATACTCGGAATATCAAAATTCTTTAGCGGTATAACGGTTGCACACGGAAATGATGATATTATTTCATATGGCGGCACAAGCGATCTTTGCATAGACTTATCCGCCTACAAGGACAAGCTCTACCGTGAAAACGGAAGCAACGTATATCTGGACGGTCAGATACTTGAAGAGCTATGCCGACTCGAATCTATAGATACCGAGATATACAGAAGCACCTCACTTCCCTACTCGTTTGTCGATTTTGGAAAAACGGTATATGGCAATACGGCTGCAGTCAGGGTAGCTCTGCCTTATGCCGAGGCAAGTGAAACGGTTCTGTCTTATGATACCGAGAGCTGCAAATACATTTTATCCAAGGGCGGTAAGGAAAAGATCGATATACTGAATGGCTCCGTCGCCGCATATACAAACATATTCGTCCTCTTCTCGGACACCGTCACATATGAAACCTCCGCGGGAACGGAGACGGTAGTTGAAGCCGAGGGGCGCGGCACGGGATATTATGTCAGCATGGGAAAAATGATCGAAATCAGATGGAAGACTGACAAAAACGGAAAGCTGATATTTGAGGATCTTAATGGCAACAAGCTTACAGTTAACCGCGGAAGCAATTATATTGCCTACTATAAATCCTCGGAATCGGGCACTGTCGTTATAGAGTGAAGTCCGATGATACAAATTACAGCAGAGGCTGCCGGAATGCGAAATGCATTTGTGGTAGCCTCTGTTATTCTTTATGATTGTTTTTAGTTTTCCATTTGTTTACCGAGGAATATGCCTGCAGTCTGTATAAGCTTTGCTTCAACCTCATCCGATATCTTATCAGCCGGCGGATTTCCGGTCTGCCATCCCGAAAATACACAGCCTATGACATCACCCTCGGCAATTATAGGCATAGCGCAGCTTATATAATGCTCTCTGCCACCGTCTATTATAGGCTTATCCTCGTTTGCCGAAAGATTCTTGTAAAGCGTCCTGCCCTCCATTATCTCCTCGATCTCCACCGAGATCTTCTTATCCATATATTCGCGCTTTGAAGCGCCCGAAACTGATATTATCGCATCGCGGTCACATATGAATATCGGCAATCCCGAAGTCTTCTGAAGTGTATCGGCATACTCGGAGGCAAAGTTCTGAAGCTCGCCTATCGGTGAATACTTTTTGAATATTACCTCGCCCTCTCTATCGGTATATATTTCAAGCGGATCGCCCTCGCGTATGCGCATGGTACGACGAATTTCCTTAGGGATAACGACACGTCCAAGGTCGTCTATTCTTCTCACGATTCCTGTGGCTTTCATATATCTATAATAATCTCCTTGTTTTATTCGTAGGGCGACCATCGATCGCCTGCGGCATTTGAAAACACCCTTATATAGATGTGTGCTGTTAGTATTTGCTATTAAAATATATTTATACCGTATTTGCCGACTTATTTATTCATTTATGCTATATTTCCTACAAATATAAACAATTCTCCTTAATTTGCAGAATTTCAGCGTTAGTATCTGCAAATTAAGGAGAATTGTACTATTAACTATCTGTTTTTAGATTTTGATATTTAAATTATCTTCGTATTTCGGGTGAACCGTTTGAACGCATAAAGCTCTCTATCTCCTCGCAGGAGAAAAGGGATGCATCGCCATATATTGTATGCTTCAGAACAGAGGTATTGAGTCCATAGTGTACCGCATATTCCGGATTGTCAAAATCTGTTATCAAGCCGTGAATAACTCCCGATGCAAATGCATCTCCGCCACCGACTCTATCGAAAATATTAAAACGGATCGGATTGGTCATAAGGAAATTCTGCTTACCGTCCTTCATAGAAAAGAAGAAGCCGGAGAGGGAGTTTTCGGTAGCGGAATGTACTGTCCTTTCGGTACCGAAGACATATTCGATACCATATTTCTTTAACAAACGGGGAAAAACATCCAGACATTTATCAATAGCAGATGAATCTTCATTCGTCTTATGCTGAGGGATTCCAAGCATCGTAACCGCATCCCACCAGCTTGCAAAGAGAATATTTACATAAGGCATAAATTTTTTATACACCGGGCGTGCCTCATCGATAGTCCATAGCTTGCGCCTGAAATTAAAGTCAAAGCTTACCTTAGCACCGCGCTTCTTCGCCTCCTCGGCTGCTCTGAATGCCGCCGCCCTTACTTTTTTACCGAGAGCGAGTGTTATTCCGCTTATGTGAAGCCAGGTAGCACCGTCAAACACTGCATCCCAATCGACCTCTTCGAGCTCAAGGCGTGTTATTGCCGAATGCTTTCTGTTATAGATCACCTGCGAAGGTCTTCCACCGAATCCCGTTTCCAGAAAATATATTCCGATCGTCGTTGAACCGCGGACGATATAATCGGTATTAACACCGTTTGCGCGAAGGTGGCTTATTGCTCCATCACCGAGCTGATTGGGCGGAAGCTTGGTCAAAAATGCCGTTTTATGTCCCATTCTTGAGAGCGCGACAGCAACGTTTGCTTCACCACCGCCGTAATTCACAAGAAAAGAATGGCTTTGATTTATTGTAGAATAGTCAGGCGTGGACAAACGCATCATTATTTCACCAAATGTAATTATCTTTTCTTTTGTCATGATCACCTTAAAACTCCGTTATTGTAGTACTTATATTATATAGTATATCATTCTATTCATATTATGTCAAGATATGTCGCTTAACAAGAATCGTAATAGCTATTTTTTCCTCAAATCCTTTACTTTTTTTAGTTACCATGATATAATTGGAAAGTAGAAAGGAAAATCAAAATGAAACATACTTTAAAATGCATAGTACTTATTCTGATATTATCATTAACTGTATCATTAACCGTCGGTTGCTTATATATTCCGAATTTTGACAACACTACGGATGATACATCTCAAAATCCAAAAGATCCATTCACTCCAGATAATTCTACTAAACCGGAAGGTCCCACCGAGCCTGAAGAGCCTAAGGATCCCGAAGAGCCTACCGAGCCTGAGGAACCCAAGGATCCCGAAGAGCCCACCGAGCCGGAGGAGCCTAAGGATCCGGAAGAACCCACCGACCCCGAGGAGCCCAAGGATCCCGAAGTACCTACCGACCCCGAAGAGCCGAAGGATCCGGAAGAACCCACCGACCCCGAGGAGCCCAAGGATCCCGAAGAGCCTACCGAGCCCGAGGAGCCCAAGGATCCCGAAGAGCCCACCGAGCCTGAGGAGCCTAAGGATCCCGAAGAGCCCACCGAGCCTGAGGAGCCCAAACCTACAGAGATTCCTCACATCGATTACTCCGAGGTGGATAATTCTAAATACAACACCGAGCTTTTCTACAAAAACGATTATGATATCGGATTAGGAGATCCTACTGTATTCTGTCGAGAAGAAAACGGCGAAAACTGGTTCTACGTTACCGGAACAACCAACGGAAAAAGCTTCCAGCTTTGGAAAACAAAGGATTTCACAACCTGGAACAAGCTGGGAAATATATATACCCAGACGGAGGAATTTTTCGGAAGCACCAGCTTTTGGGCACCACAGCTGTTTTATGATTCGGAAGCCGATTGGAACTATTATCTCGGAGCGGATGCAGGAAACGGAAAGGGCTTGTATCTTCTCTTCTTCAGTGCTAAACGCGAAGACGGAAGATTTATGCTGGCAGTTGCATTCAGCAAAACGATCGACGGCACATATAAGCATTTTACCGGAGTTAATGCAAACGGAGATTATATTGATGCATCCAATACGTGCTTCGACATAGAAAAGCTTAAAGATCTCAGACTTTACGAAAATACTGCTTATGGAGCATTGTATAAATACGGACGTGGATTCATAGATGCCAGTCCTTATATCGATCCTGTATCCGGAGATAAGTATCTTTATATGGTTCGTAACCGATCTGTTGATACTTCAAATGATGTCTGGGGTGTAAAAATGAAGGATTGGGTGAGCCCGGATTACTCTACAACCACTCCGCTCACATCCTACGGATACACAACCGTTAATAAAACCGAAAAACACAATTTCACTACTAAAAATAAAATTGATGAAGGACCGTTTCTTTACTACAGGGACAATACCGATGACGGTAAGGATAACGGAAAGTATTATCTTACATTTTCTATCGGTGATACCAACGACAAGCTTTATCCTGTTTGTCAAGCGATCGGTGACAGTCCTCTCGGACCCTTCACTAAGATACAGCCCGAGGACGGAGGATTTATAATCTGCCCGGGCGAGCTCTGGGATATACACGGCTCCGGTCACCATTGCTTCTTTGAAGCGGGAGGAGAGCTTTTTATCGGTCACCATACATACCTTATTACAAATGGCGCTGATTTCGGATCAAGGTACTTCTCATTCAGCAAGGTCGAAT
This sequence comes from Oscillospiraceae bacterium, assembly GCA_015064555.1. Taxonomy (GTDB): domain Bacteria; phylum Bacillota; class Clostridia; order Oscillospirales; family CAG-272; genus UBA1740. The sequence continues at coordinate 61,761 of SVRZ01000008.1, forward strand.
GGGTGGAAAGCGATAACGGATACGATCTTATGAGAGCAAACGGACCTGTAAAAACTATCCAGCCTCTCCCTGAATCGGCATCAGATTATCGTAACGTTACTTCCGAAGCACTGGCTTCCTCAACCGGAGCAAGCAATCACAGCCTGCTTTCGGACGGATTGATAGCGCTCAGGGACGCGGACGCATCACTGGAATGCATTTTCGTTAACGGAAGCACGTATACCCTTGAGTTCTCAAAACCTACTTTTGTACGCGCGATACTTATCTATAATTCCTACGACATAGCACGTGCATTCGATTCTGTTAAAAGGATAGAAATGGAATACTGCAAGGTAATAGACGGAAAGCTTTATCGTGGAATAGCATATATAAATGATCTTGGATTTAACTTTGATGAACATCTTGTCCCCGAGGACTATTTAAATGCTAAGGGGTATTCCGGTGATTACGTTATGCGCCCGATGGGCGCTGCTATTGCAGAATTCGATGAAATCGCCGTTCAGAAAATTACTGTTTATTTCTCCACTCATTACGAAAATGAAGTGATTGGAATCTCGGAAATAGTCGTGCTCGGCAAAGACGCCGATATCAATACAGAGCTTTATCCTTATGGCGGCGCCTTAAACGAAGAGTTTCCGCAATATGATGCTTTCATCCCCATCCCCATAAAGGACAAGGATGCCGTGTATATCGACGGCAAGCTTACTGACGAGATCTGGCAAACCCCGGATGCTACATTCGAAATAGCCGGTGCAACTATAGATCAAAACACCAAAGAGACGATAGATACCACCGTATGGGGTGAGCGAAACGCAAAGGTTTATACTTATATCGACGATAATTATGTGTATTTTGCATTTGATGTTACCGATCCTAATCTTTTCTTGAACAAATCACAGCCTCAGGGAAGGAGCACCTGCGTTGAGATTTATTTTGCTCCCAAGGGTACGACTGTTTTTGAAAATGGTTGCTATTCCATAAGAATAAATCCTACAGGCGGAAGATATGATCTTTCATACCGACTTGGAACATACGTTCCTAACGAAAAACTGAATGAATGGCAAAGTGTTGATCTTTCAGATAAGGTTAAGGTATGCGTTTATGTAGACGGAAAAATCGTCACATCCGCCGATCAGACTCCCGATCCCAAAAACAATGTTGGATACGTGGTAGAAATTGCTGTAAGCCGTGATATTATTGCTACCGATACGGATTCCTTCAAATTCACCGCGGCATTCGTTCAGGATAAGGGCTATGAAGAGCAAAGACTTAACAATAGCTTTATAGACGGAACTCACTATCTCAAGCCTTCGAGCTGGATAGATGTCGAAAGTGCAAAAAATAATTAACAGCAAAGTTGAGCAGTACTTCTGATGACTGCCCTCTGAATTGCATTTATGTTCTATTATTTTTCAAAGCAAAATACAATTAAAAGGGCTGACGCATTCGAGCGCAAACATAAAGACAAATCGCTCCAAATCTCCCTATCCCCTTTAGCGTATTCGAGGGTAGCTCAAGTTTTTTTGAACTTGAGCTACCCTCTCACTGTTTATTCGGCTGTGCTGAATGCGACGGATCCTTATTTTAAAATGAGATCTATCTTCTCGTTAATTGTGCGATCCATAACCTCCAGCTTTTTCGCGGCTCTCAAAAATCTTTTGTACGCGTTTTTATCAGCCATATGGATATCGGAGCCAAGAGCCGTAACAAGGTCTCGCGCTATCCAATCCTTTATGTGCGGCTTGATGAACAATCCCGAAAGAGCTGTAGCGTTAAGCTGAAGCTTTACTCCGAGCGGTAATACTGATTCGATATTTTCACGCGAAAATCTTTCCGGATGTGCGAGGATAATACTGTATCCGTGTGATATCATTTCCTCTAACGCATCGACGTGTTTTTTAGAAAAGCCGTTCATCGGTAGCTCTATGAGAAGATTATTAGTATTTCCAACGGCAAGCTCCGAAAGCTCGGGGAGACGATCCAGCTTCTCGCACAGAAGTATTTCCGCCGCGGGAATTATATTTATTTTTTGCTCGTCATCCAGTGCCTCGGTGAGGTCATGATATGCCTTTGCTCTCGACTCAAGAAACGACCTTGTATGGTGTCTGTGCGGATAAAAATGAGAGGTGGCAACTATATTTTCAATTCCCGCAGCGATAGCCGATCTTATTTGAAAAAGCGAGGTTTTAAGCCCGTCCGAGCCATGATCGATGCCGGGAAGAATATGCGAATGAAAATCTGTATTTATCATCTTAAAATTAAAAAAGCACGCCGCGGTTTTCTCGACGTGCTTTTGTAGTATTTTACGGTAGGCATCAGGGCGAAAACCGCTAAGCCATCTGTTGCCCGGTGGATTATTCGGTAGCCTCTCCGCCTGCGTTTTCATCTACCTCGGGAGCCTCAACCTCGAATACTGATGCTCTGTTCTGAGCATCGGCATTGTTCTTGGCAGCCTCGGTCCATCCGAGCTCCTCGCAGTAATACATAGTGAATACGTTACCTGTATAGAGAGGATCCATATAGTAAACACTGTTTCCGTCTGAATTTCTCACAACAGCATCATTATCATCAAATACATAGTTGGTTCCCTGGATTCCGAACTGAAGATAATTGCGAAGCTCTGTATCGGTATTTATAGCAAAGAGTATCTCCATTGCTCTCTCGGCATCAGCCGAAAGCGCACTGTTAATTCCGAAAGCAGCAGAGTATGCACCGGTCACGGTTGCAGAAGGATACTTGAGTATATTGCAGGCATATCCCGCACTCTTGTAAGCGGCGATATCCTCGTAATTACCGCTGACTACCTTTACGCACTCGGAGGATACGTATCCAAGCTCAGGATGAGCATCCATCTCGGCTCTGAGAGCCTCTGTGGATTCATAGGACGTGAAGGAATCAAGCTGAGACTGGCTTCCGAGATAGAAGCACTGAGCAGCCTTCTTGTTTATTATAAGGAATTCATATGCCGACTCATTATTTGCAACGGTATCGCTCGCGCTGTCATATCTACCGACAACGTGATTGTTGGGAAGGCAGAAGTATCTGTCAACACCGCCAACCATTATAGCGGATGCATCAAGAAGAGAGGCTGCTATCTGTGCATTAAGAGTTCCGTATGTCTTACCCTGAAGGAAATCGGTAAGATCCGCAAGATGCTCGCCTGCCATCAATGAATTCATCATTTCGGGCGAATTGATAAGGAATATGTCGGCTCTGTTTTCGGAATCAGCCGCAAGCTTTGCCCCAACGGCATCCGCATAACCTTCAGCCGAAAGATAGAAAACATTCACCGTGGTATTATATTTGTTCTCGGTATAATCCGCGATACGCTGCTTAACGGTAACCTTAGCATTCTCGGTAGTTTCAGCTCCGCAGATTATGTATAAATTAAGCGACATATGAGGCTTCGGAGGTGTTATAAGTCCCTCGTACTGATCAATATATTCGCCTATAATGTCCTCGCCGCATCCGACAAGACAACCGAGCGCAAGAACAAAACACAGTAAAACAGAAAGAATTTTTTTCATTATGTTTAATTACCTCCAAGACTACTGTAACGTACTATTATATTTTACTATAGATTTTATGGAATGTCAAGATTTTTTGGCATATCGTTTTTCCAAAAGAATTTAATCGTCATTATACACAATAATGTCCGCGTCGTTTTGGTGGTTTTGCCACCTTATCGAGCTTAATTAGCCAAATAATCCTTTAAAGTTTTGGAGCGCGAGGGGTGTCTCAGCTTTCTGAGTGCCTTTGCTTCTATCTGTCTTATACGCTCTCTGGTTATCTGGAACTGACGGCCAACCTCCTCAAGAGTCCTCGGACGTCCGTCCTCAAGACCGAAGCGGAGCTTTATTACCTGCTCTTCTCTGGGAGTAAGAGTACGCAAAACGTTGCAAAGCTGCTCGCGGAGGAGCGAATAGGATGCGCTATCGGAGGGGGCGGGAGAATCATTGTCCTCAACGAAATCTCCAAGATGGCTATCCTCCTCCTCACCTATGGGAGTTTCAAGCGAAACAGGGTCCTGCGCAATCTTCATTATTTCTCTGACCTTCTCTGCGGTCATTCCAAGCTTTTCTGCGATCTCCTCGGTGGTGGGCTCTCTGCCGAGCTCCTGAAGAAGCTGGCGCGAGGTGCGCGATACCTTATGGATGGTTTCAACCATATGAACGGGTATGCGTATGGTTCTTGCCTGGTCAGCGATGGCACGGGTGATAGCCTGTCTTATCCACCAGGTCGCATAGGTAGAGAACTTGAAGCCCTTGCTATAATCAAACTTCTCAACCGCCTTCATAAGACCCAGATTTCCCTCCTGAATAAGATCAAGGAAGTACATTCCCTTGCCTACGTGGCGCTTTGCGATGTTAACAACAAGACGGAGATTAGCCTCGGTAAGCTCGTCCTTTGCGGCCTTATCGCCAAGAGATATCCTCTCGGCAAGATATGCCTCACGCTCAGGCGTGAGAAGCGGTATCTTGCCTATGTCCTTAAGATACATACGGACGGGATCGTCTATAGCAAGTCCCTCCTGAGTAAGAAGCTTCTCGATTTTCTCTGCGTTTTCGTAATTCTTAACGTCGCGCTCGATCTCCTTGAAGTTTTCGTTCTCGATATCCTCAGGATTAGCAGAATCAATATCCATCTGAGTTATGTCAAAGTCGATATCCTCAAGTGCCTTCATGATGCCCGATTCAACCATTCCGCTACCGGTTTTGGAATCGATATAATCATTTACGTCAATTTTTCCAGTACTCATTTTTTATCCCCTTTCTTCGTTCCTTTGCAAAATTATTCCTGAGTGCTACGCAGTCTTGCGATAAGTGCGGAAAGATCCTCGCAGCTGCTTGCTGTCTCTGCCTTCTTCTTTTGCATAGAACCTTTAAGTGCATTTATACTCTCAAGCAGGACCGTATCACCGTTATCGGTGAGGTTCATGCGCGTGAGCTTCATTTTTGTTATTCTGCCGACCTCTTCAGGCGAAAATACCTCGTTAAGATCGGTAAATACGTCACCGCTTCTGTAAGCGGATTCTATATAAGCAAATATTCTTTGGCCGAGCTCGGTGAAAAAATCATCCTGAGATAAAAATCCGCCATCGAAGACCTTCTTTCTATGCTCGGGATATATCAGAAGCAGTCCGAGAACGGCCTCCTCATGCTTCGCAACGGTGGGTGCTTTTGCAAAATCGGGATTGACCTTGTCCATATATCCCATAGCGGTTCTGTGAGCCTTCTGTGACTCCCCCTGCCTTTGCGCACGTACATTTTTCGCTATTATCCTGGCAACGTCAGTCCTTATACTCTTTGGCTCAACGCCAAGCTTGGTTGCTACCATTTGAATATAAACATCGCGTTCTGCCTCGGAATAAACTGCGGAAATTTCATTTTCCAATGATGCAAGTGCTCTGATTCTTTCCTGTGGGAGATTTATATCATGCCTTGCGAGTATAGATTCCATCTTATATTCGAACTCAATCTTTGCACCGTTCAGAACTTCGGCGAATTTCTCCTTGCCAAAGGTCTTGATATATTCATCGGGATCCTTCGATCCGGGCACGCTCACGACTCGCGCCTCGAGTCCGACCTCACCGATAACGCGGAGAGCCTTCACTGCCGCCTTTTGTCCTGCCTCATCCGAGTCATAGCATATTATGACACGCTTAGTGTATCTGCTCATAAGGCGCGCCTGATCGGAGGTTATAGCCGTACCGAGCGTTGCGATAGCATTCGTAAATCCTGCCGCATGCATAGCGATAACGTCCATGTATCCTTCGCAAAGTATCAGTGTTTCAGCACAGCTATGCCGCGCGAAATTCAAGGCATACACGTGGCGCGTCTTTTTGTACACGGGTGTATCCGAGGAATTCTTATACTTGGGCTTGGTCTCATTGTCCATAGCTCTGCCGCCGAAGGCGATAACATTGCCCGACACGTCAATTATCGGGAATATCACACGGTTACGGAAGGCATCGTAATAAGTACCTTTATCGGATTTACCGCAAAGGAATCCCTGAACCAGCTCATCCTTCGTATATCCCTTTGAGGTCATATAATTCATAAGCTGATCAAAGCTATCCGGAGCATATCCAAGCCCGAAGTGCTTGATTGTGGAAAGACTAAGACCTCTTTTTTCTGTGAAATATGAAAGCGCCGCGCGCGCCGAAGGATTATCCGCCATAAGACATCTGTGGAAGAAGTTTGCCGCATCGACGTTCATTTTAAAGACTCTGTCCCTATCGACACGATTTTCTCTGCGGAAGTACTTATCGTTATCCTCCATTATAGTTATGCCCGCACGCTTCGCGAGAAATTCAAGCGCATCAGGATAATCCAGATGTTCTATTTGCTTGATGAAGGTTACCGCATCGCCACCTATCCCGCATCCAAAGCAATAAAAGCTCTCTGTCTTCGGATAAACAGTGAATGAAGGACTTTTCTCGCTGTGAAACGGGCAAAGACCTTTATATGTATCCCCTGCTCGCTTTAAAGAAACGTAGCCGGATATCAGCGGCTCTATATTCGTTCGTGCCAATATTTCCTCGATAGTCTGCTTACTTATCATATCCGATCACGCTCCTTTCATCTTTTTGTACTACAATATACGACAGTTAATCGAAAAAACACTTTTAATTTCTTAATTTTATTCTGATTTTATTCGCGAAAATCGTATTTTTTCTCTAAAAGGTCGATTTTGCACCTGCCCGAGGTTATTTCCGCAAGTGCGTTACACATATTTTCGAACCGGGGTTCTACGACAGATCCGATAACAGTAACGTTTTCCGAGTATTCGCTTTCCTCCGTTAAAAAGTCGAATTCCGAAAGCGGAGCCTGTATTTTCTGGTAATCGGCATAGCTGACGGTTATTGTGCAAAATGCGTAGGTATCATAGCGTACTATCCTTGCACCGCGAAGTGCTCCAAGCGCCGATTCGGTATAGGCATGCACGAGTCCGCCCGTACCTAAAAGTATTCCTCCGAAGTATCGAACTACAACTATCACACAGTCGGTAACGCCATTTTTTCTTATAACGTCCAAAACGGGCATCCCTGCAGTCCCCTGAGGCTCTCTGTCATCCGTAAAGCGCATCGTTGAATTCTCGCGCAAAACGTAAGCATACACCCAATGACGGGCATCGGGATACTTCTTTTTAACCGAGGCAATAAATTCTATAGCCTCGCTCTCGCTCTTTATTGGCTTGGCATAGGCTATGAATACCGATTTACGATCCTCGAATCTGAACTCGCAAAGCTCCTTTAAGGTAATATAGGATTCCATGCACAAATCACTCCTCCCGGATGTATTTCGCCAGCATACCGCGCTCCGCATTTCCGAGAATAGCACGTACGACTATTCCCGAGTCCAGATAATCTACCTCAAGCACGGTAGCCTTATCATAAAGACTGCTGAGCACCGATTGCTCGCTATAGGGTATCAGGAGTTTGCACTCGCGCTTGCTTTCGTGCAATATATCCTCTATCATGGCAAGAAGCGCATCGGTTCCCATACCTGATGCCGCGGATATAAGCACAGTTCTCTCTCTCGGTACGGCATAGGAAATTCCGTCAAGCTTGTCGCATTTATTATAAACGTATATCCTTGGCTTATCATCGGCATGGAGGTCGCTGATTATACCCTCTGTCACCTCGAGATGCTCTCTGACCTCCGGATCGGTCACGTCGGAAACAATGAGAAGCATATCTGCATAGGTAACCTCATCAAGTGTTGATTTGAATGCCTCGATAAGATGATGCGGCAGCTTTCTTATAAAGCCGACAGTGTCGGTCAGGAGTGCCGTCTCGCCCGAAGGCAATGCCAGCTTGCGTGTCGTTGGATCGAGTGTTGCAAAAAGCTTGTCCTCTGCCAGTGCATCCGCGCCGGTAAGTCGGTTCAGGAGCGTTGATTTTCCCGCATTGGTATATCCGACTACCGCAATTTTAGGTAGTCTGCTGCGATCTCTCTGCGCGCGCATTACACTTCTGTTATGCTCCATCTCCTTGAGTCTTGCCTCAAGAGCAGCAATCTTTGAGCGAAGGTGGCGACGATCGCTTTCAAGCTGAGTCTCACCCGGACCTCTTGTGCCGATACCTCCGCCCTGACGCGATAGGCTTCCGCCCTTACCTATAAGTCTTGGAGCCGTATATTTCAGCTGTGCAAGCTCTACCTGAAGCTTACCCTCGCCGCTCGTGGCATGAAGGGCAAATATATCAAGAATAAGCATACTGCGGTCTATAACGTCCGCACAACCGATATCATCCTCAAGATTACGTATCTGCATCGGAGAGAGCTCAAAATCAAAGACAACGAGATCGACTCCGCCCGCCTCGCAAAGCTCGCGTATTTCCATGACCTTTCCGCTTCCGATAACAGTCCTCGGATCATAGGTCTTCTTTATCTGTATAACTCTGGCATACACCTCTGCGCCTGCCGTATGCAAAAGTCTTTCAAGCTCGTCAAGGCTTCTTTCACATTCATCGGTCTCCGAGCCGGAAGCACAAACCGATACGAGCACAGCCGATTTAAGTGTATTTTCCTCCATAGGTATATCCTCCGAAAAAAATGAAAAAAAGAGCGCGGATAACCTGACGTAGACTATCCAACGCTCTTTGAGCAATGATTACTTGGTCATTGCAAGACGCTTCTTGAACTTATCAACGCGTCCACCTGCGTCTACAAACTTCTGCTTACCTGTATAGAAGGGATGGCACTTGGAGCAGATTTCTACGTTGAGATCACCCTTAACGGAATGAGTAACAACGGTCTCGCCGCAAGCACATCTGATGGTAGCTTCTTTGCATTCGGGATGTATTCCTGCCTTCATTTTAACACCTCTTTACATAATTATTCATTTTAATACTTCATAATTATATCATATATTTCTTTATTTTGCAATACCTTTTGAAAAAAAATATTATTTTATTGATTTTGCGAAAAAATACAAGAATTTATGATGCTTTTTTATCTAAAATCAGATTTTTTCCTCTATTTTTTTGCGAAGGCTGTGCATTATTTTCTTTTCAAGTCGAGAAATATAGCTTTGAGATATACCGAGCGCATCCGCGACCTCCTTTTGCGTAAGCTCATTACCGCCGCAAAGACCGAAGCGCATTTCGATTATTATGCGCTCTCTTTCCGAGAGATTTTGAACGGCTTCCCTGACTATCCTTCTTTCCTCATCCTCCTCCATAGCACGCGAAACCGAATCGGGCTCGCTTCCAAGAACGTCGGATAAAAGAAGCTCATTTCCGTCATAGTCGATGCTCAGCGGTTCATCGATGGATATCTCCTTCTTCCTCTGCGAGCTTTTCCTGATAAACATTAATATTTCGTTTTCTATACATCTCGAAGCATAGGTTGCGATCTTGATGTTTTTTTCGGAGTTATATGTGGAAACGGCCTTCATAAGACCAACAGTGCCGATCGATATAAGCTCCTCGAGACCGGCTCCGGTATTTTCGAATCGCTTAGCAATATAGACAACAAGGCGCAGATTATGCTCCACCAGCATCTGCTTTGCATACTCGGTGTCTATCATTTCTATCATTCTCTCCTCCTCTGCAGAATCCAGCGGCGGAGGAAGAGTTTCACTTCCATTTATATAATATACGCCGTTACGCGAAAACATCCGCAGTAACGCCGTCCTTAGCTTTTCTAAAACTTTCAGCATATTATGTATTCGTCACGAAAGAAAGCGGCACAAGCGCCACGTATCCCCCGTAGCTTCCCTCCTCGTCATCTATAGCAACAACAACGTCCTTTATACGCTGTCCCTTGCCGATTATTTCTATGTAATCGCATCGGAGCGCAGTCAGCAGCCGCGACCCGCCGATCCCCTTAATTGGTATTATCCTGATCCGCTTCTGTATTTCCGGATCCTTGGATTCCAAAATATCATTATCTTTACCGAGCCACACACAGGCATCGGATTTAATGAAAACCACAGGCTTGAGTGTCATCGGATCTATAGCAAGATTACCGCTGTCTGTAAGTGCGGTCACTTTCACCGCTTTACCGAAAAAGGATATTATAAGCTCTACGTTCCTTTCATCAGCGCTGCCGCTCAGCGATAAAAATATGAGCCTTATCAATCCGTAGGATAAAATGATAATAAGCGAGAGCGAGAGCATCGTGCGGTTTTCCGCGCCTATCTCCTCCCCTACTATCAACGGATACAGGTGCCTGTCGAGCACACCGTATAACCAATATACCATGCCCCCGAGGAGCGTTTCAATGATTAAGAATGCACCCGAAAGCTTGATCCTTCTTATCGCGGTTGTATGCGGCGCGAATATGATCACGGTCAACAGAGCCGCCAATATCAGCATAGCGAAAAATGCAATGCCTCTCAGTGCTAAAAGCGTTACCGCACAGGCAAAGAGCGATCCGAGTGCCGCTGCACATAAAAGCCGCGGTATGCTGCTCTTAACCTTAACTATTTCGGCCGACAGATATATGGCAATAAGATCTACTGTAAAGTTTATAAGAAAGTATACGTCTATGTACAGAGTTTTCATATCCGACCTCCGTTTACACATCAAGAGCATTGGATATCCTATTTTATCACATAGACGGCAATTATTTTGTCGCTTTAAAGTGCCTTGGAATTTTTATTTAGATAATTTTGCGCCCGGATTCAAAAGAAAAAGAGAGTAAGGTCTTTCCTTAGCGGTGAAAAACCTTACTCTGCCTCATTTTTTGTCGTAAAATTTAAATATTTTTAAACTGAAAGCTTCTTTTCTATAAGATCGGCGCATCTTTCCATATAGTCGCCCTCGAAGAGCTCTATAACTCCCTTATCACAATGAGAGGCAAGCTCGGGATCGATGGGAAGAGTTGCGAGCACGTCCGTGCCGTGAGTCTTTGCAAGCTCCTCAATGCGGCTCTCACCGTAAGGTCTTATAACCTTACCGCAGTCCGGACATACGATATAGCTGTAATTTTCAACAAGACCAAGGATCGGAATATCCATGAGCGACGCCATGTTGGCAGCCTTTTCTACTATCATCGAAACAAGATCCTGTGGGCTTGTCACTATTATTATACCATCAAGAGGAAGGCTCTGGAAAACGGTGAGCGGAACGTCACCCGTTCCGGGAGGCATATCGACGAACATATAGTCAACGTCATTCCATACTACCTCGCTCCAGAACTGCTTAACCGTTCCCGCAATTACCGGTCCTCTCCATACGACGGGCTTGGTTTCCTCATCCATAAGAAGATTGATGCTCATGACCTCAATTCCCGTCTTTGTCATTGCCGGAAACATTCCGAGCTCGGAGCCCTGGATCTGACCGCCCTTAAGGCCGAAAGCCTTTGGAATAGAGGGGCCCGTAATATCAGCATCAAGGATCGCGGTGGAGAAGCCCCTTCTTTTCATCGTTACCGCCATCATAGAGGTAACCATAGACTTACCTACGCCACCCTTTCCGCTTACTATACCTATAACGTGTTTTACCTTGCTAGCCTTATTTGCCGGTGCAAGCAACGACTCCTTGGAGCACTTGCTTGAGCAATTAGAGCAATCGTGATTACATTCTGCCATTTTATTTACTCCTGATATTTTTGCTGTTTTCATATAGAACTTACTGCTAATTCACCATCCGCCATCGAAAGATGTATTCCCATAAGATGAGCGGGATATGCATCTATTATTCTTGCCGCGATGGGATCCTCTACCTGCTTTTCAATAAAGCGGCGCATATTTCTGGCTCCGTACTTTTCGGAGAACGATTTTTCGGCAATATATCCGAGCACGTCCTCGCTGTAGGTAAGGCGGATCTCCTTCTCTGCCATAGCATCCTTGAGCTGCGTGAGCATAAGGTCGGCAATCTTCAGGAAGTTATCCCTATTCAGATGGTTAAATGTGATTATTTCATCGATTCTGTTGATAAACTCGGGGCGAAGGAATTCAAGCAGTGCTCTCTCTGTCTTATCAGCAGAGCGCGCCTCGCGCTTCTCGGCAAAGCCGGATATAGACGAGGAATTATTGCTTCCCGCATTGGTAGTCATAATTATCACCGTATTTTCGAAATTGACTACTCTGCCCTGTGCATCTGTGATCTTACCGTCATCGAGTATCTGCAGAAGGATATTGAGAACATCCGGGTGAGCCTTCTCGATCTCGTCAAAAAGAATGACCGAATAAGGTCTGCGCCTTATCTTCTCGGTGAGCTGACCTGCCTCGTCATAACCAACGTATCCGGGGGGCGCACCGATGATTCTCGAGACCGCGTGCTTTTCCATAAACTCCGACATATCAAGGCGGATAAGTGCTTCAGGCTGCCTGAAAAGCTCACGGGCAAGCACCTTTACAAGCTCGGTCTTACCGACACCCGTAGGACCTGCAAAAATCATGGAAACAGGATTTCGCCTGTATGAGATTCCCGCACGCTTACGCTTTATAGCGCGAACGACGGCACCTACCGCTTCGTCCTGTCCTATTATCTTAGCCGATATTCTCTCTCCAAGACCTCTGAGCTCTGCCATCTCTCCGGCATTTATATCGGATGCGGGTATGCCTGTCCATATCTCAACGACAGACGCAAGATCGTTTACGGTAAGATATATAGAATCAAGCTCGGCATTAAGCTCAGCCTCACGCTGCTCAAGGCGCAGAAGCTGAACCTTTACGTCAGCGAGCTCCTTGTAGTTGGACTCGGTCTGTCCCTCGGGCTTCTCGACGAGCGATTCAAGTCCGCTCTTCTTCTCCTCAAGAGTACGTAAAAGCTTTACGTTGCGTCTTTTTTCGTTTATCGCATCGGAAGTAATGGAAGCTCTGGATGCCGCCTCGTCAATAAGATCTATAGCCTTATCGGGAAGGAATCTATCGGTTATATAACGCTCGGAGAGCATAACTGCCGCCCTTGCCACCTCGGGGGTGATATGGACACCGTGATACGCTTCGTAGTAATCCTTGATTCCTGTAATGACCTCAACCGTTTCCTCTACCGAGGGCTCGTTTACCATAACAGGCTGGAATCTGCGCTCGAGCGCGCTGTCCTTCTCGATATACTTGCGGTATTCCTTAAGCGTTGTAGCTCCTATGACCTGTATTTCGCCTCTGGAGAGCGCAGGCTTGAGCATATTCGCCGCACTCATGCTTCCTTCGGAATCCCCCGCACCGACGATATTATGCACCTCATCTATGACGAGAATTATATTACCTGCCGCCTTGACCTCCTTGATGAGACCCAGAATTCGCGATTCAAACTGGCCTCTGAACTGAGTTCCCGCAACAAGCGCGGTGAGGTCAAGAAGCCATACCTCGTGGTCCATAAGAACCTCCGGCACCTTTGACTCTACGATCCTCGCGGCAAGAGCCTCGGCTATCGCGGTCTTACCGACACCGGGCTCACCTATAAGACACGGATTGTTTTTCTGTCTGCGGCAAAGTATCTGTATGACTCGCGCGAGCTCTCTTTCTCTGCCTATGATACGGTCGGTCTTACCGCTCTTTGCCTTTTCGGTAAGCGACGTGCAATAGGTATTAAGGAACTTGCGGGACTCATCCTGCTTTCCGCCCTTTTTCTTCTTTTTAGCCGCATCGGATGATGCTCCGCCTATGGGTGTGAAGCCCATACCTGAAAACAGCCTGTTTACATCAATATCTCCGTTATCATCCTGATTATCCGGCGATATTTCCGGCAGATTTTCCGATGCCTCGGCTATTGCCTCCTCAAAATCCTCTGCCATTGCGGCAATATCGTTCCCCGATATTCCCATCTGCTTCAGAATATTGTCAAGAGGCTTAACGCCCATTTCACGGGCGCACACAAGGCAAAAGCCCTCATTAACCGTTTTGCCGTTTTCATGCTTAGTGATGAAAACGGCAGCAGGTCTTTTTTTACATTTTGCGCAAATTGGAAGATTCATTAATTAATTCACCTGAATATAATTGATTCCCCTCGTGCGGCAGATCATTTGATCTGCATTATAATTGAGAAGGGATTTAAGTTTTTAAAGAACTGCGAGATGGCACCGCTTACCACACCGGGAGCGAATGCACCTATTATGTTGGCAATAACAGAAACTATAACAGCTGCTATTACCGCACCAAGAAGCAGACCAAGCACTCTGTTTACCTTACCGAGCCAACCGGTGGTGAATACAGCATCGAGAAGTGCTACAAGCACGGTAAGAAGTAACATCAGGATGATGAAAAGCGCCACGTAAGTAACAACAACAGCTATGAAATTACCAACGGGAATTGCGAGCTGCTCTGCAATAAGAGCCACGATCTCCTCTGTGGTAGCGGCAGGATCAAGAGTCGAAAGATCAAGTTTAAGAGTATCTGCAAGAAGTCTGAACACAAGAGGAAGACTTTCCTGTGCCGTTCCTGCGGTAATATCGGGGCAATTCTCCATAATGCCGGAGAATACCCAACCCTCAACCTTCTCTACAAAAAGAGGTCTTGTCCACGCATTAATAATAGGAGACGATATAACTATCGTAAGGCAGACAGAGGCGATAAGCTTCACAGGCTTGGTGATGCTTCCGAAGAATCCCTTCTTATAGCCAAGGATAAGACCAATGGCCATGATAATAAGAGCGATAATGTCAAATACCTTCATTGTTTCAATCCTTTCAATTTATAAAAGTGTTTTTTGGCAATCTCTTGCAGTAGTATTATACAACTATTTTACATTTATGTCAATACCATTATAATTATTTAAAATTAAATTTTATAAAACGCGGTTAAAATTTTGTCGAAATTCTAATATAACTTGTCATTTCAGAACCACGTTTGCCTCGCCAAAGAGCGACCTCAGTCTGAATATCACCTTCTCCGAGGGATCGACGGTAAGATTTTTTACCGAGATATACTTCTTTGCGGATGCATCATAAATAACTACAGGCGTCTTTCCGGGATTAAGTCCCGAAAGCCTGTATATAGGTGTCAGCCTCTGCTCGGAAAAGCTATCGAGCTTTACAAACAGACGCTGTGCATTCTGCAGTGGCGCTTGCTTTTTAGCCTGATCCTGCGCTCCGTATGATGCATTTCCTATAAGAGGGGCTATCGAGGAGAGTATTATTTTCGGATCCTCGCCCTCCACCTCGGATATCCTGCCTTCTATGGCTACTGCATTTTCTTCCGTGAGTAGTGCGGAACATTTTGCGTACTGACGCGCGAATACTATGACCTCTATCTCACCTATCTTATCCTCTACCGATATAAATGCCATAGTATCGGAGTTCTTCATGATCTTGGTTTTCTTTGAGGTGATTATACCGCATATCTTTACGGTCATTCCATCCTTGTATCGGACCTCCTCTGTCCCGTCACCGCGCAGATCCGATATTATATCGGCGATTCCGTCCGGCTTCAGCACTTCGGTATGCATGGAATAGCTGTCAATCATATGTCCGGAGAAATACATTCCCGAGCTCTCCTTTTCAAGGAGAAGAAGCTCCTTCAGGCTGTATTCCGGAAGATTGGGGTATGAATATCCGCCCTCTGCCTCTGAGGTCAGTCCTATTGCAAGCGAGAACATGTCCATCTGTCCAGAAATATTATTGCGCCTTCTGTCCGATTCGGATTCAACTATTCCCTCATAGCATGCAAGAAGAGAGCTTCTGGTCACCCCGAGGGTGTCAAATACACCGCATTTTATAAATGCCTCTACAGTTCTCTTGTTGATATCGCTACCGCTAAGACGTGAAACAAACTCGTCAAAGCTCTTGAAGAGTCCCTTTTTTCTTTCTCTGACGACCGCCTCAGTGAACGGTCTTCCAACGTTTTTGATAGCCAGGAGTCCAAATCTTATCGAATTTCCGTCTACCGTAAAATACGAACCGCTCATATTGATATCGGGAGGAAGCACCTTTACACCGAGCTTACCTGCATCTGCAATATATTCCCTAAGCTTCTGTGCATTGTCAAGAACGCTCGTCAAAAGCGCCGCATAGTATTCGGCAGGATAGTGAGCCTTGAGGTATGCCGTCCTATAGGATATAACGCCGTACGCAGTCGCGTGGCTTTTATTGAAGGCATACTTCGCAAATCCCACCATATCTCCGAAAATAGCATCAGCAACCTCGGCAGATATTCCTCGCTCTTTGCAGCCCTTGATAAAGCTATCTCGCTCGGCATTCATAGCCTCGGTCTTCTTTTTTGACATTGCACGTCTTACAATATCCGCACGCGCGAGCGAGTAACCTGCGAGCGATCTGCATATCTGCATTACCTGCTCCTGATACACTATACATCCGTACGTTACCTTAAGAATATCTTCAAGCTCGGGGGTCCTGTAGGTTATGCTTTCCTTTCCGTGCTTTCTTGCAATAAAGGTATCTATCGAATCCATGGGCCCCGGGCGGTAAAGCGCGATCACGGCTATAACGTCCTCGAGCGTCGAAGGTCTCAGGCGCGAAAGCACCTGCTTCATTCCTCCCGATTCAAGCTGGAAGACACCGTCAGTCGCGGAATCGCAAAGCAATCGGAAGGTCGCGGCATCGTCGAATGGCACCGCGGTGATATCAAAAAGCGGATCCTTTTCTCTTATCGCTTTTTCCGCATCGCTGATAACCGTGAGATATCTGAGACCGAGGAAATCGAACTTAACAAGTCCGAGTCTTGCATCGGTATTCATATCAAACTGCGTAACGATGCCGGTGCCGCTGTATGAAAGGGGTACGTATTCATAGGTAGGTCGCTCGGTGATAACAACGCCTGCTGCATGAGTTGAAGCGTGGCGCGGCATTCCCTCAAGGCTTTTGCTTATATTGAGAAGCCG
>SVRZ01000009.1 GCA_015064555.1 Oscillospiraceae bacterium
CAGATGCGATACACTCTTCGGCGCTACCTATATGGTTATTGCGCCCGAGCATGCTCTTATAGAGAAATGGAAGCCTCTGATAGAAAATTATGATGAAGTCGAAGCTTACAAGGCTGAGGCGGCAAAGAAATCAGACTTTGAGAGAACAGAGCTTGTAAAGGATAAGACGGGTGTTGAAATTAAAGGCGTAAGAGCTATAAACCCCGCTACACAAAAGGAAATCCCCATTTTTATATCCGATTACGTTCTTGCAGGATACGGAACCGGTGCTATTATGGCAGTTCCTGCGCACGATGATCGCGACTGGGAATTTGCAAAAAAGTTTGGACTTCCGATAATCGAGGTTGTTGCCGGCGGTGACGTTCAGAATGAAGCATTTACCAACGTTGAAACAGGTAAGCTTGTAAACTCGGGATTTCTTAACGGACTTGACGTTGCTGATGCAAAGGTTAAGATGGTAAGCTTCCTTAAAGAAAACGGAATCGGAGAAGAGAAGGTAAACTTCAAGCTTCGCGACTGGGTATTTTCACGTCAGAGATATTGGGGAGAGCCTATTCCGCTTGTTAACTGCGAAAAGTGCGGATGGGTAGCGGTTCCCGAAGATCAGCTTCCTGTAGAGCTTCCCGAGGTTGATTCTTATGAACCTACAGAAACCGGAGAGTCTCCTCTTTCTCTTATGACAGATTGGGTGAACTGCACTTGTCCTAAGTGCGGCGGAAAGGCACAGCGCGAGACTGATACGATGCCTCAGTGGGCAGGCTCTTCCTGGTATTTCCTCAGATATTGCGATCCGCACAATGATGAAGCGCTTGCTTCTCCCGAGGCTCTCAAATATTGGATGTCTGTAGATTGGTACAACGGCGGTATGGAGCATACTACTCTTCATCTTCTTTATTCTCGTTTCTGGTCTAAGTTCCTTTTTGATATTGATGTGGTTCCACAAAAAGAGCCTTATCTCAAGAGAACCAGTCACGGAATGATTCTTGGAGAAAACGGCGAAAAGATGTCTAAGTCTCGCGGTAACGTAGTAAATCCCGACGATATCGTTCGTGATTACGGTGCGGATACTATGCGTCTTTACGAGATGTTTATAGGAGATTTCGAACAGGCAGCTCCTTGGAATACCCAGTCTATCAAGGGATGTAAGAGATTTCTTGAAAGATTCTTCTCACTTCTTGACATTGCAGAAGGAAAGGGAACTACACCCGAGCTTGAAAAGCACCTTCATAAGCTTATCAAAAAGGTGACCTCCGATATTGACTCAATGAAGTTCAATACTGCAATTGCGGCAATGATGGGTACTATAAATACTATCTACGAGGTTGGAAAGATAACCAAAGACGAGCTTGGCATTCTTGCAAAGATCCTTTCACCCTTCGCTCCTCACATTGCGGAAGAAATATGGTCAACCCTTGGCTTTGAGGGACTTGTTTCTCTTGCTCAGTGGCCTGAATATGACGAGGCAAAAACTGTTGATAACACAATAGAGCTTCCGGTACAGATAAACGGAAAGGTTCGCTCGGTTATTATGGTTCCTAAGGATGCCGACAAGGATGCTGTAATTGCTATTGCCAAAGCTGATGAGAAGGTTTCTTCGGCTATCTCAGGTCTCAATATAATTAAAGAAATTGTTGTTCCCGGCAAGATAGTTAATATCGTAGCTAAGTAATAAAATCTTTCTTTGATTTTACGTAAAAAACGTGTTTGAAAATAAAAGAACTCTCGCAGTAGAATGAAAATTTCTCTGCGAGAGTTTTTGTATATAACTGAAATAAAAAACATTCAAAAAAGCCACTGAATATTGTCGTTATAAGAACAAAATATTTAAAATAAAAAAGATTGACAACGCAAGCGGTGTATGGTATAATTATCATAAGAAAGTATGGCTGTAGGTGTGTAATGCAAAATAAAAACGACAAAACCGATTTGCAGGTAAAAAACGAAAAAAAGAAAAGCAGTAAGATTTTATGGACTTTGCTTTTTATATTGATTGCGGTACTGACAGTTGTTGCGGTTACTTCTCAGAGTGAAAACTTTTCGTTTTCCGAGTTTGTTGACTTTGTTGGCTCTTTGGATATAAAATACGTTATATGCGCATTTCTTGCAATGATTGGTTTCATTTTATTTGAGGGACTTGCATTACGAACTATTGCAACATCGTTTGGATATAAGCGCTCGGTTGTAAAAAATTATAATTATTCCGCTGCGGATATATATTTTTCAGCGATTACACCTTCTGCAACCGGAGGACAACCTGCAAGTGCGTTATTTATGATTCAGGACGGAATACCCGGCTCTGTAACTACGGTTATACTACTTGTCAATCTTGTTATGTATACTTTTGGTATTATTGCGCTCGGTATTTTGGGATTTGTCCTAAATCCTTCTATATTTCTTAATTTTTCAGGGCTCTCAAAGGCTTTGATAATTATAGGATCACTTACACAGCTTGCAATTGCTTTCGGCTTTATAATGCTTCTCGTTCACGGAAATATTTTATATAAGATTGGCAATTTCTTTATTTCACTTCTTGCAAAAATTAAAATAATCAAAAATCCTGATAAAAAAAGAGAGAAGCTTAAAGAAGCAATAACTACATATACAGACGTTGTACATCAGATTAAGGATAAGAAATTAATGCTTCTCAAAGCATTTATTCTTAATTTTCTGCAAAGGGCATCCTTGATTGCAGTTACGCTTTTTGCATTTCTCTCCAGCGGAGGCAAGCTTGCCGCAGCTGTTGACATCTGGGTGACTCAGAGTATGGTAATTCTTGGCTCGAATACCGTCCCTATTCCTGGAGCTATGGGAGTTGCGGATTATCTTATGCTCGATGCTTTCGGTGAATTAATGAGTGAAAGTATTGCGATAAATCTTGAACTTTTAAGCAGAACGATATCTTTCTATTTCTGTGTTATTATTTGCGGCATTTCTTTTATGCTCAGATGTATTATTTTTCAGTTTAGAAAAAAGGAGAACGAAAAATGATAGGTTATTATAACTATACAATGTTTCTTACGTACATTTCGCTTGTTTCGGCAAGTCTTGGAATTGTCATAGCCCTTACGGGCGGAGGTCATCCGTATATCGGAATGTGCTTCTTGCTTTTGTGCGGACTCTGCGATGCTTTTGATGGCAAGGTTGCAAGGCTCAAGAAGGATAGAAGTGTAACGGAGAAAAAATTCGGTATTCAGGTAGATTCCCTTTCCGATATAGTTGCATTTGGTGTTTTGCCTATATGTATAGGAGCTGCTCTTATGCGTACTTCTGAAGCATTGCAGAAGATTCAGAGCGGTACGGCGGGTATGTTTTTTACAGTTCTTTTATTCGCTATAATGACTCTTTATACACTTATGGCTTTGATTCGTCTTGCGTATTTCAACGTAACTGAAGAAGAAAGACAAAATACCGAGGAAGGCGCAAGAAAGTATTACCTTGGTCTTCCTGTGACTTCAGCAGCCATCATATTTCCGACCGTTCTTCTTATCAATTACCTGTGCTTGAAATTCAAAAACGTAGACCTCGCTCCGATATATTTCGTTATTCTCGGTGTGACGGCGCTGGCTTTTGTTTTGAAATTTCAGCTTAAAAAGCCTGGACTCAAAGCGATTCTTGCAATGATTGCATTCGGCGCCGTTGAAGGAATAATTATGATTATTGCATACGCAAACTTCGGTAGATAATGAAAAAGAGTAAAGAAACACGCTCTCTCAGATTTCTTTATAATACTGCAATCGGAAGATTTTTTCTGAAGATTCTCACTGCAAGATGGATATCTAAATTAGCAGGTAAATTTCTTGACAGCCGAGCTTCCAAGCCTCTTATAAAAAAATTCGTAAGAAAAAACAACATAAATTTATCTGAATATTATGCTGATAATTTTACTTGCTTCAACGATTGCTTTACAAGAAAAATCAGAGATGGCCTTCGTCCTGTAGATGCTTTGCCGACTTCATTAATATCTCCTTGCGACTCTTTGCTTTCGGCATATCATATAGACGAGAATCTTGTTTTGAAAATTAAGGGCAGTGAATACAGAATAGAGGATTTACTTAATAACGCTATGCTGGCGGAATCTTTTCGCGGCGGTGTGGCTCTTGTTTTTCGTCTTTGTGTTACGCATTATCATAGATATATTTATTTCGATAACGGAAATAAAGGAGATAACGTATTTATTCCCGGAAAGCTTCACACAGTGCGTCCGATAGCGCTTGAGGCGCTTCCTGTTTTTGTTCGTAACTGTCGTGAATATACGATTATGAAAACGGATAATTTCGGAACTGCCGCGCAGATAGAGGTTGGAGCGCTTCTTGTCGGAAAAATAAAAAATCATCATTCTGAGTATACCTTTACGCGCGGAGAAGAAAAAGGAATGTTCCTTTACGGAGGCTCTACAATCGTCCTTCTTCTCGAAAAGAATCGGGCAAATCTCAGAGAGGATATTTTTCTGACTACAGAAAACGGTCTGGAGACAGACGTTATGATGGGTGAAAAGATTGGCGAAGCTATAATAAAGTAATTTGAGCGGCGATGATTGCAAAATGCATCATCGCCGCCTTTTTAATATATTTTGTTTATTTTTTTGAAATCGCTCGGCGTACGTCCGAATTTCTCCTTAAAGCGTCTTGAAAAATAGAACTGATCGCAAAAGCCAAGCGCCGCGCTTACCTCTGAGATACTGCATCCGACTTTTGAGAGCATCTCTCTTGCTTTTATGAATATCATATCGTCTATGTATTTTCCGATAGGCATATTCATTTCTTTTTTGAAAGAGTTTCGTATTTTACTTTCGGATACGAAAGTTGCCCGTGAAATATCTTCAACCGTGAGCTTTATTGATAGATTATCTTCAATATAACTAATTACCGATTGAACAGTAGGACTGTATTTTTTTATTGATGTTTTCTCAAAGCTATAAGCATCGGAAAAGTCAAGAACTGTCTTTAAAATAAAGAGTTTAAGGCTTAATATATCAACGTATCTCTCTGAATTTATAAGAGTCCTTATTTTCTCCGAGGTTTCTATAGAGAAGGGCATAGAATAGATTTTTTCAACGTTGTAAAACAAATCGTATTTTTCTACAGTTGAAATATTGATATGAAAGAAAAACTTTTCAAGATGCTTGCAACCGCAGGAAAATTTACAGTTTGGCGGAATGAAGTAGACGTTGCCCGGTGACATCTCTACGTACTGATCTTTGGTTTTCAAAAAGCCGCCTCCTCCTGTCACAAAATACAGTCTTGTATGAGGTGAACCGGTGGTTTGAAAATTCCACCGTTCATCTAAAGAAGCAAACACAGCTCTGGAAATATTTATATCAGTTTCTCTTAAAATTTCAAGCAGAGAATTCTCTCTCATAACAAAATCTCCATATTTTTTAACAAAAAATCAATTGCATAGCAGAGCTTTATATGATATATTTGAAATAAAAAACACATATTCTTAGTTTACTATACTACAAAAAACACAAAATGTCAAGAAAGGGACTGGAAAATGAAAGAGAATAAGTCAACCCAAGCAAACGACATAATAAACAAGAAGGGACTGGATGCGCAGGAAATTGAAGAAGCAGAGCGCCAAGCTGAAATCAGAAGACAAGCATCGAACTATACTTATCCCAAAACACAGGAGCTCAGAGATAAGGTAGAGTGGTTCCGTGATCAGAAATTCGGTCTTATGGTTCACTGGGGCCTTTACAATATTTTAGGTATAAAGGAATCCTGGCCTCTTGTAGACAGACCGTGGACTAAATGGCAGTTTAAACCCGGTACTACCAACCGTGAGGTTAAGGAAATGTATGCTCAGCTCCACAAGGGATTTCTTCCTCTCAGATTTGATCCTGATGAATGGGCAGACCTTGCATATGATGCAGGATTCAGATATCTTTGCTTTACTACTAAGCACCACGACGGATTCTGCCTTTGGGATACTAAAACTACCGATTATAAGGTTACAGGCAGCGAGGTTCCTTACAGAGATAATAAAAATGCCGATATAACCAAAGTTCTCTTCGATTCATTCAGAAAAAAGGGAATGGGGATTTCTCTTTATTTCAGCAGAGGTGATTTTTCGTGTCCTTATTATTGGGAAGAGGGCTATGCTATGCAGGATGGAGCGGAAAGAGTTCCTTCCTACGATCCCGACCAAAAGCCTGAAAAATGGCGTAAATTCCAGGAATTTGTATTCGCACAGCTTAAAGAGCTTGTAACCGACTATGGTAAAATCGATGCTCTTTGGTATGATGGCGGTTGCGACGGTCTTAAGCTTGGGGTTCCCGAAATGACGGAAGAATTAAGAAAAATTCAGCCTGATATGCTTGGAGTTTTGAGAGGCGGCGTAGGAGTATGCGAGGACATAATAACTCCCGAGCTCGTCTTTCCCGATTCTTATATTGACGTTCCGTGGGAAGTTTGCACGGTTATGTCAAAGCCTGAAACTGAGTGCGCATTACCTAAGGGAGCGCTTCCACACACCTCGTTCGGTTATACCTTCGACATTGATTATATGACGGCAAAGGAAGTTGCTCATATGCTTCTTGACGTCGTTGCAAAAGGTGGAAACCTTGCGCTTAACATTGCACCTCAGCCTGACGGAAGATTGCCCGGCAGAGCAGTAGAAGAACTCTGGGTTCTCTCTGATTGGATGAAAATTTTTGCGCCCGCAATTCATTCGACAAGAGAAGCAGCGCCGTATCGCACGGGAAAATTTGCGTATACCAGAAGCAAGGATTCGAAAAAAATCAACGTCTTTTATCTGTATGACGATAACGAAACCAGAGCAGAAGAATATAAGATACCGTTCAAATTTTCAGCAACCAAAATTACTGATATGCGCACAAAAGCAGAACTTAAATTCGAGCAGAATATTGACAAGCTTAAGGTGCATTTACCTAAAGAACTTGCTGGAACTGTTGGCGATATAGCCGATTGCTTCGTGATAGAGGTTGAATAATTTAAGAAGTCATAACCCACCGGTTTTTGGTAGGTTATGACTTTTTTCTGTTGTTCATATAAAAGGCTTGAATTGTTCGGCAAACTATAATATAATATTATTGATAAACTATACTTAGATTTTATAGTATGGAGATCATCCACAATGAAAAAGATATTATATTTTGTTATAACAGTGGTAGCGCTTTTGGGATGTCTTGTCGGGTGCAATAAAGAAGAAACGCCTGTCGGTGGAGGAAATTCAGAAATTACGGGTAGCATTGCCTATTTCTACGGTGAAGAAGAAAATGCTATTGAATCGTTCTATTCTGAGGACAAGCAATCAAAGCAAATTGAACTTTCAAAGAAAAATACATATACAATTGGTTTAAGACCGAGCTTCAGAGGAAGCAAAGAGGCTTTATATAACGGGGATTGCGCGACATTCTCCTTTGCCGACGGTTGTGGGCGAAAGGCATTGTTTTATTGAACTTGATAATAGCGTACCAATATCAGCAGAGAATAATGTAATAGTTTATTTTTAAGATAAAATACGCGAATATAAAATTCAATTTATCGTGTGATATAAAGCAAACTTGTATTCAAACTTAAAAACCACATTGTTGGACAGCTTATTGACGATTCTGATACTATTATTTAAAGTTATATAATAACACGGTTACAAAGCCATAAAATGCTTGAAATATTCATGAAAATATGAGATAAATATCTTACTAAAGTATAATTTCCCCATAAGGTTGTGGGAAATCAATCCATATTAACAAGGATACACCCATAGTTTTTGAATAAGTTATAGGTGTAATTTGCTTTATTAGCGGTTGATAAAACTTTATGTTTTACGGTCGGCAGCTCAAAGGAGGGTGTAAAAATGAAAATCAGAAATCTATGTAAAACATACGACATAAAAAACGGAGAGAAGGTACACGCGCTAAAAGGCGTGAGCTTTGACCTACCTTCCACGGGTATGGTTGCCATACTCGGTAAATCCGGAAGTGGAAAGTCAACACTTTTGAATATCCTCAGCGGACTTGATAGCTTTGATAGCGGTGACGTTGAAGCCTTCGGAAAAAATATGAAGGATTTCTCTCGTGCCGAGCTTGATAACTACCGTAATTCTTGTATCAGCTTCGTTTTTCAAGAATATCATCTGATACCCGAGCTGAACGTTGGCGAAAACATTGCGCTTGCTCTGCAATTACAGGGAGAGCAAAATGCCGACGAAAATGTAAAATCGGTGCTTAAGCAAGTAGAACTTTCCGGATATGAAAACAGAAAGATTTTGGAGCTTTCGGGCGGTCAGAAGCAACGTGTAGCTATTGCAAGAGCGCTAATTAAGAATCCGAAAATCGTTTTTGCCGACGAGCCTACAGGCGCGCTTGACTCACAGACTGGCGAAAGCATATTGCAAATACTTAAAGCGGTTTCAAAAGAAAAGCTTGTTGTACTCGTTACGCACGACCGCGAATTTGCGGAAAGATACGGAGATCGTATTATTGAACTTGCCGACGGCAAGGTGATACACGATACCGATAAAGCATACCGATTAGAAGGACAAGAGAATGACATAAAAATCAGCAAACCTCGTTTGCCTCTTAAAACTGCTTTTAAAATCGGTTGTAGCAATTTTAAGCATCATCCCTTCAGACTTTTTTCAACCATCCTACTTTCCGTTATTGCGTTTTCTCTGCTTGGGATTGCGTTACCTATCGCATTACTAAATCCAACCGAAGTTTATTCTAATGCCATTATGGATAGCGATATGGAGTTTACAGCAATCTATAAGTGGCAGTGGTATGAAGATCCCAATGAAATTGATCAATCGTTAGATCAATTTCTTGGCGGAGAAACCCGACATCATAAAGATGTTTCCATAGCGAAAGAAGACATTGAACACTTGAAAAGCAAAGTTGGCAATTCTTATGCATTGGTTTACACTGCGCTCATTCACTCATTCCAGAGTTCCATCGTTGCCACTCGCGATCAGGTAAATGAAGCAGGAAAAAATAATCCTGACACCAATTACCTTTCTACCGCAGACGGGTATATTGCATTGTCAGAAGAAGAGTGTGAAAGACTTGGTTACACTGTAATAGGTGAGTTACCGAAGAATTCATCGGAAGTAGCCATAAATGAGTGTATATTCAATATTTTTTCAATTGCCGGAATAATAGAAGATGACCAGATATTCGAGATTTCCTCATATGAAGACATAATTGGACATAAGATTTCTGTTGTGGATCATACTTTCGTTGATGCATACAAAACAATTACAGGTGTAGTTATAACAGGGTGTGATCGCGAATGCAGAAATTATCATTACGCTCCAACGGATAGAGGAAACGGTAATTGGGAAACATATCACGACAAAATTTTTGTATGTGAAGACTACTTTGACGAGTATACATATGCATTGTGTTCGATTCCTGAAAACAAATCCGAATTGACACACTTCGTCAATTTTGTTTTACAATCCGAAAAGAACGATGACTATTATTTTACGATAAAAAATAAGTTAAGTTCTGGTTTTTATTCTTCCTATAGTATTGCCACAATGTTAAAAATTTGTGCCTGTATTTAAGTGTTCTCTTTTCGTTCTTCTCATTACTACTTTTGTCGAACTTTATTTTCAGTTCTATGAGGCGACAGATGAAACAAATCGGTATACTATCAGCTTTAGGAGCTGGATTCAAGGATTTGGGCAAAGTATATGGTAGTGCGATAGCGGTGATGTGTTCTGTTGTTGCATCAATTTCTTTAGTTATTCAAATCTGTTCGGTAAAATGGTTAAATGTTTATTTAAGGAATGATATCCGTGATTTGTATTTTGATTTGATACCGTTCAGTATTGTTGCAACGTCGCTATTGCTTGTTATAATAGTTACAGTTGCGATTGCAGGATGCTTTATTCCGTTAATTCGCCTTAGAAAGATAGATCCCACTAAGATTATCAATAAAGGTCAAGTAAAATGAAAATAAATAACGTTTACAAAACTTACGATACCAACACAGGTCAAAAAGTTCAAGCACTGAAGGGGGTAAGCTTTGACCTACCTTCCACGGGTATGGTTGCTATACTCGGTAAATCCGGAAGTGGCAAGTCAACACTTTTGAACATTCTCAGCGGACTTGATAGCTTTGATAGCGGTGACATTGAAGCTTTCGGAAAGAATATGCGGAGCTTTTCGCAAAAAGAGCTTGATCACTACCGTAACTCCTGTGTAGGATTCGTATTTCAAGAGTACCATCTGATACCCGAGCTTACCGTTGGCGATAATATCGCCGTTGCGTTACAATTGCAAGGTCAATCGGGTACGGAAGAAAAGGTAAAAGATGCGCTAAAGCTTGTCGAGTTGGTTGGCTATGAAAGCCGAAAGATTGACGAGCTTTCGGGCGGTCAGAAGCAACGTGTAGCGATTGCAAGAGCATTGGTCAAGAACCCAAAAATCATTTTTGCAGATGAGCCTACGGGAGCGCTTGACTCCGAGACCGGTGAGAGCATACTGCAAATTCTGAAAGGTATTTCAAAGGAAAAGCTCGTTATACTCGTTACGCACGACAGAGAGTTTGCTGAAAGATACGGAGATCGTATTATTGAGCTTTCCGACGGTGTAGTAATTAACGATACCGATAACACGTATCGGTTCGCAGAAGCGGAAGAAGCGATGAATATGCGTAAGCCGCGTATGCCCCTTAAAACCGCTTTGAAAATCGGTTGCAGCAATTTCAAGCACCATCCTTTCAGACTTTTTTCAACCATTCTGCTTTCTGTAATTGCATTTTCTCTGCTTGGTATCTCACTAACGATTGCGTTTATGAATCCTGTCGAAGTTTATTCCGATGCCCTTATGGATAGCGATATTAAATTTACGGCAATTTATAAGCGTCAATGGTATGTACCCACCGGTTGGATAGAGTATGATCAATCATTAGATCAATTTCTTGGCGCAGAGCGTCGTAATTGGAAAGATGCTCCTATAACAAAAGATGATGTTGAATTTTTGAAAAGTAAAGTTGGCGGTTCTTATACCTTGGTGTATTCTGCTATTATTGACTCCTTCCAAGACTCATATGTTGCCACACGTGATCAATTAGCTGAAGCATTAGCAAAAAAAGAAAAGGAATACTCCGTAGCCGCAGACGGATATATTGCTATGACCAAAGAAGAATGCGACAAAATGGGTTACGTCTTAATAGGTAGATTGCCGGAAAATTCTTCTGAGGTTGCAATAAACGAGGGGATATTTAACACCTTCTCTTTAGCCGGGTTAATTGAGGAAAATAAAGTATACGATATTTCCTCTTACGAGGATATAATCGGACGTAAGATTCCTATTATAAACAATAGATCTTGGAATGAGAATGACTACAAAACTATCACCGGAGTAGTCATAACGGGATGTGATTATGAATGTTTTAACAGTCATTATCAACCTGAAGATAGACTAAACCATTGGAACTGGGAGCACTATCACGATAAGATTTTCGTATGTCAGGACTATTTTAACGAATATACCTATGCTTTGCGTTTGCTTCCTAAAAATGAAACGGAATTGGTTAATTTCATAGATTTTATTATTAGCTATGAGGAAAACGATTTCTACTTCAAAGATGTAAACAAACTGAGTTCCGGTTTTTATAGCTCTTACAATTTTGCAAAATTATTAAAGAACCTGTGCTTATATTTATGTGTTCTGTTCTTATTCTTTGCTTTGTTGTTACTCTCAAACTTTATTTTCACTTCTATGAGGCGACAGATGAAGCAAATTGGTATTCTTTCAGCATTAGGCGCAGGATTTAAGGATCTGTGCAAAGTGTACGGTAGCGCAATTGGTGTAATGTGTTCCGCTATTATGGGAATTAGTTTGATTACTAATATACTTGGAGTAAATTGGTTTAACTCCTTCCTCAGAGCCGATGATCCTTATTTGTATTTTGATATTGTTCCGTTCAGCTTTCTCGCCCTATTAATATTAGTTGTGATAATAGCGGCAATTTCAGCTGCGGGATTTATAATACCGTTAATTCGCCTTAGAAAGATAGATCCCACTAAGATTATCAATAAAGGTCAAGTAAAATGAAAATAACTAACGTTTATAAAACTTACGATACCAACACGGGTCAAAAAGTTCAAGCACTGAAGGGTGTGAGCTTTGATCTGCCTTCCACAGGTATGGTTGCTATACTTGGTAAGTCCGGAAGTGGAAAGTCAACGCTTTTGAATATCCTCAGCGGACTTGATAGCTTTGATAGCGGTGACATTGAAGCTTTCGGAAAGAATATGCGGAGCTTTTCACATAAAGAACTTGATCACTACCGTAACTCCTGTGTAGGATTCGTATTTCAAGAGTACCATCTGATACCCGAGCTTACCGTTGGCGATAATATTGCCGTTGCTTTACAATTGCAAGGTCAATCGGGTACGCAAGAAAAGGTAAAAGACGCGCTAAAGCTCGTTGAGTTGGTTGGATATGAAACCCGAAAGATTGACGAGCTTTCGGGCGGTCAGAAGCAACGTGTAGCGATTGCAAGAGCATTGGTCAAGAACCCAAAAATCATTTTTGCGGATGAGCCTACGGGAGCGCTTGACTCCGAGACCGGTGAGAGCATACTGCAAATATTGAAAGCGGTTTCTAAAGAAAAGCTCGTCATACTCGTTACGCACGACAGAGAGTTTGCCGAGAGGTTTGGTGACCGTATCATAGAGCTTGCCGATGGTGTAGTAATTAACGATACTGATAAAACGTATCAGTTTACCGAAAAAGAACCCGAGATGAAAATGCGCAAACCGCGTATGCCCCTCAAAACCGCTTTGAAAATCGGTTGCAGTAACTTCAAGTACCACCCTATCAGATTGGTTTCAACGATTCTATTGTCAGTTATGGCGTTTCTGCTGCTTGGTGTTTCGCTCATAACAAGCTCGGTAAAATTCAATGATTTCATATACGATTATCTGAGCTCTAACAATATTTCGTCAAGCATATTGATAAAGTATGACGGTGAGATGCAAGGTAGCTTTTCGCGTGACGATGTTTCTTCCGTTAAAGAGCATTTTGGTGGGGATATAGTCGCTATCAAATACAAGGAGCTGACGCTTGACGGTTATGAAGAAGATATTTCAGATTTTCTTCCGTACATGGTAGTGAGTATAAGTGAAGAAAGCCTTGAATATTTGAATATGGAATATGAGGGGCAGGTTCCAACAAGCGACAATGAAATTGCAATATCCGTTAAGCTTGCGGAGGCAATCTGCGGTGCGGACAGCTCAATAACAAGCAAAGAAGCTTGTATAGGTAAGAGCCTCACCGTATGCGGTAATGAATATCTCATAACTGCTCTAATCGACACCGGTGAGCAAAGCGAGGAAGGACTTCCTTTCCAAAATGCGTTGTTCGCCTATGCTATCAATTCCTTCGATCAGGACGAATACATAGCATTAGACACGCCCGCAGAGTTACATTTAACCGCAGGTTATCCGAATAGCATATCTAAAATAATCAAGAATTCTGATTCAATAGAAAAGTATGCTTTAAACGGAAAAACGGACGGAAACTACTTGCCCGTTTACCTTATTCCGAGCGTTCTGCATAGTGTGAGCTGTTCTATTGAATACGATGGCACCTTCCACCGTAATTACGGTCAACTGTTTAACGCCCTTCTATCCGAAGCGCAAGAAAGCACCGATATTCAGCACGGGTACGTTGCACTTCTTGATAGGCTCAGAAATGAATTTGATTTAGAGAATAGCTTTAGTTATTCATTTAAAATCCCTGCGTATGAGTTTGAACGTACTATTTCCATTGACGGATTTTATTTTGAAGAATCCGTATCGGAAAACATACCGGAAGATATAATTTTAAATGACAGTTTAATCGGTGAGATTCGTTATATCACGGAAACGGGATGCGATATGCTTATTGTTCCTGTTGAGCCGGCGCTAAAGGATTATCTTGATAAAGAAGCCGTTATCAGAGCTTCTGATCCTGCCGTAACCAACTTGTACGGACGAGAGGCAAACGTAGTTATATTTACAAAAATTGCTTCTGTTTTAACTATCGTTTTTGCGGCATTCTCCGCTTTGCTGCTTGTAAGCTTTATTAGCCAAAGCTTGACCGACAAAACAAAAACAATCGGTATTCTGAGAGCCTTCGGAAGTGACTCCTTTAATCTCATAAAGATATTCGTGTGGGAGGGATTGTTGCTCGGTGGTGCAGTTTTCCTTGTATCAACAACATCGTTATTCGGTGTATGCGGTATATTGAACGCATTGTTCTCGGGCTTCATCGGCTTTAACGTCCATTTCTTCAGTATGAATCTTTTCACAGCAATTTGGCTGTTGTTATTAGCTATCGCATTCTCGTTCATCGGATGTATCATACCGATCATCAGGCTGATACGCTTGCAACCTACAGAAATCATAAGGTCTGATATTTAAGCAAGTGTGTATCAGAAAACTACGATATTCTATCAAGCCCTCGTTCCATATCGGAGCGAGGGCTTGTTGAAGCTCAAAACTTTTTCAACATTAAACTTAAAACTTTTTTCAACTAGACATTGTAATTTTTAAATATTTGTGTTATAATGCTTTGTATATGGGTTCTATTCACGCAACGAAAGCAATTTACAGGAAAGGAGCGTGACATAATGGAAGAAAACGAAAGATTCCCCTCCTCTTCCGCAAGTGCCGAAGAGAAATTTGAGGATATTGAAGGCAGATCCGAGGACGTACTCGAAGAAAATGCGAGAGCGGCAGATGACGCGACTGCCACGTCAAGGACTGACAGCTTCACTGACGCAGAGACCGTAAGCAATACCGAGACGGAGGTTGCCTTGTTTGAGGAATTTATTAACGAGAACGAGGAATTCACCGCACCTGAGCTTGCGGAAAACGAGATCTATTCGGAAAAGACCGAAGCAGATAACAGCATAAAGGACGAGATCAAAGACGAGGTCGAATATGACGATAGGTCTTCCGAGGACAAAACGGATACGGTTGAGCAGGTACGTCAAGATGCGCTCACCGAGGACAAGGATTCCAACGAGGAGGACGAGAAGAAAGATCCTTCCGCGCGTGCTATCCATACCGTATTTGATTTCATCGAGCTGTTTATTTTCAGCCTCGTGGCAGTTCTTGTGGCAACGACCTTCCTCTTCAAGCACTCGATCGTTGAGGGCGGATCTATGGAAAATACCCTCCACGAGAATGAGCATATAATCATAAGTGATCTTTTCTACACCCCTAAAAGAGGCGATATAGTCGTTTGCGAGAGCGAGGTGCTTGATAAGCCGGTTGTCAAGAGAGTTATCGCCGTTGCCGGAGATCATGTTCAGGTGACCGTGGACGGCAAGGTTACTCTCAACGGAGAGCCGCTCAAAGAGCCGTACGTATTTACGGACGGATTGACGTTCAAGCCCGAGGTGGATATCATCGTCGGCGAGGGCGAAATATTCGTTATGGGTGATCACAGAAATAAATCTACCGACTCGCGCGAGTTCGGTACGGTTGATACAGATTGCGTGCTGGGAAAGCTTCTCATAAGGTTTTATCCATTTGAGAAATTCGGCACGGTAGAATAAATGAAGGGACACTTTAAATAATGGCAGTAAATCCTATACAATGGTTTCCCGGTCATATGGCGAAAACCAAGCGCCTCATAAGCGAATGCCTATCAGGAGTTGATATAGTGCTTGAGCTTATTGATGCCAGGATACCGTATAGCTCAAAAAATCCCGATATTGAAAATATAACCCGCGGAAAGCCGCGTCTTACCGTAATGACGAAGGCGTCCATGGCAGATCCCGAGGTGAGCCGCCGCTGGCTTGCATATTATAAAGAAAACGGCGTGAATGCTGTGCTTATAGACTCACACGACGGTACCGGAATTAAAAATCTCTCCGACGAGGTAAGACGCATTCTTGCGGATAAGCTCGAAAAATATTCTGACAAGGGTATGCACGGCAGAGCGTTGAAGGCTATGATCGTCGGTATCCCTAATGTCGGAAAGTCATCTCTTATCAATAAATTATCCGGCACGAAAAGCACTAAGGTCGAAGATAGACCCGGTGTCACGCTCAATAAGCAGTGGGTAAAGACAGAGATCGGAATCGACCTTCTGGATATGCCCGGAGTTCTATGGCCCAAATTCGAGGACGAGAGAGTGGGCTATAATCTCGCTATGACGGGCGCTATAAGGGACAAGATACTTGATACGGAGGAGATCGCGATGCTTCTCTGCTCTCGCCTTATGACATGCGCGCCTGAAAAGTTTATGGCAAGATACAAGCTCACCGCCGATGAAACGGCATATCTTGACGGATATGACCTTTTCGAGCTAGTGGCAAGAAAGCGCGGAATGCTTATGAGCGGCGGTGCTGTAAATTCCTCGCGCTGTGCCGAGATGCTCCTTGATGAATTCAGAGGTGCCGTCATTGGCAAAATATCATTAGAGGCTCCGGAGGACATAATCTGATGCCAAGCTTTGAATATGAAAACAGAATATATGAGAGCGGATTTTCCGCAGTATGCGGCACGGATGAGGCAGGCAGAGGCCCGCTTTGCGGTCCTGTGGTCGCGGCTGCCGTTATTCTGCCTCGCGATACTGTAATCGAGGGGCTTGATGACTCCAAAAAGCTCTCCGAGAAAAAGAGAGAGGCTCTCTTTGAGGTAATCAAGGAAAAGGCCATAGCGTATGCGATCGCAGAGGCAACCCCTGCCGAAATAGACGAAATAAATATACTCAATGCATCTATGCTGGCTATGAGAAGAGCTATAGCCGCCCTACCAATAAAGGCTGATTTTGCCCTTATAGACGGTAACTGCTCACGCGGATTCGACATTCCCTGTGAGACGGTTGTCAAGGGTGACTCTAAGAGCTATTCGATAGCAGCGGCTTCTATCCTCGCAAAGGTAACGCGAGACCGAGGCTGCGCAGAGCTTGACAAGGAATATCCGCAGTACGGAATTGCAAAGCACAAGGGATATCCTACCAAGGAGCATATGGATGCGGTAAGGCAGTACGGCCCCGCACCGATATACAGAAGGACCTTTTTGAAATTCCTTGACAAATAAAGGTCGGCGATAAAATGAACATACTGAAGATCCTGACAGGAAAGCGCATAGTGGGTAACATCGGCGAGGACGCCGCCTGCTCTTACCTTAAGAAGCAAAAGTATAAGATCAAAGGAAGAAATTACGTCGCAGCCGGCCATGAAATAGATATAATAGCCGAAAACAGAGAGTACGTAGCATTCGTTGAGGTCAAGACACGTACCGCAGGTCACGAAAGCATAAAGGAATCAAGACCTGCAGCATCGGTCACGCCCGAAAAGCAGCGCAGTATAATATCCGCCGCAAGAAGCTATGCTGCATCTCTGAATACAAATAAAAAATATCGCTTTGACGTGGCAGAGGTCATAATTTCCGAAGAGAAGGAGGTTCTCGATATAAATTATATCGAAAGCGCCTTTACCCTGACCGATGCATACGCCAAGCATCCACACAGATAAAAGAAGGTAGAAAAAAATGAAATTCATCAGCACAAGAGGTAACGGCGAGGAGCGTGTAAGCTCCGCGCAGGCAATAAAGCAGGGACTCGCATCGGACGGTGGGCTTTTTATGCCCGAGAATATTCCTACCCTCACCTCCGACGAGCTTCTTATGCTTCAGGAAAAAAGCTATCCCGAGCGCGCCGCTTATGTAATAGGCAAATTTCTCACAGACTATACCTACGAGGAGCTTCTATGCGATGCATCCGAGGCATATTCATACGAAAAATTCGGCAATAATGCCGCACCTGTTGTCAGGGTAAACGATAATCTGGCTGCTCTCGAGCTCTGGCACGGTCCTACCTGTGCATTCAAGGATATGGCGCTCCAGATAATGCCCCGACTTTTTGTACGGGCACTCAGAAAAACGAATGAGAGCCGTGAGGCACTTATCCTCGTGGCTACCTCTGGAGATACCGGAAAAGCAGCACTCGAAGGATATCGGGACGTTAACGGCACTAAAATACAGGTATTTTACCCCACCGACGGAGTAAGCAAGGTACAGAAGCTTCAGATGCAGACGCAGGAAGGAAAAAACGTTTCGGTAAAGGCAATCAGAGGTAATTT
Source organism: Oscillospiraceae bacterium (assembly GCA_015064555.1). Taxonomy (GTDB): domain Bacteria; phylum Bacillota; class Clostridia; order Oscillospirales; family CAG-272; genus UBA1740. The sequence goes on from SVRZ01000009.1 coordinate 18,060, forward strand.
TGACGATGCACAAAGCGGTGTTAAGAGAATATTTGCCGATTCCGCAATGGCAAGCCTCCTCAATGAATCGGGAGTCTTTCTTTCAAGTGCAAATTCGATAAACTGGGGAAGACTTGTGCCGCAGATAGTCTACTACGTATCAGCATATCTGGATATGGCGGAGCGCGGTGATATCGCCTTTGGAGAAGCGATAGACGTATGCGTTCCTACCGGAAACTTCGGCAATATCTTTGCCGCATATATAGCTAAGCTCATGGGACTGCCTCTCGGAAGGCTGATCTGCGCCTCCAATCAGAACAACGTGCTTACCGAATTCCTTTCATCCGGAAGATATAATAAAAAACGCGATTTCTACGCTACTATCTCGCCCTCAATGGATATTCTTATATCCTCTAACCTTGAGCGTCTTTTGTATCTCGTTGCGGGTCCCGAAAGAACGCGCGGATATATGAATAAGCTTAACAGCCTCGGCTCATACACCGTAGACGATGATATCTTTGAAAGCATCACTGCCACCTTCATCGGCATACACGCGGATGAGGATGAGACCAAGGCTACCATCCGCCGCATATATGAAAAAGAAAACTACCTTATAGATACCCATACCGCGGTAGCTATGTGTGCCGCCGCAAAATATATGAATATCTATAAGGCAGAGAGGAAGGTTCTCGTAGTTTCTACCGCATCACCCTATAAATTTGCAAAGGACGTTTACCTTTCGCTGACCGGCAGCGATGCAAGCGAGCTATCCGATACGGATGCTCTAGGGGCGCTCTCCTCCCTCACGGGCACGGAAATCCCTACACCTCTTGCGGCAGTTCTTAACAAAAATATTCTCCATCCCGATATTATCGGAAGGGACGATATGGACAATTCGGTAAAAGACTTCGTTACTCCTTAATACTGCTTGGGCTTAAAGGTTGCACATACTGTGTTTGCCGAGCATTTAGCATCGCAAGGGCCTACGCAAATCTCACCTGCGTAGCACTCATTTTGTGCCTCGTGGTAAACACAGCTCTCCACATTACAGTTAATACCCTTAATGTGCTTATGGCGCTCTTTACCGCAAGCGGTTTCATACTTTCTTTCTTCCATAGCAACGTATCCTCTTTTCCGCAAGATGTTTTATCTTGCAAGGATATTTTGTACCGCGGAACGAACATTATACGTGATCGGAGAAAAAAATGTCACTTTACACTATAGCCGATCTTCATCTGTCAACTCTGGATAAAACCAATAAATCCATGGAGGTCTTCGGCCCACGATGGGATTCTTATATGAAAAGGATCGAGGCAAACTGGAGAAGGCTGGTCACCGAAGAGGACACCGTCGTCATCCCCGGAGATATTTCCTGGGCACTCTCGCTCGATGAAGCCACATCGGATATGAAATTTCTTTCTTCCCTGCCCGGAAAAAAGATACTCGGAAAGGGCAACCACGATTTCTGGTGGTGTACGATGAAAAAGCATAACGAGCATTTTGAAAAGCACGGAATCACGGGCATTTCATTCTTGTTCAACAACGCGCACGAGACCGACGATTTTATAATAGCGGGAACGCGCGGATGGTTTTACGATGAAAAAAATTCTTTAAAGCTACCGAATAAAACCGACTTTGACAAGCTCACCGCGAGAGAGGAGCTTCGCCTTGAAACAAGTCTGAAGGCGGCAAGGTCTTTATCGGATGCCACAGGCAAGGAAATCGTTGTATTTATGCATTTTCCTCCTGTTTTCGGCGAGGAGATCTGTCCGGGGATTATAGAGATACTCAAGCGATACGGCGTGCGCAGAGTTTATTACGGTCATATCCACGGCAATTATACACTTCCTCCGTCATTTACATACGAAGGGATAGAAATGATCATAATTTCTGCAGATTATATCGGTTTCACCCCCAAGATAGTACAAAAAAGTTAAAATTATTTGCTTTTTGCGGTTAAATTTGTTAAATTTATGTATTGACAAATCTTAACATTTGTTGTACAATATAGTGGTTTATAATATAAAATAAAAATATCATATCTTTTTTCGGAGGAAAAACAATGAGTTTGATCAAAAGCGAGCTTACCGAAAAGTCCGGCTTCTATATGGAGTTTTCCGTAAGCAAAGATGTTTATGAAAAGGCAGAGCTTGCCGCTTATAAGAAGATGGTTAAGAACGTTACCGTTCCCGGCTTCAGAAAGGGTAAGGCTCCCAAGGCTATTATCGAAAAATTCTACGGAAAGGGCGTTTTCTTTGAGGATGCTATCAATGCTTGCATTCCCGAGGCATTTGACTCGGCAGTTAAAGAGGCAGGCTTCACCGTAGTAGGTAATCCTTCCTTTGATCTCGTTTCCAACGATGGCGATATCGTTCTTAAGGCTACTGGCTTTGTAAAGCCCGAGGTTACCGTTGAGGGCTATAAAGGCATCGAGGCTGAGAAGAAGGTCGAAGAGGTTACCGACGAGCAGGTTGCAGCAGAGCTTGACAGAGCAAGAGCGAGACTCGCCAGAACTGTTGAGGTTACCGACAGAGCGGCAGAGATGGGCGATATTGCCAATATCGACTTTGAGGGATTTGTTGACGGTGTTGCATTCGAAGGCGGAAAGGGCGAGGGCCACGATCTTAAGCTTGGCTCCGGCAGCTTTATCCCCGGCTTTGAGGATCAGATCGCAGGCAAGAACGTAGGTGAGGAATTCGACGTAAACGTTACCTTCCCCGAAAATTACGGTGCTGCAGAGCTTGCAGGTAAGGCAGCGACCTTCAAGACCAAGCTCAATGCGCTCAAGACCGAGGAGCTTCCCGAGGCTGACGACGATTTCGCTAAGGACGTATCCGAATTTGATACTCTTGATGAATACAAAGCAGACATTAAGGCAAAACTTGCCAAGAAGAATGAGGAGAATGCAGACAGAGCGTTTGAGAATGCAGTAGTTGATGCTCTTCTTGAAAAGCTCACCGCAGAGATCCCCGAGCCTATGTTCGAGGCTGAGACCGAGAACTTCCTTCGCGACTATGACAACAGACTCAGAATGCAGGGACTTGATCTTACTAAGTACACTCAGTACACCGGAGTATCTCTCGATGATCTCCGCGCTCAGTTCCGTCCTAACGCAGAGAAGCAGGTTAAGCTCAGACTCGCGCTTGAGAAGATAGCAGCTCTTGAGAGCCTCACCGTTTCCGAGGAGGAGATCGAGGCTGAGTACACCAGAATCTCCGAGGCATACAACATGCCCGCAGATCAGGTAAAGGCTATGGTATCGGTAGATGATATCAAGGCTGATATGCTCGTTGCCGCTGCTATGAAGTTCGTTAAGGAAAACGCTAAGGTTTCCGAGTAATAAAAACAATACCTAAGGGATCAATTCCCTATTTCAGTCGGAGGCGGGGTCAGCAATTTCTTGACTCTGCCTCTTAAGACTCTTATACACCTTCGCCAATATTCTACATAATACTATTTATACGGAGGAAAAACAATGGCACTCGTTCCAATGGTCGTTGAGCAAACATCTCGCGGTGAGCGCTCCTACGATATTTATTCAAGACTTCTTAACGACAGAATAATCTTCCTTTCGGATGAGGTAAACGACGTTACCGCATCGCTGGTCGTTGCACAGCTTCTTTACCTTGAGGCTCAGGATCCCGATAAGGATGTTTACCTTTATATAAACAGCCCCGGAGGCTCTATTACGTCGGGTATGGCTATATATGACACGATGAACTATATCAAGTGCGACGTTTCTACTATTTGTGTAGGTATGGCGGCATCTATGGGCGCATTTCTTCTCTCCAGTGGCGCTAAGGGCAAGAGATTCGCTCTTCCCAATGCCGAGGTTATGATACATCAGCCTCTCGGCGGTATGCAGGGCCAGGCAACCGATATAAAGATCCACGCAGACAGAATACTCGCAATAAAGGCAAAGCTCAATTCTCTGCTCTCAGAGCAGACCGGAAAGCCCCTTGAGGTTATCGAAAGAGATACCGAGCGCGATAACTTTATGACCGCTGAGCAGGCTTGTGAATACGGACTTATCGACAAAGTAATTACCAAGAAGGAAATTTAAGATGGCACAGAATCAGAATAACGGCCTCCGCCGCTGCGCATTCTGCGAAAGAAGCGAAAAGGAAGTATCCATACTCATCCCCTCGAAGAGAGGCGATACCTATATATGCGATATGTGTACCCAGCTTTTTTCGGACTTTCTCGAGGAAAATTTTGCCGATGCGTTTGAGTCGGAGAACAGAAAAGGCGGTGTGCTCGGACTTTCTCTTGAAAAGCTTCCCCGCCCCCGCGAGATAAAATCCATGCTTGATGCATACGTTATCGGTCAGGACGATGCAAAGCTTGCGCTCTCGGTTGCCGTTTATAATCACTATAAGCGTATTCTTTCTCTCGATGAAAAACAGTCTGCCAAGGGCAAAAAGGGAGCAAAGGATGCCGAGGTTGGCGATGAGGACGAAATAGAGCTTCAGAAATCAAACGTTCTGCTCCTCGGTCCTACAGGAGTTGGAAAGACGTATATTGCCGCAACTCTCGCAAAGCTCCTTAAGGTTCCCTTTGCTATCGCAGATGCAACGACTCTCACCGAGGCGGGCTACGTTGGCGAGGACGTTGAAAATATCCTCCTTCGCCTGATACAGGCGGCTGAATTTGATATTGCGCGTGCCGAGTACGGAATCATATATATAGATGAAATAGACAAGATATCGAGAAGAAGCGAAAACAGATCCATAACCAGAGACGTTTCCGGCGAGGGTGTTCAGCAGGCACTTCTTAAGATACTCGAGGGCACTGTGGCAAACGTTCCCCCTCAGGGAGGCAGAAAGCATCCCAATCAGGAATTCATACAGATCAATACCTCAAACATTCTGTTCATATGCGGTGGTGCATTTGACGGTATAGAGTCTATCATTGAGCAAAGACAGGGCGCTCAGCAGATAGGCTTCGGAACAGAGAAGACCACCAAGCGCGAGAAGATAGAGCGCGGCGTTTATAAGGACGTTACAGCTCACGATATCGTTAAATACGGTCTTATTCCCGAGCTCGTGGGCAGACTTCCTGTTATCGCTACTCTCACAAATCTTGACGAGGAGTCGCTTGTAAGAATACTTAAAGAGCCTAAAAATGCTATATATAAGCAGTATCAGAAGCTGTTTGAGATAGACGGCGTCGAGCTCGAATTTGAGGACGATGCGCTTAACGAGATCGCAAAGATGGCAATAGAGCGCGAAACAGGTGCAAGAGGTCTGCGCTCCATCATGGAAGCGACTATGCTCCGTCCTATGTTTGATATTCCCTCGGAGAAAAATATTAAAAGGATCGTCATCACTGCAGGATATATCCGCGGCGAAGAGGAGCTGAAAACCGTCCTGAAGGACGAGGCTTGAAGTTCCTGTCACGAATAATACCCAACAAAAAAACACCGATTATCAAATGGGTGATGTCCTTAGCGGAGAATTTGAATATTCAATGCAGTGCGAGCATCGCATTTGACTAGTCAAACACACTTTGGGCTAAGTCCAAACCCATATTACAAGCAGAAAGAGCAAACACGCAAGAAAAAATCTTGTATGTTTGCTCTTTTTTCTGTCAGTGAAGTTTTTGCTGTCGCAAAAGTGAAGTTGTGTGATACACAGTGAAGTTGCTCGCGGGGGCTTGCAGTGAAGTTAAGTTTGCCCATTTTGCCAAGGGCAAAACTTCACTATCCGTAGGATAACTTCACTTACGAAGTAAACTTCACTTGCCCAGAGGGCAAACTTAGTTATGCGTGTTCTCCGTTAAGGATAACACGCATATAGGCGGTGTTTTTTGATTATTTTACATATTTTTTTATCAATTTCTCGAAGTCATCGTCAGAGCAATTGTTTCTGCCGGTATACTCGATTCCGTCGATTATCTTCATTTGCGTATGAGGACATATATATTCTCTGTCGCCGTTTTCATATACTAGCATTATCGCTCTGAATCCCGAAGTTAGCTTTGAGGATTCCCCGAAGAGATATGTATGAAAAACGATAGAATTGAAGTCATCAATAAAGGTATCCGTATCGGTAATGCTTGCTGCAGTTGTATATTCGACCTCGACTTCGGATTCCGATCTTACCACCAGAGTCAGATCGACTATCGCTATCTCGGTTATTTCATCGACCGGGTGCAAAAATTGATATTCCGACGCTCCGCATCCCGAAAATACTATGAGAACTGCTATCAGAAGCAACGCAGACGTAATTCTTTTCATATAACCTCCCGAAAATATTATTTTTTAGGAGTTCCCTCAATAAAGTAGGTAGCCTCGCTATCAGCAAGATGGACGGCAAACGCAAGCGGAAACATCTCGAATGCCTGAGAAATATTTCGCGGATCCTCTCTCTCGGAGGAATATCCCATATGATACCTTATGGCAAATGCCTCCTCCCTGGTAAGGCGCATATAGCCGGTTATGATATAAACACTCTTTTCTCCGTGACCGTAAGGAAGCTGATCATCATATTCAAAGGTATCGACTCTTTTCCACGAGCCGCTCTCATCCTTGACGTTACGGAAGCCCTTCTTATATACGCCCACCTTGCAAAGATCGTGCAGAAGTGCAACTATCGCAATGCTCTCCTCGGAGTAGTTGAAGCCATACTCCTTTGCTCTGGGAGAATTGAGATATCCCTTAAGCGCATCGTATACGTTCAGAGAATGATCAAGAAGTCCGCCCTCATAGGAGGAGTGGAATCTTGAGCTTGCGGGGGCTGTGAAGAAGTCGGACTTGAGAAGAAAATCGAGCAGCTTATCCGCTCCTTCCCTCTTTATACAGCTATTGTATATTTCGATAAATCTTTCCTTGCTTGTCATATTTGTTACCTTTCTTATTTAAATAATTTATTTTTGATAAGGAAATCCACACTTTTTCTAAGGCCATCTATAGTCTTCACCTCGATAAGACAGGTATCACCGCGAAGGAGCTCAAGCTTCTTTTCCGCATCCACCTCGGCGGATGAAAGCGGCATATGCGGACTGCCACCCTCGCAATCGTGCAAATGCATATGCATAAGCTTTTCGGGATATTGTGCAAACACGTGAGTATCCTTGAATCCGAGCTTCACCTCGTGACCTGTATCAAGCGTCAGTGCAAATGCATCGCTTCCGAGGAAAAGCTCAAGCGCATCGAGCTGAGATGAGGTAAATGGGTTTGAATCAACATTTTCTATGCATATTTTAATGTCGGAGCCGGCTATTTCATCCTCGCAAAGCTTTATAAAATCACGCACTCGGGATAAATATTTTTCCTTGTACACATCGGTGAGCAGTATCACCTTGCCGGGAAGAGTCACGTATATTCCCTTCTGCAAATGGAGATTTATCACTCTCGCCCCTATTCTTTTTGCAACGCCGATGGTATCGCGCATCACTCCGAAATAGCAGTCGGACACGCTGGGATTGAAATCAAAGGGATTCAGTGCCTCGTCCGCGTGAATTGTGTAAAAAATACCGTGTTTTTCGGCAATCCTGCATGCACCGTCTATATCAAATTCCGCGGCACAGTACTCGGGAAAGCTCATATTTATTTCTATAAAACCGAGCGAAAGCTCATCTGCTATCAAAGCACACTCGCCAAGCGTCTTACATTCTACAAGAGTAGGCATACCGTAATGCATAAATTTTCCTCCCTTTACTGCTTTATTTTGTTATTTTTCTGGCGCGGTCGGATATAACGATAGGTCTTAGCATATGCCAGCACGAAGATAAGCGATACCACAAGCGAGATAAGCTCCGCCACAGGTGTTGCTATCCATATTCCGTCAACATCGAATATCATCGGCAAAATGAGTATAGAAAGCATCTGGAATACAAGCGTTCTCGCAAACGACACTATCGCGGATATAAGTCCGTTATTCAGCGCGGTAAACAGGCTTGAAGTGAATATATTGAAGCCCGCAAGCAGGAATGACACCGAGAACAGGCGGAATGCACCGACTGTGATATCACAAAGCACAGCATCATAGCCTACGAATATTTTTGCAAGAGGCATCGATGCCACAAGCGCAAGAGCCGTAAGTGTTACACCCGAAACCGAAATTATCAGTATACTCTTACCGAAAATATTCTGTAGCTCCTCCTTATTCCCCGCACCGTAGTTGTATCCTATCAGAGGTGCAATACCGACAACATAGCCTATATACAGAGCTATAAATATAAACTGAACGTACATTATAACTCCGTAAGCCGAAACTCCGTCCTCACCGAGGAATTTCATAAGCTGGAAGTTATACAGCATACCGATGACGGATGAGGATATATTTGACATCAGCTCGGAGGAGCCGTTTACGCATGCCTTCAGCATCGGACGCCACTCGGGCAGTGTCCTCACGATACGTAAAGGTCTGTCCTTTTTACCTAGGAAGTATATAAATGGAATAACCGCTCCGACAAGCTGACTTATACCTGTTGCCATAGCGGCACCTGCAACGCCCCATGAAAACACTGCGATAAACAGAGCATCCAATATCATATTGGTAAAGCCTGCGGCAAGAGTTGCTACAAGTCCGAGCTTTGGCCGCTCTGCTGCAACCAGAAAGTTCTGAAAAAGGTTCTGAAGCATAAAAGTCACGGTAAAGCCTATGACTATTCTTCCGTAAAGAACGCAGTCACCGATCATCTCCTCGGTAGCGCCCAGAAAATAGGATATCGGGCGTATAAACACGATGCCTATCAGAGTAAGTAATCCGCCAAGGGCAATCGTCAGATATATCATCATAGTGAAATATCTGTTAGCTCTTTCGGTATCACCCTCGCCAAGAACCTTGGAAACGAGCGCCGTTCCGCCGCTGCCTATCATAAAGCCCATTCCTCCGAGCACCATAATGAAAGGCATTATCAGATTTATTGCCGCAAACGGCGTTTTTCCTACGAAATTAGAAACAAAGAACCCATCTACAACACCGTATATCGATATGAAGACCATCATTAATACGGACGGTAGCACGAAGCGGAAAAGTTTTTTGTAATCAAAATGATCAGAAAGCTGTATTTGCATATATAATTCCAATCCTGAGTTTTAAAATTATCCTACACGTCCCCAATAAACCTTCGCAGAGCTGTCATAAATCCACATCGATGACCAGTTTAAGGGCCGCGACGATGGCGCACAGTATATCTCAGCGGACACGCGGGAAAAGGCATATGCGCCTACCGTGGTAACACTGGTAGGAACAAGGAATCTATCCACTTCTGTACAGTAACAGAATGCGTAGTAATCTATCATATTAAGACTATTCGGAAAATCCACTATGCCTTTCATTGATTTCTGCTCGTAAAAGGCATATGATCCTATGGTTTTGAGCGCAGATTTCGCTTCAAACGACAAGGATGACAACGGTACTGCGGTTCCTCCTCCGTTATAGAACAGATATTCGGGGATACTCTCTACATTGCTTGCTATAAGAAGATCTACCGCACCGAATGTTTTTCCCACGTCACGAAAGGCATATGTTCCTATAGTTTCAAGATTTGTGGCATAATACTTCATGAAGGTAACCGATTTGCAATTATAAAATGCGTACGGAGCAATTTCCGACACGTTCGGTACGCTCAAGCTCTTGAGATGAATAGCATTTTTGAATGCATTCTCTCCTATCTGGTATGCCGCTCCTATATCCATATAGACAAGATACGGAGTCATGGGATCCGTCTCGGAGGTCGAGGGGCAGAACATATTTGCCGGGATTATCGCTCCTGCTTTATCGGAGATAAGAGTAATACCCGTCGAAAGAGTTCCGGCATCGGCAAAAATAAGATTATCCGCCGCAAATCCGTTAGCGCGCGCATTATAGACGATGCTTGTGATACGAGTGCAATTCATAAAGGCACCCGTTCCTATAGAAGTAACCATGGAAGAAATAGAAAGATCTGTTATACCCGTGCCGCTGAATGCATATTCGCCTATTGATATATCTGTGCTATAGTTATCGGTAAAGTAGACACATGTGAGTGAGGTACAGCCCTCAAATGCACTTTTCCCTACAGTTGCAAGAGTGTTTTCGGGTAACAGGTTGAGTTTTATACAGCCACTGAAGGCAAAATCACCTACGAATGCATTGCTCAAGGGAACCCTCTCGAGAAGCTCACATCCATCAAATGCCCGTACTCCAACCGTGGTGATCGAGGGTGCGGAGGTGTTTATGCCGACAAGCGCGGATGCCGATGCAAATGCTCTTTCGGATATTACCTTGAGCTTCGGCATATTTACCGCTACCAGAGAGCTGCATCCCTCAAAGCAAGCGACACCGAGAAAGCTTACCGTATCAAATGATATTTCAGTAAGACTCGTACATTCTCCGAATGCACCGCCGCCGAGGCTCGTGACAGATTTTCCGCCTGTAACAGTTGCGAGCGAAGAGCATCCGTAAAAAGCAAGCCCCTCTATTTCACAGATCTTACCCGGCAGGCTTATAGCTTCGAGCGACGTACAATATGCGAATGCCGAGGCATATATTTTCAAGGTATCTTTGTCAAGAACTATTTCGGTAAGGCTTCTGCATCCCCTGAATGCACCCGAGTCTACGGTCACTACGCCGGTCAGAACTGCCTTTTTTATCGAAGAATCCTCAAATGCATTCATACCGAGGCTCAAGACCGCTCCATTTGTATCTATAGACTCAATGACGGCTGATTTGAACACTGCATTTCCCATGTAATAGTCAGCCCCGTTAAATTTTTCAGGGAGCACTACGTCTGTCGCATTCCCATGATAATCTATCAGATAATGCTTATCCCCAATAGTCACAAATACAAATCCGCCGTCAATCTCAACGAATTCGTACTGAGATGCATCCGTACATATTATCTTGGGATAATCGGTTATATTACTCATGGTCAGATCATCTTCGTCAAGCTGCGTCCTGTTTTCCAGAATGATCAACCTTATGCAATCGTAGAATGCCCGTGTGCCGAGGTGCAAAACTTTTGACGGAAGCGATACGGTCATCAATGCGTGACAATATGAAAAGGCTTCGTTCTCAATATCACTGAGCGTTTCAGACGGTGCGAAGCTGCGAATACCGCTCTCCTGAAATGCCCCGACTCTGATGGTTATCAGCCCATCTCCGCCAACTATCTCCCCAAGACCGGAGCATTTTGCAAAGGCATATTTACCTATTACGGTTACGCACTCGGGTATGGTAACCGAAGCTATACCGGTGCAATGGTAGAACGCAGCATCACGGATTTCGGTTATACCTTCCGGAATCACTATATCTCCGGATATCAGCTCTCCGTTCAGATAAAGAGATGCGCCCGTTTGGTAAATCGGATTTGAATATATATTGACAAATGCTATATTACACCAAGCGGAAATATCATTTGCATATACCTTTGTTATTCTCGAATCCGAAAATGCACTTTCTCCTATCTCGCTAACAGATGCCGGTATATTTATGCTGTCAAGCGACTTACAGTTATAGAACGATCTTTTACCGATAGAAGATACACTGTCGGGAATAATTAGTTCTGCCAGAGACTCGCATCGATCAAATGAATAATCAAATATGCTTGTTACACCATCCGGTAAAATGATCTCTTCCACATTGAGACAGCCCGAAAATGCACCGTGTCTGAGATTTCCGCCCGTCATAATTATTCTTTTCAGAGAATCCGGAACATTGTATCTGACATAAGACATATATTTGTAGCACTGATTTGCGCCACCGGAATACACACTTCCGAAGATATATCCGAAAACGCTCTCCTCGGTCTCATTTGCAACCATGAGACTCTTGCCTATATACGGGATAGTAATGCTTTCGACAGCAGAGCATCCGTAGAACGCATTTTCTCCTATCTGATAGACGTCTGACAAAATTACAACTTCCTTCAGCGATTTGAAATTGCTGAATGCACCGTATTTTATATCACCGCCGCGTACAGTTATTTTTTCGAGTCGGTCGGGAGCATAACAGGTATTGCTTCCTTGACTTGAATATGCTTGGCGAATACTCGTTCCTCCTTCGTATTGCCAATCTCCGAAAATATATCCGAAGAGCGCCTGTTTTTCAACCGCAATACGAGAACTTCCGACAAATGGCATATTTACAGATATTATTGAGGAGCAGCCGCTGAAGGCACCCTCGCCGATAAATTCGAGGCTATCCGGCAGATACAGATCCGTAATGCCGATGCAATTAACGAATGCACGGCACTCTATGGTCTTTATTCCTTCCTTGAGGATCGGCGTAGCACCGCAATCTGCGAAGGCATTTTCCCTGATCGTGACTATTTCGGTCGGCAAATCTATCGTTCCACCCTTACATCCCGAGAAGGTATAAGACGCGATCTCGGATATCAACGTTCCCTCGGCAAAGCTGATCGTGGGAGATGTGCCGCGAAAGGCATATTGACCTATTACGCGCACCGCCGCCGGGATGACGAGCGACTCGATCTTGCCGCAATCAGCAAAGGCAAGGCTCATTATTTCTGTCACTTGATCGTCTATATATGTATTTTCGGAGTCAGATGCACGAACGAGCAGCATTTCCGATCTTTTTATCAGACATCCGCCTCGGGACATATAATATGCATTATCGGGATCGACGGTTATCGAGCCAAACGTACAATTATCAAATGCACCGTCCTCTACGACAGTGACGGTATAGGGCAGCGAAATACAGTTAAATGACATACCGCTGAATGCACCCGCAAGAATTTTAGTCACAGGCTTATCAAGGCTCATCGCCGGAACTACCGCATTTTCAAGCTCTTTGTCTGAAACACCGAAAAGGTAATAGGACGTATAATCCTCAGATAATATATAGACAAATCCGTCCGTAGCAACTCTCTGATATCCGCAAACCGAGCAGATGTTTTTATCGTTGTAGTTATGATCTGCCTCCGAGCCCCTGAGCCCCTCGCAGCCACAGCTTGGCGGATTCCAATGCTTTTCATCATCATATTCATACATTTCCTTATCGTAGGTATGATCTATCATATCGATATCGGTATACTCTTTAGCACCGCACACCGTACAATAAGCAGTTGAAACACCGAGCTCGGTACAGGTCGGCAGCTTTGTTACATAAGGATCGGAAAATGAATGCTCTTCCCTTTGCTCGAGCTCCTCACAGCCACATGTATAGCTGAACCAATGATGTGTCTTATCGCTCGAGTACACCGTTTCCACCGCGTGCTCTACTATCGGGATAGGCTCTGTTTTTTCTGCATCGCAGCCATAGCTTGTGCAACGATAATGCATCTCGCCCTCTTCGGTGCAGGTAGGAGCCTTGATAATTTCACCTTCGCTCCAGGTATGCTCCCACTTTATTATTTCGCATCCACAGGTCCAAATCTCCCAGTGATACATATCATCAAATGCGTATCCATCAACAGTATGATACCTCGCCGGTATCGAGGACTTAACGGTATAGCCGCATACGTAACAGGATTTACTCTTCTCACCGGGGGTTGTACAGGTTGGCTCAAGAGTTACGGTTTCCTCTCCAAACTTATGCGATCCATAATCCGCAACATATCCTTGCTTCTCTGCCTCTTCACAGCAGTTTGAAGGACGGTAATGCTTTTTATCGTTATAAACGAATTCATCGCTGTAGGTGTGCTCGTGCTTGATAAAACAACCGCACTCGTCACAGATACTATCCATATCGAGGTCCTTGTGGATCTCGCATTTCTGCTCGCTGCCGGCAGTCGATCCCATATTGATACATGCGCACAAAATCATAGCTACACAAAATATCAAAGTCGCAAAAGCATACCTTCTCATAACACACCTCCGTCTAAATATTTTATACTTTTTATTCAATTGTAGCACAGTTCGATACATTTGTCAACGATGCACAGCTTTTTTTCGCGCTCTGATACACCTCTTTCCCCAATCTGTCTGCGCAGAGGTCAAATTAAGAAAAAAATAATCGAAATAACCTTTACTTTCTGCCGAATTTATGTTAAAATGTATATTGGAGTGTTATTTTGATAAGGAGAAGTATATGCCTATTGTCAGATTTTCGGCAGGCGACGTTCTGGTTTTAAAAAAGAAGCATCCCTGCTCATCCGATGAATTCACCGTTATGCGGGCAGGAAGCGACGTCAGGATAGTATGCCGCGGCTGCGGCAGAGATATGACTCTCCCGAGAGAGACACTTGAAAAATCAATAAAGAGGGTTATCGGTGCATCCGATACCTGAAGAGGACGGTAGATCAATGTTTTATTATATACAGGGTGAGCTTGCCTACAAGGACCTTAACACCTGCGTTCTTGATTGCGGCGGAGTCGGCTACAAGCTTACCGTCAGCAGGATAACCTCAGAAGAGCTTTCCTCATCCGTAGGAAAAAAGGTAAAGCTTTTCACGCATCTTGCGATTCGCGAGGACGATATCGAGCTTTTCGGCTTCGGCTCGGAGAACGAACGCTCCTGCTTCAATTCACTTACCACGGTGAGCGGTGTAGGACCTAAGGTGGCTATGAGCATTTTATCGGTCATGACTCCCGACGATCTTATATCAGCAATATATTCCGAGGACGTCAAGGCTATCGCAAAAGCACCCGGCATAGGTTCAAAGACCGCGGCGAGGATAGTCCTTGAGCTCCGTGATAAGATCGCCAAGGATATGCCTCTTGTTGATGCTAAAACGCTCAACAGGGGCTCATCGGCAAGCGTAGCAAAGGGCGGCGGAAAGAATCTTTCCGAGGCGGCAGAGGCACTTATGGTGCTCGGATACGATAAAAACACCGTTTTGAAGGTGCTGAAGGATATAAACACCGATCTTGAGGTCGGCGAGATAATAAGGCTCGCTCTCCGCAAATTGGCAGGATAGGAGTTATTTAAGCTATGATGGATGAAATAAACGAGTTCGATTTTGAAAATCGGATAGTTTCAAGCGAATACGATTCAAATCAGGATTACGAGGTAGAAAATTCTCTGCGCCCGAAGGCTATCAGCGAGTATATAGGACAGGAAAAGGCAAAGTCAAATCTTGAGATATACATAGAAAGCGCAAAGCTGCGCGGTGATGCACTCGACCACGTTCTTCTCTACGGCCCTCCTGGTCTCGGAAAAACAACGCTGGCAGGTATTATCGCTTCAGAAATGGGTGTGAATATACGCACTACATCGGGCCCCGCGATTGAAAAGCAGGGCGATCTTGCCGCTATACTTACAAATCTTTCAGAGGGCGACGTGCTTTTCATAGACGAGATACACCGCCTTTCCAAGGCCATAGAGGAAATACTCTATCCCGCTATGGAGGATTATTCGCTCGATATAATAATAGGAAAAGGCCCGAGTGCGAGATCCATCCGACTTCCTATACCCAAGTTTACACTGATCGGTGCGACCACAAGGGCGGGACAGCTTACCTCTCCCTTGCGTGACAGATTTGGAGTTCTGCTCAAGCTTGAGCTTTACACCACCGAGGAGCTTGCAGCTATAGTAAAGCGCTCGTCATCTATTCTCGGAATCGAGATTACCGATGACGGTGCTACAGGAATAGCTTCACGCTCAAGAGGTACTCCCCGTATAGCAAACAGGCTTCTCAAGCGAGTGCGCGATTTTGCTTTGGTAAAGGGCGACGGAGTCATAACCTCGGAAATAGCAAAGCTTGCGCTCGAGGCGCTTGAGATAGATGATCTCGGTCTTGATAACGTGGACAGAAGGATGCTCGAGGCAATAATCAAATTCTATGCGGGAGGGCCTGTAGGACTTGATACTCTTTCAGCAACTATAGGTGAAGAGGCCATCACTATCGAGGACGTTTATGAGCCTTACCTTATGCAGATAGGATTTCTTGCACGTACTCCTCGCGGTAGATGCGCCACCAAGCTGGCATACGATCATTTGAATATACCTTACAGTTCAAATGATTGATTTTTTGTAAAATCGAGATTTATTTAACGGCAGAAATCGTAAAAATGTCACAACAAAAGAAGCATAAAGCTTGTTTCCACCGCAAGACGGTGCTAAGCTTTATGCCTCTTTTTTTATTTTTCTAAAAAACATTTAGCCGTTTATCGGATAACCTTTGCCAAGCTTTTATAACGTCTTTCGATCACGTGCGCAAAGCATTTATAGCCTCGCACCTATCCTTTGCCTTGAATACAGAGCTTCCTGCCACGAGGATATTTGCACCTGCGGCGATCGCATCGGCAGCATTGGAGGGTGTTATTCCGCCATCGACCTGTATGTCTATGGAAATGTCTCTGCGGTCGGCTTCCTCCCTTATGCGCTTTACCTTAAGCAAGGTTTCAGGTATAAGAGCCTGACCTCCGTACCCGGGCTCGACTGTCATAACAAGTATCATATCGCATTTATCAAGATATGGGAAAACTACCTCTGCAGGAGTATTCGGCTTTATCGAAACGGCCGCCCTTGCCCCCTTCTTATGTATCAGGTCTATGATCTCTTCAGCAACGCTCGTAGCCTCATAATGGAAGGTCAGAATATCCGCCCCTGCATCAATGAAGCGCTCTACGTATCTCTCGGGCTTCTCTATCATGAGATGAACGTCAAAAACCATATCACTCTTCTTGCGAAGTGCCTCAATTACAGGCAGACCAAACGAAATATTGGTCACGAACATACCGTCCATAACGTCAAGGTGTACCATATCCGCACCGCATCTTTCGATATCGGCAACCTCCTCGCCGAGCGCGGAAAAATCTGCCGCGAGAACAGATGGAGAAATTTTTATCATTTTTATATTCCTTTCATTAGTATCATTCTGTGTCGCAAAAATCATATGCGCATAAACTGTTAGCATTGCAGACAACGGCAAATACACGCCCGGGGGACATTAAAGCTAAGGACGTTTCAGTAAGCGTCGGGCGATCGGTTTGCCTTTATATATGCGGCTGCCGAGTGAGCATTTCACAAGGCAGCCTTAGGACATTTATCCATTCGTCGCCGCATTTGTCATTCTGCGTTTTATGGTTTTATAGCTCTATAAGCGCCACCGCGTGTGCACTTATACCCTCCTCGCGCCCGGTAAAGCCCAGGTGCTCCTCAGTTGTCGCCTTTACGTTTATTCTCGAAATATCGCATCCAAGACAAAAGGCTATATTTTCGCGCATCCTCTCGATAAAGGGTGCTACCTTAGGCCTTTGAAGAATGACGGTAGCATCCACATTTACGACACGTATACCCCTTTCATCCATCATTTTTCTGACAAGAGTCATAAGGTGCATACTGCTGACTCCCAGAAGCTCCGGATCGGTATCAGGAAAATGCCTGCCTATATCTCCGAGGCTCATGGCTCCGAGCAATGCATCCATAATTGCGTGAAGAAGAACGTCTGCATCCGAATGACCGAGCAACCCCAGGTGATGCGGAATTTCAACTCCGCCGATTATAAGCCGCCTGTTCGCAACGAGCTTATGAACGTCATATCCGTGTCCTATACGCATCTCACTCATATCGGCTGCCCCTCTCTTTCCGAAATTATCAGTTCCGCGAGCGCAATATCTGAGCTTGCGGTGATTTTTATATTTGTAGGTCTGGTATCAACGCAAAATACAGGCTTACCAATAGCCTGAACAAGCATATTATCATCCGTAACCGACGAATCTGTACTGCCGTTTTCAAGTGCCTGTGCATAAATATCGCAGAGGAACGCCTGCGGCGTCGCCATCGCGCGCAGACCGTCTCTCGGAATACTCTCTGTGATAAAGCCGTTTTTGTCGCACCTCTTTACGCTGTCCACTATCCGGACAGATGCGGTTGCGGCGCCGTATCGGTAGACGGCTTTTTCTATATCTTCTATCTCCTCCGGAGTGATAAGACATCGCGCCGCATCGTGTATCATGACTGCGGTGCTCCCCACAGGAATGGCAAAGAATCCCTTTGCCGCAGATTCGGCACGAGTGCTTCCTCCCGACACTATATTGATGCTTTTTTCGATGCCGATGCATTCTTCCGCCGCAAAATCGAGCTCATCCTCTCTGGCAACCACGGTTATTGAGCTGATAGAACCCACGTTGTCGAATGCCTCCAGGCTACGGCGCAAAATACTTTTGCCCGCTATGAGCAACCTCTGCTTTGTCACAGAGAGTCCCATCCTGGTTCCGCTTCCTGCCGCCAATATAACAGCGGCCGTTTTTTTATCTGCCATTGATTGCCTACTTTCTGTAATAAACAAAATGTACTGTGACCGTTCTCATTCTACCGCCCTCAAGCTTGTTCGGGCCTTTTACTATGACGCCGTCACCGCTCATAAGATAGCTTGCATCAAGCTCGGACACATCAATTACCATAAGCCGCTCGCCTGAGGTATCTATAATAAATTCGGTGTCCTTAAGACAAAGTGCACCACCACGCCCCACAACATCCTCGTTACCGTCGACGTGCTCTGTGACGTATTTGACCGCCTGTCCGTGAAGCTCCTTGGCACGCTCCAACCTGAAGGCGTAGCTACCCGGCGCAGCCTTTTTATGAAAAATGCGTTTAAGAAGTGACATTTCAAGCCTTCCTTTCTTTCTGCCGAATCTATTTTACCACATCCCACCGTTAAATGGAAGAGTTTTTTTAAGATTTAAAGGATTATTTTCATCAAACGGAAGAAAAAATATTTTTTTTGCAAAAAAACTATTGACACGGACACAGATATGTATTATAATAATAACCAAGTGGGGAGAAGTGGCTAAATGTGGTTAAAAATCCCTAATAAGACCGCTCAAGTGGTATCGCAGCCCGTTTTGGGCTGAAATTATTTGAAAGGAGGGCGCCGACATGTCGTTCGTAGGCTCATATTCCTACTCGCTTGATGCAAAAGGACGTGTTTTTATACCTGCGAAGTTCCGTGAAGACCTCGGATCCGAGTTCTACATCACAAGAAAGCATGAGCCCTACCTCTCAATATACACCGCAAATGATTGGGAGGATTTCGTAAAATCGATACAGGATCTCCCCGAGTCAATAGCCGCTGAGCTCCAGGATTATTTTCTGGGTGCTGCTCAGAAATGCAACCCGGACGGTAGCGGAAGAATCATACTTGATAAAAAGCTTATGTCCCATGCCAAGATAGATAAAAACATTGTCTTCGTCGGCGCGGGAAAACAGATAAAAATCTGGGCCGAGGAGGTCTGGAACGAGCGAGAAGCAAGTCGCGACCTCGAAAGAATACGCGATCTTATGCGTCAGTACAATCTTTAATACGCTCTCAAAAAACCAAATCACGAAAGGAAGAAACCAATCATGGCATCAATCCCCTTCTCTCACGTTTCCGTTCTGCTTGGCGAATGCATTGATGCTTTGAATATACGTGACGGTTATACCTATGTCGACTGTACTACAGGCGGCGGCGGTCACTCGCTTGAGATCGCAAAAAGATTGGGGGCAAATTCACGTCTTATATGCTTTGACCGCGATGAAAACGCAATAGCCGCGGCAAAGGAAAGATTGAAGGACTATCTTGATAAGATAACCTTCGTGAACAGTAATTTTTCCGAGCTTGATAATATTATAAAGGAACACAACATAACCAATCTCGGCGGAGTTCTTGCCGATCTCGGATGCAGCTCCTTCCAGTTTGACTGTCCCGAGCGAGGCTTCAGCTATATGCATAATGCGCGACTCGATATGAGAATGCAGATAGATGCTCCCCTCTCTGCCTACAACGTGGTCAATGAGTATTCCGAGGATGATCTCAAGCGGATAATTTACGAATACGGAGAGGAACGATTTGCTCCGAGAATTGCATCGGCAATATGCAAAAGCCGCGCGCTCAAGACTGTTGAAACAACCTTTGAGTTATCCGACATTATCAAGAATGCTATTCCTGCTGCGGCAAGAGCGGACGGTCCACACCCCGCAAAAAGAACCTTCCAGGCTATAAGGATCGAGGTCAATTCCGAGCTCGATACCATAAGACCAATGATACTTACTGCCGCAAAGCATATGTCGGCAGGCGGCAGGATCGCAGTTATATCATTCCACTCTCTTGAGGACAGGCCTGTCAAGCTCGCATTTAAGGAGCTGACACTCGGATGCACATGCCCGAGAGATTTCCCTATCTGCATTTGCGGAAAGAAGCCCACTATCAAGGAAATAACAAAAAAGCCCATCCTTCCATCGGATGAGGAAATTATGAACAATCCGCGCTCGCGCAGTGCAAAGCTCCGCGTAGCCGAAAAGATATAAACAGGAAGAAAAGGAGAAAAAGGCAGCAATTATGACTTACGACCAGCTTTACCGTGCTATGGTGAATACCTTCACTATTGAAAAAGATAACAAAGATTACAACCTCGGCGATTTCATGCTTATGAAGGCCCGGAAGAAGAGAAATGAACTAACCGCTGCCACAAGCTCCAATCTCCCTGTGGCACAGACTGCAAACGATGGTGCACTTGTTTCTATTCTTGCTTACGTCAACGATAAGCTTACCGTCAAGGAGGCACCCGTCCGCGACCGTACTATGCGTCGCTTCCCCTTAAGAACCTCTCTCAGCGCATTTGCATCCGCACTTGTGGTATGCACACTCGTTATATCCTGCGGAATATTCGGATTCGGAGCTATGTCCTCCGCTCCCGATAATACCGTTGTAGCACCCGTAAACGAGGATATCGAACAGAACGAAACAAACGAGGATACCTCAGGCTTCATCTCACACTGCGCTTGAATCAAAAGTTCTCTTCATTACATATAAATATTATCTTATTTAATTCAGTCATCTCACAATCTCTCATATTCATCTCACAGCGCATTCATAAAAAGAAAACTCCCGTAATAGAATGTATAAACGGTATTCCGTTATGCATACTTTACGGGAGTTTTTATGTCTTCTTTCAAAGCACAACAAAAAAATGCGGTAATGATAACGAAAAGACGGCTGGGTAAAACACTTATAGCCTTTTCGCTCTTTCTCGCCTATCTTTTATATAATCTGATATCACTCCAGCTCGTCAATTCTGCCTATTACAAGGATAAGGTATACGAGCAGATTACCACCGAATCGGCTATGAAGGCAAAGCGCGGTACTATATACGATGCAAATATGAATATCCTCGCCACCGACAAAACCGTCTGGCGGATATTTGTTTCTACAAGAGAGATACGCAAAAGAAACAAGCAGGATAACATAGATTATACCGATATTATATGTAGCGGACTGTCTGACATCCTCGGGATGAGTTCATCCGACCTATACAAAAAAATAAGCGGCTCGAAGCTACTTGACGTAACTGTGAAAAAGGGCGTGGAGGAGGATAAATACAAACAGATAATATCATTTGTCGAAAGCAACGGACTTCTGGGTATGGTGTGCACCGAGGCTCAGACCTCGCGCTACTACCCCTTCGGTACTCTTGCGGCACACACACTCGGATTTGTGGGAAGCGACCTGCAAGGGCTCTACGGGCTTGAATACTCCTACAACAGCACACTTCAGGGTAAGGACGGCAGCTACCTTTATGCAAAGGATGCAAACGGCAATTCCCTGCCTATTGAATACTCCACCTACATCCCCCCGAGCGACGGACTCAGCATAGTTACCACTATAGACCACTTCGTTCAGGAATCGCTTGAGGAGCAGCTGGAAGCGGCGCGAATAAATCATTTGGCGCAGAATCGCGTTACGGGAATCGTTATGGACACGAAGACAGGTGCGATCCTCGCTATGGCGACAACCTCTCCTTTCGATCCGAATTCTCCGTATGAGCTTGATACGCTTTCGCAAATAAAGCTTGATGCCTCCGGATTTGAAAAAGACAGCGAGGAATATAAAAAATACAAAAAGGAGCTGCTTGAGATCCTTTGGTCCAACAAAGCAATAAGCGAAACCTACGAACCCGGATCGACCTTTAAAATAGTTACCGTTGCCGCAGCTCTCGATGCGGGCACGGCAAAGGTCAGCGACAAATTCTCCTGCCACGGATATCTCGCTATCGGAGGCTGGCATATCAAATGCCACAAAGCGGGCGGGCACGGCTCAGGCTTCGACCTTGCATACGGACTTCAGATGTCCTGTAACCCCACTATGATGACGGTAGCTGAAAGACTTGGCGCAGAGAATTTCTACAATTACGTTCGGGACTTCGGCTATTTTGAAAAAACGGGTATAGACCTTCCGAGTGAAGCATCCACCATTTTCCACAAGCAGGAGAATATAGGACCTACCGAGCTTGCAACGGCATCCTTCGGGCAAAGATTCAAGGTATCGGTGATACGGCATCTCGTTTCGCTTTCGGCTATTGCAAACGGAGGCAGGCTCGTTACGCCCTATCTTGTTTCAAAGATAGTTGATTCCGAGGGCAAAACGGTTGAAGAATTTGGAGAAAGACCTTCAAGACAGGTCGTTTCGGCAGAGGTTGCCAACACGGTGGCGGATATACTCGAAAAGGGTGTAAGCGGTAACGGCGGTGCAAAGAATGCCGCTGTGAGCGGATATAAAATAGCTGCGAAAACAGGAACCTCTCAAAAATTCGATATACTTGATGAAAACGGTAATTCCTATCTTCGAATAGGCTCAACTATGGCGTTTTCCATGTCGGATGACGGAGGCATCGCAGTCATTATAGTAGTTGACGAGCCGACAAGCGCGGTAAAATACGGAAGCGTCGTTGCGGCACCTTACGTATCCGCCTTTCTCGGCGAGACACTTCCCTATCTCGGCTACATATCGGAAACTGAAACTCCCTATGTAGAAATAGGAAATTACGTCGGACAGAATATAGCCGATGCAAAGAAGAAGCTTTCGGAGCTTGGAATAAGGTATGAGATTCTGGGTGGCACAGATACCGTAATCGCACAGACACCCTCGCCGCTCGATCCGTTTATAAAGGAAAACGGATGCGTTATTCTTTATACGGATGAGGAAAGCGCAGAATACGTAACAGTCCCCGATATCGTAGGTATGAATCTTTACGAAGCAAATGCGGCAATAATAAATTCCGGATTAAACCTACGTATAGAGGGAGCTAATGATCGGGAAGGTGGAGCAACGGTGGTCGCACAGTCTTTGCCCCCCGGAAGCGTAGTTACAAGAAACAGCATTATTGAGCTTAAAATATTATATTTGGATTTTGAGGATTGATATGAAAATAAAAGAGCTTATTCCCAACGATGAAATTATAAATATAGGTAAGTATGCCGAAACGGATATTCAGAACTGCACATCGGACTTCCGCCGGGCGGATAAAGGATCGCTACTGTTTCTGTTGCCCGGAGTCAGCTTCAATACATACGAGCTTATCCCCGAATTTCTGAAATCCTCGCCCTGTGCTATAGTTACCGAAAAAATATCCGAGTTTCCCAAAACACGCGTACCTCTCATAGAGGTGAAAAATGCACGTAGGGCGTTTGCATTTGCGATGTCCGCACTCTCAAAAATCAATTACAAAGAACTTAAATTCATAGGTGTCACGGGTACGAACGGAAAGACGTCCACTGCCACGATGATATATAGGATACTTAATCTCAACGGCTATCGTTGCGGATTTATCGGTACGGGAAAAATAGAATTCTGCAACAAGCGCTATACCGATGAAAATTATTCTATGACCTGTCCCGATCCAGATCTACTCTATCCGACCTTACACACTATGCAGGATGACGGATGCAACGTGATAGTCATGGAGGTATCGAGCCACGCACTCGAGCTGGAAAAAACCGCGCCCATAAGCTTCGATATAGGAATTTTCACGGGATTTTCTCACGAACATATAGATTTTCACGGCAGTATGGAGGCTTATTTTTCAGCGAAGGAAAAGCTGATAAAATCCGCGAAACGTGCCATAATAAACTTTGACGATGACGGAGGCAAAAGGCTGTACGACCGCTATCGCGAAAAGTCAACCGGTGTCGGGGTGGTGTGGAAAAGCGACGTCAGTGCAACCGACGTAGAAAACTACGGTCTGTGCGGCATAGGATATATATTCCGCGGAAAAAACTTTCTCACGCGTGTAAAGCTCCCACTTCCGGGGCTTTACAATATATATAATTCAATGCTCGCCTTTGAAGCGGCTATAGAAATGAACGTAACTCCGAAGGGTATAAAGGAAGCCTTGGAATCAACCGATTTCATCGAGGGCAGATGCGAGTGCATTTATGATGACATAACGGTTATCGTGGACTATGCCCACACGCCTCGGGCACTCGAAAACATATTAAAAACCTCGATTTACGATAAAAATCCGCAGCAGAAAATAACACTGGTTTTCGGATGCGGAGGAGAGCGCGACTGTGAAAAGCGCCCGATGATGGCCGCCATAGCCGAAAAATATGCAGATAAAATAATAGTTACAAACGACAATCCAAGAGGCGAGGACGAGGAAAAAATAATATCGGACATAACCTCCGGCTTCAGAAAAGCACGCTACGGAGTTATCCGTGACAGGAGCGTTGCCATAACTTATGCGATAAAAAGCGCCTCCCCCTCGGACATAGTAATAATCGCAGGAAAGGGACACGAAAAATATATATACGACAAAAACGGATACCGCCCCTTCGATGAAAAGGAAATCATAAGGTCGGCGCTGAAGCTAAGAAGGTCTGAGGTCTGGAATGAGAATTAAAACCGCGTACCCCATTACAATGGATCTTATAAATGAAGATATACTCGAAGACAATATAACCTGCAGTCGGGCCAGCATATCCCATATTTCGACAGATACCCGAGAGCTTTGCGCCCAAGATCTCTATTTTGCATTATCGGGCTCACGATTTGACGGAGAAGATTTCATAACCGATGCAACCTATCGCGGTGCGTTGAGCGTTGGCAGATCCGAAGGCGCATCAATACGCGTTCGTGATCCCGGACAGACGCTCCTAGAGCTTGCACACCGATATAAGAGAGCCTTTTTTCAAAAGCCGACGGTTGCAATTACGGGAAGCGTTGGAAAAACCACCGTGAAAGATCTCACCGCTTCCATTTTATCAAAAAAATACAAGGTGCACGCAACTAAAGGAAACCTGAATAATGAGATCGGGCTTCCGATGACCATTTTATCCGCAGCTGCAGATACAGATGCTATGATTCTTGAAATGGGAATGAATCACAGAGGTGAGATAAGAAGGCTATCGCTCTGCGCCGAACCGTCACTCTCTGTCATAACCTGTATTGGAACGGCACATATAGGAAATCTTGGAAGCCGTGATGCAATTGCCGAAGCAAAATCCGAAATACTCGACGGTATGGTGCAAAAATCAGTTCTTATTCCGCATGGAGAAGAATTGCTGACCAATCTTCCCGGAGCGAGAACCGTTTCGACCACCGATCCAAGCGCAGATCATTTTTTGGAGATCATTTCCAAAGGCCGTGATACAGTTACCGTCCGATATTTCTCCGAGCGTATCAAAACCGACGTGATCTGCCTTCCCTCTCCCGGGGTCCACTTCCCTACCTGCCTTGCATTTGCCATCTCGGTTGCGGACAGTATGGATCTTTCACGAGAGGACATAGAATCCGCACTCGGTGATCTGAATTACGGCGGCAGGCTTATCGTGCTTCCACAACTTACAATTCTCAATGACTGCTACAATGCATCTTGCGAATCGGTACGTTCGGCACTCGGCTCGCTTTCCTATTACGGCAAACGGAGCGCCCTTCTCGGAAATATGCTTGAGCTGGGTGAATTCACCGCAGATATGCACCTGGATATAGGTCGTGCGGCGGCAGAATGCCGACTTGAATATCTCTATCTTATAGGTGAATTCTCAGAATATATAAAAGAAGGCGCGGTATTGGGCGGTATGAGTCCCGACCGCATTCTGATAAATGCCGACAGTTCAAGACCTGATATATCCGCCGAGCAGATAATTTCTACCGCAAACGGAGAAACGATTCTTTTCAAGGCATCTCGCGGAATGCATCTCGAAACTGTCATTAATATTATAAAGGATTACTTTGATTAAGTTTTATGAAGGACGCTAATTTTCTGTATTATCTTCTTGCCTTTGCTCTTACCTTTCTGATAACGGTTATCCTTGAGCGAAGGCTTATCCCTATATTAAAAGCAACCGCCGCACAGCCTATATACACCGAGGGCCCGGATTGGCATATGAAAAAATCAGGTACCCCGACAATGGGCGGCATCGGATTTCTTATCTCCTGTGCCGTTTCGCTCATTCTTGCGGCATCCTATCTTTTGTTCAAGGGTGAAAGTTATTTTGCGCTATCTCTCATCATAAGCCTTTGCTATGCTATGATGAATTCCTTTATCGGAATAATTGATGACAGAGCGAAAATAAGAAAAAAAGAAAACGCAGGTCTTTCTCCTATAGAAAAGCTGATGCTTCAGGCTATTGCGGCAACTATGTTTTTACTTGCAAGAAATATTCTGCTCGGAGATGGAACTACCGTATACTTCAGCACAGGCACACTCGATCTCGGAATGCTTTATTATCCTATCGCACTTCTTATGCTTCTTGGAACGGTCAACTGCGCTAACCTCACAGACGGTGTCGACGGTATTGCATCCGGAGTTGCCTTTGCCATAGGTCTTTCACTTGCCTATCTCTCTCTTAACTCCAATTCCGAGGTGGAATTCATTTCCTTTGCGATCATGGGAGCGGCGATAGCATTTCTTATATTCAATATCCATCCCGCAAAAATATTTATGGGTGATACGGGCTCGCTACTATTCGGATCGCTTATCGCGGCAGCATGCTTCTCTCTCGGAAATATGCTTATTATATTGGTAGTTGGAATAATATACGTCATCGAAGGACTTTCGGTAGTCTTACAGGTCGCCGCCTTTAAAATGACGGGTAAAAGAATATTCAGGATGGCACCCTTCCATCACCACCTCGAAAAATGCGGATGGAGTGAAAACAAGATAGTTATATGGGCTATCATAGTTACCGTACTGTTATCCGCTTTCGCAGATTTTTTGTTCTTATAAGGGGCGCAGGGAGATTTTATGAAGCACTTACAAGCAAGATCGGATATCGGTCAATACGGGATCTTCATAGGAAAGAATAAGCCGCCGTGTGATAAGCCTCTCGCGGTATTGACTCTTATAATCGCACTATTCGGCACTCTCATGGTATTCAGCGCGGGAAGCGCTTATTCCGCCTTTAGATACGGAGATCCATACTTTTTCGTAAAAAGGCAAACCGTTTGGCTGATTATCGGAATAGCCACAATGGTATTAGCATCAAATATACGACCTGCGGTATACAGATTTATAACGCCGTATCTATACGGTATAACTCTCTTTCTCCTTGTCCTCGTCCTGGCGGTCGGTCTTGTAGGAAACGGAGCACAAAGATGGATCAGTATCGGACCTATAACGATACAGCCCTCCGAAATAGCCAAAATGACTATGGTAATGATGCTTGCCTATTACTTTTCCGCAAAGGGCGAGTCGGCACTCGATCATACCAAAAGAAAAAATGCTCTTATCTACGGAACTCTGATACCCTGCATTATTATGGCGATACCGATTATTCTTGTAATGCTGCAGAAGCATCTTTCATGCATAATAATTCTTGGTGTCATAGGTCTTCTCGTCATAATAGCATCGGGAATAGATACACGGTACATATCACTTTTATCTGCCGTCGGTGCGGCGGGAGTGGCATTTATCGCCTTTTTTACAGACTATACAAAGGATCGCATCACCGTCTGGCGAGATCCCGAAAGCTATAAGCTCACCGGCGGATGGCAGACACTCCAAGGACTTATGGCAATAGGCTCCGGTGGTGCATTCGGACTCGGATACGGAAAATCGGTACTGAAGCATTGCTACGTTTCCGAGCCGGCAAACGATATGATATTCGCGATTCTTTGCGAGGAGCTCGGATTTGTCGGAGCTATGCTTGCGCTTGCGCTGTTCTCCGCCCTTGTAATAAGAGGATATCGGATAGCCCTGCATGCGGAGGGCAGCTTTGAAAGAATAGTAACCTTCGGTATATTCACCAAGATCGCCGTTCAGACGCTTCTGAACGTAGCCGTTGTTACAAATACCATTCCCAATACCGGCATATCGCTCCCCTTCTTCAGCTACGGTGGCTCATCGCTCATAATGCTCTTTTTTGAAATAGGTATGGTTCTTTCCTTTTCGCGCTACTCTGCGATCACCAAGTAATTGCAGCTTTTGTATCAAAACGTATCGGAGAAAATTATATGAAGATAATATTATGCGGCGGCGGAACCTCGGGACACGTAACACCATCGCTGGCAATAGCCGAGGCATTTAAAAGAAGACTTCCCGAGTGCGAATTCCTTTTTATAGGCAGACGCGGAGGCAAGGAAAACGATGCGGTCAATGATGCGGGACTTCCCGTTAACGAAATAGATATACGCGGACTTCGTCACTTCTTAAGCATAGAAAATGCCGCCATACTCAGGGAGGCGATAAAGGCACGAAGAAAAGCGAAAAGTATAATATCCGATTTTTCACCGGATGCAGTCATTGGAACGGGCGGCTACGTATGTTGGCCTGTAATTTCCGCGGCTCAGAAAATGAATATCCCAACCTTCATCCACGAATCCAATGCCGCGG
Source organism: Oscillospiraceae bacterium (assembly GCA_015064555.1). GTDB lineage: Bacteria > Bacillota > Clostridia > Oscillospirales > CAG-272 > UBA1740. The sequence continues at coordinate 46,465 of SVRZ01000009.1, forward strand.
CGGGGCTGACCACTCGCATTCTGTCAAAGGGCTGCCGAGCAGTATTTGCGGGAGTTAAGGAATTGGAGAATGAATTCCCGAACGGAATATATACGGGAAACCCTCTGCGCCGGAATTTCATTAATAAGTCGCGCACGTCTGCGCGCAAGGAGATGAAGATTTCCGATGACCGACGGCTTATCATCTCTGTCGGCGGAAGTCTTGGCGCAGAGAAGCTGAACGATGCTGCGATCGCGCTTATGAACAATTTTTCGCTGAAGAATAAGAACATCGTCCACATCCACATATGCGGTCACCGGTATTATGAGGATATCAAGCGCCGCTATCCCGAGCTGTGCTCTTTAAATTCACAAGTGAGGATCATACCGTTTTCAAACGATATGCCGACACTTTTGCACGCAGCGGATCTTGTTATTGCCAGGTGCGGCGCTATGACAATAAGCGAAATAGAATGCTGTAGGGTGCCCGCCGTACTCATACCTTCACCAAACGTTGCCTCAGATCATCAACGCAAAAATGCGTATGCATATGCAAAAGATGAGGCGACTGTCGTGATTGAGGAAAAGGAACTGACGGGCGATAGTCTTATAGCAGAGGTGAGAAAAATGCTCTCTGCCGACTACCGCGTTAATTGGATAAAAAATACAGCGAAAAACCGCTATTTTTGCGATGCCGGAGACGTCATCGTAGAAAAGGTTATTGAGATCATCAAGTGAATTAATTCTGCTTGTGATTTTCAGGCGTTTGCGCGTATAATTGTGAACAATTTGTTAATTGTAAAAAAGGACTTGAAATTATTCCAAAAACATTATAAAATATTTATAGATATTTATTTTACTTAATATTAAAACTTTTATCTATATTATATATTATATGCATTGGAGTGTGTTAAAATGGAATTTGATTTCGATCCCGGATATGAAAGTAATGTGAACATAAAGGTCGTCGGAGTAGGCGGAGGCGGAAACAATGCCGTTAACCGTATGATCGACGCAAAAATAAGAGGCGTGGACTTCATCGCCATCAATACCGACCGTCAGGCTCTCAACGAATCCCGCGCGGCAAAGAAGCTCGTTATCGGAAAGAACGTTACTGCAGGAAAGGGCGCAGGTGCGAACCCCTCCGTCGGCAGACAGAGCGCTGAGGAATCCGCAGAGGAGATAAAGAATCTCATAAAGGGCGCGGATATGCTCTTTATAACCGCAGGTATGGGCGGTGGAACAGGTACGGGTGCCGCACCTATCGTTGCGAAGCTTGCGCGCGACCTTGAGATCCTCACCGTTGCAATAGTAACCAAGCCCTTCGATTTCGAGGGACGCAGAAGAATGAAGCAGGCTGAGGACGGTATTGAGGAGCTCACCAAGTTTGTTGACTCCATCATCGTTATACCCAATGAAAGACTTAAGCAGATCGAGGGCGCAAGCCTCCGTGCCGATGCGGCATTCGAGATGGCAGACGACGTTCTCAGAAAGGGTGTTCAGTCGGTTTCCGACGTTATCAACTACCCCAGCTTTATAAATCTTGACTTTGCCGACGTTACCGCAATTATGAAGAATGCGGGACAGGCTCATATGGGAGTAGGTCAGGCAAAGGGTGAAGACAAGGCTCGCCTTGCGGCAACTCTTGCTACCAGCTCTCCCCTCCTCTCCACCAGAATTGACGGTGCTACCGGCGTGCTTATCAGCATCAGCGCTGCTCCCAATATTCCGATCGACGAGCTCGATCTTGCATCCAGCATGGTTCGTAACAGAGCTCATCCTGATGCAAACATCATATGGGGTGCATCCTTCAATGAGGCACTTGAGAACGAGATCCTTATAACCGTTATAGCAACAGGATTTACCAATACGAACGAAACGGTATATCAGGATTCGGTCAGCTCGTCTACCTCTACTACCGGTGACAGAATGTTCTCGATAGACAAATCTAACCGCGGCTTCGGTTATCAGGACCTCGGTGTACGCGACACTAAGACTTCCGCGGAGCCTGTCATTACCGTGAGCGAAACCGTAGACGTTGCTCCCAAGACCGTATCAAAGGTATTCGAGCCTACCATCACCGAGGAGTATATCCCCTCGACCAAGCAGACCTCGCAGCCCGGTAATCTGGAATACGTTTTCCCGAAGGTTGAGTCGACTCAGTATCCCGAAACGACACCCATCAGCACAACTGTAGCTTCCGTGCCCGTGAGCACGACTGTAGCCTCCGCGCCCGTGAGCACGACTGTAGCCTCCGCGCCCGTGAGCCAGACCTACACTCCCGTTTCCGAATCTCCGATGCACACCGGATTCATTCCGCAGAAAAAGGTTGAGCAGACCGAGACTCCCGTTCACACTGCTACTGTTGTTGCAGAGCCTGTTTCGGTTAAGACAGAGACCGCTCCTACCGTTACCGACGATAGCGGCGCCAAGGCTTCCTGCAAGGAATATGAGGAGCTCTTCACCTGCATCAGAAGAATAAAGAAGAACTGATTTTTTACATAACCCGAGATAAATTCATAATATGATCAAGGCGGCGCCGCAGGATATTCTGTCGGTGCCGCCTTGATCTATTATTTCCACATCTATGAGTTTTCCACACACGGCGGTTTTTAGGGTTATTCGATGCGTTTTCCACAATGTTGAAAACGCGAAAGTCAAGCAAAATGCGTCTTTTCGCCTGTTTTTATACTCAAAAACGGGGTAAATATCGGAATAGTATACTTTTCGGGGGCAATTCTTTTGAACCGCGATGTGGAAAGATTTCCGCTTTCAACACTCTTCCACATGCTTTTTCTCCCACAACGGAAAAGTGTATGTTGCCTATTTCTCGGCTCGGAATGTAATCAAATCGCAAAAAAACAGAGAGCAAAACGCTTTCGCTTTGCTCTCTGTTTTTTGCGATATTCCTGCTACTGCTACGCGCCCTTTCCTGTCGGAGGCTCGTATAACATCGCCTTGCCGGATCATATCAAAGAAGGTAAACCAAAACACCGAACACAACTGTCAAAAGCATAAGACCCGCAAGAATGCCTGCCATTATTCTTACGCTCATAGAGGTTTTTTTATCCTGATTTTTCATATCCTTATTTCTCCTATGTGAAATTATTTTTTATTACTTGATTTATAATGCCGTGCCAGCTGACCTGTAATATTCTTTCCGTTAGAGCGCATCTTTATCGGAAGGAATCCGTTTATCAACGAAAGTCCACGGGAAACGCAATCCTCGGGATTTTTTGTCATGATCACCTTGATTCCAAGAACCTTGGATATCATCTTATCAAGACCGTACAGCGATGCACCGCCACCCGAAAGAACTATTCCGTTTGCAAAAATCTCCTCAACATAGTCTATCGGAATTTTCTTGACGCCGTCCGCGATTGCCGCAAGGAGATTACGAAGCGGCTCCTCGAATACGCCGAGAATATCCTCCGAGCATATCGCCATACGGATCTTATTGCCCGTAAGCGCAAGCGTACCGGTTATGGTGACGGGAGAAGCATCTCTTCCCTCCCATACCGAGCCTATGCCCTCCTTGATCGCTCTTGCGTCCATCAAGGATATATTCAGCTCTCCGTGCTTCAGTATGTAAGACTGGACCGCTATATCAAAATTCTCACCGCCGATATCAACTGTCTTTGAATATATGACGGTTCCCTGATAAAGAACTGCAACCTCCGTCTTAGCCGCACCGACGTTTACCGACACCGCGCTTATCGACGGTGCATATCCGGCACCGATAAGACCTGCTATAGCTCTGTTGACGAAGAAGCATTCCTTCACGCCCTCCTCGGATACCACAGACCAAAGTGCCGCCTCCTGCTTCGAATTGAATTCCGCGGGAACACCCATAACGCATCTTATGTTTTCCGAGCCGCCGACCGCCTTGAGTGCTTCTCTTATGACGGTTCTTGTGAACTCTGCCGAATAAAGCATACCGTTCTTGAAGGGGCGTACAAGAATACCCGAGGCTCCGTCATAAGACGCCGCCTCTCTGCCGACCGAAACGATACGGCGAGTAGATCTGTCTATTATCGCAATTGACGGCTGACGCTTAACATCAAGCGAAACATCGCTGACTGTGATATTGGCATATCCGAGGTCAAGCCCTATCTTTGTTACCATATCGCTCCTTTCCGCATTAAGCAAATTGCATTATCTCTAATTGATTATACTACATCCTTAGCGAAATTTCAAGGTTTATTTATAAATATTTTTGCGTTTTTATTTATTTATAGTCGATAAGTCGGCTTTTCAAAGTCGTATAACGTAATATCTCGCTGTTATTCGTCACCATTTTGCCGACAATGTCGGCTCTGCCTACCATTATAACCATTCCCTTAGCTCTTGTAATGGCGGTATAAAGAAGGTTCCTCGTCATAAGCATCGGTGCACAGGAATACATAGGTATGATAACGACCGGGTATTCGCTTCCCTGACTCTTATGGACGGTTATCGCATAGGCGAGCTCAAGCTCATCAAGCGTTTCAAAGCCGTATCTTGCAACCCGGTCATCAAATCGGATACGCATTACGGAGTCCTCATTATCTATAGCCTCGATTACTCCTATATCTCCGTTGAATATTCCCATTCCGTCGCTTGAGCCGCGGCGCCACTCTATATCGTAGTTATTCACCGTCTGCATAACTCTGTCTCCAACACGGAAGAGTGTCCCGTGAGCCGATTTTTCCGCCTTGTGGCGCGACGAAGGATTCATTTTAGACTGTAGCTCGGCATTGAGGATCTCAACGCCGCCCTGCCCTTTTTTCGAGGGGGTTATGACCTGAATACGCTCGGATATGCGCGCGCCGTAGGTTTTTGGGAGTCTTTCCATTATCAGAGAAGAAACGGTTGCCGGGATATCGCGCTCATAATCGCGCTTTACAAAGAAGAAGTCACCGTTTACAGATCTGAGCTCAGGCATCTCACCATTGTTTATTTTATGCGCGTTCGTTACTATAAGGCTTTCCTTCGACTGTCTGAATATCTCTGTCAGAGCTACCGTGGATATCCTTTCCGATGCTATTACGTCGGCAAGGATATTTCCTGCGCCAACGCTGGGGAGCTGATTAGAGTCACCTATAAGCACAAGCCGCGCTCCGCGGCGCAGAGCGCGTACAAGCGCCTGCATAAGCGAAAGATCGATCATAGATGCCTCGTCAATTATACAAACGTCCTCTTCGAGAGGATTTCCGCCGTTTCTCCCGAAGCGAACCTTAACGTCTGTTCCCTTCTCCATCTCGAGCATACGGTGAATAGTTTTAGCCTCATGGCTTGTTGCCTCGCTCATACGCTTAGCCGCTCTTCCCGTAGGTGCGGCGAGCACGACTCTTTGCGAAAGACCGTTGAATATCGCGAGAAGCGCCTTTATTATCGTAGTCTTTCCTGTTCCGGGTCCGCCGGTTATCACCGTAACACCGTTCTGAAGAGTTTCACATATCGCCTTTCTCTGTAGTCTCTCGTATGCTATACCGCTTCTCGCCTCAACGTTATCTATGAGGCTTGATACGTCTGCTACCGAAAATTTCGGTGCGGCATCGTCAAGCAAAAGCAGCCTTCTGGCTATATAATCCTCCGAATCAAAAACGTCGGTGGTCATTATGAGCTGCTGCCCATCGTCGGTATAGCTCGAAAGCTCGCCTATTTTCACGAAATTGACGATTTTGGTACGAAGCATATCCTTTTCTATCCCGAGAACCTCGGATGCCGCCTCGGTCAGCTTTTCGATCGGCAGACATGTGTGTCCGTTGGTGACCGAATTATATTCAAGTACGTACCTGATTCCGCTGAGTATTCTGAAATTACTGTCGGGCGCAAAGCCCATCGATGCGGCTATCTCGTCCGCCTGATGGAATGAAAGACCTGTGTCTCCATCGCAGAGTATATACGGATTGCGAACTATTATACCGACAGCTCCCGAGCCGAGCTTCTTATATACCTTAGTGGCATCGGCTACCGTCATATAGTCCTTGCAGAACATAATGACGTCCCTCATTCCGCTCTGCTCGGTAAATGCCTCGGATATTGCCGCCGCCTTCTTCATCGTTATTCCCTGAATATCTGCAAGCCACTCGGGGTGATTTTCAAGAACGTCAAATGTGTCGGTACCGAATCTGTCAACTATCTTCTTAGCGGTTACGGGACCTACGCCCTTTATCGTACGCGAGGAGAGATACTGATATATACCCTCTACCTCCTTCGGCAGAGTCTTTTCATGCGATTCTATAGCGAACTGCTTGCCGAACTCCTTATGGTAGGTCCAGCTGCCCTTAAGTATCACGTTTTCTCCTGCGAACGGAATAGGAACGGTGCCTACCGCCGTTATTATGAGATTATTCTCGGTCATTATTTCAAGCACGGCATAATCGTTGCCGTCATTGTAGTACACAACGTTGTCTATAACGCCACGTATCGTTTCAAGACTATCTCCTTTAGGCATAAAGCACCTCCTTGTAATTTATTTGGGCGAGCCGTGATTCGACTCGTATATGCCCTTCTTAAAGGACAGAGGCCGTCTCAAATGCGTTTGGCACTTGTAACAGCCCCTTTATATCAAAGGCAAAGCTCGCGGAGCTTATCAGCTATGTCGCATTCCTCCCACTTGACGCCGAGGTCCTCTCTGCCCATATGTCCGTAGGCAGCGAGCTCCTTGTAAATGGGACGGCGAAGCTCAAGCTTATTGATTATTGCCGCCGGACGAAGGTCTACAAGCTCGGATACAGCCGCAGAAATGCGCTCCTCGGGGCAAACTGCCGTGCCGAAGGTCTCTATCATTACCGATACGGGCTTTGCGACGCCTATAGCATATGCTATCTGAACCTCGCACCTGGTTGCAAGACCGGCCTTGACTATATTCTTTGCTACGTATCTTGCCGCATAGGATGCACTCCTGTCCACCTTCGTCGGATCCTTGCCCGAGAAAGCACCGCCGCCATGGCGCGAATAACCGCCGTATGTATCAACTATTATCTTTCTGCCTGTAAGACCGGTATCTCCCGCAGGTCCGCCAATAACGAATCTGCCGGTGGGATTTACGTAAATATTCACCTTTCCGTCAAGAAGCTCGGTTGGAACTATCGGAAGAATGACCTTATCGATTATATCCTTGCGTATCTTCTCTGCCGATACCTCCTCGCTGTGCTGAGAGGATACGACGATGGTGTCTACTCTTACGGGCTTATCGTCTACGTATTCAATAGTCACCTGCGTCTTTCCGTCGGGGCGGAGGTAAGAGAGCGTTCCGTTCTTCCTGACCTCTGTAAGTCGCTTTGCAAGCTTATGCGCAAGAGATATGGGAAGCGGCATCAGCTCGGGAGTCTCATTGCAGGCATATCCGAACATAAGTCCCTGGTCGCCCGCACCGATATCAAGCTCGTCACTCATGCTTCCGTCCTTAGACTCAAGGCACTTGTCTACGCCCATGGCAATATCGGGGCTCTGCGCGTGGATCGAGCTGAGAACAGCGCAGGTAGATGCATCAAAGCCGTACTTTGCTCTGGTATAGCCTATTTCGCTCACCGTTTCACGGACTATCTTCTGTATATCAACCGTTGCGGTAGTGGTTATCTCACCCATTACGTTAACTATTCCCGTGGTGGCAAACGTCTCACACGCAACGCGGCTCATAGGATCCTGCCTGAGCATCTCATCAAGTATAGCATCCGATATCTTATCGCAGATCTTATCGGGATGTCCCTCGGTTACGGATTCCGAGGTAAAAAGAATTCTTTTGTTTTCTGACATTTTATTTTCTCCTCATTTGTCTCCTATATCAAAAATCTCGGGAAGGCGCAAGCATTCCCGAGATATATCTTATCTTACAGGAATTAGCACCTTATATACACAGGTTGCCGGGCTTCATAGGGCCAGTCCCTCCGCCGCTCTTGATAAGGAATATTAAATTTTACGCTACTATTCTATCACAAAGAGCGACAAAAATCAATAGCAAAACAAAATATTTTCATTATTTCGCAAAAGATAAAATCAAATAACTACGTGCACGGGCATTCCGTGGTCGTAACGGGGCGAATTTTCGCCTATAACGAGCGGAGCGAGATACCCGAGGCATTCCTCGGTAACACCGTTTCCGGCCTCATTTATGTAGCTTTCGGGCACCGTTTTTATAGCATTTGCAATACCCTTTATATCAGCCATGCCGAATTCTACCGAATATCCGTCGGCAGAGACTCTTTCTATAGTAGCCATTACGCCTGTATTTCCGTCAAGCGCGAGAGCGACTCCCGCCTTTCCGACACCTATCGATTCGCGAAGGTCGGTAAGGCTGGCGATATGAGCGGCACAGCGCTGAGGAAGACTCAGCTCCACAGAGCGCACCTTGCATCCTATCCTCTCCTTCACTAATGACTCGAGCACCTTGCCCGTACCCGAAAGATATTTATGACCGAATACGTCTACTGCGCCGGATTGACTGCCAGCACCCACGTACTCGCCGCTCGCAAACCTTATTCCCTCGGAAACGCATACCAGAACCGCGGGATGCTTCTCAAGTGCCGCACCTACAGAGCTTATAAACTCATCCTCGTCAAATATACGCTCGGGAAGATATATGAGATCAGGTCCCTTACCGGAGAGCGAGGGGAGTGCGGATGCTGCGGTAAGCCAGCCTGCATCTCTGCCCATTACCTCGACTATCGTAACTGCCTTCACGGTATATACGTTGACGTCGGCTATCATTTCCTTGACGGTGGTAGCAACAAATTTTGCCGCCGAGCCAAAGCCGGGGGTATGATCGGTTGCAACCAGGTCGTTATCTATAGTCTTGGGAATGCCTACAACGCGCATTTCGTAATCATGCGCCGCCGCGTAATCCGAGAGCTTAAGAACGGTATCCATAGAATCGTTTCCGCCGATGTAGAAGAAATATCTGATATTATGGCGCTTGAATATTTCAAGCATACGGGCATAGGTCTCACCGTCCACCTCGTGGGACTTGAGCTTCTTCCTGCACGAGCCGAGGGCAGCGGCAGGAGTATTCTCAAGTGCTGAAAGCCACTCCTCGTCAAAAAATCTTTCTCCGAGATCGACGAGTCTTTCCTGAAGAAAGCCATCAATTCCGTTCCTCATACCGTAAAGCGTTTCTATTCTTCCCGCCCTGTGTGCCTCGGCACATCCTCTTATAACACCCGAAAGGGTTGCATTGATTGCGGCGGTGGGACCGCCGGATTGACCTACTACAGCATTTCCTATAAGCATATCGAATCTCCGTTTTTGTTTATTTTTAAATGTTATTCCGTGGCAGAATTAAAGCAAATCCTTTTCCGTAAAGGTGTATTCCGAGTTACAGAAGTGGCAGATGGCAGTGAGTGAGCGCGCCTTTCCCTCTTTTTCCTGTGCGTTCAGCATATCGATTATCTCGGACTTGCCGAGCCCCTTGATCTTCTTGCACATCCTATCTCTTGAGCAGTCGCATCTGTACTCAACCTCAATAGTGTCAAAGTAATCAAACGGAATATCGCGCATAGCTACCTCGATAATTTCCTCATTCGTCATTCCCCTATCGAACATGGAGGATATATTGTAAAGCTCTCCAGCATTTCTCTCTATCAGATCGACCGTTTTATCATCCGGGAACGGCAAAAGCTGAATAAGAACACCGCCCGAAGCTCGACATCTGCCGTCAACGCCAACCAGAACTCCGAGCGAAAGAACTGTGGGAACCTGCTCGCTCTTTGCAAAATACGTGGCAATATCCTCTGCTATCTCGCCCGATACTATCTCTATAGTACCGCTCTGGGGCTCCTTGCCGCCTATATCCCTTATCATATAGAACACACCGTTTCCGACAGCCTCGCCTACGTTCAGCTTACCGTCCGGCCTGCGCTTAGGATCGGCATTCGGGTTTGCGATAAAGCTCTTTACGTTTCCGAAATAATCGGCAACCGCGAGCATTTTACCTATTTCTCCGTCTGCATTAAAGCCGAGTGTGACCGTATCCCCATTTTCGGGAAGCATAGTGCCTATCATAGAAGCTGCGGTTACGAGTCTGCCGAGAGCGGCAGTGGAGGTGGGAGCCGTCTTATGGACTTCCAGCATTCCGTTTACAAGCTCCTTTGAATTTATGACAAGAACTCTCGCCGAGCCGTCTCTTGTCATTCCTCTGGTTATAATTGATTTATTTCCCATATGTTTTACCGTCCTTTATACATTTTGCAACCACGTATATGCGATCGTCGTTATCCGTTGCGGTGCTGAAATCAAAATCCGAGTAGGCACCGATAAATTCAAAGGAATTGCGTGCAAGCGCACTCCTTATCATCCTGAGGGTATACATTCGCTCCCTCTGCTCCTCATCGTAGCGCTCATATCTGCCATCCTCGCACTCGCAGAACAGGGTTATGTAAAAATCGCATATGCCGCTTTTTTCGTTGTAATAGTTTTGCCAGATACAAAGAGCTCCGTCATCCTCCATGGCATAGGTCTCCCTGCCGTATACCCTTTCAAACTTGCCTTTGCCGTTTATATCAAAAATAAACAGACCGTTCGGTATAAGGTAATTATGGACGAGTGAAAGACATTTATCAAGATCCCCTCTTGCTACCAAATGATTCAGAGCATCAAGGCACGAGACCGTGACGTCCACCGTTCCGTAAAGCTCAAACCCGCGCATATCCTGGCATAGCCAAAGCATTTTATCCGACAGACCGCACTCCTCGCCTCTGCCTCTTGCTATATCGAGCATTTCGGGAGAATAATCAATTCCCGTCATATCGTAGCCGCGCTTTGCCAATTCAAGCGTCATGCTACCCGTTCCGCATCCGAGATCAAGAACGAGCGAAGGGGTTCCCTCTGTGTACTCTTTTTTTATGACCGATTCTATAAAATCAGCCCATTTAGCATAATCTATATCCCCATTGAACCTATCGTAAAACGGAGCAAGCAGATCGTATATCATAAAAGGCTATCCTCCAAATCTTATTCAAAGCGCTCGAATATCTCGTCGGAGCGGAGTCTGTCACAGGCATATGCCTCGCGCAGAAGCTCGGGCGGGATATATTCATCGTACTTATCGAATATCGGGCATTCGCCCTCGCGGACCAGCTCGGCGGTATCGATTCCGTCGCGCTCAAGAATCGCGCGGATTCCAAACAGGATACTCTTGCCCATTTCCTCGTTCGCCTTGAATTTTATGTAGCAGCAGCCCTCGCTCTGAATATCCGATATTCCGAGCTCGGATGCATATTTCTGCAGAAAGCGCCTGAGCGTCCTGAAGGACACCGTTCCAAGCCAGGGGAACATAACGTAGCTCTGTCCGCCAAGGAATACGACCATATTTTCATCCATTCCCGCATTCTTTGCTACCCGTCTTGCATTTTCAAGCCTTTGCCTTGCATTGTCACCGAGGAAGGGATAATCCTTTCCGTTAAAGAGAACGTCGCGCATGGCGAGCAGGAGCTTCGTGTGTATTTCTCCGCTGTCGCCGGGCCAGGATATCTCCATCTTTCCCTCAACGCGCTTGACAAAGATCAGCCTTCGCTGAACATCGGTCTCCTTTACCTCCCATACCCTGCCGGCAAGAGCAAATCTGTCACCGACGGGAGGCGGTGTAGTTATAGTTCCTATCTCCTCACTGTCACAACGGACGGTAAAGTCCTCGCTGTCCTTGAAGACCGCATAGAACTTGAAGCTGTTTATTATTCTCTCGCCCTTCAGTCCCACTATAAGCCTTTTTTCCTCGGTCAGCTCGATATAATCCGAATTTATCATAGCCACAAGGAGCGCGCGATAGCTCTCCTTATCTATAGCCGCAAGCGGCGGAAGCCCCAGCACAAGCTCGGCAAGCTCGCGCGGTGAACGCTCTCCGCCCGAGGCAAGTATGCTGAGCGTCTGATGGAATGCCAGGCTGAGAGGCATTTTCCTGAATCTCGGAGGCTCTATGAAGCGCTCGGAGGAATAAAGCTCTATTATACCTATTCCGCGAAGCAGCTCCCACGGAATGATCTCCGGTAGGGGTGCATTCGGCAGTGGCATATCCTCACGGTAAAGCATTATCATCTCGGGCGGAGTTCCGCGCCTGCCCGATCTTCCAAGTCTTTGCAAAAAGCCCGATACCGTGGTAGGCGAGCCAACCTGGCACACTCTTTCAAGCCTTCCTATATCTATTCCAAGCTCCATAGTCACCGTAGCAGAGGTAACAGCCCGGAGCACCGTTTCATCCTTCATTTTTGCCTCGGCATCCTCTCTGAGCGACGCCGAAAGATTTCCGTGATGGATAAGGAATATGTCCGCATCTCCTCTTGCCGCCGCTATCTGACGCAGTGTTGCGGTAACGTATTCGGTCTCCTCTCTTGAATTTGCGAATATAAGCGCCTTTTTATCGGCTACCGAATCATAGAGAAATTCGTAACCCGGATCGAGCGCGGCATAGCCGCCCTTATCCTCATTGGGCGCAGTTGAAAGCGAGGGCGAGGATGTCTGCACCTCGTTTGAATTCTGAATGTAAAAATGCTCAAGTCCCAGCCGCCAGCGAAGCTTGGTCGGCTCCGGAACCGGCGCGCAGGTCGCTCTGCCGCTTCCTGCACCGAGCCATGCTGCCGCAAGCTCGGTGTCGCCTATGGTCGCGCTCAATCCTACGCGGCGGGGCGAATGACCGATAAGGCGTGCGATTCTGACGAGCTGACAGAGCACCTGGTTTCCCCTGTCCTGACCTATCATTGCGTGGATCTCGTCAATAACAATGTATTTCAGCCTGCCGAAAAGCCGCGGAATATCGTTTGATCTGTTCATAAGCATCGATTCAAGCGACTCGGGTGTTATCTGCAGAATCCCCGAGGGCTCCTTGAGCAGGGCCGATTTATGCGAGGCACTTACGTCCCCGTGCCAATGAGTTACACGGATGCCCGACATATCGAGAAGCTCCTCGAGTCGGTAGAACTGATCGTTTATAAGTGATTTGAGAGGGGCTATATACAGAACCGACACCGAAGATGCCGCATCCGCATCCGACACAACGTCTGCGATTATCGGGAAAAATGCCGCCTCGGTCTTGCCCGAAGCCGTGGATGAAGAAAGAAGAAGATTGTCATCCGTTTCAAGTATAGCGTGCGCCGCCTTCAATTGGATATCGCGCAGCTCGCTCCAGCCGTGACTGTAGATATATTCCTTTATGAAGTCGGGAAAAAGCGAAAATATTCGGTTCGCTTCGTTCATTAAAAATCCTCCTCTCTGTATTTCTGCCTTAGATTAAATATCAATATCGAATAAATTTACCTTTTTACGAGTTGTTTCGCGTTCCTCTGAGTCGGAAGCAATATCAGATGCCAAGGACTCGGCATACTCATTTCCCATACTCCTTATAAGCTCGGAAAAGCTTGCGCTCTTATTATCTCTCAGTATATTGAGGAAGGAAAGATAATCTCTTATTATCTCGCGGGGCGTGAGCATTTCATCCGCACCTGCACGTGACCTTGCCGCCCTTACAAATTCTTCTATCTCGCTATCCGTCACGGGGGCGGGTGTCCCCTCCTTCATAGCATAAAGGTTGGTCAGTCTTTTAACGAGCGCAAGAAGCTCGCTGCCCGAAAGAGTCCTCAGCCTGATGACGGGAGAGGAAAGATTTCTGTAGCCGCTGAGTGCATCGTACTTAGAGTCTGCAAGTCGGCTCTTCAGAGCATCATAGCTGAAGAGTCCGCGGCGCGTGTCCTCGAGAAACTGAGGCGTTCCACCGAATATCACACCGAGGCTCTTTGCCTTTCCCTGAAGCGTATCGTTGAATATCGCGAGCAGCTTTTCATAATTCGCCTCGCGAGAGATACGGTTTGGTATCTTATAGAGATTTACACATTCGTCTATGAATACTATGAAGCCCGAATATCCGAGCTTTACCGAAAGCGATGCAAAGAGCTTTATAAAGCCATACCAGTTATCATCGTCTATAACGCAGCTTACTCTGAAGCCGAGCGCGGAATTCGCCTCGGTCTTATTGGAGAACTCACCGCGAAGCCAGCGTAAGCAAGCACTTTTCTTGTCGATATCGTCGCCGATGAGCGCAGAATAGTATTCCCCAAGCACCCTTGCAAAATCAAAGCCTCCAACGTCGCCCTCAAGCTCGGCGAGCATTCTGATAACCCTCCTTTTAAGAGCGTCCTCGTAGACGGGAGAATCGGGGGTTATACCCTCCACCGCGAGCTCTGCCTGAAGATTCGCGTAATATCGCGAGAGAATGGTCGGCAGAGCGCCGCCGTCCGGCGATGCTTTTATTGCAATATTGGTCATAAGCTCCTTGTAGGTTGCAAGTCCCGCTCCGCTGCCGCCTGTCAGTCTTCTTTCGGGTGAAAGGTCGGCATCTGCACATATGAATCCTCGCTCGAGAGCTCTACCGCGTATAAGCTGTATAAGGAAGCTCTTTCCGCTTCCGTACCTTCCTATAAGGAAGCGGCAGGCAGCACCGCCCTCGGCAACATCGTCGAGATTGCCGAGCAGAGAGCCCAGCTCCTCTTCTCTGCCTATCGCGATATACGGTGCTCCTATTCTCGGAACTACGCCCGCAGCAAGCGAGGTGATGAGAGTGTTAAGTATCCTTTTCGGAACCCTTACCTCGGTATTTATCTGATCCATTCAATAATCTCCTCGTAATAATCCTCTATTATCACATATCCGCTATCCGATATTTCCAGGATAACGTCGCCGAAATTATCGGCAAATGCATTGTTTATCCTCTCCGCCACGGTATCCTCGGATTCTCCGAGTGAGGCGGCGATATTCCGCGCATCAACGATGCGCCCGTCGGCTATTGCCGCAATATATGAGACGTCGAATTCCGAAAGTCCGTACCTTCCGGCAGTATCTTTCGGCTCGGTATTCACGGTATTCGTCTGCTCGTCCGCGCGGTGCGCGGCGCCGTCGGTCTTAGCGATCGGTGTCTCGGTATCCTCATATTCCTCGATGCCCTCAACGAGCCTCGCGGTCATATTCCATGACGCACGCTCTATCTCCAACGCGTTTTCAAACGAAATATCGGTTTCCTCGGATATATACAGCTTCTCGTACTCGGGTGCGTTTGCTCGCTCACGCTCGCGTCTGAGGCGTGCAAATTCGCCCTCGAAGTATTCGTCTATTATCCTCTTATATTCATCGGGAAGATTGCCGACCGAGATACGGCTCTTCACACCTATACAGGCGCGAAGCTTATTCTCGGTATATCTCACCGCGGCGGTCACAGCCGCCCTCAGCCCGGTAGAACCGGAGATCGGATAGTATTCTATATCAAGTATGCATTTTACACTATGCGTGCAGAGCGATCCCTGGAATGCCGTCCGAGAAATGAGTGCACTCTCTGTGCCGTAAAGTGCATCGCTCTCTGTTATCAAAGAGAATATACGGCTCATAGCTCCCTCAAGATGAAGCCTGTAGGTATCGGCATTATCGCCGCCCGCATATTTTCCGCGGCGCCAATCGTAGTCCGAAAGATAGGCTATCATAGCTGAAGCCGCACTGACTCCCTTCAAAGATGGCGACAGGTAAAACTCCTTGAAGGCAGATGCGTTTATAATGTCAAAAATGAATTCGCCTATTTCCTCAAATGGGAAATCCAGCTCGTAAACGAGGCAGTAATCCTGCATCCAGAGTGCGAAGCTCTGATCTATCTTCGGTAATTCGCGCCTGTACTCTCGCCAAAGGCGCGCAAGCATGATAAGTCCTTGATCGGGCGGTATTTTCTCGGGAAGATTCAATATCTCGTAAACGTAAAGATACAGATAAGAATAGTCGGTCTTGTGATATCTGCCCGAGCGCACCTCGTCGCGCCAATAGAAATAATACCTCTTCTGCTCATCGGTCATCTGCGTGTATTGCGGCTTATATGAATAAAATGGTACGAATTCCGATCTCTGACACTTATACTCATAATATATAAGCGCCGCCTTCCTGAAAGTGCCGTAAAAATCGAAGCGGTCGACCGAGGGCTTTACCGTCACGCGTTTTATCAGGCGAGAGGATGCCGGAATATAGCTTCTTTCTCCCCCGTTCGCGCTGTCCCGGCGATAATCGGAAAAATCGAGCCTACGATCATCCTTTTCCAAGGATGAAGAAGGCGCATCTATCACTACGTCACCTATCTTAGCCGAGGTCGCAAAGGAGCCGAGAGAGGATTTTTTCTTCGGCACAAGCCTTGATACGTCCCAGAAATCGTCGCGCTCGTCGTAATTATTCACCGAATTATCCTCCTTCCTCGTCCCAACGTATGGGTATATACCTGCCTTAGGCAAATATTATTTCTGCATTTGCCCGGTAATGATAAATTATATCATATATTTCGTTGTTTGTCAATGTTTATACGCAAAAAGACAGCGGATCGGTGGAAGCGGTAATATCCACAGCGATCTGCTGCCTTTTTATTGAGTTTTCATCATCAGCGTCAGACGGATGAAGCGCTCCACGCCAGATATCCCGAGCGAAGCAGACTGTCTCTTGCATTCTGAGCCTCTTCAGCGGTATCAAAGATACCGAACACCGCGGGTCCGCTGCCGCTCATCATAGCTACGCCGCCCATCTCGATCAGCGCGGATATTATATTCTTTGCCGTAGGACATTCGGGTAGGACGACCTTTTCGAAGATATTGAACATATCCTCTCTATGTATTCTGCCCTTCGAGATTGCGCGGATTATTCTCGGATATATCGCCTCGCCACCCGAAGGAATGCTACCGTCAAATGAAGAATAATCGGCATCAAGCATACCGTATGCCTCGGGGGTTGAAACGTGCTCTCCCGAGGATGCAATGACCACATTGAGCTTCATTGAAGTGTCTATGCGATGTATGCGCTCTCCTCTGCCCTCGCAAAGTGCCGTTTTTCCAACAACGCAATAAGGAACATCGCTTCCTATCGAAGCACCGATATCCGAAAGTGCCTTTGCCGTGAAGGGCCGCTTATATATTCTGTTAAGCGCGCGAAGCACTGCGGCGGCATCGGATGAGCCACCCGCAAGACCTGCGGATACGGGAATGCGCTTAACGAGCTTTATGTTTACCTCGTCGGTTACCCCAAGACGCTCCATAAAAGCCTTTGCTGCCCTAACCGCGAGATTTTTATCGTCATGCGGAAGGTGGGAATTTTCCGGCATAAAGATATTAACGCGGCATAGGGCGGCAGGCTTAACGGAAACCGTGATATCATCCGAGAGCGAAACCGAGTGCATAACTGTTTTTATATTGTGAAATCCGTCATCTCTTCTCGAGATAACGTCCAGATAAAGATTTATCTTCGCGTATGCCTTTTCCTTGGTGGCAGTCATTTCTTCGCTCCTTTGAGATTTACACGCTTTCCTTCAGCGTATGACAGTATTATATACGATTCGGCGAAATTTGTCAACGAAATCGAGCCCTATCCTTTATTAAACATTATTAAACAGCGTTTTTTGAAAGAAAAAACAGGGGTTTTCGGAGTTTATTTCATTGAAAATCATTAAAAGCTCGGCTTTTTTCTGAAAAGGTATTGACAATTATAAAAAAATATGGTATTATAACTTGGTTCGAATCGTTTTCGGTTCGACTCCTTGCCATCGGGATTCGATGGCCTAATGACCAGAAGGAGGTAAAATTCAAATGGAAAAGAAGATTGGTTCTTACGAGACTCTCTTTGTAGTGAGCGGCAACCTCGCCGAGGATGCATACGTTGCACTCAAGGACAAGTTCGTAGCCCTCATCGAAAGCAACGCATCTGACGTTGTTGTTAACGAGTGGGGCAAGCGCAGACTCGCATATCCTATCAACTACATCACTGAAGGATATTACGTTCTCGCTAACTTTAAGAGCGAACCCGACTTCCCTCACGAGCTTACCCGTGTATTCGGTATCACCGAGGGTATTCTCCGCTACATGACCGTAGCTAAGGAAGTTAAGGCTGCTTCGGCTGAGGCTGAAGAGGTTTCCGTTGAAGAGGTTGCAGAGTCGACCGAAGCAACTGAAGAGTAATTTGAAAATTTTGGAGGCTTAAAATGGCAAGTTTCAATAAGGTTATCCTTATCGGTAACATGACTGCAGATCCCGAGCTTAAACAGACTGCGGCGGGCATTTCCGTATGCAGCTTCTCGATTGCAGTAAATCGCCGCTTTGCAAAACCCGAGCAGGGACAGCAGAACGTTGATTTTATCAATATAGTTACCTGGCGTCAGAGTGCTGAATTTGTCAGCCGCTATTTCAAGAAGGGCAATCCTATTCTTGTTTGCGGACAGCTTCAGACGAGAAGCTGGACCGATAATCAGGGCCAGAAGAGATATGCTACCGAGGTTGTGGCAGACGAGGTTTCCTTTGTTTCCTCCGCAGCTCAGGGTGGCGTTGCTCCTCAGGCAGGCGGCGTGACCTATACGCCCGATGCATACGGCGCTCCCACGTTCAATAACACGGGCAGTGCTACTTTTGAAGAACTTCCCAGTGACGGAGATCTCCCCTTCTGATAAGGGCTCTGCCGTCCCCTTCCGTGCATGGCTCACTGCATAGGAAGCAATATAAGAAATCGTGAGCCGGAAAGGTTATGGACCATACAATGGAAAGAAACGATAATCAGCGTCCCTCGTTCCGTCCTGTTCACAGAAGAAAGAAGGTTTGCATCTTCTGCCAGGATAAGGTAAACGAGATCGATTACAAGGATATCTCCAAGCTCAGAAAGTTCATTTCCGAGCGCGCTAAGATTCTCCCCAGACGTGTTTCCGGCACCTGCGCTCTCCATCAGAGACAGCTTACTACCGCTATCAAGAGAGCTCGCCAGATGGCACTTCTCCCCTACGTATCTAACTAATTCAGATATTTGTTAGAAGACAATTAAAAAGCATCAAAGCGCTTTGCTAATTTTAGCAAAGCGCTTTTTTCATTTACGGTCTGGCGGAAGTATTCTTCTAATCTGACTTATACTATGGTTGCGCTACAGTAGCGTCTGTAGCTACACCCCAAGAGGATATTTTCGTGAGACTCTTCGTTATTTATTTTCGTGAGGCGTGCAACTATAGTTAAACATCATATTTTCGATAAACAGATCATTGAAATACGGATTTGTGGAAAGATCAACGTATTTAATACACCTCGTAAACCATTCAACGTCTGTGTCGCCGCATGCATACTTTACAGCTCCTTGTAAGCTGCTGTTTTTTAGTCCGACGGCTTTATCGATCAGCTCTTTTGGCAGAAGTCCGCTTCTAACCGCGTTATCTATATTGATCTTCGATGAAAATCCACCTGAAATGTACATATTGGAAATGTCATCAAATTCAACGCCCTCCGCCTTCATAAGTGAGAGAACCGCAGAATATACAGCCGACTTTGCAAGCTGATACTGCCTTACATCCCGGCATGACAAATACACGCCGTCAGAAATTACGTAGTCATCCTCCATATACCCTGTTTCATCAATTATCTCGCGGCGTATAAGCTCGGCAATAATGTCAATCAGCCCTGTTCCGCAAATCCCTTTAGCGGGCGCGCCGTATATTGTTTTGTATTCGGAAACACTATCACGCATCGTATACGCGCATATTGCTCCATCTGTGGCACTCATACCGCAGCTGATATTTGCACCCTCGAAGCACGGACCTGCCGCCGCCGACGATGCTACTCCCGACCTATTGGAGTAAAGGACTATCTCGGCATTTGTTCCAAGATCGATAAGCAGATTATACCTTCCGTCTGCAGGCATTCCTATCAAATGAAGGCCTGCAACGATATCCGCACCAACAAACGAACCGATTGACGGAAGCGAAACGACTTGTTTTACGCCGACTAACCCTAACGCTTGAGCGCTTTCCTTTTTGCTGTCCAGAAACGCCGGAGTATAGGGTGCTGTACCGATAGACGAACAATCAACGTTAAAAAAGGTATGCAGCATTGTAACGTTAGCTGATACGAACATTGTGTCAACTGTCACCCCAAGCTTATCGATCATTCTGTTTATCTCGGCAACCAAAGTATCGTGAAGCTCTTTTACGGAATTCCTTTGGCAATAATCAATACGGGAAATTACATCGGCGCCAAAAGCTCTTTGAGGATTCGTGGCGGTAATTACCTTTACAGCCCTTCGCTCGTCGCAAGAAACGAGTGCAAGCGACATCGTTGTTGTTCCTATATCAAGAGCTAAGCAAAGATCGTCGGTCACCAGTCCGCTTTCCAACACTCCTGTTTCAGAGAATATTTCGGACCTTTTCTGCATCTCGACAACAATATCCGACTCGACCGTGTATCTGCATGCAAGCCTCTCAACACCGTCAACTATAACCTTGCATTTGCCGCACGAACCGTTACCGCCGCATATTCTGTCTATATGAAGCGCGTCTGCAAGCAACGTTCCTCGCTCTGCAAAAAACTCTTTATCCGCAGTTGTTATTTTGATTTTTTCTTTCATTTTGCCACCAAAATGCAATATTAATTGATAAATCAGCCTTTAAATGTGTTTTTTCATTGGTGCTTACACAGTCTTAAAATGCTCCAGCATTGCAATAACGTTTTCGGGCGGTACGTCCTGAGGCAATGCGTGAGTAGGAGCTAAGATATATCCGCCGCCCTTTTTCATAATGCTGACGGTATCGTCGATAATCCTCCGCAGCTCGTCCGGGGTACTGCGAACGAGATCTCTTTGGGTTGATACAGCGCCCCAAAAAGTGAGTCTTTCACCAAATCGTTCCTTTATTTCCTTAAGGTCATAGATCTCGGGCTGAACCGTCTGATAGCAATCGAGACCTATCTCTATAAGATCCTCGAAAACATCCTGTATATCTCCGCAGGAATGCTGAATAACGAACTTGCCGTCCTTCTTTACTCTCTCGTACATAATTTTCATGCGCGGCTTGATAAACTCTCGCCAGAGCGGTGCGCCCATTATCATTCCCCTTTGCTGTCCCCAGTCATCGCCGAAATAAACCGCATCAAAGGGATATTCGTTAATGATATCAATAACCCTGAGGTTGAACTCAAGTATTTTATCAAGAAGCTCGTGAACGAATTCGGGTTCGGTTATCATATAAACCAAAGCGTCCTCCATACCAACGTAGCTCCAAAGACGCTCGAACATCGAAAAGCCTATTCCCGCAAAGCAGAACCTGTCGCCCCTGGTGGCAATAAGCCGCTCGCAATCCTCTCTTATACGCTTCTCATCAAGAAAGGGAGTGGGATACAGCGATATATCGGCCTCGGATATTACGGGCTCATCTACGATTCCAATATCCTTATCGGCGCCCGTTCTGTTCCACGTAACGCCAAAGCCGTCCGTAAAATACCCGGGTCTTTCTTCCCTCTCGGTAGGATATGCCCAGTACTGCCAATAATGAAGATAACAGCCGTATTTTTCTATAAAATCCTTATCACCGACAAATGCCGACACCCTCTCATATTCCTGCTCGGTAAAATCCGCGTGGTACGGTATATGCTCGGTTTCTTTATGCAGCAATGCGTTTATGACCGTTTCCCTTCTCGTCATATCTGTTAACCTATCCTTTCCAGTACTCTTTATTTGCATCAAAAAATGCGCTTATATTTTCCCATGGAGTCATGGGCGGTATATCACAGCCGGACGAAAGAACAAAGTTCGGATACTTCGCACATTTTTCGAGCAATCCGAGAGTTTCCGCTTTTACCATTTCGGGTGTTCCCATACAAAGCAGACCTGCGGGATCCAGGTTGCCCATTACGAGCACGTCTGATGGCACCTTTGCAATAATATCCTTATCCATATCAACCGCATTTCCAAAGTGATACGCCGAAGAACCGGTTGAAAGTATAGAATCGAGCATCATCGGTACGTTGTTACCGCAATTATGGTATATAACAATAAATTTATCATCCTGAACGGCATCCACTATTTTCTTAATATAAGGCGAGGAAAATTCCTCTTCAAGAGCGGGAGAAAGGAGTCCCGCAACAGGCTCTGCAATAACAATACCGTCAGCCCCTATCGATTTGTATGCCTTGGCGTATTCAATAAGAAATGCCGTAACCTTTTTAAGTACAATATGTACCATATCCGGATCATCGTAACAGTCCATCATAATCTCGGATACATCCAAAAGTCTTGCGGCGAGAGAGTACGGACCTATCATTCCGGCAAATACGGGGCGATCGGTAATTTTCTCGCATGCCTTCGCAACAGCATTAATATATACCTGTGTTCTGCCGCTTCCGACGTCAGGGATCTTAAGAGCCTCAGCGTCATCCATATCATTAACAATGCGTCCATTTACCGTAGGGACCTCATCATCGGATATGACGATGTCAGCGCCAAAGCACTCTGCCTCAACCGACAGATCCATAAAACTTACCGAAGCCAGAGCGTCGGTTCTGTCTGCTATGAGCTTCATTCCTCTTGCCTGAAGCGCGCTGTCGGAAATAAGCTCCTTTACGGTGATCCCAAGAAGGCTTACGCAGGGGAAGGAAAGCACGGGAAACGCCTTCTTTTCTTTTGAATCCATAACCTGTCTAAGCCAGGATTTCATATTGTATTTCATTTTTATTTTTAACCCCTGTTAATTAATATTTGCCGAGCTTGTGAGCGAGCTTGGCTATCTCGGTCATATTTTGGAAGGATACGCTGTTGGGTATAGAATGGTCTGATGCAAATACGTATCCGCCACCCTCCTTCATTACGGGGATTATACGCTCCATCTCTGCCTTGACAAGGTCGATATTGTCCCAAAGCTGAGCGTTGATGCCGCCGTGGAAGCAGAGCTTGTCGCCGTACTGTGCCTTGAGCTTGAAGGGATCCATTCCTGCCTTGATTTCAAGGGGGTTTAGCATATCAACTCCGGTTTCAATGATATCGGGAATGAACGGCTCGATGAATCCGCAGGAGTGAAGCTCTGCGACCATTCCGCGCTCGTGTGCCCAATCAACCGCACGCTTGTGGTAAGGCTTAAGAAGATCGCGGTAAAGCTGGGGTGAGAAGAATGGCGAGCCCTTGTATCCCATATCGTCATACCAGAAAATTCCGTCAAACTCGTAGCCTGCGTCGAGAATCTTCTGGCAGAGATTCAAGGAGGTGTTAAGATAGGTGTCAAAAATATCGGTAACCCATTCAGGCTCCTCGTACATACCGATGAGCATATTTTCGGTACCGGTGAGTCTTGAGTGAGCTACGTCAAAGCCGAACCATACGGTAAGCTGAGTGAATCTGCCCGCCTTTTTCCACTTGGGATAATTTTCCTCAAGCCACTTCCAAGGAATTCTGTCCTCGTAGTCGGTGAGCATTTTTGCCTTTGCCTCTTCCCATTTGTCTGAGTCGTTGTAATAAAAGTCAAGAACCTCGGGGGTGGAGTCAAGCTCATTAAATACCTTCTGGGTGTTGCCCCAGGGGGTGGTTTCTATTCTGTATCTGTCGTTTTGCTCAAGAATCCTTCTCTCAAAGCGTGGAGAGTTGTCAGGGCAAACGCGAATCCATCTATCAAAGCCGAAATAAGATTCCCAGCTCGTGTTTTCGGGGAGTCCCTCACTTGCCCATCTGCGCTTGGTGCCTTCCCAAGCGGTATCAAGCATAGGGATACGGTCTACCTCTTGTCTTTTGTAGGTGCGGAGTATTCTTTCTCTTTCTGTAAGCTGTACCATAATCGTGAACCTCTTTTCCTAAACTACTACAGTATCTTTTTATCTACTCCACGTAGTACCGAACGAGTTTAAATATTGAATTAAGATTTGCAGAATTCAACTGCCGCATCAGCCGCGCTCGCAGCGTCTACGGTATAGCAGTCAGCACCGATTTTGTCGCAGAATTCCTGGTTTACGGGTGCACCGCCGATCATGATCTTTACTTTATCGCGAATTCCTGCCGCTTCTGCCGCTTTTACTACTTCAGCCATTACGTTCATAGTGGTAGTGAGAAGCGCGGAGCAGCAGATTATCTGACAGTTTTGCTCAATTGCCGTATTTACGAAAACCTCGGGAGCAACGTCGGTGCCGAGGTCTATAACCTCGAGCCCCTTGCCCTCCATCATCATCTTAACGAGGTTTTTTCCAATATCGTGAAGATCTCCCCGAACAGTTCCTATGCAAACCTTACCGGTGGCCTTAACTCCGTTTGCAACAAGCAACGGCTGAAGAATCTGCACGCCCGCATTCATAGCACGTGCCGCAACGAGAACCTCGGGAACGTATACCTCGTTATTTTTGAATTTCTCACCTATAACTCCCATTCCCTCGAGCAAGCCTTCTCTCAATACATCCTCGGGCTTAACCCCCTCGTCAATTGCCTGCATCACAAGCTCCTTTACTATCTTCGCCTTGCCCTTTTGAAGATTTTCGGAAATTTCATTTAAAATACTCATAATTTTCTCACCTCTTAAAAGTTTTATATATTCTTCTGAGCGATCATCGAATTTATGGTTTTTCAATCGGTATTCCTTCGGTGTCATACCGAGCCTCGCGCTGAAATTCTTATAAAACGACGGAATATCTCTGAATCCGCATTTGTTTGCAATATCCTCAACGTTTGCTCCGCTTTTCTTAAGCTCCTTACAAACGGCATCTATTCTTACCTCACGTAAATACTCTGCAAAGGATTTTCCGACAAGCTTCGTAAAAATTCTTCCAAAGTGAGATTTGCTGATATGCATTCTTGATGCTATCGCCTCGCCCGAAAGCGCCGCAGAGGAATATTCCTCACGCACCGCTTTCATAGCTTCGGAAACAATCCCCCATTCTTCTATAGAAACAAATGAGATGTTTTTCAAGGATACGTTGATATATCGTCCTACGTATATAAGAAGACTTGATAAAAGCCCTCTTATAAGCGATTGCCAACCACTCTCTTTGCTTTTGGCTTCATACAATATATTGTCATAAATATCACCCGTTTTCTCAATCATTAAAGAGTTGAGCGCAGCATATCCAAGCGTTTTGTTTTCCGAGAAAACACCATAGCAAAAGCTTGGACTTGAAGGATTCAGAATATCAGGCTCCAGCCATTTCGAAGCATCGAAGAACAACTGCCTCAAATATAGCTTATCCGTGCTCTGTTCAACAAAATATCCATGAGGCACAGAGGGTGGAACTATAAATATATCTCCTGCCTTACAGGGAATGTCTTTGTCAAGCACTCTGTGTATTCCCGAGCCGCGAACAACAAGCGTAACCTCGAACAGTTCACTCGCTATGAGTCTTGTAAACGCGCGTTTCTCATTATAGAGCGTGTCGCATATCAATTCTTTATAAAAGAGATTTTCCGAAACGTTTTCTGTATTTTCTTTTTTGCACACATTGCACTTTTGCATAAACAAACAGCTCCTTTTCGCAAAATCCGGATATAATTCGAGGCAGTTTCTTGCCTCGTTTTATATAAGTCAAAAATACGAAATGCATCGTATCAGCTCTTATGAATCATCGACCGAATCGGATCGACAGTGCCCTCGTAATCATGACACGCGCCGGCCTCGAGACCGAGAATTTTCTTTCCGTTACCGAATGCTGAAGCGTATATCTTTTCCATGTCATTGAGATGCGGCTGAGAAAGATTGATACCGGTTAAGTGCGGAGACGCTGTCAACAGATGAATGTAATGATCTCCTCTGCCACAAAAATGCACTATTCCGCCATTGTAACGTTCAAGCAGATATTTGTCATAACGAAGTACATACTCTTCATATAAATCGGGCGAAAGATTCATTGCGCTGTCATCTCGCAAGCAGATATTTCCGCGCATCAAAATGCCCCAATGGGCATTCAGCCCGGCTCGGTTAGGATACATTTCAAACCATTTATCCAGAAAACTTACGTACGTATCGGTAAAGAGCCTCATTGCGGTATGCACAAGATCGGGATCGTCATACATCTCGTAAAACATCTCGCTTCCCCAAAGAAGCTCCGCGATATCGAGCGGTCCTTGAGTATCAGGATGATACATATAAACGTACTTTGAGATCTTGGGATAATTCTTGAATACCTCAAGACATATTTCACCAAATTCAAACACCTTTTTCCCAAAGCCCTTGTGAATACTCGGAACACCCCGACCGACTATTTCTCTTATGGTATCACTATCGTTAAATGACCTGGTGATAGGAAGAGTATTCTGACTTCTCGGCATCTCGAAGATCTTCGCTCCGAAAAGAGAAGTTATAATTCCCGTGCCGTAATTTGCTCTTATGCTCAGTGCATTCTTTCCTCGCTTGAGCTCATTACTCACGTTTGCAAGCTGCATATCAAGCATAAGCTCATAATCGTTTAATGCATCGTTTATATGAATGTTCTTTATTTCTATTCGACTTTCAGAAACATTTTTTCGCATAGGCGAAAAAATTATATCATCAGAGCTGCCGCGCCAAAAACGGTTCCACTGATCTATATAATCATCCTCAACCTCGGGTACAATACGTCTTTCTATATCGGATAAAAGAGCTGAGGTATATACGGATAAATTCATTACGCAGTCTCCTTTACTCAGATTCAAATTAATTATATCACATTCGATGCGTTATGTAAATATGGTAGTCTCCCTTTTTAAATCAAAGCTTCGCGCAACAAAACCAAACAAAAATTTAAAGGGCTAGCTCGAATTTAAAAGCTATAGCTAGCTCTTTTCATTTTGAGGAGCGAGCGACTTTTTCCTTTGAAATCGTTGTATTCATGCAATATATAGAAAATTATTAAAAAAATATGAAAAAATTATTAAAAAAATGTTGCAATCAGAAGAAAAAAATGGTACACTACTCGTAGTAACCGTATTAAATGCCGCGAAAGGTAAAAGACGATGAAAATTAAAGTCCTCGAAAAAAGCTACGACGAAGTAATGGCTATAAAGCCTCGCAAGCATCAATTACCGAAGAAGACTAATATTTTTTGGCAGACACTGACCAAGGTTATATCCAAAGTTCTTATTCCTCCTCATTTTACGCATAGCGAGGTGGGGATGGAAAGACTGGGTAAAAAGGAACCCGCGCTTATTCTTATGAATCACTCCGGCTTCACAGATTTTGAAATAGCATATTCTATGCTTTACCCGAGAAAATTCAATACAGTCGCCGCATATGAAACATTTATGGGGCTTGAATGGCTGATGAGAGCGATCGGATGCTTTTCAACGAGAAAATATATATCCGATCTCGTGCTTGTCCGTGATATAAAGCATTGCCTTACCCAAAACAAGAGCTCGGTGCTTATGTATCCCGAGGCGGTGTATACTTTGGACGGAACCTGCGTGACACTTCCCTCCACTCTCGCTAAATTGATCAAGATGCTGGAGGTCCCGCTCTGCTTCCTGAAGACAAACGGCGTCTATCTTCACGTTCCCGCTTACGGTTACGTTGAGAAGCGCGAGGTCCCGATACATGCAGAGCTTCGGTATATTCTCTCGCCCGAGGAGATAAAGGCGATGAGCATTGAAGAAATTCAGGATGTGATAGACCGCGAATTTTCATATGATGAGTTTGCCTGGCAGAAGGAAAACAAGATAGTTATCGACGAGCCCTTCAGAGCCGCCGGTCTTCATAGAATTTTATATAAGTGCCCTCACTGCAAGGAGGAAGGAAAAATGGATAGTAGTGGCATCCACCTCACCTGCAATGCCTGCGGCAAGACCTGGGAGCTCACCGAGCTCGGCTATCTTAAGGCGACTGAGGGGGATACATACTTTGATCACGTTCCCGATTGGTATAAATGGGAGCGAGAATGCGTCAGACAGGAGATACTTGACGGTAAGTACGGCTTTGACGTGGCTTGCGATATTATGATGATCGTTGACACAAAGGCTCTGTATAAGGTTGGCACAGGAAGGCTCTCCCACAGTATGGAGGGCGGCTTCCACCTGACCGGATGTGATGGAAAGATCGACTTCCACCAGAGTGCCGGATCAATGTATACCTGCGAGGCAATACCTTATTGGTATGAGATAGATGACGTTATCGGTATTGGTGACAACCATGCTCTCTATTTCGCCTTCCCTACCGAGCAAAAGGAAGTGGTCGGAAAGGTGAAGCTCGCGGCTGAGGAAATATTTAAGATTCTGGAAGATAGAAAGGGATAAGTATACCTCTTCCCCCTCATGCGAATTCATTCGCATTTCACGAATCCGAAGGATTCATTTCATGAACGGAGTGCATTTCATGAGCCCTGCGACAAAATGTCAAAGGGCTCATTTCATTGATTTAAAATGTTAGAATTGGAGCACCTCTTCCACCGGGCACAGTGCACAGTGCGCAGTGCACAGTGCACAATGAAATTACCTGCGGTAATGAAATCCGACAAGGTCGGATGAAATCTGCCGAAGGCAGATGAAATCCCAAGCATAGCTTGGGGTGAGAAGTAGATTTTCGGATACCTCATATCTATCTAAAAAACACATAAAATATCTAAAAAACACATAAAAAAGTCTGCCCGAGATGCAAACGCATTTCGGACAGACTTTTTTTATGGAATAATAAGTGTACCTGAATTTGATACGTCAATTGTTCCGGAGTAGATTCCCCAGTGCGCAGCTACCTTAACACTGTGCTCGCTCTCGAGAGTGAGATTGAAGGTGAGCGTTTGCTCGACAGGATCGGACGAAGAAATGAGCGCCTCGCTGTAATAGGAGATTCCGTCTACGGTGATGACCGAATAGCCGGATGCACTATCCTGAGGAAGAGTCATTACTACGGTGTAATTTCCTGCATCGAGCGAAAGTATTGCTTCGCTATCGACGGTCACTGCCGCAAGCTCGGTAGAAGAGCCGTCATTAACGAATATCTTAAGCTCGCAGATTGCGGTCGTAATCTCGTTACCGGTTGAAGTTGTGCTACCGGAGAACCAAGCCCATGATGCACCGCAAAGACAGGTGACACAAAGCACTACCGCCAGGAATGACGTTATCACAAGGCGGATAAACGCTTTGTCCGTCAGCTTTTCTGTTTTATTATTCAAATTGTCGCTCAAAGCGTTTACCTCCTTGTAGTATAATAGTTGTTATTATTCAAAAAATTCGCTGTAACGCTCGATCATTTCAATAAGTTCTTCTATAGTAAGGTTACCCTTGCCGATAGAAATCTTGAGGTATGCACCGCCCGCCTCGTTGAACATCTTTTCGGAGAGAGGACAAATTGCATTCATTTCCTCATAGGTGTAAAGACCGTAAGTCTCAATATCCTTCTGAAGCTGCTCGTAGTCGTAAGTCATAGTCTCCGGATCAACCTCGAAGATGTTGAACAGACCGCCAACACCGCCGGGCATCGAAAGCATGCCGTTTACGAAGTAGCAAAGGTGTCCTGCGGTAACAGGGCTCCATGCCTCTGTGATCTCGGTCTCTATTACAACGTCAACAAGCTGTACCTTTTCAAGAGCATCACCGTTCTGCTTTGCGAAGGTGTGACCGATGTAATCAGCCGCATTTCTGTCAAGGTATACGTACTTATTGAGATCGTAATCCCAGAATCCGTGTTCATAAATAACCTTAACGTCAGTGCCGTCGGAGAAGTAGAGATGAATAATTTCATACTCTGCGGTAGGATCGCTGTCGATGAACATTATAGTAGCCTTATCAAAGCGACCTGTCTCCATATTCCATACAAGAAGCTCTTCATTGCCGGTAAGCGAATCTACACGTACCTGAGTTCCGTTTGCGAGGGTGATGAGAGTATCGGGGGTGACACAGCCGGAAGACGTTGCATTAATAGTTACATTCTGGGCGGGCATATTGAATGGAGAGGTATATGTTGCGCCATCTGTTCCCGTAATTGTTGTTGACTGACTATCAGATTCGCTGTAAGTCACTTCAACTGTAACCTGAGCGCCATACTGAATGCTTACTGTACCGTTATTGCTTACAGCTGTTCCGTTGACCTTTACGGTAGCATTATTTGTAGTTACTTTGATTGTGTAGCTGTTTATCTGCCACTGAGCATAGAGAGTGATATTTGCGCTTGGAATATAAGTAGCGCCTGCATCACCTATCTTGGTGCCACCTGTCGCTGTAGTGTACCAGCCAAGGAAAGTGTGTCCCTCTTTAGTAGCAGTGGGAAGAGTCAAATCGCCATCATACTGTTCACTAGCAGTATCACAGGAACCACCGTTTGCATTATATGTTACAGTAGTAGGCTCCTGCCAGTGTGCGTAAAGAGTAGTATCACCGGTGGGATTGTAGCTTTGACCTGCACCGCCAATTCTTTCTCCGCCTGTCGCTGCGGTGTACCATCCAAGGAAAGTGTGTCCCTCTTTAGTAGCAGTGGGAAGAATTAATGTCTTTCCGTCAAATTTTTCCGAGTCTGTGGTACAAGAACCACCGTTTGCATCATAGGTGACAGTACAAGGTGCACCCCACTGTGCATAGAGAGTTATATTGCTGGAGGGAGTATAACTATCACCCGCACCGCCAACTCTTGTTCCGCCTATCGCTGCGGTATACCATCCAAGGAAGGTATATCCGGACTGAGTAGGTGTAGGAAGAGTTATAGCCGTTGCCGCAGATGTTGCATATCCAAGTGTCTGACCGCAATCGCCTCCATTTGCATTATAGGTAACAGTATATTTGATCGTTGTGCTGAAGTTGCCCGTAGGCACAGAACCGTTTTCACAATTACTGAAGGTAACCGTTCCGGAAGCAATTTCAACACCGTTATTTCCAACAAACGTGTAGTTGGAAATAACCCAAGTGGTAGTTGTAGCACTTGTGGTTCCACCATTGACATAATAAAGTGTATTTCCACTTGTATTAAGCGTTCCTGTATAAGTCGAGCCACCCGAAACTGCTCTTGCGGTTGTATCAACGTTGATCACACCACCATCAGTAAGTGTAACCTTAATAAGTACGTGGTTTTCAGAGGTATATCCTGTGATTTCAGCAGCAGCAATCTTATTAAAATCACTATCACCGTCAAAACGCAGGTAAGCATTCTGTCCCACATAATCATAAATCTTCAAACCTGCAAGGAATGGCAAGTACTGTGTATTACCGCCAGCGAACATACTTTTCTTTGCGTATCCCATAGTCTGCTTTGTGGTATCATAATCGAAGTAAGCATTGGGAACAGAAGTGTCCTTCAATGAAACACTGATCGCCACATTCCAAGAATACTGAACAGAAGAATTCTCGATAACATTTCCGTCCTTATCATAGAACAGTGTATCTGTCACAGTATAAGTTATTGTATATTCTCCTGCTTTGGAAATTGTTATCTTATCATCAGTTACAGAAACAGCATTACCGTTTTCATCTTTAACTGTAATCTGAAGATTTAAGTCTTGATTTGCATATTTAGCAATGTTTACAAGTGTCGCAAGATTAATCTCTTTAGTATCACCGCTTGGGAACATCACCTTAATGACGTCACCTTCACGATAAAGATGCTCATTGCCACCTTCAGCAACTTGCTGACCACCGAGGGTACCGTCATACTTAAACTGAGGAACGTAAAGGCCGTTTACTGTAGTTCTGTCTGCATTGGTATAGTCTGTATAAATCTCAGTTTCGGTTTTAGGTATAGAGTAAACCTGACCGGTGACCGACATAATTGTAATCGCGCCCAGTTGATAATCTATGCCTGTATTGTTTTCAATATTGGTTTCTTGATTATTCAGGAAGACAATTCCCATATTTGCCGTGCCATTATCACGCTTATAAGTGTCGTTACCAATTGCAGCATTTAGTGCGCTCGATATATATCCAGAATTGCTATTTTTGACACCGACAGATTCGGCCTCGCTTACCCAGTTGTACTGCTTCAAGCCGCCATTAAATACAAGCTTCGGATTGGTGGGAATCGTGTCCGCATCGCCATCTCCGACAAAAATGCCAAAACCAATCATCTTGTAGTCCTTTTGGTTTTCTTCGTTAAATATTGTAGGACTTACAAGGTACTGTATAGTGGTAAGATTTTCAAATGTTACAGTGTGGTTATTGTTGCTAATAATTTGGATATTAGAAACAGTTCCACATTCAAGTATGGTATTTTTAACAGTTACGTTGCCTGTGCCAATATATATATTATTTCTACCACCGTAAATGTAACAATTAGAAATAGTTGCATTTCCGGATGCTGCAACTGCAGATAGCTGATAGTGGTATCTTGTTTTATCGCCTTCTACAGAACTTGGTCCCTTCTTAACTTCTTCATAATAC
>SVRZ01000041.1 GCA_015064555.1 Oscillospiraceae bacterium
AAGGCTTAATAAATCGTAATAAGCCAACAAAAAAACGCCACCTTAGACTTTCATCTAAGATGGCGTTTTTGTTCGTATCAGAGCGAAACCTTAACGGCGAAGCCGCCGCTGAAAAAGTAAGTGTTCGTCTGAGTAGCGTTTGGTGGATCTGACGGGAATTGAACCCGTGTCCAAAGGTCGGTCCATACAACCTTCTCCGTAGGCAGTCAATCTATTGAAATTCCCGCATCGGGGCGCCGAGTGACAGGCTTCCGTCAGGGTAGCACCTTAATGCATGATCGGTACAGGCGCGACTCCCGATTCATGTTCACTACTAAGTTGACGCACGGCTTGGGCCGTAGTCCTCCCAAGCGGTACGGGCGGCAATATTAAGCCGCGGCACTGCCATTAGGCAGCCATAGCAACAGTATTGTTGTCGTTTATTATTTAAGTTTGGACATTTTGACGCGATTATCCGGCGCGCTACGCTTATCATACTTCACAACCCCTGTCGAAACCATTGCAGACCCATAGCGCGAAAGGGGAATTGATATATATATATTATATACTAAAGCAAGAGGTTTGTCAACTCTTAGGACGAAAAAATAATTTATTATTTGAAAAAAGAATTTTTTCGTCAATCCAATCTCGCAAAAAAAATCGAGGATGACTGTATAAATAAAAATCACCGCATTTTGCAAACTACTATTGTCAAAATGCGGTGATTTACGCTTGAAGCTTATTATCAGAGCGGAAAATATCGGGAAATATTTTTCTAGCTTATATCAATATCAATCGGTTTATCGATTTCGTCGGAAACGTATTTTCCGTTCTTTTTTCTCTGCCTGACGCATTCTGTAAGGAGATATTCGATCTGCCCGTTAATAGATCTGAAATCATCCTCGGCCCAGGATGCCAAAGCCTCATAGAGCTTCGGTGAGAGGCGGAGAGGGACCTGCTTTTTCTCGTTTCCGCCCATATCAGTAAAGGCTTCCTGAATTCACAACGGGCTGTGCATCCTTGTTTCCGCAAAGGACTACAAGAAGGTTTGAAACCATTGCCGCCTTGCGTTCTTCATCGAGGTGTACCGTGTCATTCTGAGAAAGTCTTTCAAGTGCCATTTCAACCATACCGACAGCACCGTCAACTATCATTTTTCTTGCATCTATAATAGCGGATGCCTGCTGACGCTGAAGCATAACTGCAGCGATCTCGGTCGCATATGCAAGGTAGGTGATCCTTGCCTCGACGATCTCGATACCCGCCTCGGTAACGCGCTCCTGGATCTCATCTCTGATTCTGGAGGCAACTACCTCGCTTGAGCCTCTGAGACTTCCGTCGTCGGCAACGCCGTCACCTGTGGTGTCGATGCCGGGAGCAACGTCGTAAGGATAAAGACGAACTATGTTACGCAGCGAAGCATCACACTGAAGTGAAAGGAACTCCTTGTAGTTATCTACGTTGAAAACAGCCTTAGCCGTGTCAACTATTCTCCAGGTTACTGCGATTCCGATCTCAACGGGGTTACCAAGGCAGTCGTTTATCTTCTGGCGGTTGTTGTTGAGAGTCATGATCTTGAGCGAAAGCTTTTTATCAACTGTTGCGACGTTGATGCCCGTGCCGTTTGTTGATATGACGGACTTCTCAACGGTGCTTACGTCACCGCTCTGATTGAGCTTTGTCTGCGCCGCGGGGTTTACCGAAGAGCAGAAGGGGTGAACGGCATAGAAGCCCTCGCCCTTGATAGTACCGATATACTTACCGAATAGGGTAAGCACAAGTGCCTCCTGAGGCTTGAGTATTCTCAGGCCGAGCAGGGGTATCCATCCGATGCAAAGGGCGACAATTGCGATAATAACAACCACGTCGATCTCAAAGCTCGCTCCAACAATTATAAGAGCGATGGAAAGTATCAGACCGAAAATGGTACCAACTAAAACGGCCATACCGTTTTTCTTGTTTTCCAAGATTTTTTCTGACATTGTTTTTTCTCCTTTGTTGTATAAAGTTAAGATAATATACGAAGTAATCTTTCATATCACTTCTATCTTAATGATATCACTTTGATATCACTTTGTCAAGAGCTTTTTCAAAAAAAATGAAAAAAGAAAAAAACAATGGCTTGCTCGGATATAAAAACGAGCAAGCCATTGTTTTTTAAAATTTAGCTTTGAAACGAACTTTATTCTTCTATCCTACGGCGGAAGTATCTTCCTATCGCCACAATAAGCTGAAGAGCCTCCTTTTCGACATCCCGGGGCATGAATTTCAGTGCCTTAAAGGTTTCAAAGGACAGAGTACCTTCGTAGCCTATATCGCAAAGACCTCCAATGAATGCATCCCAGTCGGTTGTATGCTTGGTTCCCCAGTTATCCGTCTGGGTGTAGGGACAAAGATGAGCATCACCGTTTCCGTTGTTATCGTGAATATGAAGAACGGTAAGTCTTTTGCCGAGAGTTTTTATAAATTCTCTTACGTTCAGTCGGAGCAGATTTGCGTGTCCGAGATCGAAGCAGAAGCCGAAAACATCCTCTCCTGCCTCGGAA
Organism: Oscillospiraceae bacterium; assembly: GCA_015064555.1. Taxonomy (GTDB): domain Bacteria; phylum Bacillota; class Clostridia; order Oscillospirales; family CAG-272; genus UBA1740. Next base: position 2,526 of record SVRZ01000041.1, read on the forward strand.
TTGAGCCTATCAATGAATGCCGCCGCATCGCGCGCATTGGTGAAGATGCACTCCTTTGAGCTGTTGAAAAGATTTTCGAGGCAGATAGTAACCTTATATTTCTTGGCTGCGGGAATAAGCCTTCTGTATATGGCGAGATTGTATTCGATAGCCTTTTCGTAATTAGACTCTCTTACGTAAGGATGAATAACGAGAGCAGGGCAACCAACGTACGCACAGGTTGCGATTATCTTAACGAGAACCTCGTGTATGTAGTCGTTTATATCATCCTTACCCGGGATAAAAACGGGAAAAGGAGCATGCATCTGACCGATGGCAATGTTGTATTTCTCGCTTGCCTCCTTCAGCGGAGCGAAGTGAGCAACGAACTGGTCAAGCGGCAGATCGCAAACAGGGAATTTCACGCCCTCTGCGAGCTTCAAAGGCTCAAGAACGTGATCTATATTGAAATCGAGCGCTTCAATACCGCACTCCTTGGCATAAGCCATACTCTTATCGTCATTACTCTCGTCATACCAATCACCCGACTGCACCGAGATCAAATGTTTTTTCATAAAACACCTCCAAAATTTTTTGCCCATGGGCTAACAACGTAATTTTAGCACCCATGGGCAAAAAAGTCAATGCTTTCCTAAAAATATGATCAATTTTAAAGCTTAGGAAATCATTATATGCCTTTGGTTATTATGCCTCGGTTGCCTCGCCGCCTGCGGTATCCGCACCATCCGTGCTTTCCTCTCCGCTTGTTTCCGAGCCGTCTGTTTCCGGCTCTTCAACCGGAGGAACGTATACCGTTCTGCCGTTGAGAGTAAGGTTAGTCTTTGTGCCAACGTCATACGTTCCGTCCTTGACCTCACCGTTTAAGGTGATCTTACCGGTAACTGTGTATGTTGTGATGGTAGATGAACCGTCGGATGAGAAATATCCAAAGAACTCTCCAACATTTATCTTACCCGCAATTTCTCCGGAGTTACTTAGTGACGAACCAATAAATTTAACGTCGGAGATAATATCGCAACCGTAAGAATACACTCCAGAGCAATTGGTATGGCTACTAGTATAACTTGATGATAATTCTGCAGCACCGATAAGACCTGCTACTTGACCTCCAGCTGCCGTAACATTTCCTGTATTCGATGAATTATTCATTGAAATTGTATTGCAATAATAATGATAGTAAGTACCTCTATATGAATTTTTTACTTTATCAAGATCCCAAGAACCTCTTGTCGATATTCTTTCAAGAATAGCGCCTATAAGCCCTGCAACGCGTGAGTTTCCGGAAATATTACCGTTATTGATAAGATTATCAAAATATACTGTAACAGCCGTTGTTTCTACATAACCGACGATGCCTCCAACGTAATCCGAAATAGTTGTTATATGTCCGTTATTTGTGCAATCTGTGACGGAGTCTATAGCATACCCCACAATACCGCCTATGTATCTTCCGTTTCCAAAGTAGTTTATATCTGCATTGTTAATACATCCGCTTACCTTATAACCCCGTCCTACATATCCTCCAAGCCATACGTAGTCAACCGATGACTCACTATACCAGCCTGTCGCGGCAATCGTCGAGCCTTCATTGCTGCAGCTTGCGACAGAAACATTTAGAGCCTGCCCTACAAGACCGCCGACGTAATACTTTCCGAAAATTTCTGCACTTGATTCGGAATTTTCAATTACCGAGGACGTATTGCCCTCAACGTATCCGAAAAGACCTCCAGCTCGGTAATCGGTTACAATAACGGCACCGGTATTTTTCAAGCTTTCCGCTATAAGCGTTTTACCCGAGGCGTTAGCCACTCCCGCAATTCCGCCGCCTTGGTTTCCGGTCGCGCTGATATTTCCCGAGTTTTCAAGGTTAAGAAGGTTGGTATTTGAACTATTGCCGTAGCGTCCGAAAACACCTCCGACAATGCTGTTTCCGGATATATTACCGCTATTTTTAAGGTTTGTCACGGGATTTGTCGTAGTGCTTGAAAGGTGCCCCGCAATACCTCCGACATAGTCATAACCCGAAACATTACCATTGTTTTCACAGTTAGTTGCGTTATTACTTAGGTATCCCGCAATACCGCCAACGCACAATCCTCGTAAAGCATAGTTTACATCTGCGTTGTTAATTGCCCCATCAACGCTATAACCTTTTCCTACATATCCGCCAAGATAAGCATACATTGTTGAATCAATCGTTTCATATGAGGTTGCACTAATGGTTGAGCCATCGTTAGATGAGCCGCTTATTGCAACCGAGCTTGCTTCGCCTGCGATACCGCCTACATAACATCCGCCGGTAATATCAGCCGTTACTGTTGCACCGTGTAATCTTGAGCCTACAGCAGCCTTAACATATCCCACGGTACCGCCAACGTATTTTGAGCCCTTTACTACACCTTCAAAATTAAGCAAATCGGTTTGTATTGTACCTGTAGCATTAATGTTACCTATAATTCCACCGATATAATCACCTCCGTTTACCGTTCCGCTGTAAGAAAGATGACTGTAAACCGCCGATGAAACATCCGAGTATCCTACAATGCCTCCGGCATAGTTTCCTGCGTTAATTTCAGCCTTTGCCGAGCAATTACCGATTCCAACCGTAGCAGTTCCGCATATAGCACCAATGTAATTAGAGTGCTCTGCGTCTATAAATCCTGCGGCATTGACGTTTGATATTTCATTTGATGAATATCCGCATATGACGGAAACATAATCATAGGTATCAGCAACATACACACTTGCTCCGTCAACTGTGAAGTCGCTCAGTATTCCGGTTGCTTTACCGAAAAGTCCTACATAGGAATATGAAGCGTTTATTTTAAGCCCGCTAATGGTGTATCCGTCACCGTCAAACGTACCGGCAAATGCGTATTCGGCATTTCCTATAGGAGTCCATTCGTGATATCCTAGGTCTATATCAGCACCTAGATATACAATCTGTCCCGTAAACGTTACTCCGCCGCTTACAAGGACTGCAAGACCTGCAAGCTGCTCCTTCGTTTTAAGAGTCATACTTACGTAGTCGGAATTATACCAATCCGTATCGGGTGTAATACCTTCGGTTATCTCGTTCATAGAACAGTATAAGCAAGCAGAAGCGTTGAATCTATGAGAGGTCATTTCTGTTTCGCTGTCGGCATACGTATCACCGCAGACCGAGCAGGTGTGAGTTGTATATCCTGTAGATATGCAGGTAGGTGAGGTGACCTCCGATAAATACGTATGAGGAATCTTTGATACAGCAGAATCCTTGTAGTTCTCACCGCATACCTCGCAGATATGCTCTGTATAGCCCTCTGCGGTGCAAGTAGGACTAACTACAACGTCCTTGTATGGGTGAGACGTTTTTTGTGTACGTCCATCTTTGTAGCTGTTACCGCACTCGTCGCAGGTATGAGTGGTATATCCCTCTGCGGTACAAGTCGGTGAAGTAACTACAGATGAATAGCGGTGTGCTACCTTTGCTACAGTAGAATCGGTGTAACTATCATCACACTCGGTACAAGTGTGCGTGGTATATCCCTCTGCAGTACAAGTGGGCGCTGTAACCACCGATAAATAACTGTGTGCTACCTTTGCTACAGTAGAATCTACGTAGCTGTTACCGCACTGGGTACAGGTGTGTGTGGTATATCCCTCTGCAGTGCAGGTGGGGTTTACAACAATGTCGGTGTAAGAATGCGCAACCTTTTGAGTAAACGTATCCTTGTAACTGTCATCGCACTTCGTGCAGATGTGCTCGGTGTAACCCTCTTCCGAACAGGTCGGTGGGACCACAGCCTCCGTGTAAGAATGCTCGCAATTTTCCTGACCGCCAAACAGCTTCATGATAGATCCGCATCCGGTGAGGGAAATGACGAGAAATGCCGTAAGAGCAATAAGAGTTATGATTGAAAATGCCTTTTGCGCGACGTTAAACATGTCCTTTTCTCCTTTTGAATTTTGATAACAATATTATAGTACACAAATTTACTAAAAGTCAAGAGGTTTAATAAAATTGTTTACTAAATTGTATAGTACATTTTTTTACTTGTTATAATTTACAACGATAGTAGGTAAAAGGAGAATTTGATGAAGTATATCAAGATAATGAGAGATCTCCGCGAGGATAACGATAAGACTCAGCGTGAGATAGCAGAGGTGCTCGGAACCTCGCAAACGATGTATGCAAGATACGAAAGGGGAGCAAATGAGCTGCCAATACATCATCTTATTACCCTGTGCAGATATTACGGTGTGAGCGCAGATTATATGCTTGGCATTGAGAGCAAGAAAAAATGATAAGACAAAAAGGATAAGTGATTATTCAGTCGTAAAAATCATAGTTTTAGGGTAATTATTCCAAATGGGAAATGGGTGGAAGCACCGGAAATCAATCCGATGCTTCCACCCATTTTGCTTGCTTGTATTGAACGAAATATAAGATTATGCGAATTAAGAGCCAAGCAACTTATTCTTTTCGTAAGCGGCGATGACTGCCTCAGCGCAAATACCTCGGAATCCGCCGTCCTCGAGAGCGCGAACGCCTTCGATAGTACTGCCGCCGGGCGAGCATACCTCGTCCTTGAGCTGTCCCGGGTGCTTGCCTGTGGCGAGGACCATCTCTGCAGCGCCTTTCAGCATTTCCGCCGCATAAAGTATAGCACGGTCTCGGGGTAAACCGCAAAGCACGCCCCCATCTGCCAGTGCTTCGATAAACATATATGCATATGCCGGACCGCATCCTGCGACTGCCGTTTCCGCATCGATGAGCCGCTCATCAAGGCGGTCAAGTCTGCCGCAAGCAGACATGATCCCGAGAAATTCATTCTCTCGGTCTTTCGGAAGATCAACCGCCGCACCGGTGCACCAGGCGATCATTCCGCATCCCACCGCCACGGGTGTATTTGGCATTATCCTTATGACGGGGCAGGGCGAGGTAAGTGCAGATTCTATTTTTTCGGTCTTTACTCCTGCTGCCATGCTCACAATTACCGCCCTCGGATTCTTGGCAAGATCGTCCGAGATATCGGAAAGAACCGACAAAACGATTGCGGGCTTGACCGCAAGGAAGATTAAATCGCAGGTTCTCGCTATCAGTCCAACCTCGCAAACAGTAGCCGACACCTCCTTGGCAAGCAACTGCGCTTTCTCGATATTTTTATCGTAAATGTAAACATTGGTTTCCGAATTTGGCGAAATTGCACGTATAAATGCTCCGCCCATATTGCCGCAGCCTATAAATCCTATCTTCATAATTTCAGCATTCCTTATCTTATATGACCGTTTCCGGTTATAATATATTTGTACGTAGTCAGCTCGCGTATGCCGAGAGGACCGCGCGCGTGCATCTTCTGTGTGGAGATGCCCATCTCGCATCCAAGTCCGAATTCGCCTCCGTCCGTAAATCTTGTGGAGGCATTGACGTAGACCGCCGCGCTGTCCACTCTCGCAGAAAAGTGCTCTGCCGTATCAGCATTCTCGGTAATTATTGCCTCACTGTGGTGAGTAGAGTGCTCGGATATATGCTCGATTGCCGCATCGGGAGAGTCTACCACGCGTACTGCGAGTATATAATCGAGAAATTCGGTATCAAAATCGCTCTTTGAGGCAGGCGTGCCGTCGATTATCCTCTGCGCCTCGGGGCAGAGTCTGAGCTCGACGGGGGCTTTTCCCTCGGCGAGCCTCTTATCAACGAGAATAGATCGAAGCTCGGGTAAAAGCTTAGGAGCAATATCGCGGTGAACAAGGCACACCTCCGCCGCATTACATACCGACGGGCGCGAGGTCTTCGCATTTTCTATGATAGCAAGTGCTTTTTTTATATCAGCATCCTTATCAACGTATATATGGCATATACCCGTGCCGGTTTCAAGGCAGGGAACCGTGGCATTTTCCACGCAGGCACGGATAAGTCCCGCGCCGCCTCTTGGGATGAGCAGATCAACGTATCCCGATGCCTTCATAAGCTCGTAAGCCCCTGCACGTGTCGTATCTTCAAGGAGATTTACGGCATCCTCGGTGATGCCGCAGGATGCAAGCCCGCGCCTCATAGTACGGACTATTGCCGCGGAGGATCTGTATGCCTCCTTGCCGCCCCTGAGAACCGAAACGTTTCCGCTTTTCAGCGCAAGCGCCGCCGCATCCGAGGTAACGTTCGGACGGCTTTCGTATATGATGGCTATAACGCCCATAGGGACGCTGATCTTTTTTATTTCAAGACCGTTCGGTCTTACTCTCCTTTCGAGCTCAACGCCGAGAGGCGATGGCAGAGCGGTTATCTCTCTGATACCGTTCGCCATACCCGATATGCGCTCCCGTGTCAATTTCAGGCGGTCTATCATAACCTCCGAAATACTGCCCCTCGCAGCTTCAACGTCCTCTTCATTTGCAGAGAGAATCTCGTCTGCCGAATCCTCTATAGCATCCGCCATAGCGCAGAGCGCGCGGTTGATCTCGGCATCGTCAAGAGCTATGATAGCCTTGGTTGCATCCTTTGCGCGTCTTAATATTTTTCCGGTAGTGGTTAAGGCGTCCATACTTCACCTCTTTGAATAAAATCTTGTTCCTATTTTGATTCCCTCGGTAGCCGTGTATAGCTTGTCGGGATCGTCTCCATTCATAATTATAAGGTCACAACCGGCATCCGTGGCGATCTTTGCCGCGCGGAGCTTGGTCGCCATACCGCCGGTGCCGAGATTCGTTCCGGCACCGCCCGCAAGCGCGACTATTCTCTCGTCTATCTCATACACATCGGGGATGAGGGCGGCGGTGGGATCTGTTTTAGGATCGGCTGAATAGAGTCCGTCAATATCCGAAAGAAGGATAACGAGGTCTGCCGATGCGCTGACCGCAACCTTTGCCGCAAGGGTATCGTTATCTCCGAATTCTATCTCCTCGGTGGCAACCGTGTCGTTTTCATTTATAATAGGAAGAACCTTCAGGGAGAGCAGTTTGTCTATAGTTGCTCTGAATTTTGAGCTTCTTTCCTCGCAGGCAAGATCGGGTGCGGTCAGGAGTATCTGGGCAACCGTGTGATTATATTCCGAGAAAAGCTTGTCATAGGTGTACATCAGCTCGCATTGACCTATGGCTGCGCACGCCTGCTTTCCCGCGATATCCGAGGGGCGGCTCGGCAGATTAAGCTTACCGACGCCCATAGCGATAGCTCCGGATGAAACGAGGATAACCTCGCATCCTGCATTCTTTATGTCGCTGAGAACCTTGACCAGCTTTTCGATATGCCTGATATTTATGCATCCTGTGCTGTATGTAAGGTTTGATGTTCCTATCTTTATAACTATCCTCATACCCGCCCTCCTTCGGCGCGAAATGCTTTTCTTTTTTCGCTTCTTATTTTTGCTTAAAAGTATAGCACATTTTACTTCAATAATCAATACTTTATCACGATAAATTTTAAATTTCAAAAAACATTTTACCAAAAGGTTAAATGACTATTGACAATCTCCAAAAACTGTGCTATACTATATTTAACCAAAAGGTTAAATGAATAGGAGGGATAACGTGGGACTTCAAAGCACGATAAAGGCATTGTCCGACCCGATCCGCAGAGAGATATTGCAGATGCTCAGGCCCGGCAGACTTTCCGCAGGTGAGATATCGGCGGTGTTTCCCGTGAGCACAGCGGCGATCTCGAAGCATCTTACGGTGCTGAAGGAAGCCGATCTTATCAGGGATAAGAGGGAAGGAAAATTTATTTATTATGAACTTAATACCTCTGTTTTGGAAGAGGTAATGCTATGGCTCAGCGGCCTGAAGGGAGAAAAAAATGATTAAGAAAAATATTAAACTTCTGATAGTAACCTCTATAGTGATTCTTTTGCCGATCATCGCAGGAATCATTCTCTGGGATAAGCTCCCCGCAGAGATTCCGAATCACTGGAACTTTGAAGGCGAGGTAGACGGATGGAGCTCGAAGCCGTTTGCGGTAATAGTAATGCCGCTTATACTTCTTGCTATTCATCTTGTATCTTCGTTTGCTATGCTCTCCGATCCCAAGAATCAGGAGCATACGTCGAAAATTTTGCAGCTTGGATTCTGGATAACTCCTACACTCAGCATACTTCTTTCGGCAGTAGTTTATTCTACCGCTATGGGTGGAAATATCCGAGTTTCGATTATCATACCCGTATTCCTCGGCATAGTATTTGTTGTTATCGGCAATTATATGCCGAAATGCCGTCAGAGCTATACCATCGGTATAAAGCTTCCCTGGACGCTGAACAGCGAGGAAAACTGGAATAAAACTCACCGTATGGCAAGCTGGATATGGGTGATCGGAGGTCTTGTTACCGTCATCTTCGGATTCCTCGATATAGTGTGGATAGTTATACCCACGCTCGCCGTATTAGCCCTCGTTCCGATAGTCTATTCGTATGTGCTTTATAGGAAGGGAATATGAAAACCTGCCGACGAATACTGATCTGATCAAAAATCACCCATTGAGCGACCTGCTTTACAGTAGGTAGAACAATGGGTGATTTTTTATATTGATGCAGCGCATATTGCTATATGGAGAGAATATGATGGGAATTTTTGTAATACACTACAGAACACCCATTTGCTTTTTGATGCATATATGATATCCGTTCTCAAATCAAATAAATTCCAATAGACTTAATAACCCCAAAACGGGCAATACAATAGAAAATGCAACTAGTGACACAGTTTCGATAGCACGCAGAAATCTTAATTCAGACAGATCCTTTTCTCGCTCTTTTGAGTTTATGTAATAAGATTTAAGCTCCGGAGTATCATACCAGAACAGAGCGCCCCATTTGTTTTTATCAATGTATATATGGAAAACAGCAGCAGGAACAGAAATGATTCCCATAGCTATCATCCCCCATCCCACAATGGCGTTGTTAAACTGATTGATTCCGCATATTAAAATACCGAGCAGCATAAGCGATACATAAATTGCATCTGCTGTTATGCGTATTCGGTCTCTCTTTTTCAAAAGCTCGTATTTATAATCGTTGGGTTTAATTGTTTTGTATCGAGCCACAGCACTCACCTGCCTCTACTTAATTATATCACAAAATTGTCATTGTGTCAAATGATGAATTGTCTTACGGATATATGATGCTTTTTGTAAGAGAAATAGTCCAATGCTATCCCTGCCAGCATAAAAGGCACCCGGTTTGGGTGCCTTTTATGCTGGCAGGGGTAGCTGTATTCGAACCAACGATAGAGGAGTCAAAGTCCTGTGCCTTACCGCTTGGCGATGATGGGAATTAAAAGTATCCGCGGTCTGCCGGACTTTTAACGCCATGCTTGTAACGAGTCCTATGTAATCAGTCTTCGAAAATCACATCTTCAAAATAACTATCTAATTCCTCGTATAAATCCGATAATATTTCAAATCCTTTAGCCGATTCATAACAAAACACCCATGAAAGTGTTTTTATATCGAATCGCTCAAGCATATAAGCAAATATATTTTCTTTAGGAGAGAAAACAACAATTCGATAAGTATAGTGATCAAAATATTTTTTGGTAATTAAGTTTGGATATTTATCAAGGGTGTCATTTTTATGTTTAACCGCATTAGCCGATAATATCTGAAATTTAGTAATGTTAAGAGCTGCAAGCTTTTTTCCACATTTGCTTGCCAATAAAAATGCGATTATTATTGTGAATATTTCTGAAAAATAAAATGCTAAAAAAACAACGTCATCTGACTTAGAAAAATCAGTCAAGTCTTTTCCTTCGGTCAAAAAAACACACCATCCAATATGAATAAATATGAAAGCTACAGCAATGATTGTTGCTATTAAATATTTGATGAAGCTTTGCTTATTTTTTTGATGTTTGAACTTTGCTTCTTCAATATTGATTGTATTTGAAGGATTTGAAATGTGTGACAAAATATATTGGCAAAAATCTTTAGCATTCACTAAATTATAAATCCAAATAACACTGTCATCAATATACAATTTTAAATGCTTTCCTTGATTTTCAGCGTTTGCAATATGGTTTAGTTCTGTGTAGAGTTCTTCGCCCCACCCAAATTGCGCTTCGATTTTACCATCTTCAATTTTCAAAAAAGCCTTTCGGTTAAATTGAAAAACAAATATTGAAAGGAAATCAAACAACAAACCGAAAACGGCAAAAGTAAAACAGAAAACAGAAGATGCCGTATGGTTTAATTGAATTTCCTCTATACCCCACAAGGAAAAACGAATAGCTATAAAAGATCCCGAAAGGATAAAAAA
>SVRZ01000010.1 GCA_015064555.1 Oscillospiraceae bacterium
AGTGCGGAACGAAGGTATTCCCACGCAGTACGCTCGATACCGCCCTTATGGCGGTATGCACGATGTCGTGCAGTATACAGACGCAAGTGAGTACAGATTCCGGGGAGCCATAAAAAGTCGCGTAAGCGGCTTTTTTATTTCCTCGAACGTGAGGTGGGTTCGAATCAAAGTGACATCAGAGTAACAGTCATAGTTTACTTCGTAAACCGACTGTTAATTTGCCGCGCGGGATCAAAGTTTGATGAAATTGATTTGTCTTACGAAGTCTAGGCTAATATCTCCGCGCTGGCAATATACCGCTCCGCGGTATGCACGATGTCGTGCAGTATACAGACGTAAGTGAGTACAGATTCCGGGGAGCCATAAAAAGTCGCGTAAGCGGCTTTTTTATTTCCCTGAACGTAAGGTGGGCTCGAATCAAAGTGACATCAGAGTAACAGTCACTGTTTGCTGCGCAAACGGACTGTTAATTTGCCGCGCGGAGGATATAAGCATAGTGTATTTGACAATAATTATTTGTAAATTTGCAAAAAAACAGAGCATCCAGACGAAGCGTTATACCAAGCTTCGTCTGAATGCTCTGTTTTTTTATTATCTTATTCCATATTTGTTGATTATATAATCCATATCCTTGTCACCTCTGCCGGAGAGGTTAATGAGGATAGATCCGCGCTTCATTTCTTTTGCCAGTTTCATAGCATATGCGACAGCGTGAGCACTCTCAATGGCGGGTATTATGCCCTCCAGGCGCGAGAGCTTGAAGAATGCGTCAATTGTTTCATCATCGGAAATGGCATCATATTTGATTCTTCCGATGTCGTGCAGGAATGCGTGCTCGGGTCCGGAGGAAGGATAATCAAGTCCGCTTGCTACAGAATATACAGGCGCCGGATTTCCGTTTTCGTCCTTGAGCATAATGCTGTTAAATCCGTGCATAACTCCTTCGGTGCCATAGGTGAGGCTTGCGGCGTGATCTCCGAGACTAGGACCTTTGCCAAGAGGCTCAACACCGTAGATATCTACAGGATCGTTGAGAAAACCTGAGAAGATTCCCATAGAGTTAGAGCCACCGCCAACACATGCAACGAGCGCATCGGGAAGCTCACCCGTCATACTGATAAACTGCTCTCTTGCTTCAACACCGATAACACTTTGGAAATCACGAACCATCATAGGGAAGGGATGCGGACCAACGACCGATCCTATGCAATAAATACAGTTTTCGTAGTCCTCGGCATAGGCGGCGAATGCCGCGTCGACCGCCTCCTTGAGGGTTGCGAGTCCCTCCTTCACCTCGATTACATTAGCACCGAGTATCTTCATTCTGGCAACATTTGGTGCCTGTTTCTCTATATCAACTGTGCCCATGTATATATCGCATTCGAGTCCGAAATAAGCGGCTGCGGTAGCAAGGGCAACGCCATGCTGACCGGCACCGGTCTCGGCAATGACCTTTTTCTTTCCCATGTATTTTGCGAGCAGAGCTTCACCCATACAGTGATTTATCTTGTGTGCGCCGCTGTGGTTAAGATCCTCTCGCTTTGCATAAAGCTGAACGTTTCCGATTGAAGAAGAAAGTCGCTCAAGGTGAGATATTGGTGTTGGTCTGCCCTGAAATTCGCGTCTGATGCGGCGAAGCTCGCCTATGAATTTAGTAGATTTGCATATTGTGAAATATGCATCGGTGATCTCATCCATCGCCGCTTTAAGCTCAGGCGAGATATACGAGCCTCCGTATTTTCCGAAATATCCGTCCGCACTTGGATACCTCTTGAAATATGTGTCGAAATCAATACCTGAAAAATTCATACTTTTTCCTCCTTGAATGTATTAAAAAGCCCTTGGCATAACTCTGTCTGAGTTATGCCAAGGGCGAATAAACAAGTGATCCGCGGTGCCACCTTGGTTCGCGGCAAACGCCGCGCTCTTACAGGATACCAGCATATCCCTGCCGATTTACGCACGGCAAGCGTCGCAACATACTCCGAAAATACGTTTGGTTGCGCCCTCAGCGGCCCATTTGACAGTATGTACTTGCGCGGATCTCAGCTGCCCGCACTCTCTGTGAAGCCACTCTCTGTCTTTACTCCCGCCTCAACGGTTTGTTAATTATGGGATAAGTATATCACTATTTTTTTCGTTTGTCAAGAATTTTATTCAAAACCTTTGTGTTTTTATTTTAAAATCCTTTTGCATTGTCGAGAATAAAGCGCACGAATATTTTAACGCCGATCTCCATAGCATTTTCGTCTATGTTAAAGCGCGAGCTGTGAAGCCCCTCGGTTATTCCGGCTTCTACGTTTCTTATACCAAGTCGGAACATAGCACCGGGCTTTCTTTGCGTGTAGTATGAGAAATCCTCACCTATCATATCGACGGATTTCGATAATATATTTCCGTTTCCAATAACCTTTTTTGCCGCAATGCCTATAAGCTCGGTGATCTTTTCGTCGTTTTCGAGCAAGGGGTAGTGCTTTGTTCTTGTAAGCTTGAATTTTCCGCCGGATATCTTTGCTTCGGAGGCACATATCGACTTTATCTTGGATAATAGATGCTCGGCGGTTTCCTCCTTTACCGTCCTGAGGGTGCAGAACAGCTCAGCTTTGTCACAAATGATGTTATTTGTTGTGCCGCCGTGGAAAGCACCTGCATTAAATATCACAGGCTCGGTAGAAGGAATCTCGCGTGATAGCATAAGCTGAATATCGGTATAAGCCTTTACCGCCATCATTATAGCATCTACGCCGGTTTCTTTTTTTGCGACGTGGGCGCTTTTGCCGAGGAATTCAAGCTTGAATCCATCGCTTATAGCGCATTGGACGCCGCTCGAAAGTCCTATAGTTCCGCAGTCGTATGACGGATCGCAGTGCAGCGCCAGAATACAGTCAAGCGAATCGGTGACACCGTCCTTGACTAAAAGTGAAGCACCTGAGGTGGTGTATTCCTCGGCACTCTGGAATATGAATTTAACACAGCAGGGAATACGAGAGCGCATCTCGTGTATCCTTTTGACTGTACCGAGCAGGATCGCGGTATGTGCATCGTGACCACAGGCATGCATAGCTCCGACGTTCTGCGATCTGTACGGCAGATCGTTTTCTTCTTCTATAGGTAACGCATCCATATCCGCGCGAATACCGATGGTGAGTCCCTTTTTTTCTCCGTTTACGGTGGCTACTATACTGCTTTTTCCGTATTCGGTCGTATATTCTACGCCGATCTCATCAAGCTCACTCTTCACTATTTCGAGTGTTTTATCAAGGTCAAAGCCTATCTCGGGATACATATGCAACTGTCGCCTTAAGTGTACAAGATAATTTTTCATATCAACCGCCTTCAAAATATTTTATACAATTATATCACATTTTTTGGGATTAATCAAGGCAATATGCGAGCGAAAATATTGTAAAAAATCACCAAAAATAAGTTAATATTTTTTAATCACTTTTTTTTCAATAACTAGTGACAAATGAACAAAAGTATGATATAATAATGGCAAATGATCACCAATAGGTGATAAAACAGAAAGGAGATTTCAAAATGAAAAAGATTTTATCGACAGTTATGGTATGCGCTCTCCTTGTTGGATGCGTATTCACATTCGCAGGCTGCGTGCTTTCCGTAGGTCCTATGACCTTCATTTACGGTGAGTATGAAGCAGATCTTGCCATTGCGGAGTATGACTTTGAGTTTTCTCCTCTTGGCGGTGTAACTGTTACCGTTGATCCCATTATAGGAGATAACTCCGTTCATGAGGGTAAGTACAAGGTAAACAGTGAGACTAAGGAGATCACCCTTACATGGGAAGGCGATGCTCCCGCGCTCTTCGATAACGGAACTATCGACTTCAGCTCCGGCGAAGAGGATGGCGTTGAGTACATTAAGCTTGGCGCTGTTAAGCTTACTGCTACCGACTAATTAGATTTGATTTAGAAAGGGAATAAAAATGAAAAGAATAATTTCTATACTTCTCGTTTCGGTTCTTCTTGTCGGATGCGCGTTCTCTCTTGCATCTTGTGGCAAAAAGCTCAATGGTAAGTACAAGGCAGATGTGCTTGTAGGAAGCACAACTTATGAGTTTAAGGGATCCAAGGTTTTCGTTACCTTCGAATTTCTCGGACAGGAAAAGACCGTTGAAGGCAAGTACAAGATTGCTGAAAACGATGATGGTGAGCTTGAGATCACCATAACCTTCCCTGAAGAGGAAAAGGATGCTGAAAAGTATTCCGGAACCTTCTCCTTCGCAGAAGGCAAGGAAGGCGATACCAAGTACATCAAGATCGGTGGCATTAAGCACGTCAAGGTTGAAAAGTAATCCTTAATAGCAAAACAGAGCGAGCCGCTCGGATTTTTCCGAGCGGCTCGTTTTATTTATCAGATAATATATTAAAGCACTCTTGAGAGGAATTCCTTGGTTCTTTCCTGCTCGGGATTCGAGAATATCTTTTCGGGAGCACCTTCCTCGACAATGTATCCGCCGTCCATAAAGATCACGCGGTCCGATACCTCTCTTGCAAAGCCCATCTCGTGAGTAACGACTATCATAGTATAGCCGGAGCTTGCGAGATTTTTCATAACGTCAAGCACCTCGCCGACCATCTCGGGGTCAAGTGCGGAGGTAGGCTCGTCAAAGAGTATAACGTCGGGATTCATAGAAAGCGCACGCGCGATAGCGATACGCTGCTTCTGTCCGCCCGAAAGCTGTGCGGGCTTGGCATTTACGTATGCGCTCATACCAACCTTCTCGATAAATCCGCGTGCGATAGCCTCTGCTTCGTCACGCGGGCGACCAAGCACGACCGTCTGAGGTCTTACACAGTTATCAAGAGCCGTCATGTTATTGAAAAGATTGAACTGTTGGAAAACCATTCCGACCTTGGTTCTGTAATCTGTAAGCTTAACGTCCTTATCCTCGATGTCCTTGCCCTCAAAGTAGATCTTTCCGCCGGTGGGGATCTCAAGGAGGTTGATGCATCTGAGCATCGTGCTCTTTCCGGAGCCCGAGGATCCGATAACCGATATAACCTCTCCGCGCTTGACGGTTAGATTTATATCCTTCAGAACCTCGTTCTCACCGAACCTTTTCTCAAGGTGAGAAAGCTCGATAACTGTTTCTGTCTCAAATAAATTTTCTTCCATTTTACTTTACCTCCTGAACGGTGATCTCTGCATTGGGATCGGACTGCGAGCCGCAGATTCTGTAGGACGCGTTTCCGGAAAGCTTCTTCTCGCAGAAGCGAAGTATACGTGTGATCGAATAGGTCATGATGAAGTACATAACGCATATGATAAGATAGGTCTCAAAGATGTGATAGGTCATAACCTGTATCTTACCTGCCATATAATAAAGCTCCATAACGCCGATAACGTTCAGCACAGAGGTATCCTTTATATTAATGACGAACTCGTTGCTGACAGAGGGAAGTATGTTTCTTAAAACCTGAGGAATGATAACGTGGATCATAGCCTGCCAATGAGTCATGCCTATCGAGTAAGCACCCTCGAACTGACCTTTATCTATAGAGATTATACCGCCCCTGACGATCTCTGCCATGTAGGCACCCGTGTTAATAGAAACGATAAAAATACCTGCAGGAATGAGGGGGAGTGTCTGACCGCCGTTCATAAATGCATAGCCCCAGAAGATAACCATAGCCTGAACCATCATAGGTGTTCCGCGGAATATCTCAACGTATACGGCTATCAGAGCATTGACGGTTTTCTGGAGGTAGTAGAGAGCCTTGTTCTTGGACAGGGGAACAGTCCTTACAATTCCGGTGAGAATACCGATAATAAGTCCGATAATAGTACCCGTAAGAGCTATGAGCATCGTATATCCAAGACCGCTCATAAGCATAGAGCCGTACTTGGAAATTATCTTTCCAACGTTTTCAAAAAACATTATTATCAACCTTTCTTAGATAAATGCAAACAATTGTTGTAAAATTTGTGATAAATCCATTCCTTAAAACGGAGGCTGCCGTACATCGGCAGCCCCCTTAGCATTAAGTTATGCCTTCTTATAAATAACAACGAGATTTGAGTTGTAGTAGCAATCGGTGAAGTCAACAACCTCTTCTCTATCATCCGTGGGGCTCATACCTGCGATGATAGCATCGTAGGTGCCTGCCTGAAGACCGGGGATAAGACTATCCCATTCTACTGCGTAGATCTCAAGTGCCATGCCGAGCTCAGCAGCTATGTACTTAGCGATCTGAACGTCGTATCCGTTAGCATAGAGGTCGCTGCCGGAGATCTTGACTGCGCCGTTTGCATCGGTGGTCTGAGACCAGTTGAAGGGATCGTATGCACATTCCATAGCGATCTTGAGAGTGCCGTTTGCAACACTTGTGTTGGAGGAAGAAAGAACGATTGCCTCGCCGAGAGCCTTATCGGGATCTGCGCTCATCGTAACAGCCTGCTCCATAAGTTTGGATCTGGTTTCAAGAGAAACGCCTGTGAGTATGGTGTTGACCTGTGCTACCATAGCACTTCCGGTCTTGAATGCAACCGCTATACCGGTATCAGCCTCGGAAGCGGTGAAGCCGGTGGTGTTATTCACGAAGGGAAGGAAATCAAGTCCGTCATTCTGTGCGATTATAGAGAATGCGGTGGGCTCTTCTGCAACGTAGCCGTCAATAGCACCCGAGTTAAGAGCAACGAGAAGCTTGGTGAAGTCCTCATATTCCTGAACGTTGACCTTTTCTCCGAGCTGAGCATTCAGCGCGTCAAGGTGGAAGGTTCCTGTCTGAGCCGCGATGGTCGCGCCCTCAAGGTCTGCGATGGTCTTTGCACCGGAGATGTCAACTGCATTTCTCTTGTTGCAGGAAACTAAGCATCCGGCAAGAAGTACTGTGGCGAGGATGATTGCGATAATTCTTTTCATGGTTTTTCTCCTTTTGGCATTTTAGCCATACATAATATTTAAAACAAAACGGTCGAAGCAAGTGCTTCGACCGATAAATGCAAAAAAGCAGATATTTCAATCGAATATAGCACTCCACAAGGAACCCTGTGACAGTTGCTGACATATTATCCCAGCACCCAACGAAAACACTCTCAAAAAGCATTTGCATTTCGGCGGCTACACCTTTCAACGGCGGTCATAGACGTTCTGAGCGTCTACCGCAGGCTACTAATTGCATCCGCGCCTCTAATTCTCTGATTCGACTATTAAGTTTTATGTGGGTATTATAGCACGTGTATATTGCTTTGTCAATAGCTTTTTCGAAAAAAATATATTTTCTTGCAAAAATCCGAAAAAGCAAGGTATTCAGGCTGTGATCTTGTCGAGGATCATCTTGATATCGTCAAGAAATTCCTCCTTGGTCTTGACCGGATTGGATATATGTGCGACGACGAGGGTAGCCAGACCGCCGTTTATGAAGTTGGCGGTCATTCTGGTATCCCGAGGCAGATCGCTTGCGGTTATAGACCGAACTATCGTCAGGTTGCCAATAAGCTCTTTGAGACTGTTTGTGGAAATTGATTCCATTATAATGGAGAAGCATCCTTGCGAAAGAATATTCTTCAGCATTTGTGGCTTTGATTCAAAATATTCGATTATTCTTTGTATGTAGAGCGTAAGGTATTCCGAGGTAGTGAAATGTTTCTTTTCCTTCATCACCGTTTCGGCAAGGTCGGAAAGAGTTCTGCTTATAACAAAGGAGAGAAAGGCGTACTTATCCTCAAAGTGCTTATAGAAAGTAGCTCGTCTTATGTCGGCTTTCTCGCAAAGATCAAAAACGGTAATGCTGTCAAATGGCATCTCATGCATCATTTCGCAGAGCGCGTGCATAAGCTTATCATATGTTTTTACGATTCTTAAATCAATTTTATCAGCCATATTTTACCTCTATTATTATATGTTATGATATGTTATTGTTGAATTACCTGATTACTTAATGCGTCTTGCGCGCGAGCAAGTGAAGTAAAGTATCTGCCGCTTATTTCCAAGCTTTTTGAGAACCGATATTGCTTTTTCTGTATGAGTATCGTCAAATCCGATAAACGGATCATCAAGAATAAGCGGCGGAAGCTCGTCCTCGTAGAGAGCATCGATCAGCGAAAGCCTGATTGCGAGCGCGTGAAGATCACGGGTACCGCGGCTGTAAGCCTCCTCCGAGCGTGATTTTCCGAGGTCACGCTTGGTTACGGTGAATTGAGTATCCATCGTGAATTCGCCATTCGAATCGTCGATGAGCGAAAGATACTTTTCAAAGCCTGCCCTCGTACCGTCAAGATACTTAGCGGTCATTTTTGTTTTTGCAACGCTGAGCAGCTCCTTGGCTTTTGTAATTACAGAGAGGTTTCCGTTATATACGTCAAGCCTTTCGGTCAGCTCTCTCAGACGCTCCTCGAGCTCATCGATCTTTTCAACGTCGCGGACAAGAGTACCGTAATCGCTCTCAAGCTTTGACTTGTTTCTCTCCTCGGCGATAAGCTCCTCGTCTATAGCGCGGAGCTCTGAGGGAGGTTCTACGGCAACAAATCCGACAGGCTCGCCTACCTGCGGAGCACCGCTGATTCCGTGACTTGCGGCAAAGCCCGTAGCCTCGCCTCTGCGGCGACCGAGAGATGCGCGTAAGACGTCAAACTCGGCAAGCTTAGTGCGTATCTCGTTTATCGGATCGCGCGATTCGGTGGGGAAGCGCGTGAGGAATGCTTCGATATCTACCTTCAATTTATTATACCGCTCGGTATATGCCGCGCGCTGCGTGTCGCTCTCGGATATGCTCTCAAGCAGAGCATCGTATCTTCTGCGCTTTTTCAGAATATCCTCCGTCTTTTCCTCGGGGGTGATACCTTCGGCAAGCGGATATTTTTCTGTAAATTCGCGCACGTCCCTTTCGTTTCTTTCGGTAGCAAGGCGAAGCGACTCCAGGCGTCTGTTCTCGTTTTCCGCATCACGCGATGCGGCAGAGTATCGCTCGAGCTCAGCACGCATGGTGAGGAGCGCGGTGATCTCATCTCCGGGGGTGCAATCCTTGCCATAGACCTCAAATACATAATTGCGTATGTTTGAGATCGCGCTGCTTGATCGCCCTTCTTTTTTTCTCAACACGCCAAAAATGCCAATAATTGTTAGCAAAACACCGAGAATTGAAGCTGCATACAGGAATTTATCAACAGACATTCCCGCGAAAACTCCTATAGCTGTTAATGATATTCCTATGACTGTCAGAAGCAGTCCGCCGCCGGGCGCCTTAGATGCAGGTGCTGCCGCGGCGATAGATAATTCGTTGATTTTTTCTGCCGAGGGGATGCTTATAAATTCGCTCTTTGGTGCGGCACTCGCGCCGCTCCTGCCTATGAGCTCGGCATTGGCGCGCGACACCTCGTGGGCGAGCGAAGCTATTTTTTCACATTCGGCAACCGTCGTTTCCTTTGCGAAGAAGGTGCGAAGCGATCTTATCTCTTCCGATTCTTCCATATCCGAGAGTGCACGTCCGAGTCTTTCGGAATCCTCCATCATAGAAGATACGGCGGCAATTTCCGCATTCGTCGGTACTCCGCGTGAGAAGAAGGTGATAAGTTGAGCCTCTCGTTCCTCATCCGGGCGCATCGCGTTTATCATCGCGGCATATTGCGCCTCGTAGCCCTGCTTCTCCTTTCTCAGTGCCTCGGCTCTTTCGTTTTCCAGAGCCTTATCCTTTCGTGCTTTGATCTCTCTTATTTTGTCAGCCGATGCCGAAATAGCACGCTCCATCTCTGCCGCGCCTGCGCGCCTTGCCTTGAGCTCTGCAATTTCATCCTCGGTTCTGCTTATTTCCGACTGCAACTCGCGTATCTCGCCGCTTCCGCCCTTTTTTTGATAGAATCTGCGCCGCTCGTCAAGAAGCTTTATAGCCGCATCAAAGCCGCCTATATCTCCTTCGACTCCAACCAAGTTGGAAAGCTTTGCCGAAATTGTCTGATTTGTATTTTTTCCCGAAAGATTTTTCTCGGAGAGGAAAACCGTTCGCTCAAATCCGTCCTGATCTATACCGAGTATGGTTTCTCCGGGGATCGCGCCGAGCTCCTCTGTGACGGATCCGGTGTCCAGGCGGTAGACCTCGAGCGTGTCCTCGCTCGGCTTTGCGCCGAAGGTCCTCTCAATGCGGTAGGCGATACCCTTTACGAGGATAGTCATATAACCGCCGAATGCGCCGCCCTGCCACGGGGTGTATTTTTTTCTGTCATTTTCGTCAAGACTCAGCTTTCTGCTCTCGTCGAAGCCGTAAAGCATCGCCTTGATAAAGACGGAAAGCGTTGTTTTACCGAATCCGTTATCCTCGGTGAAGGCGTTTATGCCCGGGGTGAGCGTGCGCTTGAATTTAGAGAGCTTTCCGAAATTTTCAACGTAAAGTTCCTTGATCTCCATATAGCCCTCCTATTCGTCAAATGCCTCGCCCGCCAAGGCGGACAGACCGCAATGTATGATCTTTTCCTTTTCCTCGTCATCGAGAGTCTCGTCGGCGAGGCAGAGCCGTATGAATTCTCCGCGAAGCGACTTATCGTATCGGTAATCCTCTGCGCGTGTGAGGAGACGGCTGTTGTCCTTTATCTCAAAATAGTAGAATTTTTGTCTGAATTTTTCGGTGAGGAGTGCCTTATCGCATCTGAGCTCAAGCTCGCGCTTCCCGGTGAAGCATACGCGCACAAGGCTTGTATCCGCGATATCAGATGTTGCCTCGGCAATACGAGCCTCGATCTCATGAGTACGGAGAGCAGAGCTTATATCCACCTCGCGTATTACAAGCTCTCTTGAGGCGAAGGGAATAAATCTGTGCGAAACACTGTCCGTGGTTACGTTGACGAGCGAGAAGCCGAGCTTTCCTACTTCGTCAAATCCGCGTCCCTCGGGAGCCCCCGAATAAACGGCGATGCCACGCTTATCTATTCTGTGAGCACTATATGTATGATAGTGACCGAGCGCCATATAATCTATCCCTCGGCCTGCCGCATCTGTAAGACCGATTATCTCCTCGGGACGGCATCTTTCTCTGAGCTCGCCGTGGAGCACTACTATATTTCTGTCGTTTTCATTCAAACGGAGCTTATCGAACATATTTTCCTCGATACTGCTCCTTCCTGCGACGGTGATGTTCCCGAACTTGAAATAGGTCCAGTCGTTTCCGAATATCATAAGATTTTTCGGCAGGACCTCGCCCGATTCAAGGAGCACGTTTCTCTCGTGATTTCCCGGCAGGTAGAAGAATGCCATATTTTCCGCGCGTGCTATGACCGAGAGGGCCGAGTCAAGCTCTTTTCTTGTTATTCTCTCGCTGTCAAAGAGATCGCCCGCAATTATCATAGCCGATGCGCCGAGCTTCATACCCTCGTTGCACATACGCATAAAATTGGCGGTAAGCTCGCGTCTTCTTGATGCGATCTTGGACGAAGGAAGTCTTGTACTCAGGGGAGAAGCCAGATGTATATCTGACGTGTGTAATATTTTCATTTTCTGTTGTCCCTCCTGAAGTCTGTCGGCGATATGCCGTAATTTACCGAAAATACCTTTGAATAATAGGATTGATCCGAGAATCCGCAGGCGAGCGCAATTTCGTTTATGGTTATATTGTCATCCAAAAGCATCTTCTTCGATTTTTCAAGTCTTACGTTTGTAAGGTAGGCATTAACGGTCGTACCGAATTCCTTCTTGAAGGCAACGAGAACGGTGGATTTCGAATATCCTATTGCGTTGCATACATCCCTGATACCGATCTTCTCGGTGAAGTGCTCGTTTATGTATTGCATGGCAAGGCGACCTACCGTCTGCTTTGCCGAGGTTATTGAATTTGAAAGTGTGAGATATCTTGCACAGATAGTCATTATATTGACGTAGGATTTTATCATATCCTCCTTGACGGAGGGAATTGCCGCGCATATCTCCCGCGCTTCAAAATCCTGCTTTCCTATCTTTGCCAGCGCGAGAAGCATCGGATCTATTCCGTCACCCTCGATGCGCACCTGTCCCATCATAAGAAATCCGGTGAGTATGCCGAAATTATAAAGCGGACTTATCGCCTCTATAAGACCATGGCGGCATTTATAAACGAGGGTTTCTCCGCTTTTGAGAACCTTTTCACAAGCCTCCTTGTCACAGCTTTTACACCTGTCAAGCTCTCCGAGCCCCATAGTCTGTATATAGCTGCAGAAGCCGAGCTTTTCTGTCGGATATGCCGCTATTTCTTCAAATGACGTGGTATGCAGAGAAATGCGGAAGCCGGAAATTTTATAAAGCTCCTCGAGGACGGACAATATCGTTTTTTTATCCATATATCTATCACCTCGGATTTGTAAAAAAAGAAAAAAACCGTTCTATTCTACAAAATATTATACTATTTTACATTGCAATTGTCAACACAAAAGTGTAAAATAATATTGATAAAATATTTTGTGCACATTGACGGCGGCGCGTCCGGATGCAAGGGGAGTGCAAATGCTTGATTCCCGGTTTGGGGAGATAGTTAAAAAAGATAAGATGTATAGTCCCATATGAGGTGATATATGAGATACAGTATAGGTATTGATCTTGGCGGCACCAATATGAAGGTTGGCGTTGTTGATCTTGAAGAAAAAAAGATACTTATAAGCATATCCGAGCCTACCTGTGCGCCGAGAGGCGCCGAGGAGATAGCGGCGGATATTGCATCTATGATAAGGCGTCTTCTTGCAGATGCGGATATGACGCTTGGTGATATCGCCTGGATAGGCGCGGCAACTCCGGGAATAGTGAAGAACGGGACTGTTGTTTCCGCGTCAAATCTTGGATGGGATAACGTGCCCTTTGCGATGCTCCTCGAGCGAATGACCGGAAAGAGGGTTTATCTCGCCAACGATGCCAATGCCGCCGCATATGCTGAGGCGTGCTGGGGAGTCGGAGCAGGCGAAAAAAATCTGATCGCTATAACGCTCGGAACCGGAGTCGGCGGCGGAATAGTGATGAACGGTGCTATTTTTGACGGCTTTAACGGCTTTGCCGCAGAGATAGGCCATATGATAATAGACCACGGCGGCAGAGAATGCTCCTGCGGAAAGCGCGGCTGCCTTGAGGCGTATTGCTCGGCTACGGCATTGATAAAGGAAAGCCGCAGAATGCTTGCTCTTTATCCGGACAGTATGATGAAGGCGCTCCTTGACAAGCACGGAGAGATGAGCGGTATCATACCGTTTGAGGCGTGGTCCGGCGGAGATTATGCCGCGACGTCGGTGATAAACGACTATATTGACTATCTTGCGGTTGGTATATCCAACGTCATAAATATATTCCAGCCGGAGGTGCTTTGCATCGGTGGCGGTATCAGCGCGCAGGGCGAGGCGCTTATGAAGCCCCTGCGTGACAGGGCGGCAAGGCTCAGCTTCGGCTTCGCACAGGGAAAAACGCGTATTGAGGCGGCAAAATTCAAAAACGGTGCGGGAATAATAGGTGCAGCCCTTCTCGGCACAGAGAAAAAGGAGAATGCGATAATGCAGATAGCAGATACTGTCAGCCGCGGGTTTGACATTTTAGGAGACGTGGTAAGTATTATGCCGTTCGGTAACGGTCATATAAACGATACCTACATAGTTGTTACAGAAAATAACGGCGGCGAGGAAAATAAATACATTCTTCAAAAGATAAATAAGAACGTATTCCCGAGGCCGGATCTTCTTATGAAGAACTTCGCATCTGTCACGGAATATCTATCCGAACTGCTTCTTGAAAATGGCGGCGATCCGGAGAGGGAAACGCTTCGCCTTGTGAAGACAAAGGAGGGCGGTGATTACTTCGTCAGTACCGACGGTGATTATTGGCGTATGGTACATTATATCAGGGACAGCATATGCTATGATAAGGTAGAGGAGCCCCGTCAGTTTTATGAGAGCGCGGTCGCATTCGGTAATTTCCAGCGTATGCTGAAGGATTATCCTGCAGACTCACTCTACGAGATAATAGAGAACTTCCATAACACGCCCGATAGGTATAAAAAGCTTATGGATGCGGCAGACCGTGACAAATTTGAGCGCAGAAAAGAGGTAGAGGCAGATCTGGAATTCGCACGTGCGAGAGAGGCATTCTGCCACACCCTTGAGGATGCTCACAGGGCGGGCAGACTCCCCTTAAGAGTTACGCATAACGATACAAAGCTCAATAACATTTTATTTGACGGAAATACGGGTAAGCCCATATGCGTGATAGATCTTGACACTATTATGCCGGGCTATTCGGTCAACGATTTCGGTGACTCGATCCGCTTCGGAGCAACTACTGCGGCAGAGGATGAGAGCGATCTTACAAAGGTGAATTTTGATATAGAGCTCTATGAGCTTTACGTAAAGGGCTTTATCGAGGGTGCCAAGGGCGGACTTACTGATGCAGAGCTTGAAATGCTGCCAATAGGTGCTATAATGATGACGCTTGAATGCGGAATGAGATTCCTTACCGACTATCTGCAGGGAGATACTTATTTTAAAACCCACCGCCCCGGTCAGAATCTTGACAGAGCAAGAAATCAGTTCAAGCTCGTTTCTGATATGGAGCATAAGCTTGATGAAATGCGAGAAATTGTAAACAAATATTCCCATATGGAGGTTTAATATGATAAAAATCTATTCTTCTAAAACAAAAGAGGAGGCAGGACTCAAGGCAGCGAAAAGCTTTGCGGAAACGCTTGCAGGGAAGCCTGATGCCGTCCTCGGACTTGCAACAGGTTCATCGCCATCCCTATGTATGACTCTCTTACCGATATGTATAATCGCGGAGAAATATCCTTCGCACGTGCGACCAGCGTAAACCTTGATGAGTATGTAGGTCTTGCGGGCGACCACGATCAAAGCTATAGATACTTTATGCAAAAATACCTCTTTGACCGTGTCGATATAAAATTCGAAAACACTAACGTGCCTCTCGGCACCGCATCCGATCTTGATGCCGAGTGCAAAAGATACGATGCTCTTATAGAGTCGCTCGGCGGTATCGATGTTCAGGTGCTCGGCATAGGACTTAACGGTCATATAGGTTTTAACGAGCCGAGCGATATTTTCCCTTACGGAACTGCGGCGGTAAAGCTTACCGAGTCTACGGTTAAGGCAAATTCCCGCTTCTTTGCAAGCGAGTCGGAGGTGCCCACGATGGCAATATCAATGGGTATCGGTCAGATAATGAGCGCAAAGAAGATAATCCTCCTGGCAAACGGTACTGCTAAGGCAGAGATCCTTGAGCGCGCACTCTTCGGTGACGTAACGCCCACCGTCCCCGCATCAATCCTTCGTTTTGCAGGAAACGTTGAGGTATATGCCGACGAGGAGGCACTTGCAATTATAGCAAAGGAGCACCCCGAGGCACTTATATATTAAATGAGATGGGGCTGCGTCATTTAGGCGTAACCGATAAAAAACGGCAAAAGTACTGTAATAACACAGTGCCTTTGCCGTACTTTTATAATATTTTAAAGGTTGAAAAACTCCGTTTTTCCTCATCTTTATTAAAGTTTTTTATTCTATCCTCGTTTCCTCACTCAGCGTACCCTTGTACGCTTATCGTTCGTCAGCCGAGGATTTCCGCTCAAAATCCCTTTGCCCCGATAAACAAAGCCGGCTCAAACGCAGAACGCATCTGAGCCGGCTTTGTTTATTTTGTGTTATGAGGTTTCCACCGATAGTATTTTTGATTGCCCCGGCTATTATTCGTGTCATAAATTTTCTCCGCTCTTTTCGTTCGGGCTTGCTTGGAATGACGCGGAGCCTTGAATTATTTCTTACCCCTGTTTTCCTTATAAAGCTTGACCGCAAGCGGAACAAGAAGCGCAACGGGGAAGGTAAAGAGTACAATAAGCGCGATAACGGTTTTTATGCCGTCGCTCATTCCAGAAAAGGCATTGTCATATACCTCGCAGAATTTATCCATAAAGCTTTTTGTCTTGGTGCCGGTGGTATTGATTGCGGAGGAGGATGCAGTGCTGCTTCTTGAGTCGGCGCTCTCATTCTTCCCGGCGGATTCGGCGCGGCTTGCGCTTTCGGATGCTTTATATGCCTCCTTTGCGGCCCTTCCGTCCTCAGGGCTGGAGTATGTTATAGGATCTGCTGCAGCACTTTGATATGCTTCGCGGTGCTCGGGTGCCTTTTCCTGTGCGACCGATTCGTTTTTGAAAGACGCCATAGTCTCCTGCACGCGTTTTGCCGCCTTTGCGGTCTCGTTTTTAAGTGCGCGACCGGCGTTCTGTATCCTGTTTGCCGCCTCGGCAACCATCTGCTGGGTGTAGGCATCCCTGCTCTCGGCATAAGCCTTACGCGCCTTCTCAGCCTCCTCCATCTCGTGGAGTTTTTTCTCGGCGGCGATAGCCCTTTCCTCAGCCTCGTTTGCTCGCTTGCTTTCGCTTTCAAGGCGCGCGTGATCGTCAATACCGACATCATTCAGCGCATCCATACAGTCGCCGAGCCGCTCGATCAGCTGATCGAAATTCTCGGCATAGGTAAGACCGTGGAAGAAGTCCTTGAGAGTTCTGTCTGCAAGAGGTGTGGGCTTGTTGTCAAGGCGGTACTCTATTTTAAGCATCTTATATTTATCCGGCAGCTGAGAATAGGTCCTTGCCTCGGGGAATTTCATCATATCCCTCTGGCGCACGTATGCGATCTCGGTGGTGAGAGCATCGCAGGCGTGGCTTCTCGAATTTTCTGACGAAACAAATACAAAAATAGACGAATTGTCTATAGCCGTTTTGAGAGCCTTCTCATAATTAGCAACCGCATCTCTGCCGTGCTGAAGATTTCTGAATGCCGCGAAGCAGCTCAGACCGTTGGACTCTATAAAGTTGAGAATCTCGACAACGCTCTTCATATCCTTGCTCGAGTAGGCTAAGAATACGTCTCTCGGCATATTTATCTCATACATACCTGACTGTACCTTTACCGCCTCTGCCTCAAATGCGGTAAGCAGTCTTTGCTTATCCTCGGGTGAGAGCACACCGCCCGCCCTGTCAAGCAGTGCGGCAACAGGCGTTATCAGCTCTTCGCTCAACATAAAGGTAAGGAAGCTCAGAACAACATCTAAGAACAGAGCATTTTCGTGTACGTCGATATCGGATATGTAATCGACGAGCTCCTCATTATTTCCGCTATTTGCTATCTCGAAGAACTCGGCTAAAAAGTCATGCGGATCCAGTTTCTTTATTTCCCGGCATATCTCAATTATAGCGGGGCTATCGATATATTTGGCATTTATCTTTTCCCATAACATGGAGCGCAGATTGTAGTAGCACTCGCGATTTCTTCGCATAAGCGCATCGTCAACAACTCCCGCCATTGAGGAGGAGATGACGCTCTCGATGCGCTCCTGCTCGCGCTCGATGCTGTTTTCTGTGAATCTGCTCTTACAATGCGCGCAGAGCCACATCTCGGCGTTGTCTGCCGCCTGCGAAAGACCGCCGCCCGCTCCGCATATAGGGCATTCAATGAGTTTAAGTGCCATAGTAATGTCTTCCTTTATCCAGTAAAATAATCCAACTTATATTTTAGCACAATATGTCGGAAAATGCAAGAAAATTTTATATCCACCCCAAAAAAACGTGCCGCCGCGGAATCTTACCGCAGCGGCACAAAATATTATCCTTTATAATTCCAAACTATCTTGCCTTTGAAGTTAGCCTTCCAATCGGATGCCCAGCCTTCGGGATGTCTTTTGAATATACCGGGCTTCGGCTTACAGATATTCAGGGTACAGCCGCAATCTCCGAACGCGTTATAGCCAACCTTCGCAACGCTTGATGCGATGGTGACACTGTTCATCCATTTGCAGCCGTAGAATGCTGCAGCACCGATTTCGACAACGCCCTCTGGGATAACGACGTTTTTGAGCTGTGCGCAGCCGTAGAATGCCGAGGCGCCTATCTTGGTAACACTGCTCGGAATAGAGACACTTGTTAGCTTTGAGCAAGCGGATGAAAACGCTCCCTGTCCGATTTCGGTAACGCTATTCGGAATGGTGACACTCCTGAGATAGGGGCAGTACCAGAAGGCATGACCTGAAATGCTTGTAACGTTATCGGGAATAACCAGGTGTTCGATCCTTCCGTCGGGATCCTTGAATTCCTTCAGAACTCCGTCCTCGATCACGCAGTATTTACGCGCCTGCTCAGCCGCGCGGCTCTCTGCGATTCCGTTATCAAGCTTTGCATCGGTAGGCGTGCCGCTTTGATTGATAGATTCGTTTTCCATAATATCGTCATCCTTTGATGGAAAGCATTAAAAATCTTTTACTTAACGTAAGCCTTCTTTATTCTTATCGCGATCTTGGGCTTATCGTTAAAGCCTGTGGGGATAGAAGCGATCTCGTCAACCACCTCAATGCCCGAAATGACCTCGCCGAATGCGGCATACTGACCGTCAAGATGGGGAGCATCTGCGTGCATAATGAAGAACTGCGAGGATGCCGAGTTGGGATCAAAGGCTCTTGCCATAGAGATAACGCCTCTCTTGTGCTTGAGGGTGTTCTGAGGGAAGCCGTTGGCTCTGAATTCGCCCTTGATATTCTTTTCGGAGCCGCCCATACCGTTTCCGAGGGGATCCCCGCCCTGGATCATAAAGCCGGGAATAACTCTGTGGAAGGTGAGTCCGTCATAAAATCCTGCCTTTACGAGGCTTTCAAAGTTACGAACAGTTTCGGGAGCGAACTCGGGATAAAGCTCGAGCTCCATAACGCCGCCGTTTTCCATTTCAATAATAACCATTTTTTCTTCCTTTCAGGATAAATATTTTGAATTTTGCATAAAATAATCAGTAAACTGTTAAGGGGGTAAGCAATATGAATGATAAGAGGGAAAAAACCGTCTACCGCGCCGCCGCATGCGTGCTTGCGCTGTGCATAGGAATATTCGCCCTTCTGGGAGTCAAATATCTTCTGCCTGCGGTTCTTCCTTTCCTTTTCGCTTGGGGAATAGCCTTTGCAACGCGTAAGCCTGCCGATTTTATATCGAATAAATGCGGCATCAGCCGAGCATTTGTAAGACCGATACTGTCGGTCCTTCTGATGCTTATAACCGTTGGAGGCGGCATCAGCGCGCTGATAAGGATATCCACCGAGGCGTGGCAGCTTTTTTCCGAGCTTGGTGAGAGCGGCGAGCTTGCCGCTATAGCCGAGCTGCTCTTAGATCCTCTCGGAGCGATCCTTGAGGACCTCGGTATACCGGATGGGCTGAAGGATGGACTCGCCGATGCAATGTCGGGCATATTCACGGGGATAGTGGGGAAGGTGGCAGGTATAGTCACCTCTATAGTGTCGGCATTGCCTAAGATAATACTGTTTATCGTGATAACCGCGATATCTGCGGCATATTTCTCGATAGATCTCGAGCGCATAAACAATGTTGTTCTCTCGGTCTTACCCGATAAGGCATCCGAGTTTGTAAAGCGGATGAAGAGCAGACTGTCACTCATAGCGGTAAAGTATGTACGCTCTTATTTTATATTAATGGTAATAACATTTTCCGTGATCCTCATCGGACTTATGCTGATGAGGGTGAGATATGCGCTTCTTATGGCGTTCATAATTGCCCTGCTCGATGCACTTCCCGTTATAGGGATAGGCATCGTCCTTGTGCCTTGGGGAATATGGAGTCTGATAGTAGGGAAGACCGGGCTTGGCATAGGACTTCTGGTCCTGTACGCAGCATCAGCGATAATCCGCCAGGTCGCCGAGCCAAGGATAGTTGGCAAGAGTCTTGGAATCCATCCCCTTCTCACGCTTCTCTTTATGTACGTAGGATATACTCTGTTCGGAATAGCGGGACTTATATTCCTGCCTGCAGCCGCCGTTATCATCACCACGACCTTCGGTAAGGATGATGCCGCCGAGATCAAGGAGGGGAGCACCGGGCTCTCCGAGTGAGAGGGCGGTGAATCCGGCTCTCTGTAGGCATTCGCAAAGCATCTGTGAATAAGGAAGGGTACGGAAATCTCCCATAAAATAGATGGTGTTTCCAAATACGCCTGCGCATCCGCCTATAAATCCGTTTTTATAAGGTGGGAGCTTAATACTGTCGCTCTCCGGGACTAATAGGGCGGATATGCCGACCGATTCGAGCGCCGCCGCCATACCTCTGTCCGAGGTAAGCGCAAGCCCTTCTCCTATAGGAAGAGTTGTGCAGGCAGGGTAGCCCTGGTTTGTATCAACGGCGGTGAGCCCCGCCTCGCTCGCATATGCAAGCACCGCGCGCGAAACCGTTGCTTTGCGGCAGAATATATATTTACCTATCACGAGCGCATTGAACACGGCATCGTATGGGTATTCCTTTCCTATGATATCGTCCGTTAGCCGAAGCGTCAGCCCGGCGGCGCGTATTTTTGCGGCAAGGATGCTTTTATCGGAAAAATAATCGGCAGAGCCTATGACGGTATTTCCGTGCCTGAAAAGAACTATATCGGTATGCGATGAAATAGCCTCTGCCGCCCTCGAGGCGGGCAGACGTATGACCGAAAAGCCGAGCCGCGTAAGCTCGACGTTGTGCGAAAGAGGAAGCCTTTCGTCGCAAATAGCAAAAAGACTCCCGCCGGTCATAGCGGAAGTCTTTTTGTAATTATGCACGCTCAACCTTACCGGAGCGAAGGCAACGAGCACAAACCGCAACGGTCTGATGAGATCCGTTAACCACAGCCTTAACCTTACGAATGTTAGGCTTCCAGGTTCTGTTTGTCTTACGGTTGGAGTGAGAAACGTTATGTCCGAAAACAACGCCCTTACCGCAAACACTACACTTAGCCATTTTGACACCTCCTGAAAACTACGCCGAAAACGGCGCGATTTATCATAATTTTTTATTTAAACACAAATCAACGTTCTTTATTATAACATATACTTTTCCAAAAAGCAATAGTTTTTTTGCATTTTTTGAAAACTTTTTGTTTTTACAAACTACGCACGGCTTTTCTTGTTCTTTTTGGCAAAACTGAACAAATCAATTCGATGCGTCGTCGGCATTAAATGCGGCAGTCACGCGATTCTTTATATAGCTGAGAGTAAAGTAGGCGATAAAGAAGAGCGATACATCGAAAAGATAAGAAATCGTCGCATATATTATCTCACCTGTGCGGAAGCTGCCGTAATTGACAACAAAGCTCACGGTATCGATGATCTCGGTGATTACAAAATATAATGCCGAAATTGCAGAAACGGTCGCAATAGCACGGGATACAGGCTCATAGAAATCAAGCGCTGTAGGCGTAGAAAGCATCGTTCCGAGGTCGGTATCCTTGCTCCGACATATAACGCGTGACATGATAAATGAAAAAAGGAAGGAAAGTGAATAGAATGCCGCCGCCTCAAAGACAGAGAGAAGAGCACCGAATAGGATTCCGATACCCGTGCCCATACCGTCCGATATGAACTTAAGAGCGAAGTAGGGAATAGAATAGACGAGCCTCGTAAGCGATGGGAGTATCATAGCCCGAAGCGCGCGGCGTCTGCCGTCAAATGCGGAGCCGGTGAGCATAATCATCGCGATGACCAACGGTGCGAGAAGATAAACGGTTTTATTTACGAATATATAGGTGTATCCGAGGATGTCGCTGTCAGTGAACAAATAGAACGAAAAATAGTAGATAATAAAGGTAACAATATGTGCTAATAGTAGGAAAATTGTAGTTTTTCGATATATTCTGCCATTTCGGCTCACAATGCTGCCTCCCTTCTTGCATTATTCTTCGTGACTTTCTTTTGCTCGGTTATTTTATCACACTTTGCTCTCAAATTCAATAACAATCGGTTAAATTACCGAAATAAAATGTGAACATTTTGTAAATTCTCGCCTTTTTTCTCATTTCTATTGAAATATAGCGCGCGTTGTGATATTATATTAAGGCTGTGCAGGTAAACACAGTAAAAAACGCACACAGCGGGTAGGTATGCTGCCGGTGCTCTCACGAGTCGCAGCGTTATGCCGTTGTGGAGGAAAAACCAAGGAGGAACATAAAATGTTCGAGATTACCATCAAGCAGTTGCTTGAAGCAGGCGTTCACTTCGGTCATCCCACCAAGAAGTGGAACCCCAAGATGGCAGAGTACATCTTCACTCAGAGAAACGGTATTCATATCGTTGATCTCCAGAAGTCCCTCAAGAAGTTCGAGGAGGCTTACAACTACGTTTCCACTCTTGCTCAGGAGGGTGGCACAATTCTCTTCGTTGGTACGAAGAAGCAGGCAGCAGATACCATCAAGGAAGAGGCTGAGAGATGCGGTCTTTACTATGTAAACGCACGTTGGCCCGGCGGTATGCTCACTAACTTCAACACTATCCGTAAGTCCATCAAGCGCCTTAAGGAGCTCGAGAAGATGCAGGCAGACGGTACCTTCGATCTTCTTCCCAAGAAGGAAGTTG
The DNA here is from genome assembly GCA_015064555.1 of Oscillospiraceae bacterium. Lineage (GTDB taxonomy): Bacteria > Bacillota > Clostridia > Oscillospirales > CAG-272 > UBA1740. The sequence goes on from SVRZ01000010.1 coordinate 22,331, forward strand.
CAAAGAAGCTCAAGGAGATGGAGGATCTTGAGAGATCCTACGGCGGAATCAAGGAGATGGAGACTCTTCCCTCTGCAGTATTCATTGTAGACACCCGCAAGGAGAGAAATGCAGTTCTCGAGGCTAAGAAGCTCGGTATTCCGGTAATTGCTATCGTTGATACCAACTGCGATCCCGATGATGCTGATTACATCATCCCAGGTAATGATGATGCTATCCGTGCTATCAAGCTTATCGGCGCTGCTCTTGCAGATGCTGTTATAGAGGCACGCGGCGGCGTTCAGGAGACTCTTCCCGAAGAGGAAGCTGTAGTTGAAGAGACCGCAGCAGAGGACGCTGAGTAATTTTCACAACTAAATTAAAGGAGAACAAAAATGGCATTTACAGCTAAGGACGTAGCCGAGCTCAGAAAGCAGACCGGCTGCGGTATGATGGACTGCAAAAAGGCTCTCACCGATGCAAACGGTGATTTTGAGGCAGCTATAAAGATCCTTCGTGAGAAGGGTATGGCAGCAGTTGCTAAGAAGGCAGACAGAATTGCTGCTGAGGGTATCGTTGATATCCTTACTATCGGTGACACCACCGCTATGGTAGAGGTTAACTCCGAGACCGACTTCGTTGCAAAGAACGCAACCTTCCAGGAGTTCGTTAAGAACATCCTTAAGACTATAATCGTTAACAAGCCCGCTGACGTTGCAGCTCTTATGGAGTGCAGCTGCGAGGGCGAGGAGGGCACGGTTACCGACGCTCTCGGCTCCAAGACCGGAACTATCGGAGAGAAGCTTTCTATCCGTAGATTCGTTATCCTTGAGGGCGCTGTTGCGACCTACATTCATAACAAGGGCGAGACCGGTGTTGTTATCACCTTCGATACCGACCTTGCAGACAAGGCTGAGTTCGCTGAGTGCGGAAAGAATGTTGCACTTCAGGTAGCAGCTATGCCCGTTAAGTACCTCAACAAGGAGAGTGTTCCCGCTTCCGTTCTTGAGGAGGAGAAGGCTATTCTTATCAGCCAGATGAAGAACGATCCTAAGATGGCTAACAAGCCCGAGCAGGTTCTTGCTAAGATCGTTGAAGGTAAGGTTGGCAAGTACTATGAGAACAACTGCCTTCTTGAGCAGGCTTACGTAAAGGATGATTCTCTTACCGTTGGTAAGTATGTAGCATCGGTTGCTAAGGAGCTTGGCGGCAATATCACCGTTACCGGATTCGTTCGCTTCGATAAGGGCGAGGGTATCGCTAAGAGAGAAGAGGACTTCGCGGCTGAGATTGCTAAGATGGTAAACGGCTGATAATTCCAAATTGATTTTGGTTTAAATCTCAATAAAAGCGTGATGGAGGCACTATCAACACGGTGCCTCCGTCTTTTTATTTGTCGCTTTGGAAAGTCGATGCTGAAAAATACGGGGTTCTCCGTTTTCTTACGAAGATTTTTATGCTGTCACACCTTTATTTTCCTCTCCAAAAATATTGACAAAAATACACGTATGTGATAAAATTATGATGTATAATTATCTTTATAAATAAAGGAGAATTAAAATGGGAATTATAAAGGCTACTCTCAATGCGATAGGCGGTGGCTTTGCCGATCAGTGGCAGGAAGTGCTTGAGGCGAACAATATGAGTGATACCACCGTTTTCACCAAGGGTGTCAAGGTGCGTAAAAACGATAAGCGCAATAACAACAAAAGAGGTACCGAGGACGTTATAACGAACGGTTCGATAATCCACGTGTATCCCGGTCAGTTTATGATACTTGTCGATGGCGGAAAGATAGTTGATTTCACCGCTGAGGAGGGATACTATAAGGTTGATAACGAGGCAGCCCCCTCTATGTTTGCAGGTCAGTTTGGAGATTCGATAAAGGATGCATTCAGAAGAGTTAAATTCGGAGGCGTTCCTTCCTACTCGCAGAAGGCTTATTTCATAAATCTTCAGGAAATAAAGGGTATAAGATTCGGTACGCGCACTCCCGTCAACTATTTTGACAGCTTCTATAATGCCGAGCTTTTCCTTCGCGCTCACGGAACGTATTCGATAAAGATCACAGATCCTATCAAGTTCTACACCGAGGCTATTCCTAAAAATCAGGATATCGTTGATATATCTGTTATAAATGAGCAGTATCTCGCCGAATTTCTTGAGGCTCTCACCGCAGCGATAAACAGAATGTCGGCGGACGGTATTCGTATTTCGCACGTTGCGGGCCGCTCGCGCGAGCTCTCGCAGTATATGGCAAACGAGCTTGACTCGGGCTGGCGCGATATGCGCGGTATAGAGGTTCAGTCGGTAGGTATAGCAAGCATCTCATATGACGATGAGTCCAAGGAGCTCATAAATATGAGAAACAAGGGTGCTATGCTCTCCGATCCTACCGTTCGCGAGGGCTATGTTCAGGGCTCTGTTGCCAGAGGTATCGAGGCGGCAGGCTCGAATTCGGCAGGCGCGGCTAATGCCTTTATGGGTATCGGGCTTGGTATGAACGGATCCGGCGGATTTATGGGTGCGGCATCCGAAACAAACCGCCGCGGTATGGAGGCTCAGGCAGAGGAGCGCAGAGCTGCTGCCGAGGAGGCAAAGCGCGCTTCCGGATGGGTATGCTCCTGCGGACAGGAAAACAGCGGTCGCTTCTGCTCCGAGTGCGGTGCAAAGAAGCCCGAAAAGGATAAGTGGGTATGCTCGTGCGGTAATGAGAATACAGGACGCTTCTGCTCCGAGTGCGGATCTCCCAAGCCCGCAGCAGAGTGGACCTGCTCCTGCGGAGCAGTTAATTCCGCATCGGCAAAGTTCTGCTCTGAGTGTGGAAACAAAAAGCAGTAAAGAAAACGACAGTTAAGTAATCAATGATAGGGGGACAATACATGTCAACCGTAACCTATAAATGTCCTAACTGCGATGCGGGATTGATATTTTCTCCCGATAAGCAGAGGTTTGTCTGCGAATTTTGCATTTCGGATTTTACCGAGGAGGAGCTGAAGGCAGGCGGTCAGGATAGCCGCGCCGAGGAGGCAGAGCGCGATAACGCCGAGTTCTCAGCCGAGATAAACGAATATAACTGCCCCTCCTGCGGTGCCGAGATCATAGCCGACGTCAATACGATAGCAGATACCTGCTGCTATTGCCATAATCCGATAGTTATCTCGGAAAAGGCATCGGGTATACTTCGCCCATCAAAAATAATTCCGTTTAAATTCGACAAGGCAGAGGCTAAATCTCAGTTCCTCCGCTTTGCAAAAAAGAAGTGGTTTGCCCCCCGCGATTATGCATCGGAGGCGAATGCCGAGAATATAACCGGTATATATTACCCGTTCTGGGTCACCGATGCCGATACCGAGGCTAATATGGATGCCGATGCGACTAAGGTGCGGAGCTGGCGCGTAGGCGATTATGCCTACACGGAAACCTCGCGGTACAGTATTCTGCGCGGCGGAGATATCCATTTCGAGGATATAACCACCTCTGCGATAAGCACCGAGGATAAGGCTATGCTTGAGGGAATACTTCCGTATCCATCCGATTGTCATATAGATTTTTCCATGCCGTATCTGCAGGGCTTTATTGCGAAGAAGCGCGACGTTGACCGTGAGTCGCTCACCGGCGAGGTGCGTGACAGAATGCATTCTTATGCCGAAACGCTTCTCAGAGATACCATAAACGGATATACGACCGTTTCTCCGCGCAATACAGGTATAAGAATAAACAAGAGCCATTGGGAATACACGCTTATGCCCGTATGGCTGCTATCCTATTCGCATAAGAATAAAAAATACACCTATGCGATGAATGGATATACAGGTAAGGTGTACGGTGAGATACCCGTGAGCTTTAAGCGTCTTTCGGCGTTATTCGGAATCGTTTTCGGTGTTGTATTAGCTGTGGCAACACTGATCGGATACTTCCTTATGTGAGAGGTGAAATATGAATAAAAAGATATTAGTACCTCTGTTAATGATAACTTTAGTTTACATATTCACTATATTCAGCTTTGGTTATTATTCGTATAACACCATAGAAAATAAGATGATATACGATGAAGATGATCTTATTCCCGAATATTATGAGGCGGAGATTTCATCCGCACTTCTTGCTGCCGAGGCTGAGTCCGGCGTCAGCTTCAGGGTATATGCCTACGAAGGATATGAATACTACGATATTCACGATTTTCGTGCAGAAGGCGGATATGCCATATCCGACCTTGTCCTTCTGGTGATACAGAAGGAGGGCGGTGCATATTATTACTTCCTCGATACGTATGGAACTGCCGATTCTGCAATTACCGATAACGAGGTGGACCGTATACTCGATACACCTGCGGTGTATGATAATATTAAATCGGGTAATCTTCCTGAGGGTATCATTGCGTTTGCCTCCGTTGCGAAAAAGGCGGTATCAGGTGCATTGCGCCCGCCATTTATGAGCGTTTTTCTGCCGTGTCTTTGCATTGCGTTTGTCGCGGCGGCAATATCGGCATTGTGCGTTGTGCTTTTCTATCGCAGAAAGCTTCATTCGGAGAGCTATCCTTTGTCAAGATATGCATCGCTGAGTCTTAATCTCTCGCGTGATACCTTCTTGACGAAGAGTGTAACCCGTGTCCGTGTCAATTCCTCGTCCTCGTCCGGAGGCAGAAGCGGCGGAGGCGGCGGTGGCGGCGGCCGCAGGGGAGGCAGATGATGGAAATCATCAAATTTACTCTTTTTGCCGATTTCCACTACAAGAAGGGTATGTATATATCCCCCGTTTCGGATATGTCCGAGATAATATCATCGGCCGTTGCAAGCGGTTCGGATTTCGTTCTCCACGCAGGTGATATGTGTAATGATTACAAGGGTTCGCCGGAGCTTATATCGGCATATCTCGGCAACCCCGAGGGAATGGCTGTATATGGTGTATATGGCAATCACGAGCTGGAAAGCACTGATAACTCTATGAATAGAGTTACTCCGCTTCTTACCAACAGACCTGTTGTATTCGGTACTGCTGACGGTGAGACAGGAGACGGCTCGGTCGCCTATTATTACTTTGACAAGGGAAAATTCCGTTTCATATGTCTTGATACGAATTACTCTTACTCGGAAGAGAGAGGAGTATGGGAGCATAATACCGAAAGGAGCTATGGTGCACCAAAGGGAAATCTTTACCCCGATTCGCTCGGTCCCGAGCAGCTTGAATGGCTTCATTTGGTATTAGATGCCACCCGTGCCGAGAAAAAGCATGCGATATTGGTATCTCACGCGGCATTCGGCGGCGATGCGCCTAAGCTCTCGCCCGATGCATCCTCTGTGCGCAGACTTATTGCTTTGGTAAATAAGGAAGCACCGCGCACGGTTATAATGGCTATTAACGGTCATTATCATACTAACCACTTGACCGTATCTGACGGAGTCGTTTATCTGGATACGAACACCACGCGCAACGGATATTGGAGCTCCAAGGCGGTTCCGCATTATAATGATGAGTGCTTTACATTCGTTGATTACGATGCCGAGGGCACCGAGCTTTCGAGGATCGAGCGCCCTGTGAATAAGCTTCGTATGAGCGCTAATACCTGGTATTTTGCCAGTCCGCTGTACACGGTTGTGACGATAAGCACGGATGGCGTGATAGCGGTAGATGGGATGGAGGTCGGATGGCTTTTCGGCGTGGATCCGAATCCCGATTTCTTTGCCGATCCGCGTATAACGGGCGGCGTGTTGAATTTCTGATACGAATTTTACATTTTCAAGAAGGAGGAGCGAATATGAGAGATCGTTCGAGAGCAGAGTTTAAGCTCGTCAGTGACTTCCTGCCCACAGGTGATCAGCCTGCGGCGATCGAAGCACTGGTACGCGGCATTGAGTGCGGCGAGAGAGCCCAGACGCTGGTAGGCGTAACCGGTTCGGGAAAGACCTTTACCATGGCAAACGTGATACAGCAATGCGGCAGACCGACATTGGTTCTTGCTCATAATAAAACACTTGCGGCGCAGCTGTGCACCGAGTTTCGCGCCTTCTTCCCGGAAAATGCTGTCGAATATTTCGTGTCCTATTACGACTATTATCAGCCTGAGGCATACATTCCCGGCAAGGATATGTATATAGAAAAGGATGCTATGATAAACGAGGAGATAGATATGCTCCGCCATAGCGCGACCTCAGCACTCTTTGAGAGACGGGACGTTATAATTGTTGCATCGGTTTCCTGTATATATTCACTCGGAGATCCTATGGAATACGAGGATCTCCTTGTTTCGGTTCGTCCCGGAATGGAGATGTCACGTGATGAGCTTCTTGCGAGGCTTGTCAGCATAAGCTATGAAAGAAACGACGTGAACTTTATGAGAAACAAGTTTCGCGTCAGGGGCGATGTTGTTGAAATATTCCCCGCAAATTCAAAGGAAGCCGCACTCCGTGTTGAGTTTTTCGGTGATGAGATTGACAGAGTGTCGAAGATAAACACGGTGACGGGAGAGGTTATAGAGCGCCTTTCTTATGCGGCGGTATTCCCTGCGACGCACTATGCCGTGTCGGATGACAAGAGAGAAGCCGCTCTTATGGAAATAGAGCGCGAGATGCATGCCCGTGTCGAGTTTTTCAAATCTCAGGGCAAGCTTATCGAGGCGCAGCGCATAGAAGAAAGAACCAAATACGATATAGAAATGCTCAGAGAGGTAGGATTCTGCTCGGGCGTTGAAAATTATTCGAGAATACTTTCGGGCAGACCCGAGGGCTCAACACCGTATACCCTCCTCGATTATCTTCCCGATGATTATATACTCTTTATAGATGAGTCGCACGTCACCTTGCCCCAGGTCAGGGGAATGAGCGGCGGTGATTATGCAAGAAAGAAGAATCTTGTCGACTTCGGCTTCCGTCTGCCATCAGCGTTTGATAACCGTCCGCTCTTCTTTGATGAATTTCTTGATAAGGTAGGTCAGGTCATCTTCGTCAGCGCAACGCCGGGGGATTATGAAAAGGGTGAAAGCTCAAGCATCGTTGAGCAGCTTATAAGACCTACGGGGCTTATAGATCCCGAGGTTACCGTCCGCCCGATAGAAGGGCAGATAGACGATCTGATAGGTGAGATCAGGAAGACGGTCGCTCAGGGTGAAAAGGCACTCGTAACTACAATGACCACAAAGATGGCAGAGGATCTTACCGAATACCTCGCCACTCATAAGATAAAGGTAAAATATATCCACCACCGTGTCGAAACTATTGAGCGTATGCAGATAATACGCGATCTCCGTCTTGGTGAATTTGACGTGCTTATCGGAATCAACCTCCTCAGGGAGGGCTTGGATATCCCCGAGGTATCGCTGGTGGCGATCCTTGATGCCGATAAGGAGGGCTTCCTCCGAAGCGAGACCTCGCTTATACAGACGATAGGCAGATCTGCGCGTAACGTAAACGGTCACGTCATAATGTATGCGGACAGCATCACCCGCTCGATGAAGGGTGCAATAGATGAGACCAACCGCCGCCGTAAGATACAGATGGAGTATAACGAGGCGAACGGAATAACGCCCGAGAGCGTTAAGAAAAAGGTTATGGATATCATCGAGATCGGAAAGAAGCCCGAGGCTGATACCAAGATCTCAAAGAAGCTTAGCTCCCGTGAAAGAGAAAAGCTTATCGAGAAGCTTACTGCGGAAATGCGCGAGGCATCCAGAATGCTCGAGTTTGAAAAGGCTGCATTTATCCGCGATAGGATCAAGGAACTTAAAATACTGAAATAACAGGAAAAAACACGAAAATGTCAAGAAATATTGTCATTAAAGGCGCAAAAGTTAATAATTTGAAGAATATAGACGTTACCATACCGCGAGATAAGCTGGTGGTTCTTACCGGACTTTCCGGAAGCGGAAAATCCTCTCTTGCCTTTGATACTCTATATGCAGAGGGACATAGACGATTTGTAGAAAGTCTCTCGTCCTATGCAAGAATGTTCTTAGGTCAGATGGATAAGCCCGAGGTGGATCTCATTGAGGGGCTTTCACCGGCGATATCCATAGATCAGAAAACGACCTCGAAGAATCCGCGCTCTACCGTAGGTACTGTAACCGAGATATACGATTATCTCAGGCTTTTATATGCAAGAGTCGGAAAGCCTCACTGTCCTGTCTGTCATAAGGAAATAACACAGCAGACGCAGGATCAGATAGTGGATAAGGTAATGGCGTTTCCCGAGGGTGAGCGCATAATGGTATTGGCTCCCGTAGTAAGAGCACAGAAGGGAATGCACGAAAAGGTGTTTGCCGATGCCCGCAAGAGCGGCTTTGCCAGAGTGCGTGTGGACGGTATAATGTACGACCTCGATGAGGAGCTTTCGCTTGAGAAGAACCGTAAGCATACCATTGATATCGTTGTTGACCGTCTTGTTGTAAAGCCGGACGTTCGTTCGAGGCTCTCCGATTCGGTGGAGAGTGCCCTGAAGGCGACAGGAGGTCTTGTTACCGTAGCGACCGTACCGCGCGAGGGCGAGGGCAAGGAATATGAGTTCTCGCAGAAATACGTCTGTGAGGAGCACGGCATCAGCTTCCCCGAGCTTGAGCCGAGAATGTTCTCATTCAACAACCCGATAGGCGCCTGTCCTCAATGCTCCGGAATAGGAAATATGCAGTGCATATCGGTAAGAAAGCTTCTGCCTCATAAGCATCTCAGCCTTCGCGGCGGTGCCATCGCGGCGAACGGCTTCAAGACTATGACAGAGGATTCATGGACGGGACCTCTGGTGGCGGCGGTCGGACGCGATTTCGGCTTTGACCTCGATACACCCATCTCGGAATTTTCCGAGGAGGCGCTGAACGTGCTTATGTATGGAACGGGCGATGGTAGAAAGTATGACGTTGTCCGTTATTTCGGTGATTCCGCAAAGCGTCAGCTCGCATCCTTCGACGGCATAGTAAACATAATCGAGAAGCGTATGCGAATGGCGGGCGGCGACTATTATCAGGAATTCGTCGAGGAGATAGATTGTCCCAAGTGTAAGGGAAGAAGGCTCTCCGACCTTGTCCTTGCGGTCACCGTCGGCGGTCTTAACATAGACGAGCTTTGCCGCCTTTCGGTTGAAAAGGCTATAGAATTCATTTCCTCGCTTGAATTTACGGACTCCGAGTGGCAGATAGCGAAGGAGGTCATCAAGGAGATCCGCGCGCGCCTCGATTTCCTCAGGCGTGTCGGACTTGAATACCTCTCTCTTTCGCGCACCGCCGGAACTCTTTCGGGCGGCGAGGCACAGAGAATAAGACTTGCGACTCAGATCGGCTCAGCTCTTACGGGTGTTCTGTACATTCTGGACGAACCGAGCATCGGACTCCATCAGAGAGATAACGGAAAGCTGATATCTACTTTGAAGAACCTTCGCGACCTCGGAAACAGCGTTATAGTTGTAGAGCACGATGAGGAAACGATGCGCGATGCCGACTTTATAGTTGATATCGGCCCGGGTGCCGGCATCCACGGCGGCGAGGTCGTTGCCATAGGCACTCCCGAGGAGGTCGCGGCGTGCACCTCTTCTATAACGGGTGACTATCTTTCGGGAAGGCGCATTATACCTGTACCGAAGGAGCGCAGAGCAGGAAACGGAAAGGTTCTCCGAATTGTGGGAGCGAGAGAAAATAACCTGAAGAACGTAACCGTAGAGCTTCCGCTCGGCTGCTTCATAGCGGTGACGGGCGTTTCGGGAAGCGGAAAATCCTCGCTTATAAACGCGATCCTTTACAGGACTCTTGCAAGAGATTTAAATCGCGCCATAACCTATCCCGGTAAGGTAGACAGGATAGAGGGAATGGAGTCGCTCGATAAGGTAATTTCGATAGACCAGAGCCCGATAGGCAGAACTCCGAGATCAAATCCCGCGACCTATACAGGTCTTTTCACCGATATAAGAAATCTATTTGCCAAGACTCGCGATGCAAAGGCACGCGGCTTTGATGCAGGCAGATTCTCCTTCAATATCAAGGGCGGAAGATGCGAGGCGTGCGAGGGTGACGGAGTCAAATGCATAGAAATGAACTTCCTTCCGGACGTCTACGTCAAGTGTGACGTCTGCCAAGGAAGACGCTATAACAGAGATACCCTTGATATAAAATACAAGGGCAAGAGCATCTATGACGTGCTTGAGATGTCTGTAGAGGAGGGACTCACCTTCTTTGACGGTATTCCGCAGATACAAAGAAAGCTGCAGACGCTCTTTGACGTCGGACTCGGCTATATAAAGATAGGTCAGTCTTCCACCACCCTTTCGGGCGGTGAGGCACAGCGCGTAAAGCTTGCGACCGAGCTTGCAAAGCGATCAACCGGCAAGACTATCTATATCCTCGATGAGCCGACAACGGGACTCCATACGGATGACGTTGCAAAGCTTATAGGCATACTTCAGCGGCTTGCCGATGCGGGCAACACGGTTATAACGATAGAGCACAATCTTGACCTTATCAAAACTGTCGACTATATAATTGACCTCGGTCCCGAGGGCGGCGACGGCGGCGGTACAGTAATAGCCGCAGGAACACCCGAAAAGGTTGCGGCATGCGAAAGATCTTACACGGGTAGGTATCTTGTAGATAAACTTAAATAAAGGTGAATTTGATGTATTACGGTGCAATAAAGAAAAACGATATAGCAAACGGAGAGGGAATACGAACCTCCCTCTTCGTTTCCGGCTGCCGAAACAGGTGCAAGAATTGCTTCAACCCCGAGACCTGGAGCTTCACCTACGGTGAGGAATTCACGCGCGGTGTGGCAGAGGAGATATTCGCGAGTGTCGATTATCCGTTTATAAACGGTATAACCGTCCTCGGCGGTGAGCCTATGGAGCCGGAGAATCAGAAGGAGCTTTTGCCCTTCTTGCGCGAATTCAAGGAAAAATTCCCGAAAAAGACGGTATGGCTCTATACAGGTAATCTCTATGAGGAGCTTACTGCCGGAGTAGGCAAATTTCCTAAGTGTATTGAGGAAACAGAGGAGCTTCTTTCTCTTGTCGATATCCTTGTGGACGGAAGATTCGAGGAAGAAAAGAAGAGCCTCGGTATAATATTCCGCGGCTCGACCAATCAGCGAATTATAGATATGAATAAAACCAGAGAGCAGGGAAGTATCGTTATCTGGGACGGCTGTAAGAACGATAAACACTACGAAAAGAGAACTTAAGTTTACAAATATCCACTTAAACTCAAAAGGAGCGGACCATAAAATGGCACTTATAAAAGTAAAGAAGCTTGATGAAAAAGCAATAATACCTACATACGGAACCGAATTTTCCGCAGGTGCAGATCTGTATGCACTTCCCGGAGAAAAGATAGTGATAGAGCCGCATCGGACGGTGATGGTACATACCGGTCTTTCGATGGAGATCCCCGAAGGCTATGCAGGGCTTATCTTCGCGCGCAGCGGACTTGCCTCGAAGCGAGGCCTCGCCCCTGCAAACAAGGTCGGCGTTGTCGATCCCGACTACCGCGGCGAATTTATGGTTGCTCTCCATAATCATACCGACGAGGCAAAGGAGATCGAGGGCGGCGAGCGCATAGCTCAGCTTGTTATCGTACCCTTCCTCACCGCCGAGTTCACCGAGGCAGACGAGCTTGCCGATACCACTCGCGGCGCAGGCGGCTTCGGCTCTACAGGCACAAAATAATCACACGGGTACCCCTTATTTTACCGAGCACAAGCCCGGCATTTACCAAAAGTACATTGTCGCAAACCAACTTCTTATTGAGCATTTACCTCAACGTTTATTATAAAACCCATTAAGAAAACAGCAGACCGCAAGGCTTGTAAAACTCGCCTTGTGTCTGCTGCTTTTGTTTTTTACTCTGACTATTGATAAAGAGCCTTTTTTGTTTTTTCCCCAACTATTGATAAAGAGCGTTTTTTAAATCTTCTCTTCCGTTTTTTGAGATTTCTCAGCTCCCATCATCGTAGTCGCATAAAATACAAAAAATATCTCTTCCGCCGTAAGGCAAAGCTACCTCTGAAGAAGCAACTTCACCTTACCTAAATAAAGTTTATTAAGCGGAGTAATTGTAGGTTATAGTGTATGAACCTGTACCTCCGTTCCAATAAGAGCCTTTCGATATAGCATTCCATTCTGATTCCCTACCGGTGTATTTGATGCTTTGAAGGCTTGTGCAACCCCAGAACGCATAATCGCCGATGCTTGTTACGCTATTAGGGATGGTTATGCTTGTAAGGCTTCTGCAATCCGTGAACGTATTACCGCCGATGCTAGTAACGTTATCCGGGATAGTTATGCTTGTAAGGCTTGAGCATCTATAGAACGCATAATTGCCTATGCTAGTAACGCTATCCGGGATTGTTACGCTTGTAAGGCTTGTGCAACCATTAAACGCAGAATTGCCAATGCTAGTAACGCTATCCGGGATGGTTATGCTTATAAGACTTGTGCAACCCGAGAACGCAGAATTGCCAATGCTAGTAACGCTATCCGGGATGGTTATGCTTGTAAGACTTGTGCAACCCCTGAACGCAGCATTGCTGATGCTTGTTACGCTATCCGGAATAGTTATGCTTGTAATATTATCCTTATTATAGAATGCAAATTTATAAATTTGATAATTTCTGCCGTTATAGCTTTCAGGAAGAGTCAACTCCGTATCCTCCCCCGTATAACCAAGCAGATAATTGCCTTCTTCGCAGGAATAGAAGAGATAACCGTTCTTATTTACTATCTTGCTTTCTCCGGTATGTACTTCTATTGCATAATATCCTATATAGCCGTTACTCGAAGATCCAACAGTTATGATGAGATTGGAATGGTTGATTACTTCTACAAGTTTGCAGCAACCGTAGAACGCATCATCGCCGATGCTTGTAACGCCATCGCCGATAGTTATGCTCGTAAGGCTTGTGCAATCTTGGAACGCATAATTGCCGATACTTGTAACGCTATCCGGGATTATTATGCTTGTAAGACTTGTGCAACCCGAGAACGCCAAATCTCCTATGCTTGTTACACTATCCGGGATAGTCACGCTTGTAAGGCTTGTGCAACCGCGGAACGCATCATTGCCGATACTTGTAACGCTATCCGGGATGGTTATGCTTGTAAGACTTGTGCAACCCGAGAACGCAGAATTGCCGATGCTTGTTACGCTATCCGGGATAGTTATGCTTGTAAGCTTTTCGCAACCGTAGAACGCATCATCTCCGATGCTTGTTCCTCCGGTTATAATTACCGTCTTAATAGACTCAGGAACGTAAGTTTTATTGTTTGAATAAGCGCCAGCTCCGAATATATATCCAAAGTGAGTATTGCTCGTTCCATATTTTGTATTACCAACAAAGGGAAGTGTTATGCTTGTAAGCTTTTCGCAACCGTAGAACGCATTATCGCCGATGCTTGTAACGCTATTCGGGATAGTTATGCTTGTAAGGTTTCTGCAACCGTGGAACGCCTCATCGCCTATGCTTGTAACGCTATCCGGGATTATTATGCTCGTAAGACTTGTGCAACCCCAGAACGCAAAACCACCGATGCTTGTTACGCTATTTCCGATAGTTACGCTCGTAAGGCTTGTGCAATCCTCGAACGCAGAACGGCCGATGCTTGTTACGCTATCCGGGATGGTTATGCTTGTAAGGCTTGTGCAATCCTCGAACGCAGAACTGCTGATGCTAGTAACGCCATCCGGGATAGTTATGCTTGTAAGCTTTTCGCAACCCGAGAACGCATGAGAACATATAAATTTAGTTTCCGGAAGAAAATCGAATGAGGTTATCGATTTATTAATTACTTTGATTAATGCAACATATAGATTAGATTGGTTACCCAAATATAATGCATCAGAATATTCGTTGAACTGCAGATTACTGCAACCGGAGAACGCCTCATCCCCGATGCTTGTAACGCTATCCGGGATAGTTATGCTCGTAAGGCTTGAGCAATTATAGAACGCATATTTGCCGATGCTAGTAACGCCATCCGGGATAGTCACGCTTGTAAGGCTTGTACAACCATAGAACGCAAAATTGCCGATACATGTCACATCTTCAGGGATAACAAGCTCGGTTACAAGCTCACCGTTAAGGTAGAGTTTATGTGCATAACAAAGCGGATTCGCGGCTCCGTAGTCAAATGATATATTATACCATTTTGCTATATCAGTTATATGTACACTTGTGAGGCTTGTGCAACCGTAGAACGCCTTAAGGCCGATGCTTATAACGCTCTCCGGGATGGTTATGCTTGTAAGGCTTGTGCAATCCTCGAACGCAGAACTGCCGATGCTAGTAACGCTCTCCGGAATAGTTATGCTTGTAAGGCTGGAGCAACCAAAGAACGCCTTAAGGCCGATGCTTGTAACACTGGTACCAATAGTTACACTTGTTAAGCTTGTGAAATTCTCAAATGAGTTATCGGAAATTTCACTGCCGCCGTTTATTATAACGCTCGTCAGATTGTCTTTGGGGATATAGGAAATTGCCGTTGTGGGAATTGTAGCAATTTTTATGGGGCAACCCTTGAACGCAGAACTGCCTATGCTAGTAACGCTCTCCGGAATGGTTATGCTTGTAAGACTTGTGCAACCCGAGAACGCAGAACTGCCGATGCTTGTAACACTAGTACCAATAGTTACACTTGTAAGGCTTGTGCAACCAAAGAACGCAGAACTGCCGATGCTTGTAACACTGGTACCAATAGTTACACTTGTAAGGCTTGTGCAATCCTCGAACGCAGAACTGCCAATGCTAGTAACGCTATCCGGGATGGTTATGCTTGTAAGACTTGTGCAATCCTCGAACGCAGAACTGCCGATGCTTGTAACGCTATCGGGGATAATAAGCTCGGTTACAAGCTCACCGTTAAGATAGAGGTTATTTGCATAATAAAGCGGATTGGCAGGTGAGTCATGAAACCATATATTACACCATTTTGCTATGTCTGTTATATGTACGCTTGTAAGCTTTTCGCAACCGTAGAACGCAGAACCACCGATGCGTGTAACGCTATCCGGGATGGTTATGCTTGTAAGGCTTGTGCAATCCTTGAACGCATAAGAGTCAATGCTTGTTACGCTAACCGGTATGGTTATGCTTGTAAGGCTTGTGCAATCCTCGAACGCAGAACTGCCGATGCTTGTTACGCCATCCAGGATAGTTATGCTTGTAAGGCTTGTGCAACCCCGGAACGCAGAACTGCCGATACTTGTTACGCTATCAGGGATAGTTATGCTTCTAAGTCTTGTACAACCAGAGAACGCAGAATCGCCGATGATCATAACACTATCCGAGATAGTTATGATTGTGAGCCTGTAGCAATTCTTAAATGCTTCATTAGTAATTTCGTTTCCGCTACTGATAACAACCGTTGTCAGGTCAGCCTTTGGAATATGGGAAATTGCTGATGTAGGAATCGTAGCAAGTTTTATTGGACAACTCTCGAACGCAGAACTGCCGATGCTTGTAACGCTATCCGGGATGATTATGCTTGTAAGGCTTGTGCAACCCCGGAACGCATCATATTCAATGCTTGTTACGCCATTACCGATATTCACGCTTGTAAGGCTTGTGCAATTTTCGAATGCCCGATAGCCAATGCTTGTAACGCTATCGGGGATATTTATGCTTGTAAGGTTTGAGCAACCATAGAACGCATAAGAGCCAATGCTTGTAACGCTATCTGGGATATTTATGCTTGTAAGGCTTGAGCAACCATAGAACGCATAAGAGTCAATGCTTGTAACGCTATCCGGGATGGTTATGCTTGTAAGACTTGTGCAACCCGAGAACGCAGAATTGCCAATGCTAGTAACGCTATCCGGGATAGTTATGTTCGTAAGGCTTGTGCAACCACGGAACGCATATTTGCCGATGCTTGTAACGCTCTCCGGAATAGTTATGCTTGTAAGGCTTGAGCAACCTTCAAACGCAGACTCGTCGATGCTTGTTACGCTATTCGGGATAGTTATGCTTGTAAGCTTTTTACAACCATAGAATGCCCGATAGCCAATGTTTGTTACGCTATCCGGAATAGTTATGCTTGCAAGGCTTGTGCAATCCTCGAACGCAGAACTGCCGATGCTTGTTACGCTATTCGGGATAGTTATGCTTGTAAGCTTTTTACAACCATAGAATGCCCGATAGCCAATGTTTGTTACGCTATCCGGAATATTTATACTTGCAAGGCTTGTGCAATCCTCGAACGCAGAACTGTCGATGCTTGTTATGCTATTCGGGATAGTTATACTTGTAAGCTTTTCACAACCATAGAATGCCCGATAGCCGATGCTTGTAACGCTACCCGGGATAGTTATGCTCGTTAAGCTTGTGCAATTCTTAAATGCATTACCGGGAATATCATTTCCTCCGTTGATTACAACGGTCGTCAAATTTTCTTTGGGGATATAGGAAATTGCCGTTGTGGGAATTGTAGCAGTTTTTATTGGGCAACCTTCAAATGCCTGATCGCCTATTCTTGTAACACTTGCGGGGATAACCACGCCGGTTACGTTATTTTTATTAGCGAAGGCACGATTATGAATCTCATAATTTTGTCCGTCATAACTTTCGGGCAATGTAAGCGTTGTATCATTGCCTACGTAAGTCAAGAGATAATTTACATTCTCACTTGTATAGAATAAATAATCGTCTATATTTATTACGTTGATTTCTCCGGTATGTACTATCAAGGCATAATATGCTACATATCCGTAATCGGTGGTTCCCGCTATTATGTCGAGAGAGGATTTGTTTATTACTTCAACTAGATTTAAGCAACCGTAGAACGCATCGCTACCGATGCTAGTAATGCTATTCGGAATGGTTATGCTTGTAAGGCTAGAACAATTCTTAAATGCATTATCGGGAATTTCATTTCCGCCGTTGATTACAATGGTCGTCAGTTTAGCTTTTGGGATATCAGAAATCGCCGTGGTGGGAATTGTAGCAATTTTTATGGGACAACCATCAAACGCATAATTGCCAATGCTTGTAACGCTATCCGGGATAGTTACGCTTGTAAGGCTTGTGCAATTTTCAAATGCCCTAGAGCCTATGCTAATAACGCTATCCGGAATAGTTATGCTTGTAAGGCTTGTGCAATTTTCGAATGCCCGATAGCCAATGCTTGTAACGCTATTCGGGATTAGCAATTCGGTTACAAGTTTACCATCAAGATAGAGGTTATGTGCATAATAAAGCGGATTGGCAAAGCTACCCCCAAATGAAATATTGCACCACTTTTCTATGTCGGTTATGTGTACGCTTGTAAGACCGGAGCAACCTTCAAATGCTTCATTGGTGATTTTTGTTATGCTATCCGGAATAGTTATGCTTGTAAGCTTTTCACAACCATAGAATGCCCGATAGCCAATGCTTGTAACGCTATCCGGGATGGTTATGCTCGTTAGCATTTCGCAACCACTAAATGTATAATCGGGAATATTATTGCCTCCGTTTATTAAAACGGTTGTAAGGTTATCTTTTTCAATATAAGAAATTGTTGATGTGGGAATTGTAGCAATTTTTATGGGGCAACCCGAAAACGCACCTTCACCTATACTCGTTACACTATCTGTGATAGTTAAACTTGTAAGGCTTGTGCAACCGCGGAACGCATAATTGCCGATACTTGTAACGCTATGTGGAATAGTTATGCTTGTAAGCCCAGAGCAGCCTTCGAACGTAGAAACGCCTATGCTTGTAACGCTATCCGGGATGGTTACGCTTGTTAGCTTAACGCAATTTTTAAACACATAATCGCTGATACTTGTTATACTATTGGGGATAATTATGCTTGTAAGACTTGAACAACCGCCAAACGCACTACTTGCTATTGAAGTTACGTTATTGGATATAACTATTCCGGAAAGGGCAGAGCAACCGTAGAACGCACCACTGCCGATGCTAATAACGCTATCCGGGATGGTTATGCTTGTAAGGCTTGTGCAATCTCTGAACATGTTATCACTTATCGAGCTAATACCTGCAGGTAAAGATATATTTGCAAGACTTGAACAATAAGCAAATGCATAATTGTCTATGCTTGTAACGCTATCCGGGATAGTTATGCCGGAAAGACTCGAACAATAGGCGAACGCAAACCTGGCTATGCTTGTAACGCTATTCGGGATGGTTATGCTTGTAAGATTTGAGCAACCGGAGAACGCAGAACTGCCGATGCTTGTAACGCTATCGCCGATAGTTACGCTTGTAAGGCTTGTGCAACCTCGGAACGCATCATCGCCGATGCTTGTAACGCTATTCGGGATAGTTATGCTTGTAAGGCTAGCGCAACCTTCAAACGCATGATCGTCGATGCTTGTTACGCTATCCGGGATAGTAATACTTGTGATGCCGGAGCAATTATTGAAAGCACCATAATGAATATTTCCTCCGGTGACGGTTACCGATTTAAGGCTTGACGGAATATAGCAAATAATATACTGATCGGATTGAGATCCATACCATTGTATAGTTTTAATGCCGCCTTCAAACTCAGTTGATCCAAATATAACTCCAAGAGGTCTTGGATACGCGCCGTTTGTTACTATATTGTTACCTATAAATGGAAGTGTAATACTTTCAAGAGAAGAACAGCGAGAAAAAGCAGAACCGCCAATGTATGTAACATTATCGGGAATAGTAATGCCGGTAAGGCTTGAGCAACCGGCGAATGCATAACGACCGATGCTTGTAACGCTGGTACCAATAGTTACACTTGTTAAGCTTGTGAAATTCTCAAATGAGTTATCGGAAATTTCACTGCCGCCGTTTATTATAACGGTCGTCAGATTGTCTTTGGGGATATAGGAAATTGCCGTTGTGGGAATTGTAGCAATTTTTATGGGGCAGCCGGTGAACGCATCATTGCCGATGCTAGTAACGCCGCTGGGAATGGTTATGCTTGTAAGGCTTGAGTAACCGTAAAACGCAGAACCGCCGATGCTCGTCACACCTTCGGGGATAACAAGCTCGGTTACAAGCTCACCGTTAACGTAAAGATTATCCGCATAATAAAGAGGATTAGAGTTATAACCATTGAATGAAATAGCGCACCATTTTGCTATATCCGTTATGTATACATCGGTAAGGCTTGAGCAACCGTAAAACGCAGAACTGCCTATGCTTGTTATACTATTCGGGATTGTTATGGTCTTAAGGCTCGCGCAATTTTTGAATGCATCATCGGGTATTTCGCTTCCGCAGCTTATTATTACAGTAATAAGCCTTTCATCCGGAATTGATGAAATTGCTGATGTAGGAATTGTAGCAATTTCTATTGGACAACTCGAGAATGCAAAGTCGCCAATAGCTGTAACACTATCACCGATAGTCACATTCGTAAGACCGGAGCAACCTTTAAATGCATACGTGCCTATACTTGTAACACTATTCGGGATAGTTATGCTTGTAAGGCTTGTGCAACCATAGAATGCCTGATCGTCTATGCTTGTTATGCTATCTGGAATAGTTATGCTTGTAAGGTTATGGCAGTTGTAGAATGCCTGACTTTTGATGCTCGTTCCGCCGTTTATTACAACTGTTGTAAGGTTATCTTTTTTAATATAGGAAATTGCCAATGCGGGAATTGTAGCAATTTTTATGGGGCAACCAGTGAACGCACCACTGCCGATGCTTGTAACGCTAGCGGGAATAATTACGCTTGTAAGGCTTGAGCAACCAGAGAATGCCTCATCACCGATGCTTGTAACGCTAGCGGGAATAATTACGCTTGTAAGGCTTGTGCAACCGTAGAACGCATCATTGCCAATGCTTGTCACACCTTCGGGGATAACAAGCTCGGTTACAAGCTCACCGTTAACGTAAAGATTATCCGCATAATAAAGAGGATTAGAGTTATAACCATTGAATGAAATAGCGCACCATTTTGCTATATCCGTTATGTATACATCGGTAAGGCTTGAGCAGCCAGAGAACGCCCCATAACCGATGCTTGTAACGCTAGCGGGAATAATTACGCTTGTAAGGCTTGAGCAACCAGAGAACGCCCCATCACCGATGCTTGTAACGCTATCCGGGATAGTTATGCTCGTTAGCATTTCGCAACGACTAAATGCATAATCGGGAATATTATTTCCTCCGTTTATTAAAACGGTTGTAAGGCTTGAGCAACCGTAGAACGCACCGCTGCCGATGCTAATAACGCTATCCGGGATGGTTATGCTTGTAAGGCTTGTGCAACCATCGAACGCAGACTCTCCGATGCTTGTTATGCTATTCGGAATGGTTATACTGGTTAGCTGATTGGCGACGGAAAATACATAATCTCGGATGCTCTTTACAGGAAGCTCTTTGTATACTGCGGGAATCTGCAAGTCGGTAGTTTCGGCATAATCAGGATGGTAGCCAACTACTATATAATAGGTCTCATCATCGCTTAAATCATACACCAAACCATCGGGTGATATAGTAGCATATATTGCATGGCACTCTTCGCAACGGCCATCGCCGTCTTTATCAAAATGCTCGCAATAAAGCCCGCATATTGTGCATTCATTTCCTACGAAGACGTGCTCGCAGAGACCGTCATCGAATGACTCTCTGCACTTATCGCAAAGAAGGTCATCATCGGCATCGATATGTTCGCAAGTAGGCACGTAATTGGGATCGGACTCTCCGCACTTGGTGCATTCGCCGTTTACGAAGCTATGCTCACAAGGCAGTACGGGATCATCCTCGTTATCCCTTCCGTCATCAAAAGCCTCCCCACACTTATCACAGAGAAGGTCATCATCGGCGTCGATATGTTCGCAAGGAGGCACGTAATTGGGATCGACCTCTCCACACTTGGTGCATTCGCCGTTTACGAAGCTATGGTCACAAGGCAGTACGGGATCATCTTCGTTATCCCTTCCGTCATCGAATGACTCTCCGCACTTATCGCAGAGAAGGTCATCATCGGCGTCGATATGTTCGCATGGAGGTACGTAATTTGGATCGACCTCTCCACACTTGGTGCATTCGCCGTTTACGAAGCTATGCTCACAAGGCAGTACGGGATCATCTTCGTTGTCCCTTCCGTCATCGAATGACTCCCCACACTTATCGCAGAGAAGGTCATCGTCGGCATCTCTGTGCTCACAGACGTCGTTCCCGCCGCCCAGCAGTCCCGCGATATCACATGCAGACAATGCACAAACGGAAATCGTAAGAGCCATTAATAATGCCAAAAAAGTAGTAATTCTTTTCATAGCCTGTCTTTCCTTTCTTGATTAAAATGAAGATAAAATAAAAAATGCGCTCGCAAAGCGAGCGCACCTCCAATTAAAGCACTTCACTTTGCTGCGACACAAAACCTCTCACATAAGGATATGAAAAGATAGGAAGTACTAAAAAATGGCATAGTACACCCTTACGTGAGAATATTTGGTTTTATGTCGCAGCCCCATTATAGCACTTATTAATTCATTTGTCAATGCATATTAATCTCTAAATGTAAATAAATATATAGACATTAAAAGGCGAAGCCCGTAACAGTGCGGCTTCGCCTTTAATATGCTTTGTATCATATCACCTCAGAAGAACTCTTTAGTGAAATATATCTCGTTTTTCGGTATTGAAAACTCCTTACCGTTCAGGTACTCAAGCACGGTGGGCTCGCCCTCAAAGGAGAAGCGGAGCTTATAGGAGCAGAGCGCCTGATGCTTATAGCCCCTCGCTCTGTCGTCCTTATTTTTGCCGTACTTTCCGTCACCGATAAGGGGATGACCGATATATGCCATATGAGCTCTTATCTGATGCGTTCTTCCGGTAAGAAGATCTACCTCGACAAGAGCACATCCCGCCTTTTGAGCAACAGTGCGGTAACGGGTTATTATCTCCTTTGCGCCTCTTGGCGGATTTTTCTCAAAGACGCGTACCGTGTTAGTCTTTTCGTCCTTTATAAGGTATCCGCGGAGCGTTGCCGTTCTTTCCTTGGGTATGCCGTGAACGGCGGCGAGATAGAATTTGTTTATCTCGCGGAGCTTGATCTTTTCGTTCATAACGCGGAGCGACTCGGCGTTCTTCGCCGCGATAACTATGCCCTGAGTATTCCTGTCGATACGGTTGCAAAGAGCAGGCGCAAAGCTCTGCTCGGCATCGGGATCGTATTCGCCCTTATCGTAAAGGTAGCTCTGGATATAGGTTATGAGCGTATTTGATTTCGTGCTTTCGTCCTCGTGGACGGATAGTCCTGGAGGCTTATTAACGAGGATGATATTCTCGTCCTCGTATATTATATCCAGCTCTGCGCGCACCCTCGCAAGACTGTCTGCCGAGAGGTCGCTGCCCTCCGAGAGAGGATTCTTTTTTCCTTTTTCAAAAAACTCGTCGGCAAGGAAGCACTGAACTGTATCTCCCTCGCACAGCTTCATGCTAGCCTCCGCGCGCTTGCGGTTGACCTTGATCTTCTTGAGTCTTATCGACTTGTAAAGCAGACTCATAGGAATATCAAGTGCCTTGGTTATGAATTTATCGAGTCTTTGACCTGCGTCGTTTTTTCCTATCTGCAGCTCGCGCATTTTATTTCGTACCGAATATCCTGTCGCCCGCATCTCCAAGACCGGGAACAATGTATGCGTGATCGTTCAGACGTTCATCGAGCGCGGCACAGAAAATATCAACGTCGGGATGATCCTCCATAACCTTCTTCACTCCTTCGGGAGCGGCAACGAGGCACATAAGGACCAGTCTCTCCGCACCGTATTTTTTGACCATACCGAGCGCATCGGATGCCGAGCCGCCCGTGGCGAGCATAGGATCGACAACTATAACGTATCTTTCGGAGATATCGGGGGGCATCTTGCAGTAATATTCAACAGGCTCGTGCGTTTCGGGATCTCTGTAAAGACCGATATGACCGACTCTTGCATTGGGCATAAGCTTCAACAGACCGTCAACCATACCGAGTCCGGCTCTGAGTATTGGAACTATCGCAGGCTTCTTTCCCGAGAGCCTTTTCTGGATGCTCTTGCATATAGGCGTTTCGATCTCGTAATCCTCAAGCGGAAGATTTGCCGTAACCTCGTAGCCCATCAGCATCGAAATCTCGTCAAGCAGAGTGCGGAAGTCCTTAGAGGGGGTGTCCTTGGATCTCATTATCGAAAGCTTATGGCATATAAGCGGATGATTTATAACGTGAAGCTCGCTCATTTTTACGTCCTCGCAATTCAAGTTTTATTTTCGTCTATAGTATACCGCTTTTCTCTGCCTTTTTCAAGAAGCTATCCCGAATTTTTTAAAATGATGTCAAATCTTCGGGATTTCTCATAAAATATAACGGCAGTTTTTGGATAATATAACATATAAATTTGCTATATTTTCATATTTCGCTTGCAAAAAATGCTTTTCCGGAGTATAATCTAATGTGGGCGCATCTTAAAGAAGTGCCGCAAAAAATATAATTGTGAGGTTTTTTATGAGCAGCAAAAATCCCGAGCTTGTCATTCTCGCTGCAGGTATGGGCTCGCGCTATGGCGGTCTGAAGCAGATCGACAGCGTTGATGACGAGGGACACATAATAATAGATTACTCGATATACGATGCTATAAAGGCAGGCTTCAAGGATATCACCTTTATAATCAAGCACGAGATCGAGGAAGATTTCAAGGAGATAATGGATAAGCACCTTGAGGGCAAGGACGTGAGGGTAAAGTACGTTTTCCAGCAGCTCGATATGCTGCCCGAAGGCTTCTCGGTCCCCGAGGGCAGAACAAAGCCCTGGGGCACGGCGCACGCGATAGCCTGCTGCGACGGAGTCGTTGACGCACCCTTTGCGGTAATAAACGCCGATGACTATTACGGCAGACACGCGTTCGAAAAGATATACGAATTTTTGAGCACCGAGCATCCGACAGATAAGGCGCATTATGCTATGGTAGGCTACAAGATAAAGAATACCGTCACCGATAACGGAGCGGTAGCAAGAGGCGTATGCTCTATAGGCGAAGACTCTATGCTCGTTGATATAACCGAGCGCACTAAGGTCGGCAAGGACGAGGACGGTATATACTATATCGACGGTGACGAGCGCTATCCTCTCGATCCCGAAACCACCGTTTCTATGAATCTTTGGGGCTTTTTCACCGATTATATCGGCTTTTGCAAGGACGGCTTTTCGGAATTCCTTCGCGAAAATCTTCCGAAAAATCCCGAGAAGTGCGAATACTATATGCCGTCGGTGATTTCCCGCCTTCTCGGAGAGGGAAGGGCAGACGTCAAGGTGCTCGAAAACACCGATAAATGGTACGGTGTTACCTACAAGGAGGATAAGCCGGCAGTAGTCGCGGCTCTCCGCAGACTCAAGGAAGACGGAATCTATCCCGAGGGATTTTAAAAAGAAAGGATCTTTTACTATGCTTTTCTCAACGCAGACTGAATTTTTAGCACCGAGATACGGATTGGAAGCGGCTGTAGATATGCTTATCGAAGCAGGCTATCCTGCTATTGATATATCTATGTTTAAGACGGATATGCCTCCGTTTACCGACGACTACCGCGAGGTTGCCGCCCGTCTTCTTGAAAAGGCGAATGCGAAGGGTGTGAAATTCATCCAGGCTCATGCTCCCTTCGGCGGCGGATACAAGAGATATACCGAGGAGCTTATTCCGCTTCTGCCGAGAGCATTTGAGTTCTGCGGACTTCTCGGTATAGAAAACATCGTAGTCCACCCAATTCAGAACGGAAGATATTACGGCAGAGAAAAGGAGCTCTTCGATATGAACGTTGAGTTCTATCGCTCGCTTGCGCCGCTGGCTAAAAAGCACGGTGTGAAAATAGCTATCGAAAATATGTGGCAGTGGCATCCTGTGAACCGTACTCAGATCATAGACGATATCTGCGCTCCGCCCGAGGAGCTTGCGGCTATGTATGACACTCTTGCCGATCCCGAGGCATTCACGGTATGCCTTGATATCGGTCACGTTGCGCTTTGCGGAAGAGAGCCCGAGGCGGCTATCAGAACTATAGGCTCGCGCATCGGCTGCCTCCACGTTCACGACGTGAATTACCGCGAAGATCTGCACACGCTCCCCGGTGTATCCAAGATAAACTGGGATAATGTATGTCGTGCACTCGCAGAAATAGGCTATAGCGGAAGTATTAATCTCGAGGCAGACGCCTTCTATTACGGCTTCCTTCCCGAGCAGCATAAGATAGTCACCAGATTCATGGCAGACACCACGAGGATCCTCGCCGAAAAGGTTGACTTCTATAGATAACTGAAAAGCAATACATAAAACAAGGCATCGATGAGCTCACTCTGCCAAGAGTATCTCACCGGTGCCTTGCTTTTGCAATAAAATGACAACTATTATTTACATATTTGCAATTTTATAAGTCGATTTTCAAAAATATGGATTGTCAAAATCGGAATTTGCATAGTATTATCTTGTTATAACTGCCGACCACCAAAGGAAGTTCTCCTTGATCACGCAGGACTTGAATCCTTTTCCGATGGCTTTGCGATCTGCAATTCCAACCGAATCGTATTTTGTTATAACAACGTCATCCTCCGGGTGTATACGCAGTGTAGTCTGGTGAGAGGTGATGTTAACGTTGTACCATCCGTCGATCCTCGAATTGATACCGATGCTGAATGACTTGAAATTACGTGCCTGGCAAATGAAGATAACGTCGCGGCACTCGCCGTTATACCGAGCTCTTCTTGCGCTGTCCTCCTTCTGCTTCTCAAAGTCCTCTTTTCCGAGGAAATGTGAGCTTACGAACTTGTCCTCACTAGCCTTCATAAACGGAGCAAGAATTGTCTCGTCGCCTTCCTCCCAGTATATCCCGGCTTGATTCTTTCCGTCTGCAACTGCCGTGACCTCACTATAGGGAACACCGTCACGCTTCTCGAAATATACCGCGTGGCATTTGATCGAATTACAGCCTATCTCTTTGACGGATGAAGGAATGTAAAGCGTCAACCGGCTTGTGAGAAACTTCTCTTTGCAGTTTTCTATGTACTGAAGATTCTTGGAGAGATGGAGCTCGCCCGTCGCAGTAAAGTCTATGCTGAAGCATCTTGTTACGGGCACGCCATCCACCTCGCTCGGCATAACAAGCCTACCCGTGTGCGGTCCGGTGTAGTCTATCACAAATGCTTCGTTTTTACCTATGGCTATCTGCCAGCCGTCTATATTCTTAGTTTCTACGTATTCGTAGAGGAACAGATGCCTTGAGCGGCGGGAGGTATGCTCTCCTGTCTTAAGCGAGAAATATTCGATAGTTGGATCGTCCTTATAAGCCTCTGTAAATTCCTCTTTTGTTGCCCTTGCGAGAAGAATAAGTCCGATTTTTCTTCCCGGATCGGTAAACCAATCCACGCATCTTGTACAGCCCTGAACTCCGAGTGGGAAATTCTCAATGATCTCGGTTTTTCTGAAGGCGAAGTCCTCGATATGCGTAAGTCTGCTGTCAAGAGGGAAGGTGACCTTCTTTGGCATAGTGTCCTCTGCTACAGATTCGAGAGAGGAGGGGAGAGTCAGATGCTCTAAATCGCATCCGTCAAAGGCACCCTTGCCGATCTTCTTTATCCCCTCGGGGAGTGTCAGCTCGCGCTTGTTTCCCTTGTATTTTGTGAGCTCGCCGTCCTCAACCTGATACACGGCATCGAACGTCGGTGCATCGCTTTTTATTTCGGGAGCATCGCTTTCATCCTTACCCGCCTGACCTTTGCCAAAGGTCTCGAGCATATATTTCTCTATGGCCTTTGCGGTTATTATCGGTTGACCGCATTCAGGGCATATAACGGCATCCCTCTCGGGATCAACCGCAATCTGCTTTCCGCATGCGGTGCATATTGCTATGACGTTTGCCATATCTGTGATCTCCTTTTGTTTTTTTGCTTCATGCATTCCAATCCCATTATATCAAAAAAATCATCCCGTGTCAATCCCCGATCAACATCATAGAAAAATACAAAAAAACAGATCAACCTATTGCAAAAGCAAAGCTTTTGTGATAGAATCAATATATCACATATCAACGGAGGACAAACCAATGAGAAAATATCTTTTGCCCGAGGAGGGCAACTTCTATAAAGCAAATCTGCACTGTCACACCACCTTTTCGGACGGCAAAAAAACACCCGCAGAGGTCAAGGAGATATATCAGAATCTCGGCTATTCGATAGTAGCCTATACCGACCACGATATCCTTATTCCGCATGATGAGCTGACGGATGACGGCTTCCTCGCGCTCCATGGTTTTGAGATGGAGATAAACGAGCCAAAGACGGAGGGCAAGCTCTTCACAAAGACCTGTCATATCTGCTTTGTTGGTATTGATCCCGAAAATCTCACTCAGCCTATGTGGCACAGATCGAGATATCTTTTCGGAAACGCGGTAAATCACAGAGATGATGTCAGGTTCGACGAATCTCAGCCTGACTATGAGCGTGTATACAGCCCCGAGGGCATTACCGAGATAATGAATAAAGGCAGAGAAGCCGGCTTCTTCGTAACCTATAATCACCCCCACTGGTCCAGAGAGGATTTCTCAAACTATAACGGATATTGGGGAATGCATGCCTTTGAGATAATGAACGGTTCTTGTAATGCTGCAGGATTTGAGGATTATAATCCAAGAGTATACGATGATATGCTTAAAAACGGAAAGCGTCTTTACTGCGTGGGAGCAGACGATAATCACAATGTGCATTTCGGAACTCGCAGAAACGATTCGGGCTGGGGATTCACCGTCATCAAGGCAAAGGATCTTGAATACAAGACTATAACGAGTGCGCTTCTTGCAGGCGATTTCTATGCCTCTGAGGGCCCCGAGATCTATGAGCTCTGGTATGAGGACGGCTTTGTTCACGTAAAGACCTCGGATGCGGATCGCATCAACATCAATTTTATGATCCGCAAGGGTGGCACGGTTCTTGCTCCCGATGCCGAGTCGGTTGTAAATGAGGCTAAGTTTGCTATTCCCGATGAGTGCGGCTATTTCAGAATAACCGTTGTTGATAAGACCGGTAAGCATGCATGTACCAACGCATATTTCATGGATGAGATATTGAAATAATCAAAAGCGTCTGCTCGAGAGATTTATAAGCCGCGCGTATAAAACAGCAATGGGACCGGCTCAAATACAGTAAAATGTGTTTGAGCCGGTCCCATTGCTAATGTCATGTTAAATTTTTATCTGTAGATCGGATATTTTTTGCAAAGCTCGGCAACCGTTTTTCTGACCTCGTCTGCCGTGCCCTCGTAATCCTTTGCCACCATACCGAAGAGGCGCGCGATAGTCTTCATATCCTCGGTGTTAAGACCGCGTGAGGTGACGGCAGGTGTTCCGACGCGAACGCCGGAGGTAACGAATGGCTTCTCGGGATCGTTGAGGATAGCATTCTTGTTGACGGTTATGCCAACCGAGTCAAGCCTTGCCTCAAATTCCTTACCGGTTATCTTCATGGGGCGAAGGTCAACGAGCATGAGATGGTTATCCGTTCCGCCGGAAACAAGGTCAAAGCCCTCCGCCAGCAGTCCCTCTGCAAGAACGCGCGCGTTCTCAACTATTCTTCTCTGGTACTCCTTGAATTCGTTAGTAAGTGCCTCACCGAAGCAGACAGCCTTTGCGGCGATAACGTGCATAAGAGGTCCGCCCTGAGTTCCGGGGAATATAGCCTTGTTTATCTTTTTCGCAAGCTCCTCGTTATTTGTGAGTATAAGACCGCCGCGAGGACCGCGGAGAGTCTTGTGAGTGGTGGTGGTAACGATATCCGCATAGGGAACGGGCGATGGATGTTCGCCTGCGGCAACAAGGCCTGCGATATGAGCCATATCCACCATAAAGTATGCGCCTACCGAGTGAGCGATCTCTGCCATAGTCTTGAAATCTATAACTCTCGGATATGCCGATGCACCCGCAACGATAAGCTTAGGACGGTGCTCCTCTGCGAGTCTGCGGAATTCGTCCATATCGATGCGCTCGGTTTCTTCGTTGAGACCGTAGGGAACGAAGTTATAGTAAACACCCGAAATGTTCACAGGGCTTCCATGTGTGAGATGTCCGCCGTGAGCGAGATTCATACCCATAACGGTATCGCCGGGCTGAAGCAGAGCAAAGTAAACAGCCGTATTCGCCTGTGCTCCGCTGTGCGGCTGAACGTTTGCGAATCCTGCTCCAAAGAGCTTCTTCGCGCGCTCTATGGCAATATTCTCGGCAACGTCGACCTCGGCACAACCGCCGTAATAGCGCTTGCCGGGATAACCCTCTGCATATTTGTTCGTCAGTACCGAGCCCATAGCGCAGAGCACCGCCTCGGAAACCACGTTCTCGGAGGCAATAAGCTCAAGTCCGTTTGCCTGTCTTTCAAATTCCGCAGTGATCGCCGCCGCGATCTCGGGATCGGTCTTTGCAACCGTGCTTATCATTTCGTTTATCATTGGTGTAGCTCCTTTGTTAAGTTTTACGTATATATTATACAGCATTGATAAGCGAATTACAAGAGAAAACAGAATCTTATTTGCAAATAATTATTTCAGAACGATTACCTCGCATAGCTTTCCGAGCTTTTCCGCATAGCGTATTACGGATAATGTACCACGGGACTTGCCATCCCAAAAGGCAAGAATTTTATCAGCATAGTCAACTATCAGTTTGTTTCTGACGATGGGGGCGGCACGTCCGTAGCATGAGTATTCCGGAAGAAATTCTTTTAAGGTTATGTTGTTTTTCTTTGCGTATTCAGCGGCTAAAGCATCTATTCCGACAGCACCCCCACTAACTATTTCGCAAACATCATCCAAAATGTATTCGGCAAGATTTATATCAGTAATACTTCTTGATCCGATAATAGCAAGTTTCATATTTTTCCTCGTGATATAGATATATTTTGAACATATTATGTGTTCACATCAAACAGTTTAGCATAAAATAGATGTAAAGTAAATACATAATAAATTCAAAACGAGGTTTTTATGGCTACAAAAAGTTTATCTATCAGAATCGAAGAGGGGATGCTCGATAAATTGCACGTAATAGCAGATTACGAGGGAAGGAGCGCAAATAGTCAAATTATAGTACTTATCCGCGATCTTATCGAAGCATACGAGGCAAAGCACGGAGAAATAAATACGGGAAAAAGACAATAAATAAAAAAGAGGAAACCACAGGCGTTTTGCCTTGACTTCCTCATTTTGCATTTAATATCGAAGGAGTCTGTGTTTTTTTCACAATACCCCGTTTTTATTATGGCTTTACCTGAATGGCTCAGAGCTTTTTACGTTCGGATATTTAATTATCCCCGACGAGTCTTATCTCTGCGGCAACTATCTGCGGCGGATAGCTCATCATAACCTGACCGCCGTAGCGGATATCGACGGTATCTCCTATCTTAAGCTCATCGAGTGTGATCTTGTTCCCGTCCTTATCAAGAAGTCTGGTTTCCGGCGGTGTATGCACAACGTGAGGCCCCGAGGTGTATTCGCTTTCAAGCACGTTGACCATAAGTCTGTCGCCAAGCTCAACTATCTCCGCACGCATGGTAACGCTGTCACCGATCTTATCAGCCTCCGCCTTGTCTTCGTTACCGCTCTGATCATCAGAATTGGTGCAGGCAGAAAGCAGC
This sequence comes from Oscillospiraceae bacterium, assembly GCA_015064555.1. GTDB lineage: Bacteria > Bacillota > Clostridia > Oscillospirales > CAG-272 > UBA1740. The sequence continues at coordinate 52,847 of SVRZ01000010.1, forward strand.
GCGAAGGAAAGTATGATTAAAATGATTTTTTTAAGATTTCGCATCATTATCTCCATAAGCAGTATAGAATAAAGAATCTGACAATTTGTCCTTGCATATTGTATCATAGAATATACATGTTGTCAACCGCAAAAATATTCAAAAAATGACATGATCTAAAAATTAACAAGTCATTCATTGACAATACATATATTCTTTGATATAATATACGCAAAAGAACGAAAAATATCGCACTAGAGGTGAAAAATGAAGAATTTTCTTGAAAAGGGAAAGCAGCTTCCGGAAAAGCTCAAGAGCTTTGTTATAAAAAACGCAAAGACGATCAAGAGCCTCGGTATCGCATTTCTGACGGTTGCCGCAGTTTCGGTAGTAACCTTCCTGCTTTTACTTGCTTTTGATATTATATACGTTGATGATGGTATGAAGTTCAACGTTGAGCTTTTCGCGGCGTTTAAGAGCACCTGGTACGGATGGGTGATATTCATCCTGCTCCAGACTGTGCTTTCTATGCTCCTTTGCGTTATACCCGGAGCATCTATGGCGTTTATTCTCCTCAGTAAAACGCTATATCCCGTGGCATGGCAGTCCTTTCTTTTGTCCTTCTCCAGTGTTATGATATGCAGTGCGGTTATGTATCTGGTCGGCAGATTCGGAGGATATGCTCTTTGCGTCAAGCTTCTTGGAGAGGAGGACTGCGAAAGGTCGCTCGGGCTTCTCAGAAACAGAGGAACGGTTTATTTTCCTCTTATGATGATGTTTCCCATTTTCCCCGATGATGCGCTTGTTATGATCGCGGGAACGCTTAAAATGTCGCTTAAATGGTTTATCCCCGCCATAATTATCGGCAGAGGAATAGGCATTTGTACGATAGTATTCGGTCTTTCGATCATTCCGTTTGACAAGTTCACGTCTGTTTTCCATTGGATAATCTTTATACTTCTGTGTGCGCTTCTTATCTTCCTTGTATTCTTCACCGCGCATAAATTCAATGATATGATGGAAAGAAAGAGAAAGGAAGCTGAGGCGTCCGACGCCGAAGAAAAATCAGAGGGATCCTCCGAACAGATCACCGATGATTCGGTTGCGCCTGTTGTCGAGCAGAGCTCCGATGAGGTAACGGAGAGCACCTCCGAGGAATAACAGGAGATTTTCGATGTCGATAGAAGATGAAATAGAGCAAAAAAGAGAAGAGCAGAGAATCAAGCAGGAGCAGCTCGAAAATGAGCGCATCAGCCGCCTTGCCGAAGCCGAAAAAGAGCTTGCCGCAATAGCGGAAACGGTCAAAAACAAGGTTGTTGATGAAGTCACGGAGGGCAAGGTCGAAAGACGCCTGTTTACAAAAAGAAAGTTTGTCAGAGTCGGTACCTTCTTCGATGCAGACTGTGTTTTACGCAAATACCCCGAATTGCATGATACGCTTGTTTGCAAGTTGCGTGAAATGGGTATGTCCGCGATCAGGATCACGGTCCCCTCAGATACAGGTCCTACCTCTGTTTACGTATACGTTGAGTATAATTTGAAATGACTCTTAACATCAGATAACAAAGAAGAGTGATTATTTCGGTTTTTGTTGATCGATCTGGTCGCTCTTCTTTGTATTTGTTATTTAATTCTCGTCGATAATTTATAAGACTGTGAAATATGGAAAATATCTGAATGTGTATTGACATAGTTGTACTTTAATGATAAAATATGACTATATGAAAAAATGTAAAGGAGATTTTAATATGAGCAGGCAGCAACAACTTGAGCTCCTGGGCTTGCATTGTACAATTTGTGGCGGTTCGTTAAAATTTGAAAATTGCAATCAAGATTTTGAGCGATATACATGTCCTTCTTGCGGGAACAAATTTCGTTTGCCGCTTGATATAGATAGATTTAAAGTATATCGTGCAGAATTGATGAAGCGCTTTGGTTCGCTTTCCAGTCGAGGTGCTATGAATAAGCCAAAACAGGAAATGCTTTATGAACTGAAAAACTTTGCAATACAGTATTCCGATTTTGCCAATCAGGACTCTCAGTATCATTTGTTTTACATAGCGGCATTAACTGAAAATTTTCGCATTAAGTTCAATGTTGGTGATGCTACTTGTCAAGAAGCAGAGGATACGTATCGTATTATAAGTGATACGACAAATGGAAATGAAAGATATCCTATTGATGTTTACGGCAAGAAAATATCCGCAGCGTATAAAAGATGGACAACTCCGCGCCGTTTACCTCTTTGGTCAAAGCTGGCCATAGGAATAAGTGTGGCGGCAGTTCTTATAACCGCCCCATTGCTCACTTTATTTCTGGGGAGAAACCTTGAAGATGAAGCTACAGGCGTATACGTTCACGTGGATGGAACCGATTACGGTATGTTTGACAAATGGAAGGTTAGACTTAACGTAAATAAGCTTGAGGAGGGAACCCCCGAATACATAGCTTCAACTACGCTTCTTAAGCACGAAAGCGATAAATATCTAGTCTACGATATGACTATGATATTAGGAAATCACATTGCACAACCCAAAAAACCGGTTACGGTCACAATTCCGATTCCTAACGATTTTGAAGCAAGAAATACTGTGGTATATTATATTTCCTCAGATGGAAAGTGCGAAATACTGGAAAACACGGAAGTGGTGGACGTAACCAGAACGGTAACATTCGAGGCGGATCACTTTAGTTTGTATGCGATAGCCGAGCGTCCGTTCCAGGCGTCATTTCTTCCCGAAAACGGATCGATTATTCCAAATGAAAAGGTTTTATGGGGTAGCAGACTCTCAGAGCCCGAGCTTCAGGATCGCGTTGGTTATACTTTTGACGGATGGTATAACGGAAGCGATAAATGGAATTTCGAGGATAATATAGTTACCGATAATATTACCCTCAAGGCACAGTGGATTCCTAAACAATATGATGTAAGCTTTGATTCTGATGGTGGAAACGAGCAGAGCGCGATCAAGGCCACATTTGATGCAGAATGTACACTTCCCACGCCTTATAAGAAAGGCTATAAATTTGTTGGCTGGTATAGCGAGAATGGTACAAAATACGAGAGCGGTGCATGGACTACAGCAGATAATCTCTCTCTTACAGCAAGATGGGAGCTCGCTGATGCAATCGTATCCTTTGGTAATCTCGACGATGTCGTTGAATATCCCCAACTTGAAAGAAAATACGGAGATATGTATGGTGAGTTGCCGATACCGCAGAGAATAGGCTATGATTTCATGGGGTGGTATACCGATTCCGTGGGCGGAACGGTAGTTACCTCAGAAACTGTTGTCACTGAAGATAAGGACCATACAATATATGCGCATTGGGATGCTATTGAATATAGCATAGTATTTAATGCAAATACGCCTGCAAAAGGTTCGTTGATCGGAGATGTATTAGAGCCTATAACCTGTAAATATGATGATAAGATCAGGCTTTCATCTCCTTCCTTTAGCGTAAACGGATGGAAGTTTGTAGGCTGGGCAACCGATGCTTCAGGCGAGGCTATCTGCGAAAACAACGGGGAAATAACCAATCTCACCGCTGTTGATGGAGAAACGGTTAATCTCTATGCGGTATGGCATGTAGATCCTTATACAGTTGCTAAGTACGTATCGAATGAATCGGTAGTATCTGATACGGATGGCAGATATTCTTACACGGTATATAACAACATAAATAAAACACCGAAGATAACCTCCGGAACAAAGGCTATAGTCGACTGGTCCGGATGTTCGGATGGAAATCACGATTACATTTCGGCAGTAAACTCCGGCGGATCGAGATACGGAGGCGGTAATGACAATCTGGACATTACAGCGGTCGATGAGGTTTATTTCATAGGTAATCCCAGAGCTACCTACTGGAGCGTCTACATATATACCATTTATTACTCTAGCGGTTTTTCCTTGAGGCTTAATTTTGATAATTTCCATATGATGGGATATATAAAGCCCTGGGAGCAACCCGAGAATTTCACACTTGAATTAAATTATACAAATTCTAATTCTATTCGTGCATATGGCAACGATTCAGCAATATCCGAGTTCAAGAATTTGCTTATTGAAGGAACAGGAAGCTTAACCGCTTACGGTAGTGACGGAGCAAATGGAAGCGATGCTTCCTCAAGAAATTATACGGATAATTCCAAAGGCTATCGCGGTGGTGACGGTAAAGACGGACATCCTGCAATAAATTGTAAGCGCGTTGTTCTAAATTGCGATGGTAATATATCTCTCATTGGCGGAAACGGCGGAAATGGAGGTCGTGGCGGCGACATCAGCGGTTATTCCGACGAGTCGGATCAGTACAATAATCCCGATGGCGGAGATGGCGGCAACGGCGGAAATGGTGGTTGTCCTATAGATTTGGCATTGCTGAATATCGTTAAATGCGGTGGATTGCATCTCCAATATGGCAATGGCGGAAATGGCGGCAACGGCGGTAACGGCGGTAGTGCAAAGGAAGAAGATGAAGGTAAGCCCGATAATGGCGGTGATGGCGGCAACGGTGGTAATGGCGGTAGTGGATTTGCTGGCGGTAGCGGTGGCAACGGTGGCAATGGCGGTCATTCATTTGGTCGTTCCGGTGGATTAATGAATTCTCAAACTTATCGTGGTAGGTCGGGTGATGCCGGTAATGGTGGAAACGGCGGTAATAGCATATCGGCCGTTACTTATCAAAACGGTAACGTGTCAGAAATAACCTCTACTTCAGGTGCTGCAGGATATGCGGGACAGGTAGGAACGATTGATAGTGATAAACACAGCGGAATTGCAGGCTCCGAAGGAGAAAGAGGAGATGGCGGTAAGAAGGATAGCAACTATTACAATTCCTTTAAATCCAAGGTCTCTGCTTGACCGTGAAGCGAAATAACTTTATATCAAAACTAAAGAACCCGCGCTCGGAGACTGATTCATTAAGAATTGAGTAAAAATAAGGCTAAAATACAAAAATGTATTAAGAATTTAGTTCCATGCAAATTCTTAATGAATCAGCCTATCAGGGCAAGGGATTTAGAGCGGAAATCGTCGGCTAACGAGCGAAGGTCATACAATAGTATGCCGAGTGAGGAGACGGCGATAGAATTAAAACACCATAAAACGAAGAAAACCGCAGAATTTCAACCATAATGCTTATTAAATACAACGAAATTATGCACCGAGGTATTGTCTTGAACAACACCTCGGTCTTTTTACTCGGTTATGCCTAAATAACTCAGCGCCTGTTGTTACTATAAAGAACTATCAAATTTTCTCCATACCCTTGAATTTTTATCGGACATCTGCTATACTGTCTACATAAAGAAAGAGAAGGAGAGGGAATATGTCCGCTACTCAAAGCAAGGCATCGCCGATAGGCTTTATGTCGGGCTCGACGATAAAAATAATAGCATGCGTGCTGATGTTTATCGACCATATGGGGATTGTTCTGTTCCCGGGGCAGATGATATACCGCGTGATAGGCAGATTGGCATTTCCGCTTTTCGCCTTCTTTATAGCCGAGGGTTCGAAGTATTCGCGCAATAATATGCGCCGCTTCATTCTGCTTTTCATATTCGGTCTTGCGTATCTCGGAGTCTTTTACGTTGTGGCAGGCGAGATATATGCAAGCATATTCCTTACGTTTTCGATCTCTATCGCTGTAAACGGGCTTCTTGATATCCTGAAAAAATGGATGTTCACCGAAGCTAAGATATATAAATTCGTCATATCCGCATTTGCGCTCGGCGCTGCTGTATTCGGTGCCTGGTGCTTATGCGAGGCGATGCCTTTTGATTATGGCTTTATCGGCGCGATGATACCTGTGCTCATAAATATTTTCACCTTCAAGGACGAGTCCGCGCCCGAGTCGCTTCGCCGTCTTGATACATATTCGGTCAGGCTCTTGTTGCTTCTTATCGGGCTTCTCGTCTTTGCGATAAAGAATATCGCTTTTGTGGTGGACATCTTCGGCATTTCGGTACCGATGCAATTCTTCTCGCTGATTTCGGTGCTTTTGCTCCTGTTTTATAACGGCAAGGGAGGAAACAAGCGCCTGAAGTATTTCTTTTACGTATTCTATCCCGCGCATCTCGTTTTGCTTGAGGCAATAGCGATAGTAATATCGGTATTCTATGCATTTGCGCCATATGATGTATTCATTGTTCTTGAGGCAGGACTGTCCCTGCTTTGATATAAACAACAAAGGAGAATATTATGCGTTACAAATTTTTGCGTTTCCCGGGAGGGAAATTAAAGGCTGTCACTCTCAGCTATGACGACGGTATACAGGCAGACCTCAGACTCGTTGACGTGATCAACAGGTACGGTATGAAATGCACCTTCAATATCAATACCAACGGTTTTTCGGAGAACAAGCCCAATAAGCTAAAGCCCGACGTTATAAAGGAGCGAATCCTCGGCACGGGGCACGAGGTAGCCGTTCACGGCGAGCGGCATATAGCACCGGGAGTAGCAGAGCCTTCGGTGTTTATTGCAGATGTTCTCAATTGCCGTATGACGATGGAGAAGGAATTTGGCGGTATAATCCGCGGCATGGCATATCCGGATTCGGGTATCACACGTATGCATGGCAACAATAATTATAATGATACAAGAACATATCTCCGCGGACTCGGAATAGCATATTCGAGAACCCTCGGCGGTGACAACAATACCTTCCATCTTCCCACCGACTGGTATGCCTGGATGCCCACCGCACATCATGTGAATCCGAATCTTATGGATTGGGCGGAATCCTTCGTTTCGATAAAGGAGGAGGCGCTTTACAGTGCAGCAAGATTCCCGCGCCTGTTCTACCTCTGGGGACATAGCTTCGAGTTCGACAGAAATGATAACTGGGAGTTGCTTGACGAATTCTGCGCGCTCATATCCGGCAAGGAGGATACCTGGTACGCAACGAATATAGAGATATATGATTACGTCGAGGCATACAGATCGCTTATAACAAGCGCAGACGGCAACCGAATCTATAACCCCACCTTGAAGGAGATATGGATGGATATCGATACCAGGCCTTATAGCATAAAGCCCGGAGAAACTCTTGAGCTTTCGTAAAAATAAAAGCATCCGCTTTCTTCTGCCGTGATACGGTAGGCGAGGCGGATGCTCTTATTTTGTTAAGATCAAGCTTTTTAATTATTCACATCTCCAATCAACTGGGCTTAAACCTAAATGAAAATTCACGACCAGCGCCCAAACCGGCTAAGACATCGTCTATATTGCAATAGTATAAATATCATTCCAAGTAATGCCACAATTCCGGAAATCTAATGTTATCAATATGCATTTTATTCAACAATTCATCCCGAGTGCTGAAATTTTCTTCGTATATCAAAACATTATCTTTTACGACGTTATAAGAAAAAGTTCCTTGCGGTCCATAACAAAGATTAATTTCTTTGTCTTTATAATAAAATATAAATTCTTCGCAATTAACTAAATATCTTTCAAGGAATTCTTCATAACTCATCACTTCTGATATTTTCACCCTCATTTTAAAAACCTTTCTTAAATCGTTGACGTTCCATATTCCGTTATGCGGTTTATTCAATTTGCTAGGGAGGCTTCTAGGTGTACTTATTGTGTTTATTTTGACATATGCACCACAGATTATAGAACTAACCGGAGCAGTTGTATTCCTTATACGTAAAGCTCTGAGTAGTGCCGCTCTGAGTCATACCTGTGAGCTGTCTGCCCGTCCAGGTGAAGTTCTTACCAAATCCGACGCCATTATGGTAGTACAGTGGGTTGCCGAGCGCATCGTAGGTAGCCAACACCAACCTGAATCGAACACGTTTTAAGAGACGTATTTTCCGAGATAATGCGTCAAAAAGCCTTGCGATATCCGCATATCACTTCACCTTTTTGACTTTTCTCGCAAAAAATCCGTTCTCTTAAAACGCTCCGCACCTAAAGCTTATGAAAATCTGATGATGTTTTTTGAAAAAGAGCGAAGCTAAGTGTGGACTTTGCGAGCGAATTTTCGAAAAACAGCGCGGATTTTCATTGCTTTAGGCGTATTTGATTCAGGTTGGTGTTGGCTGGTTCTTCCTCTGTAGGTAGTAAGCTGATCACCCCATGCTCCCGAGCTGTAGCCGTATGACTTGAACGCCTATGGTAAATTACTGTTTTTTCACTCCGGACAGTCCCTCATCGTTGTTTAATAATACGGGATACTCGTCTCTGATTAATTCCCACATTTTCGCTTCCTTAGAGCTTACCATATCGTCAAAATAAGCAAAATCGCCGGAACGAAGGTGCTCAAGTGGCTCTGAGTATCTAGTCACCTCATCCAGAATCCCCTTTTTTTCCCAGTAATTTAATTGATAGCTTAAATATTCTTCCGCAAATGTAAAATTACGCGATTTAAGTGCCATATAGTATAGGTTGTAGTTCCATAGCATGCGTTCGCGCCATGACTCGGTAGCCATATCTTGATAGCCCATTAATTTCAAATGTTGTTGGCGATTGCATTCAAATAATTCTTCAAGTTTAATCAACTCGGATAAAGCCGATTCGCAATCTACAGCTACTTCAAACAGAGGTAGCAGATATTTATCGATCGCATTCGATATTACTTCGGCACAATTGATCAGATTTTCCGGAGAGCTATTGTCATATAACCAGTCACGCCTGTTATTTTGGATAAAAAACATCGATAATTCGTAATTTCCCATCAGCAAGCTATTCGTTCTTGGCCGTCCGACAGATAACGGAATCAATCCAAATTCAATCCTGCATTCTGTTCGCCCCGGTAGACAATCCAAGTAAAATACTTGTATGATGTCGTTTTTTAGTCTCATCCATCCCCTTTGACCGTACTCTTTTTTTGTTTTTTTAAAACCAAGCGGTTTATACTTTCGCTCACATATTTCGTTAAAGTAGGAAGACAATCTTTTCATAAAATTTCTATTATCCTTTCCGGCGAAAAAAGCCAATGTAATTATTAATGCAAAGATATACAACAGTATACAAAGCTTCTCACAAGCATAGCTATTTCGAGCTTTTAAGAACTTCATTTGCAAAGATTTATTCTCATAGAATAAAATTAATTTATAAAATTACCCAATTACATAGCAGCAGCAGCAGCAAAAGCACCCGCCATACCCAAGCTTCCCCTCAGTCCATACAAAAAGATACCAGCCGCAACTATAGCTGTGACTACAAGGGTAGCCATCGCATACTCTGCAGCGCTTTCTTCGTCGAAGTCTATTATTTCATAATCGTATGCTATAACTCCGTTTCCGGCATTTCTATATGTAACCTTGTACGTTGTTAGACCGCTTTGGTAATTAAATTCTCCTGAGGAAATTCTATTGTCACCAATTTGAAGTTTCCGCTCAGGGTAGTGTCGCCATGTGCCTTGGGTGTATTTTATCACCTGCGCTTGCCCGATTGCTATATGTTCTGGCTTGTCTCTTTTAACATCCCAAATATGACCGTCGGAACTAATAATATCAGCACGACCCTTTCCACCATTTTTGTAGTCTATGGTTTGCTCCTTGCTGTATGATTTGTCTTCTACGATATGATATATTACTTGATTGTGAATTTCTCCGGGATACCGCAGTGTTCCGGTTGAATCGACATACATAACCGGATTATTACTGCAATAGGCATATAGATTATAGCTGTTCAGATCACCGTTTGCGCCGAGATATGAAGGTGCATCCGGAGATATAAACCTACCTGTATATGGATCATAATACCTTGAATTGAGATAATAAAGCTCAAGATCTTTATCGTAGTAATAGCCTCTGTATCTGAACGGATTATTATATCTCCCTGCAAATTCTTTTCATAGCGGGACTCATATCCACCGGGCAAGGTAAAAATACGCAAAAGAGCACAGAACCACCGTGTCCGACGGTGATTCAAGGCAAGCGAACCTTATCCGAATAAGGCCTCGCTTGCGTAAGAAAACGCGCGGATAGATCTCCTATGCTCTAAATTTATTATACATTAAATGGAATTTTTTCGCAATAGTTTTTTTGCCGCCGGCGGTGTAAAAATATCCCCCATATTTTTGTACATATTGCCGAAAACTAAAAACAGGGTATCTCAATTTCAAAAACGAGATACCCTGTTGGAGTATTGTTAGTAATATTAATTTTTATAGAGAAAGCACCTAAATCGAGCTTATTTTATCTCGCTTTTTGCTCAGGCGGATATTTTCTTTTTATCCGAGCAGCTCCCGTCGCGGGGTTATCTATAAGCTCGCCTTGCTCGTTGAAACGCGAGCCGTGGCAGGGGCAGTCCCAGGTATGCTCGGCTCTGTTATATTTCAGTGCACATCCGAGATGCGGACATCTCGGTGCTGTCGGAGTCAGAAGTCCCACCGCCGATTCGAATAGATTCACCGCAAGGCGCGGACGGAGCATCCTGCGCAAGGGAGAGAACACGCGGGCATAAGGATTTTCCTTACCCCGAACAAGGTCGCATAGGATATCTGCGGCAGCCATAGCATTCGTCATACCCCATTTATTAAATCCCGTGGCAACGAATACGTTTGGCGTAGATTCCGAATAGAGCCCGATATATGGTATGTCGTCAAGCGTGATGCAATCCTGAGTTGCCCATCTTTCGGTTATCTCGCATCCCTTGTAGTGCTTTTTCGCAAATTCCTCAAGCTCCTGCCAGCAGCCGCCCGTCTTTCCTGTGCGGTGACCGCCGCCACCGAGAAGAAGCATATCCTTATAGCTTCGGAATGATAGCCCGGTATCCGATTCATCAACGTACATTCCGCGTATTTCGGGCGCATTTTTCAGTGCAATAACGTAGGAGCGGTGCTGATAGAGCTTGAGAGGGTATAGCCCGTGCTTGTTCAGCATCGGAAAATGAGTGGCGATTATAAGCTTTTTGTATCTTATTTTCCCTCCGCTTGTTACAGCCTTCCCGGGCTTAAGCTTTATAACCCTTGTTCCCTCGTATATGGGAAGATCCTTTGCTATCGGGTATAGAAATTTCAAGGGGTTAAACTGAGCCTGATCGCGAACGCGCACCGCAAGGGTATTCCTGAACGGAAGCTCTCCGGCATCCGAGAGCTCGGCTTTGATCCCAAGGCGCGAAAGCGCCCTGACCTCGCGCTCGATTCTTTTTCGACTCCCGAGAGAGTAGACGTAGGAATCGCACAGCTCGTAGTCACAGTCTGTTTTGTGGCAGAGCAGGGCATATTCGCGGCAGGCTTCAAGCTGTGCCTCGGCATAAAGACGGGCATCCCTCTCTCCAAAGCGCTTTATCATTTTATCATATATCGCTCCGTGTGCGAGGGTTATCTTTGCCGTAGTATTTTTAGTAATTCCGCCGAGTATCCTGTCCGCCTCCGCAAGAATGCAATCCACTCCTGCCTGTCTTAGCCTGTATGCGCACAGAATACCCGCAATACCGCCGCCGACGATAAGCACGTCGGTCTTTTTTTCGCCCTCAAGGTGAGGGAAGGCGATCGGCGGCGCATCCTTTTCCCAAATTGATCTCATCTGTTTCCTCCGGCGTTTGATAAGGTTAGTATTAGCACCCGAAGCCGAAGTATGCGTATAAATGCGGTAAAGCCGCAGTACACTAAAAAGAAAACGGAGAGGAAAAAATGGAAATTATAAAGGTAATTTTGGCGTCGCTTCTGTCTGTCGCGGCACTGTTCGTGATAACAAAGCTGATGGGGCATAAGCAGGTCGCGCAGCTTGACTTCTTCGACTATGTTTGCGGAATAACGATAGGATCTATAGGAGCCGAGCTCGCCACCGAGCTTGAGTCACCGGAGCAACCGCTTATAGCATTGGCTATATACGGTCTTGCATCGATGGGACTCAATTCTATTGCCAACAGATGTCCGAAGGCACGCAAATTCATAAACGGTACACCTACGATTCTGATGAGCGATGGCAAGCTCTACCGCAAGAATCTTCACAAGGCAAAGCTTGATCTGTCCGAATTTCTTCTGCTTTGCCGCGAGAGTGGCTATTTTGATCTGGATGAGATACAGACCGCGGTATTCGAGAACAACGGCAAGCTTTCCATTTTGCCTAAGGCGGCAAACCGCCCCGCGACACCAAATGACCTCAAAATTATGCCAAAGGCGTCCCATATAGGAGTCGAGGTCATTATGGACGGGCGCATAATGGGCGAAAATCTTTCGCGTATGAATCTTGACGAGAGCTGGCTCCTTCAAAGACTGAAGAGTGAGGGATATAAGGATCCGAAGGAAATATTCCTGGGTATCTTTCGCCCCGAGGAGGACAGGCTCAGCCTGTATAAGAACGTCAATACTTGAAATGCTTATCCCTTTGAAAATCTGAGTGTTTCTATCTCGAAGTTACGCATGGAAAGTGTTACCTTGCCGTCGCGGACGGGGAGCACTCGCACAGGCCTTTCGAGAAGATCGCAGAGGTGGCATATCTTGAAATCGGGGTGAACGGATATCGTAGTCTCGGTCTTGGAATTGTGAGCCTCGTAAAGTCTTAGGATAAGATCGTCGGAGTCCTCAGCCTTCTTCGCACATTCGATGATGACCGAGGGCGAGGAGCTTTCCGCGAGGGAGAAGCTTTCACTAAGATCGCCGTGAGCTGCAGGTATCTGCATAGCAATAAGCGGCTGATTGAGGTCGTATGCCGCCTCGATAACTTTGCCATTTTTGATATCACCTTCGTGAGGCAGAAGCGAAACGGTAAATTTGTGTTTACCCATGTCTGCGTTAGCATTGGGCTCTGTGGGTGCTCTCAGGCAGGTGACGGTGACCGTCTGTCCCTCAACCGAGTGACCGTACTTTGAATCGTTGAGAATAGCAACACCGTATCCGGTCTCCGAGATATCCATCCATTTATGGGCGCAGACCTCGAATTTAGCCTCATCCCAGGAGGTATTCCTGTGAGTAGGCCTCTGTGTGTGGCCGTACTGTATCTCAAAGGTTGCGCTCTGCGAGCGGACGGCAAGAGGGAATGCAAGCTTCATAAGCTGATGCTTTTCGTGCCAATCTACTTCAACCTCGATGTCTATACGGGGGCTGCCCTCAGTCAGCCAGACGGTATGGTAAACGGTGGAGCTCATATACTTCTGTTCGTACCTTATACCCGTGCGATCGCCGTCGTAAATTATTGATTCGGCGGCATCCGTGTCGAGAATATACATTTTTGTGCCATAGTCCTTGTCTATCTCCCAGGCATCGTATTCATGCGGATAATCCTCATAGAAGCGGATCTCGCTTGCCGCGCCTGAGAGCACCTCGCGGCAGAACCTTTTGTCATAAACGGAGGTGATTCTGCCCGCACGGTCAAGTCGTATATCATATATATCGTTTTCGAGCACGCCTCTCTTTGCACTGATGCCCGATTCGCCGGGAACGGGCTTTATCACCTTATATCCAAGCGCGGGTATCTTTTCGCCTGTAACGTAGGACTTGCCGCCAACGGTAATTCTGCCTCTGCGCGCAAAGCCGAGGGGGTTATAAACGAGAACCCCGCCATCCGTGTCAAGCCTTGCAGCTATCGCGCGAAGCTTTTCGTCAGTCAATTTCTCGGTGAGTGAAAGCACTCTCTTATAATCCTCGGCGCTGAGCTTATATACGCCCTCAATGGATGAGCCGGGAAGAATATCGTGAAACTGATCGTGAAGAACGGTCAGCCAGGCATCGTTCAGCTCCTTTTCGGGATAAGAGCCGCCGAATAAAAGATCGGTATATCCGAGGGCTTCGCACTTGACAAGTGCAAGCTCCGAGCGCCTGTTATCTCTCTTGTTGTCAGCCATAGTGGTATATGTTCCGCGGTGGAATTCGAGGTAAAGCTCTCCGACCCATTTCGGTGTTCTGCGGAGCTTTTTTGCATTTTCCAGGAAATCCCTCTCCTGCCTCTCCATAAAGGGGAGCAAAAGCTCGGTGGTTGCCACGGGAAATCCGGGAAGACCGCGCATAAGCCTTCTCAGCTTTTCCAGCATATCCTTTGATGGACCGCCGCCTCCGTCGCCGTAGCCGTAGGTATTGAGAGCACCGGAAACGTATGCCTTCTGCGCCTGTCTTTCCCAAGTGCCGTATATGAAGTCAGAATCGTTGTTTCCGACGTAGGTGGTGCCACGCGCGCATCCCTTACCTTTATCATAGCTCTGCCCTGTTATAAAGGTAGTGAATATCTCGGTGCCATCGATGCCCTCCCAGATAAAGGTATCGTAGGGGAGGGTATTCGTATCATTCCAGCTTATCTTTGAGGTGATAAAATAATCTACACCTGATTTTTTGAGTATCTGCGGCAGGGCTGCGCTATATCCGAAAACGTCGGGAAGAAAGAGTATTTTGCACTCCTTTCCAAATTCGCGCCTGAAGAACTCGGTGCCCTTCAGTATCTGTCGTACAAAACTCTCACCGCTGACAAGGTTGCAATCGGATTCGACGAACATTGCCCCCTCGGGCTCCCATCTGCCAAGGCGCACAAGCTCGCGGAGCTCCTCGAATTTTTCGGGCGCCTCCTCCTTGAGATATCGGTATAGCTCGGGCTGAGAAAGCATAAAGAGATATTCAGGATATTCGTCCATAAGTGCCTTTGCAGTGGCAAAGCTTCTCTGTATCTTCTCTTTGGTAACGAATCTGTCCCATTTCCATTCAACGTCTATATGAGTATGCCCGATGCAGTTGACGCGCGGCTTTCCGTCGGGGGAGCAGAGCTTTCCGTAATACTCGCTCTCCATATATTCGATTGCGCGCTCTATGCTATCAAAATAGGTCTTGGAATAACGCTCGCGAAGGTCGATAAGATTGACCGCCTCCTCGAGAATACGCATAGTAACCGAATATTCGGTGCTGCTCTCGCGGTATACGCGTCTGCAGGCATCAAGCGGAACAATAAGGTCGTAATAAAGCTTTTCTATTCTGCGATACAGCTTTACTATGCTGTGCTCGGTGCGGAACGCGGTGCAATCGGACGAATATGCATAGTTATACATTTCATATTCGGTATCAGGGCGGAGAAGGGCATCTCGGTGATTTGTATCAAACCCTTGCGTCATCTCTCCGTTCAGATAGAGAATAAACTGAGGATTGAGCGCATCCCAGCCCCGCGCATCGGTTTCGACAGAAAGGTAATAATCCGTGTTTTCCTCAGCGGGCGGCGTTCTGAAGCTTCCCTTATACCAATAATGCTTATCTGCACCGAGGCAGATATCATTCGGCATATAGCCATACTTCGGAGGCTCATTGGACTGCTTGTATCCGCTCTCGGCGAGCTGCGTTTCTATTCTCGCGATCCGTACCGTACGGTCGGAGTTAAGCTCCTTAAGAGTCATCTCAAGCTTGTGCATAGCATTTAACATAGTAGTTCTCCTTTACAGATATCTTACAATTCTATTTTAAATAATTTTATTTTCAATTTCTAACTATATTGAGATTTAAAAAACTTTAAATATGTATTGCAATTCCCTAAAATATATATTATAATACTCATATGGCAGATATTAAATAAAATACCTGTATTGTGATATAGGAGGAATAAATGAAAGAGGATTGCAAGCTTCTTCGCGCAGAGCGCTTCGTCGATATGAGGACGGGCTGCTCCTATCGCTACGTAAACAGTAAAACAGAATACTTCAGATACCACACTCACGATTATTTTGAGGTGTTTATTATGCTTCAGGGGAATGCCGTTCACCTGATAAACGGCACCGAAACAGAACTCACGGCGCGTGACGTAGTATTTGTGCGTGCCGAGGATAAGCATAATTACCGTCATAGCTCGGACGAGCCATTTTCATTTCTTAATATAACCTTCACTAAGGAAACGCTTGATGAATTGCTCACATATCTCGGAGAGGGATACGATGCCGACGGACTATTTTCTGCAAGGCTTTCGCCAAGTGTACATATCACGGATGAGGGCTATACCTCCCTCGTATCACGTATGGAAAGCATAAGAGCCATATCTCCCGATGATCCTTCGAAGATAAAGACTGCGCTTCGGGTACTGTTGATCAATATTTTTTCGGATTTCTTCATGTCATTTGAGCAAAGCAACGTCATTCCGCCATGGCTATCGGAGGTATGCGAAAGTATGAAGCACGAGGGCAATTTTCCATATGGGATATCGCATATGGTAGCGCTTTCGGGTAAGAGCCGTGAGCATCTTACAAGATCTATGCGTAAATACATAGGTATGTCACCGAGCGAATTCATAAACGACCTGCGCCTGAACTATATAGCGAATATGCTCATAAATTCAAATCACAGAATACTTGATATAATTTTCGCATCGGGCTTCAATACCGTCAGCCATGCAACGCTCCTGTTCAGAAAAAAGTACGGAATGAGCATGTCGGAGTTCAGAAGGTCTTGAAAAAGGGAAAAAAAGATGATATAATAACCACATCCATAAAAACGGAGAGAAAAATGAAAAATAAAAGTCAGATAATCGCACTTATCGTATCAATGACCGTATTCGGAACGGTCGGAATATTTTCAAAGCAGATACCGCTCCCCTCGGGAGTTATCGCACTTTCGCGCTCGGTAATAGGAGTTCTTTTCCTTGCCGCAGTGATGCTTATCATCGGCAGAAGACCGGATATATCCGCCATCCGCAAAAATCTTGCTAAGCTTATACTGTCGGGTATCTGCCTCGGGGCAAATTGGATATTATTCTTTGAGGCATGCAAGCAGACAACCGTTGCGAGTGCCACTCTCAGCTATTATCTTGCCCCTACCATTCTTGTGATAGCTTCTGTCTTTATATTCTCGGAGAAGATCACCCTGAAGCGTGCTGTCGGTATGATTGCAACGCTTGCCGGTATGATACTCGTCAGCGGAGTCATAGGCGGTGCTGAGGGAGTGCGAGGCGTCGGAGTCCTCCTCGGTATAGCGGCAGCCTTCCTGTATGCAACCGTGGTTATATTCAATAAGCTCTTATGCGATATGAATGCATTTGATAAGACGGCGGTTCAGTTTCTCGTTTCCGCGCTCGTCCTTATGCCGTACGTTCTGATATTCGAGAGGGTAGAGGGAACAGTCCTCACCGCGGGAGCGATAATAGATCTCCTTGTGATAGGAATAGTACATACGGGAATTGCTTACGCGCTGTATTTCGGCGCGGCTACCGTGCTTCCTTCGTCCACCGTGGCGATATACAGCTATATAGATCCTGTCGTTTCCATCCTTGCGGCAACGCTTATCTTCCGCGAGCCGCTCGGATTCACGGGCATCATAGGAGCGATCCTCATAATAGGAACTGCGCTCTTATCCGAGATAGATACAGATCGATTCTTTAAGAAAAAGGAGAAATAAAATGACACATTCGATACTTATTATAGGTCAGTCAAATATGTCGGGCAGAGGTATACCCTCCGAGGCACCCGCGCTGAGCTTCAGAAATATAAAAATGCTGAGGAACGGCAGATGGCAGAATGCCTTTCGTCCTATCTGCCCGGACCGTACCACCGCAGGCGTATGCCTCGCCGAAACCTTTGCTAGAAGATATGCGGATGAGCATCCGGGAGTAGATGTTGGGATCATCCCCTGCTCAGACGGAGGCACAAGCCTCAGCCAGTGGCGAGAGGGCGGACTATTATATGATAATACCGTCTATCAGACTCGCCTTGCTCTGCGTACCTCAACCGTCGTAGCCGTTCTCTGGCATCAGGGTGAGGCTGATTGCGGCGAGTCAAAGCATCCTCTTTATTACGAGCGCGCTCTCGCCATCTTTGAGGCTCTCAGGAGAGACCTCGATCTCGGTGACGTTCCGTTTATCCTCGGAGGCCTGGGTGATTTTCTTAAAGATCGCACCGAGTCACCTCAGTTTGTGAATTATCATTATGTAAATGCCGCACTTCGCAGAATATGTGAAGAAGATCCGCTGTATGCCTATGTTGATGCATCGGGGCTCTCAGCAAATGCCGATAATCTGCATTTCAATGCCTCATCGCTTCACGAATTCGGCTACAGATATTACGAGGCATTCAAAAAAATAGAAAAGACCGACAGAGTATTTGAGGAAAAGCTCGCCCCCGATGATGCTGTAAGAACGGCTATGGAGGAGCTATAATATGCGGATAGATAAATTTATCTCCGAGGTGGGAGTTGCATCGCGCAAGGAGGCGGCAAAAGCGGCAAAGCGCGGCGGCGTTCTTGTTGACGGTATCGCAGTCAGGGACCTTTCGGCTCACATAGACGAAAACCGACAGACGGTTACTTATCTTGGCAGAGAGCTTACCTATAACAAATATGTTTACGTCATGCTCAATAAGCCTGCCGGCTACGTCAGTGCAACAGAGGACTCGCGTCTTCCCGTGGTGACCGAGCTGCTCTCGGACGAGCTGAGGAAAAGAGAGCTCTTCCCGGTCGGCAGGCTGGACAGAGATACCGTAGGTATGATGATACTTACGAATAACGGTCCCTTGGCTCATGATCTCCTTTCGCCGAAGCATCACGTTGAAAAGAAGTATTTCTTCAGAGCCTCAGAGCCTCTGCCCATCGGAGCGGAGGAGCTTTTTAAAAGCGGAGTTACATTGGCGGACGGATATGAATGCAAGGAGGCGGGACTTTCTCTCGATCCCGATCGCAAAAGCGGTATCATAACGCTTACCGAGGGCAAATATCACCAGATAAAAAGGATGATAGCCTCGTTTGACAATGCCGTTATTTATCTGAAGAGAATAAGCTTTGCGGACATACCTCTTGACGCAGATCTGGCTGAGGGCGAGTGGCGATATCTCAGCCCCGAGGAGGAGAAATTACTTCTCGGCGGAGGCAAGAAAAACATTTTGTAAATAATTTGTCCGATAAGCTCTTTTTTGCCCGAAAGCTATTTACAAAAAAGAAAATTTGTGTTACAATAGACAACGGCGGATTTTTTGGGTATACCTCACATCCGTTAATGCAGTTCAGAATCGTATTGGAGAATTTTATGGAAATCAACAAAATACTGGCAAAAGAATTTAACATCACCGAGGAGCAGGTAGAAAAGACCGTTGCCCTTATCGACGAGGGAAATACCATCCCCTTCATTTCACGTTACCGTAAGGAGGTTACGGGCAGTCTTGACGATACCGTTCTTCGTGACCTTTTCGACAGACTTAATTACCTTCGCAAGCTTGATGAAAGACGTCAGGAGATATCCGGTCTTATCGAGGCGCAGGAGAAGCTTACGCCCGAGATAACTCTCGCGCTTCAGGCATCCACCACGCTCGTCGAGCTTGAGGATATATACCGTCCCTATAAGCCGAAGCGTACCACCAGAGCATCTATCGCAAGAGGAAAGGGGCTTGAGCCGCTTGCTAACTACATTATGGAGCAGCGCGACGTGTACGAGCCCGCTATTGACGTATATGCAGAGGAGTTCATCTCCGAGGAGGAGGGCAAGGAGGTTCCCGATGCTGCAGCGGCGCTTCAGGGTGCATCCGATATCATCGCTGAGGACGTTTCCAATAATGCCGAGATAAGAAAGCTTCTCCGTGAATTCACTATGAATTACGGTGCTATAACCACCAAGGCGGCAAAGGACGAGCCCTCGGTATATGAGAATTATTATGAGTTCTCCGAGCCGATCAAGAAGCTCAAGGGACACAGAGTTCTTGCTATAAACAGAGGTGAGAACGAGGACTTCCTCAAGGTTTCCGTTACTCTTGCTAAGGAGGACGGAATCGCTCAGCTGGTTTCCAAGGTCGTTACCAACAGTAAGTCCCCCGCGCTTCCTTACATTATGAATACTCTTGAGGATGCATATGACCGTCTTCTGTTCCCCGCTATAGAAAGAGAGATCAGGACCTCGCTCTTTGACGATGCATCCGAGGGTGCGCTCAAGGTCTTCGCAGAGAATCTTCGTAATCTTCTTCTCGTTTCTCCCATCAAGGGTAAGACGGTTCTCGGATACGATCCCGGCTATGCTCACGGATGCAAGCTTGCCGTTGTTGATAAGACCGGTAAGGTTCTTGATACCGCAGTTATTTATCCTGTAAAGCCCAGAGAGGATATAGACCGTTCTCGCGCTACCGTCCTTCGCCTTGTATCGAGATACGGCGTTGACGTTGTTGCTATAGGAAACGGAACCGCATCCCGTGAGTCGGAGCGCTTCATCGCAGATACGCTCCGTGATCCCGCTTGTCCCAAGGGCGTTAAGTACACCATCGTTTCCGAGGCAGGCGCCAGCGTATACTCGGCATCTAAGGTCGCAACCGAGGAGTTCCCCGACTATGACGTTATGCAGAGAAGCGCTATCTCTATTGCAAGACGTTTGCAGGATCCTCTTGCCGAGCTCGTTAAGATCGAGCCCAAGGCGATAGGTGTAGGTCAGTATCAGCATGATATGAAGCAGGCAAGACTCACCGAGGCTCTCGGCGGCGTCGTTGAGGATTGCGTTAACGCGGTAGGAGTTGATATCAATACTGCATCCTACTCGCTCCTTTCCTACGTTTCGGGTATCAATATGACCGCGGCTAAGAACATAGTTGCGTACAGGGAGGCAAACGGTGAGTTCAAGAACCGCCGCCAGATCCTCAAGGTACCGAAGATCGGAGAGAAGGCATTCACCCAGTGTGCAGGCTTCCTTCGTATCCCCGGCGCGGCAGACGTATTTGATTCCACAGGCGTTCACCCCGAGTCATACGCCATTGCGGACGATCTTCTTAAGCGCTTCGGCTTCACTCCCGAGGACGTAAGAAACAATAAGCTTGAACTTCTCAGATTCAAGGCAACTCAGTACGGTATCGCTAAGCTTGCAAGAGAGCTTGGCTGTGGTGAGCCTACCCTTGAGGATATCATCAGCGAGCTTGAAAAGCCCGGCAGAGATATCCGTGACGATGCACCCGCACCTGTTCTTTCCACCGACGTTCTCGATATAACCGACCTTAAACCTGAGATGCAGCTCAAGGGAACTGTACGTAACGTTGTTGACTTCGGTTGCTTCGTTGATATCGGTGTTCACCATGACGGTCTGCTCCATATTTCGGAGATGTCCGATAAGTACATCAAGCATCCCTCCGAGCTCTTCAAGACCGGTGACGTTATTGACGTAAGGATCAAGGACGTTAACGTTGAAAAGCACAGAATCTCGCTTACCCGTAAGGGAATGGGAAATAATAAGTAATAACTAAGAGTGAAAAGTGAAGAGGTAAAAAAGAATTTTTGCTTTCTTTTTGGATCTCACATATATTCTCGCATAAAAGCGCCTGAGTCATTCAGGCATAACCGAATAAAGCACCGAGGTGTTGTTCAAGGCAATACCTCGGTGCTTTATTCGCTTACGCCTAAATGACACAGCCCCTTATTCTTCTTTTCACACTTGGGCCAGCCTTTTCAGCATTTCGGTAATCTGCACAAAAATTCTTCTGAAATTTTTACACCGCCGTCGACAAAAAACTATTGCGAAAAAATTCCATTTAATGTATAATAAATTTAGAGCATAGGAGATCTATCCGCGCGGCTTAGAAACACCGTCGGACACGGTGGTTCTGTGCTCTTTTGCGTATTTTACCTGGCCCGGTAGGTATGCAAGAAAATAATTGTCGGGCAAAATACAAAAAACAGGAGGAACTTCGATGAAAAAAATGTTTGCAACCCTTAGAAGATTTTCGCGCAGCAGAAAGCTGCCTACGAAAACGATCTCACTTCTTTTAACCCTTATACTGACGTTTTTAGCAATACC
>SVRZ01000011.1 GCA_015064555.1 Oscillospiraceae bacterium
AAAATAATTTAAGAACTCGGCTTCACCTTCGGGGATTGACAAAATTACGGTAATTATACCGTCTGCCTTTGCGGTGATTTCTCCGCTTGCATACAGCTTTTTGTAGGCACGACCATTCTCACCGCCTTGCTGAACAAAGTACAAGGTATCTCCAATTTCCGCGCTTTCAATTTCGGCAGTCGAGGGAAAAGAAAACACATATCCGCTGTCGATCTTGGAGAAGGAGATATTTTCCTGTAAAGCTTCGATAAGGTAAGCCTTTCTATCAAATCTCGCGGGATAGCTTTCCATTATTTTTACACTGTTTTCATCCCAGCTTTTCTCGTATCTGAAATTGATCGCCACAAGATCGCCTGCCTTTAAGCTGTAAGACTTATCTTCATTTTCTCCGTGTCCGTCAAAGCAGGAGCATACACCCTCGCTTTCGGGGATTACAACGTCACCGATGCTCGGAATATACACAACCAACCGATTGATTTCTTCCGAAAAGCGTATCACACCGTAGAATCTCTCACGGTTGTATTTGTCGCCCCCGCTGCATCCGACAAGGCAACACAAAAGCGCAACAACGGCTAATGCTAAAGCTAATAGTTTCTTCATACACATACCTCAAGATAGTTTTAACCCGGCAAGAATCCATCCGTGATTTCGTATGTTATAGTTACGTTTTCGTCCGGCATAGTAAAATCATAAGCTATTGAATAGGAAATCATTACATACTCGCAAGAATTTTCATCACATCTCCCATCGCCATTGCCATCAAAAGTGCCAATACAACGATCAAAGTAAACGCAATAAAGATAATTCTGAATGTTTTTCGCATAACACGCCCCCATTAATCTGTAGTCATATATACAAACGACATACGCGGAGATGCGTTTCATTTTTTACTCAGATCAATTTCCGAATTTCATTTACTCAGATCAATTTCCGAATTTCAAATTGATTGAGCCTACTCCGCCTTCTATATCTATATGATTTTCACCGCTTCCTCCAATTGCGAAGTCGGTAACGCTTTTACCGTCAACAGTGATGCTTCCGACAGCCTTATCGATCTCCACCGTGTAATCATCCTTACTGCCTATCAACGTAATATTAGATTCGCCTAAGCCGAGCTCAAAATCATTGTCGCCGAGTAATTGTGCAGTCAGGTTAAGCTCTCCAAAGCCAACCTCTAAGTCGAGATTATTGATAGTACCGCCGTTTATCGTGATCTCGCCTGCGCCACCCTCAATATCTGCATCCGAGGTAACGGTCAGATCGCCGAAGCGAACGTCACCCGCACCGAGCTTCAGAGTCATGGAGTCGGTGGATAGACTTTCTACCGTAAGCTTTGCAGCACCCGTAAAGATATTAACGTAATCAAATACAGTATTCTCGGGGATGTAAACGGTAAGCTGTGCATTTGCATAATTGCTGTTACTCGGCGCCAGGTCTTCGATCATAAGAGTTCCGTATTCCTCATTAACGGACAAGTATGTAAGATTACTTTCTACAGAAAATTCTTCTCCGTGCTTAATTGTAAAGTCCGCGGCATTGACCTTTATTTCCAGCGAATTTATCGAAGTTGATACCTCGTAAGTCTTATTTTCGTCCGAAACGGCGTTTCGTCTGTTACATCCGACGGGTGCAAGCAAAAATGCAAGCAACATACATAAAATAGCAACCTTTTTCATATTTAGTTCTCCCTTCGAGTTGTATAGTAGTTATATCATAAGTTTATTAACAAATAGAGGATTGCTCAGAACAAATATAAGAGCAGGACAAAAGAGGCTACCCCTTCGTCCTGCTCTTATATATGATAAATTACTTATACTTGCGCTTTCTTGCAGCCTCAGACTTCTTCTTGCGCTTTACGCTGGGCTTCTCATAATGCTCTCTCTTACGGAGCTCGGAAAGAACACCCGACTTAACGCACTGTCTCTTAAAACGACGAAGCGCGCTGTCAAGAGTCTCGTTCTCTTTTACTCTAATCTCTGCCATCTCTATTTCCCTCCCTTCGCTTTGCAAAGAGATATAATCTCATATTTTTTACCTATACATTATATAGGATAATTTTAAATTTGTCAATACATTTTATGATTTTTATTAAAATTATTTTGTTTTTTGCTTTATTTACCGAATTTTATCGCTCTATCGCCCTTTTTGCCGCAGTAATAGTATTCTGCATAAGCATCGTTATCGTCATAGGGCCGACACCGCCCGGAACAGGCGTGATCATTGAAGCTATTTCAGATACGGCATCAAAGTCAACGTCTCCGCAAAGCTTTCCATCGGGAAGACGATTTATGCCAACGTCTATAACCACAGCTCCCGGCTTCACCATATCCGATTTGACGAATCGGGGAATTCCGACTGCCGCAACAAGTATATCAGCACGACGGGTTACCGAAGGAAGATCTACCGTTTTTGAATGGCACACAGTCACCGTTCCGCTCGCGTTCAACAAAAGGAGAGCCATCGGCTTTCCCACTATATTACTTCTGCCTATAACCACGCAATTTTTTCCTGATATCGTCACATTATAGTATTCAAGAAGCTTCATTATGCCCGCAGGCGTACAGGGCAAAAATCCATATCTTCCCTCAACTATTCTGCCGACGCTGTCATGAGTAAAGGCATCAACGTCCTTGTCGGGTGCTATTCTATCTATGACCTTCTGTGCACTGATATGCTTCGGCAAAGGAAGCTGAACCAAAATACCGTTAACAGATGTATCCGAATTAAGCTTGTCAATAAGAGAAAGAAGCTCATCTTCGGGCGTTTCGGCCGGAAGAGTTATCTGTAAGGGCTCTATCCCGACCTCTATGCACGCCTTATGCTTATTACGGACGTACACCGCGGATGCAGGATCATCTCCGACCAATATAACGGCAAGCTTGGGGATCATCCCCTTATCACGAAGAATAGCTGCCTCCCTTGCGATCTCTGCTCTTACCGACGCGGAAACCGCCTTTCCATCTATTAAAGCTGCCATAAGCTCCTCCTAAAAATTACTTCTTTGCCTCGTCCTTTTTGGTAACAGGCTTAACGTAAAGCGGCTTTTCAAACTTCTTTACCGCAAGATAAACAAGCGCAACAGTACAAATAACGAAAATTATTGCCGCAAGCACCTGCGAGGTTCTGAAGGTGAGTGAGCCTATGCTTGTATAAAGGCTGTCTGCGCGTAGTCCCTCGATAAACATTCTGCCGAGTCCGTACCAGCCAAACACCATAAGAAATACCTGACCGTCATACTTCCTGTGCTTATAGAATATATTTATCAGCACAAAGCCGAGAACATTCCACAAGGATTCATACAGGAATGTGGGGTGAACGTAAAGAGTCTTATATGCGGTAAGGAAATTGTTAACTCCCATTCTGCAGAATATCTCGGTTTCCGCACCGAATGCCTCACCGTTCATAAAGTTGCCCCATCTGCCTATCGCCTGGGCTAAAATTATACCGGGCGTGCAGCAATCGGCAATAGCAAGGAAGCTGATCTTCTTGAAATACGCTACGGCGAATACGGTGATCGCACCTGCGATAATACCTCCGTATATAGCAAGTCCACCGTTTCTGATATTTATCACCTCGGCAAAGCTGTTATATTCCTCAAGCTTTGTCAATACGTAATAAAGTCTTGCGCCTATGATTCCTATAGGAATGGCAAACAACGCAAAATCTATAACGTCATCAAGAACTATTCCCACCTGCGATCCGCGGAAAACGGTATATGCAACGGCACACACCATACCGAAGGTTATAATGATGGCATACCAGGCGATCGGAATACCGAATATCTCAAATGCCACGCTATCTACGGTAAATTCGCCTATTCCGAAGCCCGGAAATGAAAGCACACTTTCTCTCATATCTGTCTCCTTTTATATTTGGATTCTTTTCGTCAGAACATCCTCTATGGTGATATTCTGCAGCTTTGCGGCAAGCTCCAAGCTTATCTTATCAAAAATATGATGATAAATACATGCCGTCTTATCACTGTTCATAGAGCAGGTCTCGCTGGATTCAAGGCAACGGACTATAGCGATAGGTCCGTCTATAAGCTCTATGACGCTTTTGAGCGTAATGAGAGCCGGATCCGCCTTGAGCTTATATCCTCCGTTTACCCCCTTATAGGAGGAAACGATATTTCCCTGCACCAGCTTATGCAGGATCTTCAGAGCAAATCTCTGACTGACCGATGTTTTTTCTGCAAGAGTGCTCGCATCAACAACCGTTCCGCACTCGGCAAGAACACTTATTATACGGAGCGCATAATCCGATTCCAGAGTTATTCTCATTTTTTCTCCTTTGGGCAAAGGAGGGGCTGTCACACAGTAATTGAGACAACCCCCGCTGATTCTTTGTTATTTTGCTTTTGACATGTACGAATCAAGCTTCGTATGTATCT
Source organism: Oscillospiraceae bacterium (assembly GCA_015064555.1). Lineage (GTDB taxonomy): Bacteria > Bacillota > Clostridia > Oscillospirales > CAG-272 > UBA1740. The sequence continues at coordinate 4,394 of SVRZ01000011.1, forward strand.
TCTTCGACTGATCAAGAAGATTACTTATCGTACGGTCGTGATTGAGTGTATCGATTATATAAGCAACGTATTTGCACATATTTACCTCACCATACCACTCACGCTGAAGAAGCTCGGGAGTTCTGTAAACGAGGTTAGTAGTGAATATCTTGGTGAAGATACCCTCTGCATATGCCTTGTCCATCGAGTCAAGACCGTTGCAGAAAAGACCAAAGGTCGCAAATACGAATATACGCTTCGCGCCCTTATCCTTAAGCTGCTTTGCTACGTCTATAACAGAGTCGCCCGAGGATATCATATCGTCAATTACTATAACGTCCTTACCGGAAACGTCACGTCCGAGATATTCATGTGCTACTATAGGATTCTTGCCGTTGATTATAACGGAATAGTCACGGCGCTTGTAGAAGGTTCCGAGATCTATACCCATCACGGAAGAATAATACATACACTTAGCCATACCGCCCTCATCGGGAGATATGATCATAAGATTGTCCGGATCTATCTTTATGTCATCGTATGTATTGAGAAGAGCCTTTATCATCTGATATGAAGAACGAACATTTTCAAATCCGCTTAACGGAATTGCATTCTGAACTCTGGGATCGTGTGCATCGAAGGTTATTATATTGGTAACACCAATATTCACAAGCTCCTGAAGAGCCAATGCGCAGTCAAGCGACTCCCTGCTGGAGCGCTTATGCTGTCTGCCCTCGTAGAGCATCGGCATAATAACACTGATCCTGCGCGCCTTTCCGCCGATAGCACCTATAACGCGCTTAAGATCCTGGAAATGATCGTCCGGAGACATAGGTACGGTTTGACCGTACATCTTATAGGTTACTCCATGATTGAAAACATCCGAAATAATGTATACGTCGTTGCCTCTCATAGACTGATGAAGCATTCCCTTGCCTTCTCCGCTTCCAAATCTTGGGCAAGAGGTGTTTGCCACATAGGTAATGTCCTGATCGTGACTTCTCCAATCCTTAAGATATGAATCAACCTGGGCAGTAAAATCCTCGCATCCACGCATTCCGATTACGCTTAATTCTCCGTACAAACTTTCCTTCATCGCAATTCTCCATATTCAAATTTTAAATAACGGCTCTGTTCAGACGGAACAAAGTGTCATCCGGCAAGAAAAAACATATGATATTCCATAGCACACAGTAAACCGCTACAAACATTATATACTATAAAATCTTTAAAGTCAAGAAAAAATTGCTAAGAAAGAATAAAATCGCAATTTGTTTAAATGTTTTTGCTTTTTGGATTTTTTGTTATTAAAATTACACAATTCAAGGAGGATTCATGATATACGATTCAACAGGATATCTGCAGATAAGGACCTTTACCGCAGGTGGTGCTCTGCCCGTGCCCGGCATAAAAGTGCTCATTGAGGGGATAGATGAAGCGAATAACGGCACCGTAAAATATGTCACCACCGACCGTAGCGGTATTTCCGAAACAGTTTCACTCCCTGCTCCGTCAAAAGAATATTCACTTTCTCCAGGCGGCGCCGAGCAGCCTTATGCCGCATATAACGTCAGCGCCACAGGAGAAGGATTTTACCCGAAGATAATTAAAAACGCCGCAATATACGACGGTATAAAAGCGGTATTACAGATGGAGATGATCCCCGATGGAAGCCTTACCAAAAACGTTATTCCGCCCGCGTCAAGCATTGACTCGGTAATATATGAAAATGAGGAGCTTTGAAAATGCCTGAACCTATCATACCCGAAAATATAGTAGTACATCTCGGACCGCCAAACGAGGCGGCAGAAAACGTTACCGTTCCGTTTATTGACTATATCAAGAACGTTGCCTCCAGCGAAATATATCCGACCTGGCCAAGGGAGGCGCTAAAAGCGAACATTCTGGCTCAGATCTCCGTAGCCCTTAACAGAGTTTACACAGAATACTACCGCAGTATGGGAAAGCCCTTCGACATAACCTCATCTATAGCTTATGACCAATCCTTTGTATATCAGCGCGATATTTATGACAGTGTATCGGAAATAGTGGATGAGATATTCAACAGCTATATCCGCCGCGAGGGATTTATAGAACCGCTTTACGCTACCTTCTGCGACGGTGTTGAGGTTACGTGTAACGGGCTTTCTCAATGGGGCTCGGTTGAGCTCGCGGACAGCGGTAGATCTGCTGAGCAGATACTCCGCAACTACTACGGCAATGATATAACTGTCGTTTACGATGTTCCGATAGCAAATATATCCTCAAGTGTGCCCGCGGCACCCTTGCGCGAGGGCGATACGGGACGAGACGTTGAAAATTTCCAGTTAAGACTCAACCGCATATCTGCAAACTATCCCGCAATCCCGAAGATCCCGGTGGCGGACGGATTTTTCGATCCGTCAACGACCGATGCCGTCAAGGAATTTCAGCGGATATTCGGTCTTACCGACGATGGCATTGTCGGAAATGCGACCTGGTACAAGATACAGTTTGTATATAATGCCGTCAAAAAGCTCGCAGATATCAATTCCGAGGGCCTCAGGTACAGCGAGCTTCCACAGAATTATCCCGGCTCGCTGAGCCGAGGATCTACGGGAACCGGTGTTCTTGTATTACAGTATTATCTTGAATATATTTCGCTTTTCGTTCCTACTGTTCAGTCGGTCATACCCGATGGAGATTTCGGCCCCGCAACCGAGGACTCGGTGATATCATTCCAAAGAACCTACGGGCTTACCGAAAACGGTGTTGTGGACCGCGGAGTATGGAATGTCATACAGAGCACCTACTACAACATACTGCGCTCATTAAATTATGAATTCCGCGAGGGCGTAATACTCCCCTTCCCGGGTAGAATACTTATTCTCGGGAGCTCGGGAGAGGACGTTCGTGCACTTCAGGAATATTTGAATTTCGTCGCCGAGAGCTATCCCGAAATACCGAAGCTGAACGTTGATGGATCCTTCGGAGAGGCAACAGAGCGCGCAGTGATAGCCTTCAACCGTCTTTTCGGTATAGCCACCGACGAAAACCGAGTAACCGCCGAGACCTGGCGCGCACTGACTGACATATACGAGGATCTTTATCTCGGAAATACGGTCCGAGAGGGACAGTATCCGGGATACGTGATAGAATAGGAGAGAATATGTACCGAATTAACGATAAAAAAGCGGCAATCAGAGAGATACAGCGGTATCTCAGTATAATTTCACAGGACGATCCTATGCTTCCGCACGTAACCGTGGACGGCTTTTTCGGGGATGAAACTATGATAGCCGTTACCGAATTTCAAAGGAAAAGAGATCTCGCCGTTACGGGAAAGGTAGACCGCCGAACCTTTGATATGCTTTTTGCCGAATACACTGCCGCAGAGAATGCCGGGAGAGCGAGTTATAAAAGCATTTCGGGCGGCGGCACGTACGCGGTGGGGTCATCAGGTCCTGACGTCGGTATAATAAATTTGCTGATAACCGAGCTTTCGGAGTATTACGATTCCATAGTAGCAGTATCGGGAGATTTTTTCACAAGAGAGACCGAAGAGGCGCTTAAACAAATGCAAGGCATACTCGGATATGAAGCAAGCGGTACGGCGGACGAAGAGCTGATATCCGAGCTTTGGCGGCATATTTTACAAATAAAAGCGCTAAGGAGTAAATAAACGCGCTTCTTTATGGCAAGAATTCAGGTAAAACGGTTATCGGGGGTAAACGATGAGTAATAAATTCACAGAAAAGGCGGAAAAGGTGCTTAACAACGCACTTAAGTACGCATCCGAATACGGCCACGCCTATATTGGAAGCGAGCACGTTCTGCTGGCGCTATGCTCCGATCCGCTTTCCTGCTCTTTTGCTATACTTTCAAAATGCGGAGTTTCAAAAAAGCAGATCGAAGACGGTATAAAGGAATACTCCGGGACAGGCAAAAAAACAAATCTTTCTGCCAGGGATATGACACCGGGGTGCAAGAAAATAGTGGAGGCATCATACAAAAACTCGCTCAAGTATTCTTCTGCGAAAATAGGGACCGAGCACATTCTGCTGGCAGTCATCGAGCAATACGATTCGGTTGCGGTAAAAATACTCGAATTTATCGGTGCAAATCCTATAAAGCTCAAGGATGAGGTAACCTCGTTTCTCCGCTCTGCAGACCGAGTATCATCGGTAAGATCCTCGGTCGGAAGCACGCCGCTTGATCAGTACGGAAAAAACCTGAACGCACTTGCCGAGGCCGGCAGACTCGATCCTGTCATAGGGCGCGATAAAGAGCTTGAGAGGCTGATACGGATACTTTCGCGCCGCAGCAAAAACAACCCCTGCCTCATAGGAGAAGCGGGAGTCGGAAAAACGGCTATAGTGGAAGGTCTTGCAAGACTTATCGCCAGGGGGCGAGTTCCGGATATCCTTAAGGATAAAATAATCTATTCTGTCGATCTTACGTCAATGGTAGCGGGTGCAAAATATCGCGGCGATTTTGAGGAAAGAATTAAATCCATAATCTCCGAGGCTTCGAGAAATGAATCGATCATACTTTTCATAGACGAGATTCATACTATAGTAGGTGCGGGTTCTGCGGAAGGAGCGATCGATGCCGCAAATATTCTCAAGCCGGAATTATCCAGGGGAAATATACGCCTGATAGGTGCTACAACTCTTGACGAATACAGAAAATATATCGAGCGCGATCCCGCTCTCGAAAGGCGATTTCAGCCTCTGACGGTCAAGGAGACCGACGAAGAGTCTACGGTGAAGATTTTAAAGGAGCTCAGACCAACCTACGAAAGCCACCATTCGGTCAGAATAACCGATGAAGCGATAACGGCGGCGGTCCACCTTTCAAAAAGATATATACAGGATAGGCACTTGCCGGATAAGGCAATAGATCTTATTGACGAGGCTTGCGCTAAAGTCAATATGAAGAAGAATGATATTCAGGAAGAAATCTTGGATACGAAGGATAAAATACGGCAGATTTTCTCCGAAAAGGAATCCGCAGTTCAGCTACGTAACTTTGAGAGTGCCCAAAAGCATAGTATACGAGAGCGTGAGCATATGCGTCGGCTATCCGAGCTTGAGGAAAACGAATACGGGATAAGTGAGCTTCCGCAGGTAAGTGAAAACGACGTCAAGGAGATCATTACAGAGATTACGGGTATCCCTACCGACGGACTTGATGACGGTGATAAATATGATCGCCTTGAGGAAGATCTGCTTTCCTCTATAATAGGTCAGGATGCCGCGGTCAGACGTCTGTGCTCGGCAGTTCTCAGGAGTCGGATCGGCATTGGCGATCCCAATCGCCCGAGAGGTGTTTTTCTCTTTCTCGGTGAAAGCGGAGTCGGCAAGACTGCATTGAGCACGGCTTTGGCAGAGGCACTCTTCTCGTCGCGCGATGCTATTATAAAGCTTGATATGTCGGAATTCAGCGACAGGCATTCGACCTCCAGGCTAATAGGCTCGCCTCCGGGATACGTCGGCTACGAGGAGGGCGGCGAATTATCCGAGCGCGTAAGGAGGCAGCCATATTCGATAGTTTTGTTTGACGAGATCGAAAAGGCTTCGCTCGAGGTACAGAATCTTCTTCTCGGAGTTCTTGATAGCGGAATTCTGCGTGATTCATCCGGCAGAAGGATCAACTTCCGCAATACATTCATAATAATGACATCAAATATTGGCGCGGATGAAACCGAGCAAAGAGGCGGTCTCGGATTTATCGAAAGCGGGGGCGGCGAGCGTCAAAGAACTCTTGAGATGCTGAAAAAGTATCTTAAGCCGGAATTTATCAATCGCATAGATGAAATAATCGTTTTTTCTCCGCTCGGGTTGGATGCTCTGAAAAAGATAGCGGATAAGATGCTCTCACGGCTGACTCTCAGACTGCTCAATATGCAGATAAGAGTGACATTTCTTGACGGAGTACTCGAATATATTGCCAAAAAGGGCAAAACCAAAGGAATGGGTGCGCGTCCGCTTGCGAGAATTATAACAGACGAGATCGAAAATCCCATAACGCGTCTGCTTATCGAAAACAAAGACTTTACCGATATAACCGTTTTTGTTGACGAAGGAAATAAACTTAAGATTTCGGGCGAGTGCGTTCAGTTCAGCTGAATGCACATCAAAAAACACAGAGCTGTTGCAAATGCGAAACTGCATTTGCAACAGCTCTGTGTCTTAACATTGTTTTATCAGGCGGATATAAAACTCAACCGTCTTTTTGACCGTTTCAACAGGGATTCGCTCGTTATTACCATGGATAGTTCCTCTTTCCTCCGCGGTAAGAGCCATTGCTGAGAATCTGTATACCTTATCGCAGATTCTGCCCCAATGTCTGGAGTCGCTCGCAGCAAACATAAGATACGGAGAAATTATCGTATTCTTCCAGGTTGACGAAACTGCCGATGCAACCTTATCCCAACCGTGGGCATTTACGGTAGAAATGACGGACGGCTCGGTTCCCGATATCTTCGATACGGTTATATCCTTATCATTCACGGTCTTTTTCAGATATTCCAGCGTTCCATCCATGGTCTCACCCGGAAGTATTCTGAGATTTGCCGCCATTCTTGCATTTGGAGGTATAACGTTTATCCCCTTTGAGCCCTCCATCTGAGTAAATGCACAGGTGGTACGGAGGAGCGCATTAAGCTCACCGCCGCTCTTCTTGCATATGAGATCAAGCACGGGTGCAAAGCACCAAAGATTTGCAAATATGATCTTATATACGAAGGTAGAATGTCTCGCAAGGGTATCCAGCATCAAAGCGGTTGGCTCGGAAACCCTGAATTTTTGCGGATTTTCCTCTATCCTCACGCAGGCACGGCTCAATCTTCCAACGGGGGTATGCGGCTTGGGTGAGGATGCGTGACCGCCATTTCCGCTGAAGGAGAGCTCGGCATTGAGAATTCCCTTCTCGGCTATACCGATAAGAGCACAAGGAAGCTTAACTCCCGGGAATACGTTTTCTACAACGGCACCGCCCTCGTCGAGGACAAACGCGGGCTTTATTCCCTTCTCTTCGAAAATATCCACTATAGACGGCGCACCCGTTCCGTTTATCTCCTCGTCTCCCGCGAATGCCATATAAATATCGTTTTCGGGAACGAAGCCTTCCGAGATGAGTGCCTCCATCGCCTGCATAACACCATTCAGCGTACCCTTGGTATCAAGTGCACCTCTGCCCCAGAGAACTCCGTTTTCAAGAACTCCGTCAAAGGGAGGCTTATCCCAATTTGCTTCCTCGACGGAAACAACGTCATAGTGCGACATAAGAACCGTAGGAGCATCTGCGCTCTTTCCCTTGTATCGCAGAAGTATTGCACGTGCGCCTACCTCGTTATATTCACAGCTTTCATAAACCTTCGGAAAAAGACGCTTGAGAGTCGCTTTGAATTTATCAAATTCCGCATCATCCTCCTCAGACTTGGTATGAGAGGATATCGTTTTGCATCTTATCATTTCCGCAAGATCGGAAACTGCCTTTTCTCCGTTTACGTAAAGCTCTTCGCCATCGGATACGGGAAGAGGCGGTGCATTGAACATAAGCGCTCTTATAAGTATTACGGAAATAAGTATAAGGAGCAACGCACCTAATCCTATAAGTACATATAGCATTATTCGGAAACCTCGCTGTTATTATTTTCTGCGGAAGCCAGAGCTGCTCTTTCCTTGTTATAAAGATATCTTGAGTATATAAGAGTTATTATCATGCTTACGGGTATCATAATTCCCACCTTGCTCGAATCAAGGAACGGAACAAATACGAAGAGCAGGACCATTATAGCCATAGGAAGCGATGCAATCTTGAAGTATCTCGAAAGATATACTACGCCGAGTCCGCCGAAGAGCGCAGGAAGAACATTGTCAAAGGCGGGTGCAAGGAGATCGCTTGCAAGGAATCCGCTTATTGAAGAAAGAAGAAGCACGCCTACAAATATTATAAGTATGGTAACTATCGATGATGTAGCTATGGAAACAGTCGATATTACCTCTCCCTCATCGCTATCCGGCTTTACTCCCGCCTTCTCCATAGAATCAAGCGCGCAGGGCACCTTGAGCGAAGATAGATTACCTGTAACGAAACCGAGGTACGTACCGCCGACGCCAAGCATAGGGGTGTAGGTTATAACCTCTATGATGCCTACCGGCCAGAAGGTCAGCGCTATAGGATACAGCGCATTTAAAAATTCACCGAAATCCGGCCACTCTGAGAATATTATGGCAATTGCAAAAGGAAACAGGATAATTATTCCGCAGGTGATAACAGCCCATATTCTGCCGTATCTGTGCATTTTATCAATATAATTCATAATTAGCGCACCTCCTTAACCGTTTATTAGCAGCGACAGCGGTATGGAGAGAGCCATACTGCCTATCATGGAAATAGGCAAAGCATAATCGTTCAACCATTTCCAATTGAATTTCTTGAGAAGAATACCGCATATAGCCATAAGACCTGCGGAAATAGCCATTACGAATACAGGCATCCAATACTCAAGCTGATAGTGGAACGCAAGCGCTCCGTCCTCCTCGAACACAAGTCCCAGATTGCAGACTATGTATCCAAGAAATGCCGCAAGCATACCGACAAACATTGCCGTCATAAGCATGTCCATCCACTTGTTGTCCTTATTCTTTACCTTGAGCATTCCGCTCGTTATCTTTTTGCAGGTTATCGGAGCAATGATTAAACTTGCCGCGATACCGAAGGTCATAACGAATGCTACCGTGACGAACTGCTTTGCGTTCTGAATAGCATCAATGCCCATGCTCGCCATCGCCTGCTGAGCCGCAGGAAGCTCATATGTAACAGCACCGATTATTGATAATCTCAGCCAAGGGAGCGCCACACCAAGCATATTTATAAGCGAAACAACGCCCATAAATATCGCAACGGCTGGTGCGATCGTAAACAGCGCAGAGCGCTTTATGGTTGCATTGAGTACCGACTTTTCCATACCAAGCTCAAGACCGCGCTTGTATGCCTTAACGAGGAAAAATACCGACTGTGCAACAACTACGGATAAAACTATAGCCACCAGTGCATAAATTATGGGGCTATTCAATGAAAATTCCATAATCTTTTATCTCCTTATTATTTTGTGCTGACAATATATTAACATATTATTAAGAAAAAATCAATACCCATCGTTTACTGTTTTATCTGAAGCCCGGCATTTAATTTATCCCATTTGCTGTTATATTCGTCAAGAAATAAGGTCTTACCGTTCCCGGAAATGTTAAAAAACGCAATTTCATCTATTATCACGTATTTATTCTCTCCTGTAGAACCATTCATATGCACGGTGGGCGCGTTGATGCCTACCGATCCTGCGGATTGAATAAAAAAAGCAAGTCTCCCGACTTGCTTGTTTATGGGGTGAGATATGGGACTTGAACCCACGACATCCAGAGCCACAATCTGGCGCTTCTACCAACTGAGCTAATCCCACCGTATGGCGCGACTTGAGGGACTCGAACCCCCGACCTACTGCTTAGAAGGCAGTTGCTCTATCCAGCTGAGCTAAAGTCGCATGCTTGACAACGCTTAACATTATAACAGATGATTAAGAATTTGTCAATAGATTTTCAAAAAAAATTATCAATCAACGAAAAAAATCGTTTTTTGCTTTTGTAACCGACAACTGTAGTATCCTATGAAGCAAATAATGCCTGAAATTACCGCCTGCAGATAAGGCGGACACCGTCTATTGCAACGACCGTGAGAACCTCGCCTGCCTCAAAAATATCATCGTCGTCTACCCCGCGTGCAGACCACTGTGTCTTTCTCACCTTCACCAATCCGCAACCGGCATACGTGTCTATATCCTCAAGCACCGTACAGCGCTCGCCCACTATATCGTCAAGAGATATCGGCGCTGTGCTGTCGGTATTCTTAAAGAAAATATATGCAACCGCACCGAGCAATACCAAAGCTCCCGCAATGCATCCTATCAATGGCCACATTTTAAAAACTCCTATTATAATAAAATGTAAATTCAGATTACATTTTGACTATTCGCTCATTATTCTATCACATAATATACGAAATGTCAACATCTTTTATATCTTCGGAAGCCTATATTTTGCTAAGACAAAAGGCGAAAATATACAATTTATGGTAAAAATCGTCTTTTATCAGTCTTTTTTTATCATTTTGTTAGCTAATTATTGCTTATTTTTTGAAAAACTATTGACAAATTGCAAATATTATTGTATCATAAGACGTACCTTTGACCAATAGGTACTTATTCTGAATAAGGAGGATTTTTTAATGTTTGAAGAGGTAAAGCAGCTTCTCTTGACAGAGTTCACCAACATCAAGCCTGATGATGTTACTATGGACGCAGAGCTTGTTGGAGATCTTTGCATCAATTCTATTGATCTTTTCAGTCTTGTTGAAGCTTGCCAGGAAAAGTTCGATGTTGAAATCGATGATGAAGATGTGTATCAGATCACTACAGTTGGTGATATAGTTAAATATATTGAAGCGAATAAGTAATTGTTAAATCAAAGAGGTTGCGAAGCGAAGATGCCGCGCAACCTCTTTGATTATAGCAAGTAAATTATATCCTGCATATCATAGCTTTATAATGACAGAGCCCTCACCGTATTTTTCCATATCCGCAAGCTCGGGAAATTTATTGAGAAGATAAACCGTTTCCATCTTCTCGGTGTCAGAAATCTCGTTTTCAAAAATAAAGAGCTGGATGACTCCTTCTCTTTTCATAGCGCGGAGGAGCTTAGCGGCGGCGCTATTGAATCTTGAAAGCATATTGAGATTTTTCAAGCGTATATTAATAAGATCCTTCCCCTCCACACGGTCACAGGCGACCGCGAACTCGATCTCAGAGCTCAGAGCGGCGGTATCTCTGTATTCAATTTCGTGAATTGCAAGCCTCATAAAAATGCTCCCCAATGGTTTTTAACATATTTTATCACATTATTCTTAAATTGTAAATAGCAACGGAGAAAATATTATGTTTGATTTTTTACTTAAAATTTTCATCAAAGACTATGATAAGACGGAAAATAAGGACGTCCGAAGCAAATACGGCATATTTTCAAGTATCGTAGGAGTTATATGTAACGTTATCCTCGCCGGAATAAAGCTCCTTGCCGGTATACTTTCCGGCTCCATAGCAATAATCGCAGATGCGATAAACAACATTTCCGATGCGGGATCTGCGGTAGTTTCCTTCGTCAGCTTCAAAATAGCCTCAAAGCCCGCAGACCGAGATCACCCCTTCGGTCATGCAAGGATCGAATACGTTGCCTCACTCATAGTTTCCTTCCTGATACTCAGCGTAGGCTTTGATTTCTTCACCGATTCCGCGAAAAAGATATTCAATCCCTCTCTTATAGAACGAGTGGACGTGACCGCAGTCACGATCATTATCCTTTCCGCATCAATATTCATAAAGCTCTGGCTCGGTCTTTTCTACTCCGTCATCGGTAAAAAGATCAACTCGTCGGTAATAAAGGCTTCCGCGCTCGATTCTCTCAGCGATTGCATTTCCACCGCAGCGGTTCTTGCCTGCTCGGTAATAATTCTTCTTACCGACCTCGTTATCGTAGATGCCATAGTCGGACTTGCCGTATCGGTAATGATACTTGTGGCAGGTATAAGAATACTGAACGAAACGAAGAATTCTATCCTAGGCGAAGCACCTGTAGACGAAACAGTAGCAGAGATAAAGCGCATCGTTGGCGAATATCCCGAAATAATCGATATCCATGATCTTATGGTTCACAATTACGGCCCCTCGAACTATATAGCCTCCTTCCACGCAGAGGTCAACGGCGAGGACGATATCTACGTGCTCCACGATACCATAGACAACGTTGAGCGCAGAATCGGAAACGACCTTGGTATATTATGCACCATTCACCTGGACCCCATCGCAATAAATGACGAAACCGTTCAGCATTATAAGCAAATAGCGATTGATGCGGCAGGTAGGATAGATCCCAAAATAAGTGTGCACGATTTCAGAGTGGTCACAGGAAACACACATACTAATTTGATATTCGATATCGTTCTCCCATTTGAGAGCAAGCTTTCCGAAAAGGAGGCGTCCGAGCTTCTGACCTCTGAGATACAGAGTATTGAAGAAAATCTTTTCTGCGTTATAACGGTCGATAGAGGTTAATTCTGCCTCGGTTTATCCACCCGATTCAGCATTTCACCCTTTTCATAAGAGGAAATATTATCACAAATAACCGAGAGGCAACGCATCCTTGCCTCATAAGCACCCCATGCCGAATGCGGAGTAAGACAAACGTTGTCCAGCCCCGATATAAGGTTATAGGGGTGCTTTTTGTCGAAGGGCTCGGACGAATAAACGTCGCATCCGAATGCGCCTATCTTCCCCGAAATAACAGCACTTGCCACCGCTTCCTCATCAAGCACAGCACCTCTTGCCTCATTCACGATGAGCACGCCGGACTTCATCATGGATATCCTCTTTTCATTTATCAATCCGCGCGTTTCATTATTCAGGGGGCAGTGGACGGTTATTATATCCGAGAGCGAGCAAAGAGTATCTATATCAACGCATCTGTAGCCGTCTATGGGTGTCCGCTTGTTGACAATTACCTCGGCTCCGAATGCCTCTGCCACCCTTGCAACGCTTTTTCCGATATTTCCAAAGCCCACAATTCCCCATACCTTCCCTCTTAATTCGTGATATACGGGGGTGAGGCAATTCGCACTGCTGCCTGCCGAATATGCTCCCGAAGCAACGTAGCTGCGGTATTCGCTTATATGCGCATAAAGCGAAAGAACGGTTGCTACCGTAAACAGCGTGACACTGTCGGTGGAATACGCAGGTACGTTACACACCGCAATACCGCGTGCCTCTGCCGCACTGACATCTATATTATCATACCCGGTGGCGAAAACACATATAACCTTCAGATTCGGGGCGTTATCCATCACCTCCGCACTTATTTTAATTTTATTCAGCACAAGAGCCTCGGCATCCTTTACCCGCTCATTCAATTCCTCGGGAGCGGTACCGTCATATATAACCGTTTCTCCGATTGCACAGAGCGCATCGAAGGACAGATCCAGTCCCATAGCCGCTCTGTCCAGAACCTTTATCCTCATGTCAGATCTCCAATTCTTTTTTGATGCATTTATTATATCACATTTTCTGCCTCTTTTCAATAGTTTATCTTTCTTTGTTACTGTTCTACAATATATTCATTGTATTTTTATTAAAAATATTTAATTTTGGGGTTGACAAGCTGTAGTTTTTATGATATAATGGGACTACCTCTGTTGGGGGCTTTTTTTACGCGCCTTTTTCTGGGACCTGTGCGCGTTCCCCGGCATTGAGGGAGGTATTGACGGGATTTACCCGAATTTCTATTAGGAGGTGCCGAAAAAACATGAGAGTCAAAATTACATTGGCATGCACCGAGTGCAAGCAGAGAAATTATGACACAAAGAAAAACAAGAAAAATGATCCTGACAGACTTGAGATGAACAAGTTCTGCCGTTTCTGCCGCAAGCATACTTTGCACAAAGAAACTAAGTGATCATAGGAGGATTGTTCGAATATGTCAGAAGAAATCAAGAACACGGTTGAAGAAGAGGTTCAGGAGACTGCCGTTACTGAAGTAGCGGAGACGGCTGTCGAGGCTAAGCCCAAGAAGGCAAAGAAGCCCGAGCCCAAGAAGGAAAACTTCTTCAAGCGTATGTGGAAAAAATTCGTTAAGCTCTGCAAGGACACTTACGGTGAGATGAAGAAGGTCGTCTGGACTTCCAAGACCGACCTTGTGAAGAACACTAAGCTCGTTCTCTTCACCGTGCTTGCGATAAGCATCGTTATAGCTGTTATCGACGTGAGCTTCTCGTTCGTCATCAACAAGCTCGCAGGTCTTATTGGCTAAGAGGCTCTTAGCATGAGTAATATTAACGAAAAAAACCTCGGTCCCAGATGGTACGTAGCTCATACCTATACAGGCTACGAAAACAAGGTTAAGATCAGCATTGAAAAGATCGTTGAAAACCGCGGACTCGGCCACTTGATCTATGATATCAAGGTTCCGGTCGAGGTATACGAGGAGGTCAACGACAAGGGCGAAGTTAAGCAGATCGAAAATAAGCTCTTCCCCAGTTACGTTTTCGTCAAAATGACGATGACGGATGAAAGCTGGCACGTTGTCCGTAATATAACGGGCGTTACCGGCTTTGTAGGTCCCGGATCCGAGCCTACCCCTCTTACAAATGAAGAGGTTGCGATGTTCCAGGTTGAGGCCATCAAGGATGATTTCAACTTCAACATCGGCGATAAGGTCAAGGTCGTTGACGGTATGTTCGCAGGATACTCGGGAATACTTCAGAATATCAGTGAGGACAAGAAGCAGCTTGGCATTCTTGTTTCCACCGAAAAGCGCGACTTCCCTATCGTTATAGATACGAAGGACGTTCGCCTGGCAGATTAATACTGCCCGCCATTATTATTGTGGGAGGGAGAAAAATACTTTTTAATTCTTCCGATTTCAGCACCACATACGGAGGTTTATTATCATGGCAAAGAAAATAATGGGTTATATCAAATTACAGCTTCCTGCCGGAAAGGCTACTCCTCAGCCTCCCGTAGGTCCCGCTCTCGGTCAGTACGGTGTTGCAATTCCTGCTTTCACTAAGGAATTCAACGACAGAACCAAGAATGACATCGGTCTTATAATCCCCGTTGTCATCACCGTTTACGCAGACCGTTCCTTCACCTTTATCACCAAGACTCCTCCCGCAGCAGTTCTTATCAAGAAGGCTTGCGGTATAGAGACTGCATCCGCTACCCCCAACAAGACTAAGGTAGCAAAGCTCTCCAAGGAGCAGCTTCGCAAGATCGCAGAAACTAAGATGCCCGACCTCAATGCCGCTTCTATCGAGGCTGCTATGAGCATGGTTGCAGGTACTGCACGCAGCATGGGCGTAACTGTTGAAGAGTAATCAGGAGGTAATGGATAATGGGAAAAATGGGTAAAAAGTATATGGCTAGTGTCGAGCTTTTCGACAAGTCTAAAATGTATGACACTGATGAGGCACTTGAGATCCTTTGCAAGACCGCAAAGGCTAAGTTCGATGAGACTGTTGAGATTCATATCCGTCTCGGCGTTGACTCCCGTCACGCTGACCAGCAGGTAAGAGGCGCAATCGTTCTCCCCAACGGTACCGGTAAGACCGTAAGAACTCTCGTATTCGCACGTGGCGACAAGGCAGATGCTGCTAAGGCTGCAGGTGCAGATTACGTTGGTGCTGAGGATATGGTTCAGAAGATCCAGACCGAGAACTGGTTCGACTTCGACGTTGTTATAGCGTCTCCCGACATGATGGGCGTTATCGGCCGTCTTGGTAAGGTGCTTGGTCCTAAGGGACTTATGCCTAACCCCAAGGCAGGTACCGTTACCCCCGACGTTGCAAAGGCAGTTACCGATGCTAAGGCAGGTAAGATCGAGTATCGTCTTGATAAGACCAACATCATCCACTGCCCTATCGGAAAAGCATCCTTTGGCGTTGAGAAGCTTGCTGAGAACTTCAATACTCTTGTAAATGCAGTTATAAAGGCTAAGCCCGCTGCAGCTAAGGGTCAGTACATCAAGAGCTGCGTTATCGCAACCACGATGGGCCCCGGTATCAAGGTTAACTACTCTAAGCTTGGTTAATTTGAGTATATTATAATGGGCTCTCGCATTTAGGCAGAACCTAAAAAAACACTACAGAGGCACTGTTTTTAACAATGCCTCTGTAGTGTTTTTTATGCAAGCCTAAAAGGAACAGTAAGCCGCTGAAGAGCAATTCGCGCGCTCGCTTGTACGAGCACAGACTCGCTTTGCTTGATTATCAGCCGACGTTTTCTGCGCGGCATCCGTTCGCCCCAAGGTCTGTAAGAAATTAAAATAGCCGAGATACAGGTGCGATCAGTTCACAAATCCCTTATAATTATCCCGATAGGCTATAGCAAAGCAAGCACCGACGATCCGCCTTGCTCCGAGACCTTTTATAAGAGCAGCGGAATTTCCCATAGATGCACCCGTTGTAACGATATCATCAACCAGGATAACAGATGCCCCGTTTATATCCGGATGCATTTTTCGATAATCGAAACGGGCATTGAGTATCCGCTCTTCTCCCTTTACCTTCTTCTGAGCATTTTTGAGTCTGGATTTAAGAAGCCTTGCGTATTTTATTCCGAGCCTCTTTGCAATAGCTCTTGCGATCTTCTCAGAGTGATCGAAGCCGTATTTATTTACTCTACCTGCGGATCTCGGAACAGATGTTATTATAAATTTATCGGTCTTGAATGAATTTTTCAACGACTCTGCCATTTCATCTGCTATAAATCCCACAAGATCGCGCCTGGCAACACGCTTTACGTTGTATATGAGCTCGTTGGCAGAGATCAGCTTCCCGGGCTCGCTGCTGTTTCTGTATCTGAATACCTTAGCCAGCTTATGCACAAAATGTGATTCAAGATATTGGTTCGGACAGGTGCACTCGTTGAGGACCTTAAGGCAAACGGAACATTTCGCCTTCTTGGTCTCTCTATAGGAATCCATACAGGATTTGCATAGTGCTCTGTCATCCGCATCGAGTCTTTCCTCGCAGCAAACACATTTTGGAACAGTAAGATAAAAAAGCAATCTATCGAATATTTTCTCTATTCGCCCGGATTTCATAACGATCATATCAAATGGGAGCGCCGCTAAAGCTCATAACCGAGTTTTCGCGGTGCTCCTCACCTTTTCCTTATTTTAATTACTTGTTCTTAGGGAAGCTATCCTTAAGACCTACTATACGGTTGAATGTACCGGGATTTTTGGTATCCTTAACAAAGTATCCGCATCTTACGAACTGGAACTTATCAGAAGGCTCAGCATCTGCAAGCGCCGGCTCTATCTTACAGCCCTCTACCTTAACAGCCGATTCGGTGTTAAGATAATCGTCATACGTCTTATCCTCGGGAATATCTCCGGTATTCTCTATATCGAAGAGAAAATCATAAAGCATAACGGTTGCATCGGCGGAATGATCCTTCGAGAGCCAATGAATGGTTCCCTTGACCTTTCTGCCGTCCACAGGCATACCGTTGCCGGTCTCAAGATCGGCGGTACAAAGGATCTCGATCACATTTCCGTCGGCATCCTTCACTACCTCGTTACACTTAACGATATATGCGCCCATAAGTCTTACCTCGCCATCGGGCTTCATTCTGAAGAACTTGGGAGGAGGTACCTCTGCAAAATCATCTGCATCGATATACAGCTCTCTCGTGAAGGCTACCTTACGCGTGCCCGCCTCAGGATCTGTAGGATTATTGGGGAGGTCGAAATACTCAACCTTATCCTCGGGATAATTGGTAACGGTCACCTTTATGGGATGAAGGATCGCTATTCTTCTGGGTGCTTTTGCATTGAGCTCCTCGCGGATACAATGCTCAAGAAGCTCATAATCAACTATACTGTAAGCCTTTGCAACACCTGCACGGGATACAAAATCGAATATAGCCTCAGGCGTATAGCCTCTTCTGCGAAGTCCGCAAATGGTGGGCATTCTGGGATCGTCCCATCCGTCAACAAGTCCGGTCTCAACGAGCTTACGGAGATAGCGCTTGGACATTACGGTATGAGTAACGTTAAGACGCGCAAACTCACGCTGCTTGGGGTTGGGATTATTATTGATACCGATATTATCTATTACCCAATCATAAAGAGGTCTGTGGTTCTCAAACTCTATTGAGCAAAGAGAGTGCGTAATTCCCTCCATTGCATCCTGGATGGGATGTGCATAGTCATAAAGAGGATAAATGCACCATTTATCTCCCTGACGGTGATGGCTGAGATGAGCAATTCTGTATATAGCGGGATCGCGCATATTCATATTCGGAGAAGCCATATCTATCTTCGCTCTCAGAGTCTTCGAGCCGTCCTCAAACTCGCCGTTCTTCATTCTCTCAAAGAGGTCAAGGTTTTCTTCAACACTTCTATCTCTGTAAGGACTGTTCTTACCGGGGGTGGTAAGTGTACCTCTGTACTCACGGAGCTCGTCCGCAGACAGATCGCATACGTATGCCTTTCCGTCCTTTATGAGCTTGATCGCATACTCATAGCAACGGTCAAAATAGTCAGATCCATAGAAAACTCCGCCGGTAGGCTCACAGCCAAGCCACTTGAGATCCTCGTATATGCTTTCTACGTACTCGTTATCCTCCTTGGCAGGGTTTGTATCATCATAGCGCAGATTAAAAAGACCGCCGTACTTTTTTGCAGTCATCGCATTGATCCATATCGCCTTAGCAGAGCCGATATGAAGATATCCGTTAGGCTCCGGGGGAAATCTGGTATGAATCTTAAGCTCGGGATTCTTTGCCAGGTCCTCATCGATTATGTCGTGTATGAAATTACTTTTGAGTTCTTCCATAATTGGATTTCCCTTCCTTATAATTATTATAGCAACGATTCACCGAGCCGAGATATGTCGCCGTGACCGGGATATATACGAATAGCGGGATCAAGGTTGCATATTTTTCTTAATGATAAAATCAGCTTTTGCATATCGCCGCCGGGTAGATCTGTCCTGCCGTAGCCGCCTCCCGAAAACAGTGTATCACCTGTAAACAAGGCATCGCCCACACTGTAGCAGACCGATCCCTCTGTATGCCCGGGAGATTCCAGAACGCTTATGCTCTCATTACCAAGCATAAGAACGTCCCCCTCGCGTATTGCTTCTGCCTCTCCCGTATACGATGATATCGGGCCGCTGATAAATACTGCACAGTTCAATGCAGGATCGCGGAGCATCTTCATATCGGAGGATGCCACCTTCACCGCGGCGCCTCTTGACACATAGGAATTAATTCCCCATATGTGGTCGATGTGACCGTGTGTCAGCAGAACGTATACAGGCTCACAATCGGCAAGCTCCGGAATAGCTGCTGTAACGTCATCGTACGTAGATGACGGATCTATAACGGCAAACCTACCGTCGGAAATGAGTATATAGCAGTTAGAAGAAAAGACCGTGCTATTCTGAATTTTATAAATTCTCAACACCAAACCTCCAACTGTAAATCATTACGTTTTAGTATAACACAAATAAATGCAAAAGTCTAGTATTTTTTTACACTTTAAATTAAATTTATTCTTATTTTTTTGATTTTTCCGCATTACGGCAACCAAAGATGGATTTTTTCATAAAATATTATAAGGGGAAACTCTATTTTTAATCTGCTTTCCCCCGGAAGGAGCTTCAGACTTGAAACGAATAGTTATAACATTTAGTAGTATAACCTATGCAACCAAGGCAAGGCGACTGCTGAGCACTATCGATATTTCGTCAAGGCTCGTAAAGGTAGATCTGTCACAATCGAAGGATGGGTGCACTTACGGCATTGAAATTGCCTATAACAGTTTTTTGCCTGTTATAGAAACGTTGCGGGCTAACCGAATTCCCTACTCGGTATTAAAGTCGGAGGATGGAAATGGTTTACCTTGATAATGCCGCCACAAGCTTTCCGAAGCCGCCGACGGTCATAGAGGCGGTCACAGATTGCTTATGTAAATACTGCGCCAATTCGGGCAGAAGCTCGCATTTTATGGCGATGAAAACTGCCGAGGAAATATACCTCGCAAGAGAAGCGGTATCCGATCTGTTTATGCTTGATGCTCCCGAAAACGTTGTATTTACGCAAAATGCAACCTACGCACTCAATATCGCAATAAAATCGGTGCTGACAGATAAATGTCACGTTCTGATCTCGGATATGGAGCACAATTCGGTGCTGAGACCTATATACAGTCTGTCAAGAAAAATCGGTATCGAATATTCGGTATTTTCCACCTCAGGCGAAATCTCAAAAAATATAGAATCTCTGTTACGCGGTGATACCGTGGCAATAATTTCAACGCTCGCTTCAAACGTGACCGGCAGAGAGGTATCTCTTGAGGTATTAAATACTATTGCAAAAAAGCACCGTTTGATACTCATACTTGATGCATCGCAGCTTGCCGGGCATAAAATGATCGATATCAGCACGACCGAGCGCGCAATTCTATGCGCTCCCGGGCATAAGGGACTTTTGTCCATACAAGGCTGCGGATTTCTGCTCTTCAAGGGAATAGTTCCCTCCGCCACGCTGGTCGAGGGTGGAACCGGCTCGCTGTCATATGATCTGAAAATGCCGACCTCCCTCCCCGATCATTTCGAAGCGGGGACACTTTCAACCCCGTCGATAGTATCACTTCGCCACGGCATTGAGTTCTTGAGAACATACGGAATTGATAATATATCCGCGCGTATCAAGAAAACAACCGAAAGCTTCACCGAAAGACTGAAAGAAATTAAGGATATTTCAATATATAGCGAGGGAAACGGAATAATTTCCTTTAAGATCAAAGGAATTCCGATATCCGTAATAGCAGACTCGCTGAATTCGGAGATGATCTTTGTAAGAGAAGGACTTCACTGTGCTCCGCTTGCACATAAAACTATAGGAACGTTTGACACCGGGCTTATACGTGTAAGCCTTTCTCTGTTCAGCGAATGCCGCGATGCCGACATTCTCTATAATACCCTCCTCGGTCTATGCTTCTGAAATATGCGTACCCGATGGGGTTGCGTCTTATTGGCGCAACCGAATAAAAAGGCAGCTGCGTCTTTCAGGCATGACCGAACGAAAAAGAGCGAAGATACTTTATCCGGGTATCTTCGCTCTTGCCATATGCAAAGGTTGAAATTCTGCAAATCTCTTCAATTTTATTTGTTTTTATTCGCTTTCAAGCACACCGCGGATAGCCGCCATAACACGCGCCTGATAGCGCGGATATGCATTGCCGCTGCAATCAACTATGATATCTGCATATTTTTTGTAAAGGACGGTCCTCTCATCATATAGATCCCGGAGAGTCTGCCCCTCGCGCAAAACAACGCCCCTCTTTGAAAAATCACCCAGTCGCTCCTTTATAACGTCATAGGAGCAATAAAGATACACGATCTTCCCCAGTGAACGCAGCCTCTCCATAGCGCGCGGATAGTAGACTGCACTTCCTCCCGTTGAGAGTATCACGTTGTCGCCATCGTAATTCAGAAGGATATCCTCCTCGATCTTTTTAAATTCTTCTGTACCGTATTCGTCGATTATCTCAAAAAGCTTTTTTCCGTATTTTGCCTCTATGAGCTTGTCTGAATCAATATTTTTCATACCGAGTTTTTTTGAAACAACTCGTCCCATACAGCTTTTTCCGCACCCGGGCATACCTATTAAAGTGAAAATCATTATATTCTGCCTCGTTTTTTATCTGCATTTTCAAACTTTTGCATTAATATTGAAATTTCCTGATATTTTATATATCTCAGCCGATCCGCTTTTTATCACGAAATCACGTCCGACGTTTGCGTCTATAAGAGCTGCGGCTTCCTTTCCAAAGGAGATAGAAATCGGCGTATCCGAATTGTTCACAGCCGTCACCAATGACACTCCGTTCTTTTTTCTCTCAAAGATCAAGTGCTCGTTATCGATAAGCAATATTCTGAAATCGCCATCGGTATAGGCATCGTTTTCTCTTCTTATCTTACCGATAGCTCTGTAATATTCAAGAATTTCGGTGTTCTGATTTTTCCAAGGATACGGTCTTCTGTTAAATGGATCCTTGTATCCCTGGAGTCCGGCTTCATCACCGTAAAATATAGCAGGAATACCGGGGATGGTGGCGAGTATCGTATACGCCATCTTTAATCTTGATACACCGCGCTTAAGCTGACTCGGCGAAAGCTTCAAGACCGACAGCTCCGCATTGTTTTTCCCTTTTCCCATACCATCATCCGCCAATATGGTTATGATACGCTCGGTATCGTGAGTTCCGAGCAGATTCATCTGCATATCACGAATGCGCTTTGGAGCATTAAACGTTACCTCTCCGAGCGCATATTTGAGAGGCTCACTGTTCTTATCGCGGATGAATGATATTATTCCGCTTCTGACAGGATAGTTCATAACACCGTCAAGCTCAGAACCGAGATAATAACGCTTTCTTTTATCGTAGGATATTTTATTCGATGCATCCTCCCACACCTCGCCGTAAAGCAAGGAGCCCTGAACCTTCGATTCAAGCATTGATTTTATGCGCGATATAAATCTGTCCGAAAGCTCGTCGGCAACGTCAAGCCTGAAGCCCGCTATTCCCATAGAAGCATACCTGTCTATGACGCCGCCCTCACCCGCAATATAATCGCCACATTCCTTGACGTCGGGATTTATTCTCGGCAGGATCTTGATTCCCCACCAACAGGTATATTTATCAGGATGCTTTTTGAAATCATACCAGCTGTAATATGGCGAATCCTCGGATTGATATGCACCGATGCCCGGGTATTTACCGTTCTTATTAAAATAAATGCTATCGGATCCGGTATGATTAAAAACTCCGTCTAAAATTATTCCCATACCGCGCAAGGATGCTTCGCGGATAAGCTCGGAGAGCGCTTCATCACCTCCAAACATATCATCAACCTTCATATAGTTGGCAGTATCGTATTTATGATTTGAGTAGGACTCAAATATCGGGCTCAGATATATAAGATCGGCTCCAAGCGACTTTATGTAGTCAAGCTTATCTATGATACCGTAAAGCGTTCCGCCAAAAAAGGTGTTATTTTCAAGATGCGCTCCCGGGTATTCGGGATATTCGGGAATACCGTTATCCCAATCCTCGATCATAACAGCATCGCTCCTTGGCACAATATTGCCACCGCGGGCAAATCTATCCACAAAAACGTGGTATATGATTCCGCCCCGATATCTGTTCGGCTTGCAATATTTGAAATCTACCATAGATATCTGAAAGTGCTTGCCGGATTCGGATGCGCTAAGACATATCTTACCTCCGCCGCCATTCATTCCGTATAACAATCCTGCAGGAGTGTTTATGACTAATGACATATAGTAAAGCCCTATGGGAATGTTTTCAAGACTTACGGTAAAGCTATCGTGATCAAAGCTGCTTCCCTTGAGGATCGCCTCTACGTCTCTGTACGTGGTGAGAGATTGGTCATAAATTCGCGAAAAAGCAGAAACCACTCCCGCTGCACGCGGGAGCAGTATTCTGAGTTCTGCTTTTTCAGTGATCTGAAAGGCACCCGATCCGATATCCTTACCGTTATGAAGATACTCGATCGAGCCTTCAAGTCCGGTTATCTCGGATGCACAGATTCTTAAGGATCTCACAGAAAAAACCTCTTGAAAATTATTTTTTTGCCTTATATATGGGATCTGCGTGCCAGATATCATTAGCATACTTGCTGATACTGTTATCCGAAGCAAATACGCCGCTGGTAGCGGTATTCATAAGCGACATACGGCTCCACATTGCTCTGTCACCGTAATCCTTGATCGCCTTGCCGTATGCATAGCAATAGGAATCAAAATCAGCAAGACACATAAAGGGATCGGCTACACCGTATCCACCGTTAATAAGATAATCGGAGATATGGGAGAAGTCCTGACCACCTATGGGCTTATTGAATCTGTCAACTACCCTCTTGAGCTTGTCGGAGCGATGATAATAATCGCGCGATACGTATCCGTTTCTCCAAAGCTCCTCTACCTCGGGGGTATTAAGACCAAATATATAAATATTTTCTCTGCCTGTTGCGGCAAGTATTTCAACGTTTGCTCCATCGAGGGTTCCCATAGTCAAAGCACCGTTCATCATAAGCTTCATGCATCCGGTACCGCTCGCCTCCTTACCTGCCAAGGAGATCTGCTCGGAGATATCGGCAGAAGGAATCAGCACCTCGGCAAGCGATACGTTATATTCCTCCATAAATACTACCTTAAGCCTGTCTCTTGTAAGAGGATTGCGCTCGAGCTCCTCGGAGAGGAACCAGATAAGCTTGATAAGCTTCTTTGCCATAGCATATCCGGGTGCTGCCTTGCATCCGAAGATAAAGGTCTGCGGAGGAATATCCGCGTTGGGGTTCTCAAGGATCTCGTTATAGAGCGAGATTATCTTGAGCACGTTCAGAAGCTGACGCTTATACTCGTGCATTCTCTTGATCTGAACGTCGAATATAGAGGTAGGATCAAGACGCTTGCCCGTCTTCTGATATACGTAATAAGCAAAGGTTTCTTTATTGTAGTGCTTAATATCCTCGATTCTCTTAAGAACCGATGCGTCATCCTTGAATGCCTCAAGCTTTATAAGCTCGGATGCATCCTCGCGGTATGCCGTACCGATAAGCTCATCAAGAAGCTTGCAAAGTCCGGGGTTTGCATAGTTCAGCCATCTGCGGTGAACTACACCGTTTGTAACATTCGTGAACTTCCAGGGAGTCATCTTGTAGAAATCTTTGAAGATGGTCTTCTTAAGAATATCACTGTGAAGCTGAGACACTCCGTTTACCGTATGTGAGCCTACAACAGAGAGATTAGCCATACGTACCTGATTATAAGCAACGATAGCCATTCTCGAGATCCTGTCCCAATCTCCGGGATAAAGATTCCAAAGATCTGCGGTGAATCTGCGGTTTATTTCGTTGACTATCATAAATATTCTCGGAAGCTTCATGCTGAACAGATCAACTCTCCAGCACTCAAGTGCCTCGGGAAGAACGGTATGGTTGGTGTAGGACACCGTTTTTACAACTATAGCCCAGGCATCATCCCATGAATATGAGTATACGTCCATAAGTATTCTCATAAGCTCGGGGATACAGAGCGCGGGGTGAGTATCATTTATATGAAGCGATATCTTATCCTCGAAGCCCTTAAGAGAGCCGTGCTCTGCGAAATAATCGCTGATTATGCTCTGAAGCGATGCGGAAACAAGAAAATACTGCTGAGTAAGACGAAGAAGCTTTCCTTCATCATAATTATCGTTAGGATAGAGCTGCTGCGTTATGATCTCTGCATTATTGCTGTTTGAAAGATCGCGCAGATATGAGCTCTGCGAGGTGTAATGCATCATGGGCGAGTATGCCTGGCGGGCTCTCCAGAGACATATATTGTTAACGGCATCCGTAACCGTTCCCGGAATAAGAAGATCGTACGGAACGGCCTTCACCTCATCATAATCGTAGTTAACGAATTTAAGCTCACCGTTTTCCCATTTTTCCTCTATTCTTCCGCCGAATCTTACCGTAACGCTCTTCTCCGGACGTGGAACAAGCCAGGTGCCTCCGCTGCTGAGCCAGCTATCGGGAAGCTCCACCTGCTCTCCGTCTATAATTTTTTGCTTGAAAAGTCCGTTCTCATAGAGCAAGGAATATCCGTTTGCGGCATAATCCTGAGCGGCAAGCGAGTCCATAAAGCACGCCGCAAGACGTCCGAGACCTCCGTTACCGAGACCGGGATCCACCTCGCAGGCATATACCTTTTCAAAGGTAGAGCCAAACTCGGTGAGTATCTCGCAAAGATTGCTGTATATTCCGAGGTTCATCGAAACATTCTTGAGCGATCTTCCAACAAGGAATTCCATACACAAATAGCAGATCCTTTTTCCGTCTACTGCTCTGACGCGCTTCCTGAATGATGAGCGGTATTCGAGCATTATGTCCTTTATCGCATGAACGGTTGCAACGTAAAGCTGCTCCTCGGTTGCCTCCGAAGGATCATAAACGCCCCTCGTAACAAGCTTAGCCTCTATTCTCTCCTTGAGCTCGATTTTTGTTATTTTGCTTTTCTCCCCTGTATAAGGATTCTTATTTTCCTGATTTCCCATCTGCTTAAATTGTATCCTACCATTCCATTAGTTTTTTATATATCCGCATATATTTGTCTGCGGAAATTTTCCATGAGAAGTCCGATCTCTTTGCCTTGAGAACCAATGCATCCCACTTTTCTGTATCTTTGTACAGATCAAGCGCGCGCTTCACCGTAAACAGAAGCTCATGCGCATTGTAATTATCAAACGTAAATCCGTTCTCTCCGTCGGTGCCGTAAGGCTTGATAGAGTCAAACAGACCTCCTACGGCTCTGACGACAGGCACCGTTCCGTAAGAGCATGCGATCATCTGAGCCAAGCCGCAGGGCTCGCTCTTAGAGGGCATGATAAATATATCTGCCGCCGCGTACATCTTCTTTGATATAACGCGGTCGAACTTAATAAGCGACTTGACGTTATCGTGACGCTTCTCAAGCTCGCGGAAGAAATTCTCATATTCCGCCTCGCCCGTACCGAGAAGAATGAATTGCATATTCTCACGTAAAAGCTCATCGATAATAGCGGAAACAAGGTCTATTCCCTTCGCTGTTGCAAGTCTGGTTATCATAACGACAAGCGGAACGTCCGCTCTTTCGGGCAGTCCGACCTCGCGCTGAAGCGCAAGCTTGTTCTTAAGCTTACCCTCCTTCACGTCATCAAGACCGTATGAGTAATAGATATCACCGCCCGTTTCGGGAGAGAAATATCTGTAATCGATTCCGTTTATGACGCCCTTCATCTTTGCACTCGCCCTGTGAATGATATCTGCAAGACCGAAGGCGAAGAAATCGTGACGAAGCTCGTATGCATAATTGGGACTTACCGTGGTTATATAATCCGATGTGGATATAGCTCCCTTCATCAGATTTATGCATCCGTTATATTCAAGCACGTTGGAATAACCGTCGAGCGCAAATATATCACCGAGTATCGCACTGTCGAACTTACCCTGATACTCTATATTATGGATGGTGTAGACCGTCCTGATATGCTTAAGACTGTCAACACATGCAAACTTCGTCTTGAGATATACGACCGAAAGCGCAGTCTGCCAATCGTTTGCGTGAAGAATATCAGGTATATTACCGCATTGTATCATAAACTCTATGACAGCAAGCGAGAAGTATGCAAATCTCTCGGCATCGTCAAACTCGCCGTAGAGTCTGCCACGTTCAAAATAGTAATGATTTTCGACAAAATAGTAATCTACCTTGCCGTTTCTGATTTTATATATCGAGGCTCCCGAGTCTCTCCAGCCGTATTTGAAGGTTATGTCCTTCACCTTTTCAAGCTTCTGAACGTATTCAGCCTTCATCGTGCTGTAAAGAGGCATTATTACACCTACCTCGGAATCGGGATTATCCTCTGCAACCGTTATAGGAAGTGCACCGAGAACATCGCCGAGTCCACCGCTTGCGGCATAGGGATTGGCCTCACTTGTCACGTAAAGTATTTTCATTTTTATTCTCCTTTGTGGGAACTATACGCGTCTGTCCTTCTGGATGAAGAACGGCATCGTCGGGTTACCCGAAAGCTTTACCTCCTCCGTTATCGTTACGCGCTTGTCGGTAACGATGCAGTTGAGCTCGGCATTTCTCTTGACCTCTGTTCCCTGGAAGAGTATCGAATCCTTGACTACGGCACCCTTTGCAACGTGAACTCCGCGCGAAAGCACCGAATTGATTACTGTTCCCTCTATAACACAGTCATCCGCTATAAGAGAATTCTCTACCGTAGCGGTCGAGGTATATACGACCGGAGCGGAGTTATGAACTCT
The DNA here is from genome assembly GCA_015064555.1 of Oscillospiraceae bacterium. GTDB lineage: Bacteria > Bacillota > Clostridia > Oscillospirales > CAG-272 > UBA1740. Next base: position 31,859 of record SVRZ01000011.1, read on the forward strand.
GGTGAAAATAGGACGCTCCTTTGCGTTAAGAAGCGATACCCTTGCCTCGGTGTCCGAAACGAGCTGCATTGAATACTTATAATAATCAAGGAAGCTGGATACCGATGCAGCATATCCCGTGAAGCAATAGGTTCTGTAGTTGGAATGCTTATACTTCTTCATGAGCATATCGGTAAAGCTGTTAAGACCATATGCCTCAGCCTCGCCTATAAGGATGCGAAGATAACTGGTCTTCATAACGAAGATATTAAGCGCAAGCTCGGGATTCCTTTCGGAAGCCGCGGTAGCCATAGCGATATTGTTTATCTTTCCTGCTACCGATGAGATAAACATTCTCGGATGCTTGGACGTATAATCACCGTCGGGAACCTTGGTAACGATAGTAACGTTTGCATCGGTCTTCTCGTGAACGGCTATAACGTCCGAAATATCGATATTGAGAACGCAGTCGGAATCCATCATAACGACGTATTCCTCCTTGAACTCATTGATGTACTGCCTCATATTCTTGAGTGCCTCCATATGAGTGGAGAATACACTTGCACCGCCGGATGCAGATGCCGTCTGATAAGGAGATATGAGAGTGATGCCCTCCTGTCTTCTTGCAAGATCCCAATCCTTACCGCTGCCGATATGCTCAAGCAGCGAACGGTAATTGTAATTGGCAATAACGTGGATCTTGGATATATCGGCATTTACAAGATTGGATAAGCAGAAATCTATAAGTCTGTATCTGCAGGCAAAAGGTATTGCCGCAACGGTTCTGTCCCTGGTAAGTCTTGAAAGAGTATTGTTATTGAGGTTCGAAAATACTATTCCTACTGCACTGTTTGCCATTGTGTTATACCTCCTTACGCCTTCTCGGGGCTTATTACAGAGCCCTTTGCAATAACGGTTATATCAGATTTATCCGCATTCTTTTTTCCTACCGTCGCACCTGCGAGGATCTCGGTATCCGAGTCGATTATCGCGGTATATACCTTTGCTCCGTTGCGTATAACAACGTCATCCATAATGACCGAATCGTAGACCTCTGCACCCTCCTCGATGATAACACCTCCGGAAAGTATCGAATTAACTACAGTTCCATCGATAATGCATCCCTCGGAGATCATAGAGTTGACCATAGTGGAATTTTTGCCGACGAACTGAGGGGCACGAGCCTCGTTTCTTGAATATATACGGAACTGATTGTCTCTGAGATTAAGGACAGGCTCTTCGCCTATGAGGTCCATATTAGCCTCCCAAAGCGAGGATATCGTTCCAACGTCCTTCCAATATCCGTCAAATCTGTATGCAATGATCTTCTCTCCGTTTGCAAGAATATTGGGAATTATGTTCTTACCGAAATCGTTGCTCGAGTTCTCATCAGCCTCATCGAGCTCCAGATACTCGATAAGAGTTTTTGTGTTAAATATATATATACCCATCGAAGCCTGATTGTTTTTCGGTTTCTTCGGTTTCTCTTCAAATTCGTATATAGTATCGTCAGAATTTGTATTGCATATACCGAATCTGCTGGCCTCCTCCATAGGTACGGAGATGGTGGCTATCGTACAGGCAGCATTCGTTTCCTTATGCTTTTCAAGCATCTTCGAGTAGTCCATACGGTAGATATGGTCACCGGAAAGTATAAGCACGTAATCGGGATGATACTGCTTTATAAAGGTAATGTTCTGATAGATCGCATTTGCGGTACCCTTGTACCAATCGGATTTCTTGTTACCCTGATAGGGCGGAAGAACCGAAACACCGCCTCTTGATCTGTCGAGATCCCAGGTGGCGCCGTTTCCTATATATTCATTAAGCGCCAGGGGCTGATACTGAGTCAGAACACCTACTGTATCAATGCCCGAGTTGATACAGTTCGAGAGAGGAAAATCAATGATCTTGTATTTACCTCCAAATGAAACCGCGGGCTTTGCGGTCTGCTTAGTAAGATCGTAAAGTCTTGAGCCTTGTCCGCCTGCCAGAAGCATGGCTATACATTCCTTCTTACAATACATTTGTCATTCTCCTTTTAGTGTTTCTTATATATTTTTTTGTCGCTGAGTATTATTCCTGAAAAACGCGGCACTCTGATACGTGCCGTATATCCGCCTCTCTTACCCGTGATGCTCGATATCTCTCTGATATCACCGTAGCTTCCCGTATCGAAAAGTTTGGTGAGAGACGGCTGCTTCAGCGGAATGGTTATTTCCTGATCGCAACCGGAGAAGCTCAGTATTACTATCACGCTAGCGCCCTTGCTGTCCCTTCTGCGGAATGCGACTATATTCTTCTCTGCCTCATCGGCAAGAAGCCATTCAAAGCCCTCCGGTGAGAAATCGAGGTCCCAGAGCTCGCTTCGCCTGAGATAAAAGCGATTCAGCTCAGCCACGTATTCCCGAAGCTGCCTGTGCTTGGGATAGTCCAGCATAAACCATTCGAGCGAATTTTCATAATCCCACTCTCTGAACTGACCGTATTCCGTACCCATAAAGAGCATCTTCTTTCCGGGATAGGTCATCATGAGCATAAGCGCCGTTCGCGCCTGTAAAAACTTGTCCTCATACGAGCCATGCATCTTATCGATAAATGAAAGCTTGCCGTGAACCACCTCATCGTGCGATATCGGGAGAATATAGTTCTCGGTATAAGCATACATAAGCGGGAAATTCAGCGCGGTATGCTTATGCTTTCTGAAAAGAGGATCGGTCATAACGTAATCGTAAAAATCGTTTGCCCAGCCCATATTCCACTTGAGATTGAAGCCCAAGCCGTTCTCATACACCGGATGGGTTATACCGCCGTGCGCGGCAGACTCCTCCGCGATCATAAGAACGTCCGGAAATTCTCCAAATACCGCACTGTTCAGCTTTCTGAAGAATGCCTCGCCCTCAAGATTTATATTCGTTCCCTTTGAATTGGGTACCCATTCTCCGGGATCCTTATCGTAATCGAGATACAGCATAGAAGCGACCGCATCAACGCGCAATCCGTCTATATGGAATTCTCTGAAGAAATAGAGTGCATTCGATATAAGAAAGCTCTGTATCTCTTCCCGTCCGACGTCAAAAAATCTGGTTCCCCAGCTTCTCGACTCCTTGCGATCTTCGCCCTGATACTCGTAAAGCGGAGCACCGTCAAACTCATACAATCCCCAGGCATCCTTCGGAAAATGAGCGGGAACCCAATCCATTATAACACCGATACCGTTCTGATGAAGCTTGTCAACAAGATATCTGAAATCATCGGGAGTCCCGTACCTCGAGGTCGGAGCATAGAATCCGCAGACCTGATATCCCCACGATCCGTCGAAGGGATGCTCGGCAAGCGGAAGAAATTCAACGTGAGTGTAGCCCATAAATTTAAGGTAAGGAGCAAGAACGTCTGCTATTTCACGGTAGGTGTAATACTCGTTGTCATCATGACGCATAAAGCTACCCATGTGAACTTCGTATATATTGAGCGGCGCAGATAAGTATCTGCCACCCTTTTCGGACACGGTTTTACGCCTTCTCCTGAGCCAATCGGAATCGCACCATTCGAAGCCACCGTCACAGTATATGACCGATGCACCGTCTGCCATTCCTCTGGAATATAACGCATACGGATCTCCTTTATCAAAGATCCTGCCGGCAGACGTTATCCTGAACTTATACGCATACCCATCGAGCGAGGTGGCAGACTTTACGGTACATTCCCATATTCCGCCATCAGTCACCCTCATCATAGGATAAGGACTCTGCCATCCGTATATATCCGATATGAGTTCAACTCTTTCGGCGTGGGGTGCCCACGTGCGGAAGGTATATACGTACCCGTTATCCTCTCGCATTAAATTGCATCCAAGGTATTTATAGGCATAAAAATTTGTTCCCTGGTGAAAAAAGTAAGGCGCTAAATTTTTCTCGTCCATATCAATAACCTCCTGTGCTATTTTACACTTAGTTACCACATAAAACGCATCCTATTCAGGTGGATATCGGCTAACTGCCTGTATAAGACCGCAAAACGCGCGATATAACTAAAATTTTAACTTATTAATATTTTAACACACGCGATTATATTTGTCAAGGAAAAATGCGGTTAAATTAAGCGGTTAAATTATCATTTTTTGCCTTTTTTCGCACTTTTTTACGCACAAGGCGCGATACAATACCGTAAAACGGATAAAAGGCTATGGATAGAACTATTGCAACCGTTGAAAACAGAATTCTTACAAGACAGCCGAATACTCCGCGCACACGGTCTGCAAAGATATGACACACCGCATACGCAGTCAAAAGCGCGGGCAAGACCACGTAGAGTCTTATCATTCCGTCAACGGCTATATAGAGCAAGAGCGATATCGAAATTACCGCCATCAGCGTGACTGTAAAATCGGTGATGAAGCGATGCCTTTCCATATCCCCTTTTGGGGTAATATCGATAAGACGGAAGACCGATCTTATCTCTCTTAGCCTTGACATTACCTCGCGCAGAAGGCTGCGCGCGCTATCAAATATGTCACCGATAAGAGCCGCCGCGATCGAGAACAGACCTATCGCCGCACCGCAGAGCACCGAATAGGCCAGAGTCCTTAAAGCCTCCATTTAACCGAATATGCGCCCGAAAAAGCCGCGCTTTATCGGCTCGGACTCCGAAGAGAAGATGCCGCTGATATTCCCTTTTATCAGTATGTCCCCGCATTCGCTCAGGCTCTCGATCTTAAGACCTGTGCCCTCCACTGTGATCCTTCCTATTCCCGTATTCAGAATTACGCACTCTTCGTCAAATGCGGCAATATCCGAAACACCGTCCATTTTGAGTATGCGTCTGTCGATCAGCGTGACCGTACCTTTAAGCGTATTGTTAGTTTCCATAATACCTCCGAAAAATAAACAAGCCGATGATATTCAATCAAGAATATGCATCGACTTGCTTATTTATTCTCAGGTCTCTGAAACTACCTCATACATACCGACCGATTCGGATTTCTTAGTCGTTTCCTTTATTTCAAGGACACGCACTGTAACAGACTTTGCACCGAAGGCAACGGTTATAAGGTCGCCGACCTTAACGTTATATGATGCCTTAGCTGTTTTTCCGTTGACAGTGATCCTATCGGTATCACATGCATCATTCGCAACCGTTCTGCGCTTTATCAGACGGGAAACCTTGAGATACTTATCTAATCTCATAATCAGCCGTTAACAGCGTCCTTAAGAGCCTTTGCTGCGGAGAAGCTGGGCTTCTTGCAAGCGGGAATATCTATAGCCTCACCGGTCTTGGGGTTGAGTCCCTTTCTTGCCGCAACATCCTTTACCTCGAAGGTTCCGAAGCCGAGAAGCTGAACCTTGTCGCCTGACTTAAGTGCCTCTGCGATAGCATTGAGAGTTGCCGCAACAACTGCCTCTGCATCCTTCTTGGAAACCTCTGCTTCTGCTGCTACTACGTTAATGAGTTCTGTCTTGTTCATTGGTAAATTATCCTTTCAATTCAAAAATTCGTTGTGATAATTATACCTACCGAACACCAAAAATTCAATAGGGACATAAAGAAATGTGGAAAAAAATCTTTTTTTTTCGTCTAAATAGATAAGAAGAACGGTTATTTTTTAGCAAAACTGACAATTTCCGACACCGGAACCGACCGTTTATGAAGAAAAACGGCACCGAATATGAGATACCCCAGCCCCACGGGAATAAGTGAAAGTATGAGCCAGGGCAGATAACTACCTGTAGATATCGGGCAGTTTTGGTAGATCATCCTCGAGCCGTAAAACATAATAAATGCTATCGGATACGGCAGAAAAACCGAAATTATGTCATTTAAGCTCATATCGACAAGTCGCAGCATCAGTGAAAATGAGAGCAGCCAGGCAACCCCGTAGCATATCCCCGTGCTGATCGGGGCACCGCCTATTCCGATGCGAGGTATAAGAATGCATCCCGATGCAAACTTAGCCGCCGCGCCCGCGAGCATAGATAATAAGGATATTTCCTGGTGCCCGGATGCCTCGTGAGCCGTATTGCTTACCGTAAGCAACGGAAGGAAGATCATCGAAGGGCTGAGTATCGCCGCCAACGGTGCCGCTCGCAATGCAGAGGCATCCTCGAATAAAACGGATAATATCTCCCCGGGGAAGAAAAGAAAGGCACAAGCAATAGGCGCGGATACCAATGAAATAACAGACAAAATTTGCTTTATGAATTTATCAAAGTCCTCCCTATGCCCAAGAGCCGACATCGAAGCAAGCTTCGGCAACGATGCCGTTGTAGCCGGTGACAGAAGCGCCATCACAAGATTAAGCATAGGAACAGCAAGAGTTGTAAAATTTCCGAAAAGAGCGATCGCCTCTTCCTTTGTTGCGCCATATGATAGCAGCTGATTCGTTATTACTCCAAGATCTATTATATTGGTTATTCCCATTACCGCAGAGCTCAATGCTAAAGGTACGGAAATATGAAGTATCTTAGCAAAGACCTGAAAAGCTCCGGACTTAGGTGATGATTTCTGCCCTGCTTTTTCATCGGTTTTCAGAATTTTTGCAGAAATATACAAAAACGCTGCTCCAACAAACGAGCCTAATGAAACTCCGAGCACAGCATAAGCGGAAACTATCTCCACACTGCTCCCTCTGCGGGCGGCGCAAAGTGCGAGCGATAGCCCGAGAACGAATTTGACAGTTCCCTCTATTATCTCCGAGAGCGCGACGGGCAGCATTCTTTCTCTGCCGATAAGATACCCTCTCACCACTCCCGAGGCTGCGACGAATGATAGCGACGGTGCTATGCATCTTAAGGAAAACGCAGCAAGATCATTCCCTATTCTTTTGGCAAAGCTATCAGACAAAAACAGCAAGATCGCGCTAAATGTAATTCCTATGATAAGGAAAAAGGAGATAGCATATCTGAGGATATATTCACTCTCCTTAGACTCACCCTTTGCCTCTGCCTCAGATACAAGAATAGATACCGCTCGCGGCACTCCGCCCGTGCATAGCATATAGAAGAAGGTAAAAACGGTATATGCCGAATTGAAATATCCCATACCTGTATCTCCAAGTATGCGTGAAAGCGGCATCTTGAATAAAAATCCTAAGACCTTTACAATAATAACAGACAGTGTAAGAGATATTGCTCCGTTCAGTACAGTATTCCGTTTCTTCTCCGCCCTCATCTCCATATATCGTCCTCGCTTTGCTTTTTCAATAGATAGCATCATCCTTCCCAAAAAAAGAAAAGGACTCACTAAAATTTATTAGCAAGTCCCGTCTTTTATGTGTTTTATAAGATAAAATAGTTGTTTTCAGAAAGCGAAAAAAACTCGGTGATCAAAATTCATAGCCCTCTTCCTTGAAAAAGGCAAATATTTCATCGGATACCGGTGGTTTTGCCTCCGGGCTTCCCGTTCTGCGCAGATCGTATTCCCTAAGATACTCATATGGGTATTTTGGGGTAAATATTCTTTCTATACGTCTGTCCTTGCCGTTTTCGACTTTTTCGCTCACCAGCTTGGTTACAGCGCCTGCACCGATTGCAAATATAGTCTGCGTTTCCTCCATCATATAGACGTTATAAAGGCCCTCGTGTCCTTCCTTTGCAAAGCCAACGTTCTCGAGATTTCCAACGGTGTTCTTTTGCCTGTACATATAATACGGTTTATAACCGGCAAACTTAGCCTTTATCTGTGAGTAGGAAACAGACTTTCCTGCATCACCACCGGATACCGAATAAACGTTTGAATTACTTTTCAATACCTCTGCCGCCTTTTTGACACAGAATGTGTGGACGGTTATATTGGTGGGATCAAGCTCTATTATCCTGTCAACGGTTTCGGAAAAATTACGGAAATCATCCCCGGGAAGTCCGGCAATAAGATCTACGTTTATATCCTTTATACCGCTTTCCTTTGCAAGGCGAAATGCCTCAAAGAAATCCTTGGCAGTATGACGTCTGCCGATCTCTCTCAATATATCATCGTTGAGCGTCTGGGTATTAACGCTGATACGAGTTACACCGTATTCCTTTGCTACCGCGAGCTTTTCTGCCGTTATCGTATCGGGTCGGCCTGCCTCAAGTGTAAACTCTGCAAGCTCAGATGTGTCGGTGTGCTCCGATATACAGGATAAAAGACGCCTGAGCTGATCCGCGGAAAGCGTAGTAGGCGTTCCGCCGCCGATATATATTGTGGAGAGGCGCATACCCAACCTTTTTATTATATTAAAGGTATCATCAAGATCGCTGCATAATGCCTCTATATATGGGTCTATCAGTGATAAAAGCCTGGGAGTGGTATAAGAAACGAAGCTGCAATACGAGCATCTGGTCGGACAGAACGGTATAGATATATAAAGTGAGCAGGTCTTAGGCTGCGCCTTCTTCAATATCTTCATTTCCAAAGATGCAACAGAAACAGCCAGTGCTGCCTTCTGCGGATTAAGAAAATATTCGTCACGAAGTATTCTCTTGCTCTTTGTAATTCCATTTCCTGCACGTATCAGCGCGCCTGCTATTTTTGCGGGACGGACACCCGTAAGTATTCCCCACGGAGGTGTATGAGCCAGAAGCTCCTTACCCGCCGAGAACATAGCCCTTCCTACAGCTATCGACTCACGCGTCGCAATAGTGACAGACTCATCCCCCGACACGGAGGCTGAAGCGTCGCAGACCTTATCATTAAGCTTCATAGAAACGTAAGCCGTTACTCCGCCGTCTGCATCGGGATAAACGTTTACACTGACCTCGGGAACACCATCTCCGCTCTGCTCATTCTCCCCAAAGGTAGCACCCGGGAAAAATACCATGCAAAGCGTCTGAACGTAATATCTGTTGATGTTTCCGTCTACTTTTAATATCATTGATAAAATTGCCTTTCAACGAATTTTTAAAAAGAATGATTATGCCTTGCGGCTTTTATCGAGCACAGTCGAATTCATAACGATGGTAACGGGGCCATCTGTGGACATCTCGGTACGCATATCGCTTCCGAATACTCCGCTCTCGCATTTTCTGACTCTCTTTTTCATTTCAGAGAGAAAGAACTCATAGAGACGATTCGCTTCATCCGGAGCGGCTCCGTTAAGATAATCAGGGCGGTTACCATGCGCATAATTTGCATTCAGCGTGAAATTCGAAACTACAAGCACCTCTCCGTCCACGTCGTTGACGGAAAGATTCATTTTTCCGTTTTCATCGGTGAAAATACGAAGCTTCGATATCTTTTCCGCAAGTAGCAAGGCATCGCGCTCTGTGTCGCTTTTCTCAACGCCCAGGAGAATATAGAGCCCCTTTTGCGCGCTTCCTGTCAAAATGCCGTCAGAGTACACGGTCGCATGGTTTATTCTTTGTAAAACTGCTATCATAAGCTGCCTCAATTCGAGAATCCGCGCACTACCGAAACTACCGACTTGAGCGATCGGAGCTTTGAAACTATAGATTCATAATGCGCTGTATTTTTACATCCGACGGAAAGGTTGACAAGCATATTTCCGTTTTTCTGTATCTGTGTATTTATTGAGGATATCGAAACCTTCATATCTGCGAGTGCTACCGATATAGAGGCTATTATACCTATTCCGTCCTCTATGATGAGCTGTATCATTGCCTGATAGGTTTCGTTATTCTGAGTTTCCTCGGGAGTATCCCATTCAGCCTTAACCCAGCGCGACAGGTTTTCCTCATTTCCGCGGGAAATCGTTACGTTCGGGCAATCAGCCTTATGGACAGATACACCGAAGCCTCTGGTAATAAATCCTACGATACGGTCACCGGGTAACGGGTTACAGCACTTCGCAAACTTGACCTGACAGCCGCGCTCACCGTCGATTATAATACCGCCGTTAGTTCTGAGTCTGTTACTCTTTGCCACTACCTTTACCTGGGATATCTCGTCAGCAGTATTTTTGGAAGCAGGCTCACGCGAAGCAAGGATCTTTTCAAACTCCTCGCGCATCTTCGGAAGGAATCTTGATAAGGAAAGACCACCGAAGCCGATGGTATTATAAAAGTCGTCGCAATCCTGGATGCCAACTCTCTTGGCTAATATCCTTACTACCTCTTCGATCTCGGACTCGGTAAAGCCCTTGCCTATCTTGCGGATCTCCTTCTCGACCTCTGCCTTACCGACAACGATATTTTCGGAGCGCTTCTCCTTTTTATACCACTGACGGATCTTGCTCCTTGCCGCACCCGTCTTTACTATCTTGAGCCAATCTCTGCTAGGTCCCTTTGAGGACTGAGAGGTTATTATCTCAATAATATCACCGTTCTTGGGTACCTTGTCGATAGGAACGATAACTCCGTTGATCTTCGCGCCCGTCATCTTGTTTCCGACGGCCGAGTGGATCGCATAAGCAAAATCTATGGTAGTCGAACCCTGCGGAAGCGATATAACATCGCCCTTGGGCGTGAATACGAAGGTCTCGTCATGGAATATATCGGTCTTGAAGGATCGCATGAACTCATCGGGATCACGGGTATTCTCGTCCGATTCGAGAAGCTGTGCTATCCACCTGAGCTTTTCATCTATATCGTTTGCCGCTTTTGCTCCCGACTTGTATTTCCAATGCGCGGCGAGACCGTATTCCGCCTCCTCGTGCATCTGCCTGGTTCTTATCTGTACCTCAAACGGAATACCGTTATTTCCTATAACGGTCGTGTGAAGAGAACGGTAAAGGTTGGGCTTGGGAGTCGAGATATAATCCTTGAATCTGCCGGGAACCGATTTAAACATCTCGTGAACAAGTCCAAGCGCGGTATAGCACTCAAGCTCGTTATCAACGATGACTCTTACGGCATAAAAATCGTATATTTCGTCAAATGCCTTATTGAAAGTATACATTTTTCGATAAAGACTGTATACCGACTTAATACGTCCCTCGAGCTCGAAATGGATATTATTCTCGTGCAGCTTTTCGGAAAGCTCACGCTTAGCCTCCTTAAGGAAATCACGGCTGATGCCGTACTTTTTCTTTATGGATTCCTCGACCTCGGCATATCCGATATGGTCAAGGTAGAAGAGACTGAGATTCTCGAGCTCCTGCTTTATCCTCTGCATACCGAGTCTGTGAGCGAGGGGGGCATATATATACATCGTTTCAAGGGCTATAGCCCTCTGCCTGTCCTCCTTTTTCGCAGAAAGAGTACGCATATTGTGAAGTCTGTCACATAGCTTTATGAATATGACGCGTATATCCCTGTTCATTGCGAGCAGCATCTTGCGTATATTCTCTATATGTGCCTCCTCCTTATCGGCAACCTGTACCTGTATGATCTTGGTAAGACCGTCTACAAGCATAGCGACCTCCTGGCCGAACATGGATGCGATCGTAGACAGATTTGTCTTATCGGCACAGTCCTCAACGGTATCGTGAAGCAGTCCCGCGCATATCGAATCGGTATCGAGTCCAAGCTCGGCAACTATGGTTGCCACCGCCACAGGGTGGCTTACGTAGGGCTCTCCGCTCTGACGGAACTGACCTTCGTGCATCTTTGCGGAATAAAGAAAGGCTTTATTTATTTTTTCGTAATCATAGCTTCTGTCGTTATTTTGAATAACGTCAAGCAACGGTTTCATTAATTCGTCCATAATTAAACCCTGTAATCAGATATTTTGTTGTGAGCGAAGCCTTCTCAACAAATTGGATTTATCGAGTTCTGTTTTGCCCGATCTGTAATACACCTTGAATTGATAGGTTTCATCTGCAATTTCGTTTATACCCATAATATTCAACTCCTGCATAACCTTTATGATTATCAGAAGCTTGATATAACCGATATCGGGGCAATCCTTGGTCTGTGCAAGCTTGCGCGAGATATCACGCACCTTAAGAACATCCTCCCCTGCTCTTACCGATGCTACCAGGAACCTGTATACCGCCGCGAAGTCATCTCTTGACGGCAATATGTGCTCCTCGGGAGAAAACCTCGCACCGTTCCATACCTCGTAAAAACGCTCGTGCTCCATTTTTATAAGAGTTCTCTGAGAAGCCGATTCCTTTATATCACGTACGATGAGCTGCACGCTTCTGCGGCCCGCCCATTCGTTTATATCAATGTTAAACAGTACGTCTGCCTTGTCTCCCACGTAAAGTCCGAGCGAATCGGGAGAGCATGAGAAGAACATACCGACCACGGTATTTCTGCCGCTGGTAAACACAAGCTTGGTATGCTTTCCCTCGCTTATCGGTGATATTTCACTGAGTATCGCACCTCTGAGTATAAATCCGGGTAATGGATTCCCTACTCCGTACGGCTCAAGTATTCTGAGCTCATCCGCAAGACCGATATTAACGTCATCAAGTCCTATCTCGAGATCGGCATCAACCGTCGGAATCATATTATCATCGCAGAGAATGCCCGAAGCATACTCATTTATCTTTGTACGGAAAAGCGGAAGATTTCCGCGTGTTACCGAAAGTCCTGCGGCAAGCTCGTGACCTCCGAACTTTACCAGCTCGTCCTTGCAGTGGACAAGCGCATCCACAAGATTCATTCCCTTAATGCTTCTGCCCGAGCCCTTGCCTACGTCCTCGTCGCTCTTTACTCCCGGATCGTTGCCCTCAAAGGAAATAAGTATCGATGGTCTGCCGTACTTTTCGGTTATTCTCGAAGAAACTATACCTATTACTCCGTGATGCCAATTATCGGAATCCAGAACTATAACCGGCATACGGTCATATCCGTTTTCCTCGATCTTTTTGAATGCTTCTTCTATTATGCGGTTTTCCTCGTTCTGACGCTCCTTATTCACGTCGCAGAGCTCCTCGGCTATTCTGTAAGCCTCGGGATATGACTCGGAAAGGAAGAGCTCAACAGCCATGCCCGCAGATCTTATTCTTCCTGCGGCGTTGATCCTCGGGGCAAGAGTAAAGCCTATATAAGCCGAGCTGATCTTGACCTTTCTTCTTCTGTTTGCAGTTCTTTGAGCATCGTTTTTACCCGTCGCGGCATCTATGAGCGCCGCCACACCGATACGCGGAGATCTTTCGATGATCTTGAGCCCGTAGCTGACTATCAGTCGGTTTTCCTCCTTTATGGGCATAACGTCCGCGATAGTTCCGATAGCGACAAGATCGGCATATTTCGAAACTATTGCCAGCGCCGCTGCCGCCCCGCCTGCTTTAGTGTACGATTCCTCAAGCGCGCATAACAGCTTGAATACCACACCTACGCCGGCAAGCTCCTTGAAGGTCGACATGCAATCCGGTCTGTGCGGATTGACTACCGCAACGGCGGACGGAAGCACCTGTCTGCACTCGTGGTGATCGGTGATGACGAAATCAACGCCGAGCTCCTTTGCAAATTCCACCTCATCATTTGCGGTAATACCCGTGTCAACCGTGATAATAAGGTCGGTTCCGTCCTCGGCAAGCGATCTTATCGCCACCTCGGAAACACCGTATCCCTCACCTATTCGGTTGGGGATGTAATAATCGACGTCGGCACCTCTGGACTTAAGATAAAGATAGAGAGTACACACCGAGGTCACTCCATCAACGTCATAATCGCCGTATATGGTTATTTTCTCGTCGCGCGAGAGCGCGAGCTCGATTCTCTCCACCGCCGCACGCATATCGGCGATAGCAAACGGATCTGTAAGTATTTCCGATTCCATATAAAGGAATTTTTTGGCAGAATCCGTGTCGCAATATCCCCTGCTGTACAGAAGACTCGCAATAATGGGATTTATTCCAAGATCGGCTGCGATCTCGCTCACCTTTGCGCGCGATTCATCGGTAGCCTGGCTCTTGAGAACCCACTTTTTCTCCTTCAGTTTGTTCTTTTTGTGTTGCATTTATATTTTAACCATTAGTCGGGCAATGCCCGCCTTCCAATTTTATTAACTGATTTACTGCCTGTCGGCATTGTTTTTTTGCGGTGGGCTTCGTTCTTGATTTCACCCGATAGCACACGCCGCCGATATTTCGGTATTTTAGTCAATGTCTGTATTTTTTCATAAGAGCAAGCGCGGTACGTATACCGTCTATTGCGGCACTCGTTATGCCGCCTGCATATCCTGCTCCTTCACCCGCAGGATAAAGATTTAAATATCCCGTGGCAAGTCTTGTTTCTGCATCTCTGAGTATCCGTATAGGTGCACTCGTTCTCGTTTCCGCGCCTGTCAGGATCGCATCCCGGACTGCAAAGCCGGATATTCTTTTATCGAAAGCAAAAATTGCATTTTTTATCGAATCGCATACAAGGGGCGGCAGATAGTCATACGGCGAGGCAAGAGTGACTCCCTTTCCATCCATATAAGTCGGTAATATTCGCGAGGGCTCGTGGCATATCCTGCCGCTCACAAAATCACCGAAGGTTATTATCGGCGCGGAATAATCCGAGCCTCCCGCAACAAATGCGGCGCGCTCTATGCTTCGCTGATATTCTATCGCCTTTATCGGATCGGCACCGTAGTCCTCCTTGAAGATCGAGCATACCACGGCACTGTTTGAATTTTTTCCGCCTCGGCTATGGTCGCTCATTCCGTTTACAACAACGCCGCCGCATTCGCTGGCTGCGGCAACCACCTCTCCGCCCGGGCACATACAGAAGGTATATACGCCGCGCTCCTTTGTATTATGGGAGAGCGCGTATTCCGCATGACCGAGATTCGGATCCGAGGCGAATCTTCCGTACATGGCGCGGTCTATATCCTCTGTGAGATGCTCTATACGCATTCCTACCGAAAATCCCTTAGGTTCTACCGAGATACCTCCGGCAATAAGCCTTTCATACGTGTCCCGCGCGCTATGTCCTATTGCAAGCACAACTGCACCCGTGGGAATCTCACCTTTATCGGTCAAGACTGCCGAAATCCTTCCGCAGATCGAGCGAATGCCTGTAAATTCGGTGTGGAAGCGCACCTCGCCTCCGAGCTCATTTATACGCTTTATGATATTATCTACCACTCCGCAAAGAATATCGGTTCCTATATGCGGCTTGGCAAGATAAAGTATTTCATCGGGTGCTCCGTTCTCAACGAAGCGCTGCATAACGTATGCGGACATACCGTCATTTATTCTCGTGACGAGCTTTCCATCCGAAAAGGTTCCCGCACCGCCTGCTCCGAACTGAATATTCGTATTCGTATCGAGTATCCTGTCTTTCTTAAAGCGTTTTATTGCGCCCACTCTTTCACTGACACTGCCGCCGCGCTCTATCACTATCGGAGCATATCCGTTTTCTGCAAGCATAAGCGCACAAAAGAGTCCGCAAGGCCCTGATCCGATGACGACGGGACGAGCGGAAAGCGGCTCATCTCCTATCGTTGGGATAGGCATCTCAAGCCTATCCTCCGCCGCGCCTGCGACAGCCAGCGCACTCTCGGACTGATAGCGGATATCACCTCTGACCAACACAGAGTATACGAATTTGACGTCATCCCTGCGCCGCGCATCAACACTTCTTCTGTATATAGAATATACGGCTCCGCTCACCGATATCTTCGCGGCACGCAATCGCCGCTCTGCAACTGAAAACGCCTCTTCAGCAGAGGCGTCAGTCGGCAATTTTATATTGTTAACAATCAAAGACCGAGTTTTACAGCTCATCTATCCTCCTATCTTTTGCGAAGCGGCGTACCTAGTCCGGAAGATTTAACAGCTCCGATATTCCAGCCGTTTCTCCGCTCTCCTTGGGAGAGCTCACGTTAACATATAGCCAAAAGATTACCGCACATACCAAACTGAGTAATAATATCAGATAAGTGCTCAATTTAATTCCCAAAAACTTTTTTCCCATAATCAGACTCCGAATCATCAAATATTTCTGTTATCGGACTTATCTCTTACCCATGCCTTGAGCAATAAACTTCTCAATGCATCGGGTGTATAATTTCTTGTAAGTGTGCAATCGGATGCGACGGATATAATACCCGTTTCCTCTGATATGACGATTATGACAGCATCGCTGATCTCGCTCATACCTATAGCCGCGCGGTGACGTGTTCCGAGATCGCCGTCTATATCCTGGCGGCGCGTCAGAGGTAAAAGACAGCCTGCGGCAACTATTCGCGCATCATCTATTACCACAGCACCGTCATGCAATGGCGCTTTATTAAAGAAGAGATTGCGGAGAAGGAAGGCATTCGTATCCGCATTGATCACAACGCCCGTCTGTATTATATCCTCCAGGCTTGTCGTGCGAGAAAGAACAATAAGAGCTCCTGTCTTTGTTCTGGAAAGATCGCTCACCGCCGCACAGATGTTGTCAACGGCTTTATAATAAAGCTGCTGCTTTTTCTTCTGATCACCGAGGTTCATAATTCCGCTGAGCGATCCGGTGCCTATCCTCTCAAGCACGTCGCGTATCTCCGACTGGAAAATTATTACCAGTGCGATAACTCCTATCTCAAACACCTTCGAGAAGATAAACGACGTTCCGTCCAGCTTAAGAGTTGCCGAAACAAACCAGAAGGCAAGGCAGATGCCTATGCCTATCATAGCCGCACCGCCCTTCTTGCCTCCGAAAAGCCTGAAAACAAAGAAGAACAGCGCTGTTAAAACCAATATATCTATCGCGTCAAGCCACGTTATCATCGAAAATGCCGATTTCATTGAAGAAAAGAGCTTCGAAACGTTCTCTCCGACGCCGGTTGATCCCGCTTGCAATAAAATATTCATCATAACCTCTTGGGTTTAATATTTAAAATTAATTATAAAAAAATTATAGCACATTTAATTGACAAATGCAATGGTTTTTTGTTATTTTCTGCGTTTTTTTTACTCAACTGAAAAGAAAACAGAAAAATGTTATATTTTTTTCGGTTTTCTATTGACATAGATGTGAAAATATTGTATAATAATGTCCCAAATGATACAGAATCGGAGGCGTTATGGAGCAAAACAAAATCAAAACGGCTATGAAGCTTTTTCTATTTGACTCTCTGGCACCCGATACGGTGAGCAAGATTTTTTCCGAGATCGACTATCGGATAGAGAGCTATCGGAGAGGTGATATAATTTCATCGCCCTCCCAACCGCCGGACGGTATCGGCTTCATCCTCGAGGGCGAATGCAAAGTTTCGCGCCACAGAGGAGATGCAGAGCCCCTGCAGCTGAATCTGCTCCCCCGATATTCTTCCTTTGGAATTCTATCGGTATTTTCCGATACGGAAGAATTTCCTACCGAGATCAGTGCATCAAGGCCCACGAAAATATTATTCATTCCCAAAAAAGATATGATAGATCTCTGCAGAGGATATCCCGATATTGCAATGAAGGTGATCGGCTTTATGGCAGACCGCATCTCCTTCCTCAATTCAAAGGTGTCCACATTCTCCGAAAAGAGCACTCTGCAAAAGCTGGTCAACTACCTCCTTACAAAATACAGAAAGATCGGCGATACCATTACGTGTGCCAGGACGGATATTTCTACAGAGATAAGTGTCGGCAGAGCCTCGCTTTACCGCGATCTTGCTACTCTGGAATCGGAGGGGCTCATTAAAATCGAATCAAAAAAAATTTATATAATCGATCCTGAAGGATTGGAAAGGAAAAACCTATGAAAAAATTATTATCTCTCATTCTCGCACTCACACTCCTTGTTACCGCGCTTTCATCCTGCTCGCTCTTCGATACTGACAACGGCGGAGCATCAAACGGTGATACCGAAAACGTCAAGATCAATATCGGCGTTATGAGCGGACCTACCGGCATGGGTATGGCAAAGCTGATGAATGACAACGCCGGAAACGAAGAAAATTACAGCTTTAAGGTATACTCGGATCCCACCATCGGAACAACCGACCTTATTGCAAAGGATCTTGATATGCTCTGCCTTCCCACGAATGCTGCTGCAAATCTCTCGAAGAAAAGCGACGTTTCGGTAATTGCTATAAACTGCCTCGGCTCGCTCTATCTTCTCACCGATTCTGACAATACCATCACATCCATCAACGAGCTTGAGGGCAAGACCATCTATACCAGCGTTCCCACCTCGACTACAAAGCCGATAATTGATTTCATTCTCAAGAAAAACAACGTAAATGCCACGATAGAAGTAGTAAGCGATCACGATTCTCTTGTAAAAATGCTTGCAACAGGCGAGGCGCCCATTGCGATTCTCCCCGAACCCAAGGTCACCGCGGCTCTTTCTGCAAACAAGTCCTACTCGGTCGCCCTCAATCTGTCCGAGGAGTGGAGCAACGTTTCGGACACTCCCCTTACCATGGGATGCATAGTAGTCCGCAACGAATTTCTCAATGATTACAAGAGCGCAGTAGATAAATTCCTTACCGAATACAAGGCTTCCATTGAATACGTCGGCGATATTAAAAACAAAGATTCCGCAGCACAGATGATAGTCGATGCGGGCGTTCTTCCCAAGCTCGGCGTAGCAAAGGGTGCTCTCGGTAATCTCTATGGCTCCATAATATATCAGGACGGTGCCGAAATGAAGGCTTCCCTCCTGGGCTTCTACGATGCTATCGGTCTGGCCAGACCCGCTGACAGCTTCTACTATGAAAAAAAGTAATACTGCAAAACGGTTTCTTACTCCCCTGCTTGCTCTCTCCTTCTGGCTTCTCGTATGGGAGATCACAGCACGGATCGTAGGGATAGAGATAATACTTCCCTCTGCATCCGACGTTATAAGAGCGTTCTTTAAAATAATTTTTACCGCGCATTTTTACAAAACGGTGTTGCTGTCGTTTCTGCGGATATTTATCGGATTTGCGGCAGGCGTGCTTACGGGTGTGGCACTGTCACTTCTGACACATTATTTCCCCTTGACGCATGCGATCATATCGCCGCTTATGACGGTAGTGCGTGCAACCCCCGTTGCCTCGTTCATAATGGTAATATGGCTTATGCTCGGCAGCGCCGCGGCTCCCACCGCCATTACCGTGCTTATGGTAACGCCCATTATATGGCAGAACCTCTCAAACGGTTTCGGTGCTATTGACAAGGAGCTCAATGAGGTGTGCGAGGCTTATAGCCTCAGCCCATCAAAGCGCTTCCGCATTCTCGTCGCCCCCACACTTGTAGGATATCTCATTCCGGGAATGATCACCTCCGCCGGGCTTGCCTGGAAGGCCGGCATTGCCGCAGAGATAATCGCATATACCAGCAATTCCATTGGCAAAGAGATATTCAATGCAAAGAATTACCTTGAAAGTGCTGATATGCTCGCTTGGACTACGGTAGTCGTGCTCATAAGCCTGATCTTCGAACAGGTCATATCCGGTCTCGGAAGGAGGTTTACGCAAAAAAATGCCATCACTTAACAGCATAAACAAATCATTTGGAGAAAAAGAGGTCATACGCGACTTCTCATACACCTTCCCCGATACGGGAATTTACGCATTGACAGGAAAGAGCGGTTCGGGTAAAACCACCCTTTTACGAATTATGGCAGGGCTTGAAAAAAGCTTTGACGGAAGTATGGAAGGCTTTGGCAGATCACGCACGTCGATATGCTTTCAGGAGCATCGGCTCTTCCCTCGACTGAGCGCCCTGAAAAATCTGACCGAGGTATCCTTCGCTGAAGACATCCCCCGTGACGTGCGGAGAAAAAGTGCCGAGGATATGCTCATAAGACTCGGATTCTCTTCCTCTGATATGCTCCTGACTCCAGCGAGTCTTTCAGGAGGAATGCGGCAGCGAGTAGCACTGGCAAGAGCAATTCTGCGCGATACTCCGGTGCTTCTTCTCGATGAAGCTACCAAGGAGCTCGACAGTGCCCTTCGCGATACCGTGCTCTCTATGATTTCCGAGCAAGCGAAAAAAAGACTTGTGATCATGGTTACGCATCGTGAAGACGAGATTGCAGCTCTCGGTGCTGTGAGAATTCCAATCGAAGAATGATTTGTTGAAACGCCTCATTCAGACATAAAAAGATCCCCATAGAGCGGTCTTGAAAGCTTTTGTTTTCAAGTGTCACTCCAAGGGGATCATTTTTATGGCTTGCCTATTTTTATTTCTCTAACCGGCAAAACATTGATAAAAGCTTACACGGATCAGTGCTTCTTGTCATTTTTGCTGTCATATATTCCGAGATTTCCGTCTATAACAGAGGCTCTTATTATCGCATCACTTCCGAATTTCTTTCGAATCTCGTCCACCGCAAGCTCGCGCTTGCCACGCCGCTTGCGCTTCTCATCCAGCTGATCTCTGTCCCCGAAAAAGTCGATCTGTTCGGTAATCGTATCATTCTTCACAAGATTAGCTGCGGTAACGGTTATCATACGTATCGGCTTATCTCTGTTCCACTCTCGGCAAAGAATGCTATATGCCGTGCTCGCTATTTCCTCGGCTATATCGGTTGGAGGAACCTGCGGTGCGTTTCTCTGTATCGTCCTAAGATACTCGTCCTTTATGCTCAGCTGAACCGTAGCACAGCATAAGCCTCGATCTCTGAGCTTTGTTCCTATAATTTCCGAAAGATGTGCGATCGCTGCGCGGCATTCCTCACGGCTGACGATATCGTGCCTGAAGGTATATCCGTTTCCGATGCTCTTCGCATCGTTTTTCGAGGATGCCTCAACGGGATCGTTATCCTCTCCTCTTGCGTACATTGAGAGCATTCGCCCTGCGCGTCCAAGCTTCAGGGTAAGAAGCTCGGGACTCGCCGCCGCCAGATCACCTATAGTGTTTATAGCAAGCATCCTGAGCTGCTCGGCAGTCTTTCTGCCAACAAAAAGCAGACTCGACACAGGCAAGGGATAGACTATTTTTTTGTAATTATCCTTCGAAATAACGGTTATTGCATCCGGCTTTTTGTAATCACTGCCCAGCTTTGCAAAAACCTTATTGAAGGATACTCCTATGGAAACGGTTATCCCAAGCTCGCGCTTAACGTCTTCTCTTATCCGCTCAGCGATCTCCACGCCGCTTCCGATGAGTGAGCTGGCGGTCAGATCAAGCCAGCTTTCATCAATTCCGAATGGCTCTATCATATCGGTATAGCGCGCATATATGGCATTGACCTTTTCGGAATACTCCTGATATTTTTCATGATGCGGCGAAGCAATAACAAGTCCGGGGCATTTTTTCTTCGCCGAAAAAACCGTTTCTGCAGTTACTATACCATATCCCTTTGCAAGATCGTTTTTTGCAAGCACTATTCCATGCCTGTCCTCAACGCTTCCGCAAACCGCCATTGGAACGTTTTTGTACTCCGGGTTAAGAACCGTTTCAACCGATGCAAAAAAGGAATTGCAGTCACAGTGCAATATTATTCGTTCCTTCATTTT
Organism: Oscillospiraceae bacterium; assembly: GCA_015064555.1. Classification (GTDB taxonomy): domain Bacteria; phylum Bacillota; class Clostridia; order Oscillospirales; family CAG-272; genus UBA1740. The sequence goes on from SVRZ01000011.1 coordinate 53,021, forward strand.
CCTTACTTAAGCACGTCCTTTGACGTATGTGAACCCTCCTTGAGAGTAAACCAGAATTCTGCTGAATTCTCGTCCTTTGATTCTGCGTGGATGCTCTCATTATGCGCTTCTATTATGGTTTTCGAGATATAAAGACCAAGTCCCACGCCCGACTTATCAAGTCCGCGACTCTTGTCTGCCTTATAAAATCTATCAAAAATGAGATTTATTTCATTTTTATCTATGCCTGTGCCCTCATCATAGACAGAAAATCTTATTTTCTTATTATATCGTGTGACGGATACCGAAAGCTTTCCTTCCTCGCGGGCAAACTTGATCGCATTGTGGATAAGATTATAAACAACCTGGTGTATCGCATCCTTATCGGCGAATACCGTCATAGAGTCCTCATCACTCTCAAACTGAACATCAAGCCTCTTATCCTCTATCTTCTTTTCAAATGATATGAGGATTATTCTTGCCATCTCGGCAAGATCGAAATTGACAAAGTTGAATTTTCTCTCGCCTGACTCGAGTCTTGATACGTCGAGAAGCTCGGAAACAAGCCTTGAAAGCCTATGGACCTCGGAGGAAATAATACCTAGGTAGTATTCATGCTTTTCGGGAGGTATGGCACCCGAGGTTATACCGTCTATAAATCCGGCTATGGTGGTCATCGGCGTCCTTAAATCGTGCGAAACGTTCGCCAGGAAGGAATTACGCATTTTCTCGAAGTTATCAAGCGATTCCGCCATGTTATTGAACGCACTTCCGAGCTCAGCTATCTCGTCATTTCCCGAAACGGCAACTCTGGTGCTGAAATCACCCTTTGCAAAGCTCTTGGTTGCCTTTGTCATATTTTTAAGAGGTGTTGTTATTTTTTCGGTGGTCAGATAAACGGCTACAACAGATGCCAGCATTACCCAAAGAGAGCTGTTGAATATAGTTTTCTTCGCAGCAGATACCATAGCATCGTCCTTCAGAGTGGATATAAGTGCTACAGCATATCCCCTGAGAACGCCATCCTTTGCGATTTCCGTGGCGCATATTTTGTACTTGCCGTTGCCTATACTGCTCATAGGACCGTTATACATGAAGTATTGGTTTCCCGACTTATCCTTCTTCGCCTTGAAATTTTCAAAACTGAGAGTTCCAAGCTCGCCGTCCTTCACGGTAAGCGGCTCGCGCTGGCCCTTTATCTCAACAGTTTCAACCGAGGTCAGGAGAATATTTCCCTCGGCATCGGCAATCATTATCTTGACCTCATCATCTATATTTATCATCGACCTGACCGACGAGGCTGCCACACCCGATACAACGTATGCCTTTATATCCTCCGTATTCCATATATTGAGCATAGGACCGGATATCGCCGCACAAGTTCTTATAAGCTGATCCTCCTTGGTTTCGGTAACATAGGATCTTATCGTAGTGGTTATAATGCTCGAAAGTATAACAAAGCTTAAGAGAATTATGATTACGAACACCGCCAGATATTTTGCAAAAGTACTTTTAAACAAGGTATATTTCTCCTTTATGTTTCTTCTGCATCTATTATACAACACTTTATTACCGTAAGTCAAATATTTTTTGTTAATTAAGATTGACTAAATTTATTTTTTGTGCTAAAATATATAAGTATGAATTTATTAAATATTTTTTACCGAAAAGAGGAATGAAAAATGACAGTTACAAGATTTGCACCGAGCCCTACAGGCTATATGCACATAGGAAATCTCAGAACCGCGCTTTACTCCTACCTCATCTCCAAGCATGACGGAGGAAAATTTATACTCCGCATAGAGGATACGGACCGCGAAAGACTCGTTGAGGGAGCTACCGATATAATCAAATCCACCCTTGCGATAACCGGTCTTACATACGATGAGGGACCCGACGTAGGCGGTGATCACGGACCTTACGTTCAGAGCGAGCGCAAGGAAATATATATGGAGTATGCAAAGAAGCTCGTAGAGCTTGGACATGCTTATTACTGCTTCTGCTCCAAGGAAAGACTTGAGGAGCTCCATAATGAGGATGCAACCGGCGGATACGACCGCCATTGCCGTGATCTCTCGGCTGAAGAGATCGAGGCGAAGCTTGCTTCGGGTGTGCCCTTCGTTATCCGTCAGAGGATGCCACTTGAGGGAACTACCACTTATACCGACTGTGTATTCGGTGAGATCACTATGAACAACTCCGAGCTTCAGGACCAGATACTTATGAAGGCTGACGGATATCCTACCTATAACTTCGCACATATCGTGGACGATTATCTTATGGGCGTTACTCACGTAGTTCGCGGCTCGGAGTATCTTACCTCCACTCCCAAATATGTTCTTCTTTACGATGCATTCGGTTGGGAGCGTCCGAATTACGTTCATCTTCCCCTTCTTATGGGTAAGAATGCCGACGGAAGCGTTTCCAAGCTTTCCAAGCGCCACGGCGCAGTATCCTTCCAGGATCTTATAGACGACGGCTATCTTCCCGAGGCTATAATAAACTATATCGCGCTTCTCGGATGGTGCCCAAAGCAGAGCGAAACCGAATTCTTTACTCTGGATGAGCTTAAGTCGCTCTTCTCAATAGACGGAGTGTCGAAGTCCCCCGCGGTATTTGACTTTGAAAAGCTTCTCTGGTTCAATGGCGAATATATCCACAAGCTCGACGATGCGGAATTTACCAGACTCTGTGCAAGATTCATCAAGACCGATATCCCCGCACACATCAACAAGGACAAGCTTCTCTCTCTGCTCAAGACGAGAGTTTCAAAGCTCTCAGAGCTTGATGACAAAATGGCATTCTTTATCACCCTTCCCGAATACGATAAGGAGTTATTCTTCAACAAAAAGAATAAGATTTCCGACCTCTCAACCGTTCTTACCGTGCTTGGCGAGGCGAAATCAATACTCACGGGCGTCGACTCCTTTGACAATGACACGCTCTTCTCTGCTCTTGCACCCCTTTGTGAAAAGCTTTCGATGAAGACGGGTGCTATCATGTGGTGCATAAGGATAGCCGTTTCCGGAATGGCGGCAACTCCGGGTGGCGCTACCGAAATAATGGAAGTCATCGGTAAGGACGAGTCGCTTGCAAGAATTGATTCGGCTATTGCAAAGATCTCCTGAAGTAAAAATTTCGAGGTGTAAAAATGGCAAACGGAATTGCTGATAGAATAAAGGACTATTACCCTTCCTTTTCCAAGGGACAGAAGAAGCTTTCTGCGGCTATACTTAACGATTATGACAAGGTCGTGTATATGACCGCCTCCAAGCTCGGTCGTTTTGTCGGAGTGTCCGAGTCGACGGTAGTAAGATTTGCAAATCAGCTCGGATATGACGGCTATTCGGATTTCCAAAAGGCGATTCAGGAGCTTGTACGCACGAAGCTCACACCGAACCAGAGAATAGACGTTACAAAAAAACGCATCGGACACGGTGATATACTCACAAACGTAATTGAATCGGATATCGCGAAGATAAGAACTACTTTTGACAATATGGACAGAAATGAATTTCATGCCGCTTGTAACGCGATCCTCAGTGCTAAGCGCATATACATAATGGGCGCACGCAGCTCGGAGCCGCTGGCTATGGTTCTGAAGTATAACCTGTCCCTTATTTTTGATAACATAACTCTCGTTGCGCCCAAGTCTACCGCAGAGGTATTCGAGCAGATGTTCACAATAGGTGAAAACGATCTGCTCATAGCATTTTCTTTCCCCCGCTATTCTTCCAAAATGGTAAATGCGGTAAAATTCGCAAGACAGAATAAGGCGAAGGTTATCGTGTTTACCGATTCGCCCAACTCTCCGCTTGCGGAATTTGCCTCATATTTGCTTATCGCACAGAGCGATATGGCATCTTTCATGGACTCTCTGGTAGCTCCTATCAGTATCATCAATGCGATAATAGTTGAAATAACGACCAGGCGCGAGGCCCTTATACGCGATCGCTTCGACCGCCTTGAGAAAATATGGGACGAATATGACGTATATACTAAAAAGTGAGCATAAAGGCTTATGAATAAAAAAATTGCCGTAATAGGCGGCGGAGCCGCAGGAATGATGGCGGCAGGTACCGCACTCGAATACGGAGCCGACGTCACTATCTTTGAGCACACCGACAGACTCGGTAAGAAGCTCGCAATTACCGGTAAGGGCAGATGCAACGTTACAAACGATTGCACCGTTACCGAATTTCTCGAAAACGTGACGGTAAATCCGCGTTTTCTCTACACCGCGCTGTATGCCTTCCCTCCCGAGAGGACCATTGAGTTTTTTGAAGGTCTCGGCGTGGAGCTTAAGACCGAGCGCGGAAACCGCGTATTCCCTACCAACGACAAAGCGAAAACCATAGTAGACGCAATGCGCAGATATTCCTCCGGCGCAACCCTGATCTACGAGCACGTGCGCTCTGTGTGCAAAAATGATGACGGAAGCATTTCGGTTATCGGAAAGAAGGAATACACCTTCGATGCAGTTATTATTGCAACAGGTGGAAGATCATATCCGCTTACCGGCTCGGACGGCTCGGGCTATAATATTGCAAAATCTCTCGGCCATACCGTAACGGCGATAAAGCCCTCCCTCGTTCCGTTTGAATCCAAATCGGATCTGTGCAAGAGGATGATGGGGCTTTCGCTTAAAAACGTAGCTATAAGGATCCTTGATAAAAACGGTCAGTCGGTCTATAGCGACTTTGGCGAGATGATGTTCACCCATTTCGGTCTTACCGGTCCTATGATACTTTCGGCATCGGCACACGTGAAAAATCTTCACATCCCCGACCTTACGGTTTCTATTGACCTCAAGCCCGCACTGGATGAAAAAAAGCTTGATATGCGGCTTTTATCTGACTTCAAGGATCGCGCTAACCGCGACCTTATAAATGCGATGGACGCCCTTCTCCCGGTCAAGATGATCGAGCCGTTCATTTCTATGAGCGGCATAGACCCACGCAAAAAGGTCAACGTTCTTACAAAGGATGATCGCCGCCGTCTGCTTACTCTTATGAAGGATTTCAGAATACCGCTAACCGCCTTACGTCCTATAGACGAGGCAATAATAACCTCAGGCGGAATCGAGGTAAAGGAAATCAACCCGAAGACTATGGAATCGCGCATATCTCCCGGTATTTATTTTGCCGGTGAGATAATAGACGTCGATGCGTATACCGGTGGGTTTAATCTGCAGATTGCCTACTCGACCGGATTTATCGCAGGAAAAAGCGCGGCAGAAACATATTAAAACAATCAACACAGGAGATAAAATATGATACGTATCGCTATAGACGGTCCCGGAGGTGCGGGCAAATCCAGCCTTGCAAAGGCGGTTGCCGCTCGTCTTGGAATCGTTTACGTAGACACCGGTGCTCTTTACCGCACCATAGGCGTGTATATGTTATCAAAGGGAATCAGCACCTCGGATGAGAGCATGGTGGTCGCTGCCCTACCGGACGTGCATCTTGAAATGAAATTTGAAAACGGAAAGCAGATAATACTCCTTAACGGCAACGAGGTCGGCGAGGAGATAAGAACGCCTGAGGCTTCAATGGCGGCATCTGCGGTGAGCGCGATAGGCGCAGTCCGTGACTTTCTCCTTTCCACTCAAAGGAGCATAGCCGAAAGCAATAGTGTTATAATGGATGGACGAGATATAGGAACTGTCATTCTCCCCTATGCGGAGGTCAAAATATTCCTCACTGCTTCGCCCGAAGCAAGAGCCAAGCGCAGATTTGAGGAGCTGACCGCAAAAGGCATCGACACCACCTACGAAAAAGTCTATTCCGAGATGCAGGAGCGCGATAAGAACGATTCTTCGCGTGCTATAGCCCCCTGCGTTCCCGCAGCCGATGCTATAATGCTCGACAATTCGGCGCTTACCGCCGAGGGCACCGTTAATGCAGTTCTTGATATTATTAATAAGGTAAGAAAAAATCGCAAAAAAAGAGGAAGTGCACTCTACGTATTCCTGAAAACCCTGATCTCTCCCTTCTATAAATTTTTCGGAAGAGTGCACGTTATAGGCAAGGAAAATATCCCTAAGGAGGGCGGCGTGATCATTGCCTGCAATCATATCGGAATTTCGGATATTTTTCTCCTTTCGTCGACGTTCCCGAGACAGCTACATTACCTCTCCAAGAAGGAATGGTTTTCCGTTCCGGTTCTCAAGCATCTGATCAGGCTTCTCGGAGCGATACCGCTTGACCGCGGAGGCAAGGACATAGGCGCTTTAAAAAATGCTATCGACTCCATAAAGGCGGGTAAGCAGATCGCAATATTCCCACAGGGACACAGATACCCGGGAGTTGATCCGTCGGAAACCTCGGTGAAAAACGGTGTTTCGCTTATAGCATACAAGGCACACGCGGACGTCATCCCGGTATGTATCCGCACAGATGGCGTTAAGTATAAATTCCTGCGTAAAATCGACGTTATAGTCGGTAAGCCGATAAAATACGCAGAGCTCGGATTCCTGAATGGCGGAAGCGAAGAATACAAGCAGGCGACCGCTAAGATATTCTCCGAAATATGTACTCTCGGCGGATATGGTAAAGCCCTCCCCGAAGCAAAGGGAGATGCAGAGTGAAAATAACACTTTCGAAGGGGGCCGGCTTTTGTCCCGGAGTTAAACGGGCGGATATCGAGATCCGCAGGCTTATCAGTGAAAAAGCCTACAACGAGCGAATCTACACCCTCGGTTCCCTGATACACAACAGAGGATATACCGAGGAATTATCGGCTCTTGGCATTACGGTGATCGAGTACCCCGAGGTTGAGCAGATTTTGCGAGACGAGACGAGTCTTATGCACACGATCGTAATAAGAACTCACGGAATACCCAAAGAGCAGTACGAGAGTCTTATCGCACTTGGAGAAAAATATGGGAATTTAAGACTCATAGATATGACCTGCCCTTCGGTGAAAAAGATACACCGTATAGCCGAGGAGAATACAGACGAAAGCACCTGCTTCATTCTCTTCTGTAACCCAAAGCACCCCGAGGCGATAGGCATTATGAGCTATGCAAATGGAGAAAAACATGCAATTTCGTCGCCGGATGAGCTTTTACGCATTGATTTTAAGAGCAAAATCCCCATATTGTGCTCTCAAACCACCGAAAATTTAGAACTTTTTGCAAAAATTAAAAAAATTTTAAAAAAACTATGTACAAATGCAATTTTTTTTGATACAATATGTAGTGTCACTGAAAATCGTCAGAAAGAAGCGATAAAAATTGCTGAGGGCTCCGATGCTATGATAGTTATCGGCGGCAAGGAAAGCTCCAATACCGCAAAGCTCTATGAGCTGTGCAGGAGCGTTTGTCCCGAGACCTATTGGATCGAATCCCCAAGCGACTTGTTAGCTGAATTTCCTGACCCCCTAAAGTGCGTAGGAATAACCGCCGGGGCTTCCACTCCCGACGGTATAATAACGGAGGTTATAAAAGTTATGGAAAACAAAGAAATGGACTTCGAGGCACTCCTCGAGGACACACTCAAAACTTTACATACAGGAGATACAGTTAACGGTATAGTTTGCACTATCGGCGACAACGAGATCAAGCTTGACCTCGGCGTTAAGGTTACCGGCGTTCTTACCAAAGAGCAGATTACCGATGACCCCAACGCAAATCTCCGCGATATGTTTAAGGTTGGTGATGAGGTTGCGGTATTTGTTATCAGAGTTGATGACAGAGCAGGCCTCGCTACAGTATCCAAGAAGAGAGTTGATGCCGACAACAGCTGGGTAGTTCTTAAGGACGCCTATGACAACGGCGAGGTTCTCGAGGGACTCGTAGTATCCGCAAACAAGGGCGGTGTTGTTGTTTCTGCCCTTAACAATTCTGTATTCGTTCCCGCATCCCAGACCGGTGTTGCAAGAGGCGGCGATCTTACTACCCTCGTTGGAACGACTCAGAGAATCAAGCTCATCGAGTTTGACGTTGCAAAGAAGAAGGCTCTCGGATCTATCAAGGTCGTACTTGTTGCCGAGAAGCAGGCTAAGGAAGAGGCAGTCTGGGCTACTCTCGCAGTTGGCAACCGCTACGTCGGAACCGTTAAGAATCTCACCGCATACGGTGCGTTTGTTGATATCGGCGGCGTTGACGGTATGGTTCACAATTCCGAGCTCTCCTGGAAGAAGATCAAGCATCCCTCGCAGGTTGTTTCGGTAGGACAGGAGATCGAGGTATTCATCAAGGAGCTCGATACCGAGAAGAAGCGTATCTCTCTTGGTTACAAGACCGAGGAGATGGACGTTTGGGCTCAGTTCGTTAAGGCTCACGAGGTTGGCGAGATCCTTCCCGCAAAGATCGTTTCTATCACTCCCTTTGGTGCATTTGCTGAGGTAAGCGAGGACGTTGACGGTCTTATCCACATTTCGGCTATCTCTACCAAGAGAATCAACTCCCCTGCCGACGTTCTTAACATCGGTGACGTTGTTGACGTTAAGATAATCAATATTGATAACGAGAACCGTAAGCTTTCGCTCTCCATCCGCGCTATCACCGAGGCTGCCGAGAAGGCTGCCGCTGCAGAGGCAGAGGCTGCTGAGAAGGCGGCTGAGAAGGCAGAGGCTGATGCTGAGGCAGAGAGACTTGCACAGGAAAGAGCAGATATGGCTCCCTACATCGTAGGCTCAATCGATTAATTTTATGAAAATTGCACTGATTGCTCACGATAAAAAGAAAAACGAAATAATAGAGCTTGCAAAGAAATATAAGGACGTTTTGTCCGAGCACGAGCTTTATGCCACCGGAACTACAGGAACGCTTATAATGGGTGAAACAGGTCTTAAGATCCACCGTATGAAGAGCGGCCCTCTCGGCGGCGACCAGCAGATAGGAGCTATGCTTGCCTGCGGCGAGCTTCAGCTGATAATCTTCCTGCGTGATCCGCTCACCGCTCAGCCTCACGAGCCTGACGTTTCTGCTCTGCTCCGCTTGTGTGACGTGCAGAGCATACCGCTCGCAACCAATTCAAGCAGTGCCGTAATTATGCTTGAGGCGCTCAAGGGCAAGATATATTTCGATTGATTTTATCCGGAGAGCATAAAACCGTAGCGGAGCTATTCTCAACGTGGAATGCTCCGCTACGGTTTTTTATTTTGTTTCCGGGCAAATATACATAAAGGACTCAGATACTATGAAACAGACTACACTCTGCTATATCGAGAAGGACGGCGCCTATCTTATGCTTCACCGCATAAAGAAGGTCAATGATGAAAATCACGATAAATGGGTTGGCATCGGAGGCAAGCTTGAAGCGGGTGAGAGCCCCTTCGACTGTGTGCGCCGCGAGACGCTTGAGGAGGTTGGGCTAACGCTTGATTCTCTGCGCTATTGCGGAATAATAACCTTTGTATCAGATCTTTACGGCACCGAATATATGCACCTTTTCCACTCGGATTCATTCTCCGGTGAGCTACCCGCAGATTGCGCGGAGGGAGTTCCCTCCTGGGTAAAAAAGGAGGATATCCCTGCCCTTCCCATATGGGAGGGAGATAAGATATTCCTCCGTCTTTTAGATACCGAGAAAAGATTTTTCTCGCTCAAGCTCGTCTATCGCGGCGATAACCTTATCGAGCACGTGCTTGAATTTTAATCAACTCCGACACCGCCTGACTTCAGCAGTTTTCTGCGCGCCCGATAGTCCGGCAGGTATCGCTCGACTATCGCATAAAATCTCGGTGAATGGTTCATCTCCCTAAGGTGTGCAAGCTCGTGAACTATAACGTATTCCCTTGCCTCCTCCGGATAAAGCATAAGATAGAATGAAAAGTTAATGTTTTTCTTGGATGAACAGGAGCCGAAGCGCGTCCGCGCCGAGGTTATACCGATTCTCTTATATTCCAGCCCCATTTTCTCGGCGAAGATGGGGCATTTTTCATTGAAATAAGCCCTCGCCGCCTTCCGCAGAGCCTTAATATCGCTCTCGCTAAGTGCTTCATATCCCGCCTCGCGCTGTGTCTGCCGCGCGAGCGCTTTTTTTATCCATTCGCTATGCTTATATACTATCTTTTCTATCTCGCTTTCCGCGAGCCCGCGCGGAGCTCTGACTATGATCTCCCCGCTCTTTATCTGAATGCTGACCGTCTTTCTGGTCGAATAAACTATTCTGTATTCCATTTCGCCCTCCGTACAGCTCTATTCTAGCATATTTCCCCGAAAAAGTAAATAGTTATGCGTGGTTTCAAAAGATAGCTTTCACCATTATAGCTATCCGGTAAGTGCAATTGCTTATCGTTTCCTATATAACCCAAAAGATAATTAACATATGCATTTACGCCAATACAAAAAGGGCGCCAACCGAAGCCGGCACCCTAAAAACGCAAACTCCGATTGTCGCCAAACAAAATTGCACAGCAGCTCAAATATATTGCTCGAAAAGATCATTCATCATGCAGATAGCAGGACGAGTTATATTGCTTTTTCTTCCTTCCCTTACCTACGTATACTCCGTCCTCGATATAGGGATAGAAGTAAGGCTTTTCATAGTCCTCCGGGCGCGGAAGGCTTTCGTCGATATCCATACAGACGTATTCGGCATCGGTTACGGTTATTTCAATTGGGAATGAACGTTTTATATCAAGAAGCGAAACGAGGATGACGTATTCTTCCGGGCAGGCATCGGTCGCAATACCCTCGGTCAGGCCATCATATCTGACAAGGACATGTCGGTCGCACTCGCCTTTCGGTGTATTCCCGGGGATAAAATATCCTGCGGCAAGGCGCGTGCCGCGAGGATCATGCATACAGTCGGGCATATAGAGCTTACCCGAATCGCGGCAGTAGGATAAGAGGCGCAGCCCCTCTGTTGAAAAGCTCTTTGGCATTTCGCGGTAGTCGCGTAGCAACTCATTTTTGTGAATATCGGTCATAACTTTATCCCAGATCTCAATATGCGTGGGATTTATCCTCCCCACCCCTTTTCCCGAATCGCGGTATCCGCACCATATTCCGGCGGTAAGATATGGGGTATAGCCTATAAAAAGTCTGTCCTTGTCGTCACCCGAGGTACCCGTCTTTCCTGCGGTATCAACTATCTCCTTAAGCCTGACGGCGGAGGCTGTTCCGCTCTCGGTAACGAGCGAAAGAAGCTGATTCATTACCCTTGCGCATTCGGCTGACATAATCTGCTTTTCTTCTTTTCCATTTTCAAGGAGAACGTTGCCCTCCTTATCAAGAACGCGGACGAAGCTTCTTGCGCTATGCTTTATTCCCTCCGAAGGAAATACTGTATACGCCTCGGTAAGCTTCCGAAGGCTGACACCGTAGCTGAGCTGTCCCAAGGCAAGCGGAGCAGCAGCAAGGTCGGTGATCATACTTCCGTCGGGGCGATAGTCCTTACGGACAAGAGTATCAAAGCCGTAATCCCGTTTCAGGCTTCTGTAAATTTCATCCGCACCGAGCATACCGTAAAGACGCATAGCTACGGTGTTTTTTGAAAGACGAAGTGCATCGCTGACTGTTGTAAGACCATCATACCTCGAGGGATAATTTTTCGGATAAGGGCTATAGCTATCACCGCTTTCAATAAATTCAAGAGGAACATCGTCAAATACTGTAGCCCAGTTGATCCTACCCTTGTCAATAAGAGGTGCGTAGAGGGCGAGCGGTTTGAGCGCAGAGCCGGGAGCGCGCGGTGTAAGCGCAAGATTTAGGAGCTTATTTTTATCCTTTTTACCGCTTGCACCCGCTAATGCAACAAGGTCGCCCGAGCGAGAATCGCAGATAACCATCGAAAAATCAGGGCTTCTACCACCCATATTCGGAAAGTTGGACTCATCCTCAAAGTAGTCCTCAAGATAGGATTGGATCTCACTATTGGCGGTGGTATATACACGAAGACCGCCGTTATATAACAGTGCCTCTGCGGCGGCACGTGATAATGAATACTCGCGGCAGAGCGCATCCACTACGTCGCGGTTGACCGTTTCGATAAACCAGGAAACGGTATATGCCTCACTATCCGATCTTGCGATAACCGAGAGCGGATCGGATATTGCCGTTCTGTGCTCTTCCTCGCTTATTACACCGAAATCCAGCATTGCATCGAGCACGGTATTCCTCTTTTCAAGACAGACCTCGGGATTTTTATGCGGATTATACCTGGTCGGGGCATTTGTTATACCTATCAGTACCGCCGATTCGGCGATAGTGAGTGCCAAGGGCTCTTTGCCGAAATAATGCTCTGCCGCCGCATTGACACCGTATATTCCCTCGCCCATCGGAATTATGTTTACATAAAGCTCAAGTATCTCGCGCTTGGTATGCCGTTTTTCGATATTATGCGCGCGTATCATTTCCGAAAGCTTTCTTTTGAGTGTCAACTCTGCATCTCCGCTGATATTTTTTACTACCTGCTGAGTTATGGTAGATGCACCGAAGGTCGAGCGGAATTTCAGGAATCTGTTTGCAAGGGCATACATGCTACGCCTTACATTCACTCCCGAATGCGAGTAAAATTCCCTATCCTCCACAGCGAGAAAGCCAGATAACAGATGCTCCGGCAGCTCATCAATATCTATCCATAGCCGCCTTTGCTCGCCCAGGGAAATGGATTCCCAGAGGGCAGGCGTATATTCAAGGCTCGCAATCCCCGAAGCATTTGAATAATAATCGGTGGTGCTGCTGCCGCCTGCCATCCTGAAAAGACGCTCATCATACTCCAAATCCACGTTGTTTTTTGCAAAGCTGAATATAAACATCCCCGATATGATACCGATAACGGTTACCGAGATTAGTAGCAAAGAAATTACAACGAGATATCTTTTTTGTCCCTTTTTCATAAAAAACCTCCGTTTGGCATTCAATCTGATTTTGCCGCACGGAGGTTTTTTTATTATTAAAGCTTTATGGAAGAGTTGGAAATTTATATTTTTTCATAGTCAACGCGATTAAGATAAAGCCCGTCCGGAGGGGCGGTCATGCCTGCAAATAATCTATTCCTTGCGGCTATAATATCGGCGATGTCGCTCGGCTCGAATCTGCCAAACGCGACCTCGCAAAGAGTGCCCACGATTATCCTGACCATATTGTAAAGGAAGCCGTTTGCAAAGATGCGAAGCTCTACCATGGGGCCCACACGGTCTATCTTGATATAGTCTACGCGCCTGACTGTATCCTGAGTGTCGGAATCCGCAGCCATAAATGATGTGAAGTCATGCTCACCGAGAATATACTCTGCGGCTTGGCGCATTTTTTTCATCCCCTCATCTGTAATTATCCTCGGCAAGAACCAGGATCTTCTATGCCAGAAAGGATCGGCAACTCTATCGTTATAAATTTTATACACGTATTCCTTACCGATCACATCGTAGCGCGGATGAAAATCCTGATCGCACTCTTTTGCGTAAAACAGAGAGATATCTTGCGGCAGAAAACGCGCCGCAGCGAGCGAAAGCTTTTCAGGCGGGATGTATCCGGCATCGGGCTCAACGGTTATACAGAACTCATTTGCATGAACTCCGCTATCGGTTCTGCTGCATCCCGTAATGCGGCAGGAATGACCGAAGGTCTCCGCAAGTGCTCGGTTAAGCTCGCTCTGAACGGTTCGCTTTCCGGGCTGAACCTGAAAGCCGTGAAAGTCTGTGCCAAGATATTTGATTTTAGCAAAATATTTCATAGCTGCCTCCTTTCTGCAAAATTTTATATTTTATAGAAGAATATTCCGTATATTCCGCCAAGGTCGGCTATATCGCCCCTCAATACCTTCAATGCTATCATCGAACCGAGGAAAATGAGTCCTATCAGCATCCATAATGCATCAATTCCACGGTACTGAAGCTTTACCAGCTTGGTACGGTTCTTATCTCCCCTGTAGCATCTGCATTCCATAGCGGTAGCAAGCTCGTCCGCACGGTTAAAGGATGAGATAAAGAGCGGAAGAAGTATTGGTATCAGCGCCTTTGCGCGCTTTACAAGCGAGCCTGACGAGAAGTCGGCGCCTCTTGACTTCTGAGCATTCATTATCTTCTCTGTCTCCTCAACGAGTGTAGGAATGAATCTCAGCGCAATAGTCATCATCATTGCAAAAACGTGCACGGGTATGCCTATTCGCTTGAGCGGCGAGAACAGACTCTCTATACCGTCCGTCAGGGATATCGGCGATGTAGTATAGGTAAGAAGTACACTTGTGCCTGTTATAAGAAGTATAACGCGCAGAGCCATAAAGACTGCACGGATTATACCCTCCTTGTAGATCTTTATAATATAGAAGGATAAAAGAGGCTCGCCCTCGCCCTTCGTTACAAATACGTTTATAAGCGCGGTGAATATCAGAACGTAAATAACCGGCTTTATTCCGCGCAATATCACGCGGAAGGATATTTTACTGCAGGCTATCAGCAGGAGCACACCGAGGAGTAATGCGGCAAAGCCAACGGCACTATTGGCAAGGAAGACCGCAACTATAAAGAGAGTTGTAAGAAGTATCTTGGTTCTCGGATCGAGCCTGTGAATTGGTGAGGTTCCTGGGAAGAACTGACCTAATGTAATATCAGATATCATTTTCCGTCACCTCCCAGAAGTGACTTTATCGCATCGCGCACACCGTCCACGGTATAAAGCGAGCCCTCCAGCGGGATACCCGCCGCGCGAAGGCGCTCTGCTATGCGCGCTATAACAGGCACGTCAAGACCTATTGCTTCAAGCTCGCCTGCCGAGGAGAATATCTCATCAACCGTTCCGCTCTTATATACCTCAGCACCGCTCATAACCACTACGTTATCGCAATAGTATGCCATATCCTCCATAGAATGGCTGACCAGAATCAGAGTTTTTCCGCACTCGCGTACATATGCCGAAAGTCCGCCGAGAATTTCCCTTCTGCCTCTGGGATCAAGCCCCGCAGCGGGCTCGTCAAGCACCAATACCTCCGGGTCCATAGCAAGAATACCGGCGATGGCAACCCTGCGCTTCTGTCCTCCCGAAAGGTCGAATGGCGATTTATCGAGAAGCTCAGGATCGAGTCCAGTAAATCTTGCGGCGCTCTGCACGCGTGCTTCTATCTCCTCATCGGAAAGCCCCTGATTCCTGGGTCCAAAGGCTATATCGGATCTGACGGTATCGTCAAAGAGCTGATACTCGGGGTACTGCATTACCAGCCCTACCTTATATCTTATTTTTGATATCTCGGAGGGCTTCGCCCATATATTAACGCCGTCCAGAAGTATTTCTCCGGAATGCGGCTTATATAGTCCGTTCAAAAGGCTTACAAGCGTTGACTTACCCGATCCGGTGTGACCTATAAGTCCTGTTATTTTACCTGCCTCAAAGCCTACGGATACGTTATTAAGAGCCTTCTTCTCAAACGGTGTCCCCTTACTGTAAAGGAAGGAAACATTTTTTACTTCAAGCTTATTCATCCTTTACGCCTCCCCTCACCGAAAATAGCGAAAGAAGCGCATCGAAGCACTCATCCTCGGATATAGCATCTGAGGGTAGATCATATCCCGCGGCTCTAAGCTCGTGGATAAGCTCTGTGCCCTGCGGTGATTCAAGTCCTATGCTATGAAGGAACTCCACGCGCGAGAATATCTCCTTCGCGCTTCCGTCGGCAACGAGTTTTCCATCATTTATAACGATCACGCGGTCTGCGCGCGCCGCCTCCTCCATATAATGAGTGATATTTATAACGGTTATTCCCTCGTTTCGGTTCAAGCTCTCCATTATGGAAAGCACGTCACGTCTGCCGATTGGATCAAGCATAGCTGTAGACTCGTCGAAGATGATTATATCCGGCTTCATAGCGATGATACCGGCTATTGCAACACGTTGCTTCTGACCGCCGGAAAGCTTGTGCGGCGCATGACGCGCGTATTCGGTCATACCTACCCGCATAAGCGCCTCATCAACCCTTGTGCGTATTTCCTCTCTCGGTATACCGAGATTTTCGGGACCGAAGGCAACGTCCTCCTCAACGACGGTGGCAACGAGCTGATTATCGGGATTCTGAAAGACCATTCCTATTCCCGAGCGCACCTCGAAAACGTCATCATCGCTGAAATTCTCGGCAGTTATATCTCTGCCGCCTATTACTATTCTTCCGTTAGTCGGTGTGAGTATCATATTAAGAAGCTTGGCAAAGGTTGATTTGCCCGAGCCGTTATGCCCGAGGACAGCCAGATATTCGCCTTTATTTATCGAAACGCTGACTCCGTCAAGCGCGGGCGGCGTATTCGCCGCCACTTCTCTGCCGTCCTCATATATGAAGCCGAGGTTCTCGGTTTCTATAATTTTCTCTGTCATTTTTTCTACCTGCGAATTTTATTTGAATACTACTCTTACGCTGGAGCCGCAAGGGAGCGGCAGACCGCTGTCCTTGACCGGAATACCAAGCTCGTCCGCCTCGCTACGTCCTCCAAAGCGCTTGACAAGCCTTATGCCGGTGATATATCGCATAGTCGATGCTGAAAGCCCGGTGGTATATGAATTCAAAAGGAAGAACAGCGGCTTATCAGAAAGGACTGACGCGCAAAGATCAACGAAGGAATCTATGCTCTCCTCTATCTTCCATATCTCGCCCGTAGGTCCTCTGCCATACGAGGGAGGATCCATAATTATTGCATCATATTTATTTCCGCGCCTTATCTCACGCTCTATGAACTTCTTGCAATCATCAACTATGTATCTGATCGGTGCGCTCTCAAGCCCTGACAGGCGTGCATTTTCCTTAGCCGCCGCAACCATTCCTTTGGATGCATCAACGTGGCATACCGATGCTCCTGCCTTTGCACAAGCGACCGTAGCACCGCCGGTATATGCAAAGAGGTTGAGCACCTTGATAGGGCGCGCCGCGCCTTCAATAAGCTCGCGCATCCAGTCCCAGTTTGCCGCCTGCTCCGGGAAAAGACCTGTATGCTTAAAGCCCATAGGCTTTATGCGGAATGTCAGGTCGCGATAATTTATCGTCCAGGATTCGGGAAGCCTGTTTTCATTCCAGGCACCGCCGCCCGAATGACTTCTCTTATAGCTCGCGTCCGCGCGCCTCCAGAGAGGATCCTTGCGCTCGCTTTTCCATATAACCTGCGGATCGGGTCGAATAAGGCTGTATTTGCCCCAAAGCTCAAGCTTCTCCCCATCCGAGGTATCAATTATAGTGTAATCCTTCCATCCGTCTGCAATCCACATATCAAAAATCCTCTACCGTTTATTAAAGAATTGTCCCATTGCCGAGCCGGCGCACTGTGCATGACAAAGCGCTATCGCAACCGCATCCGCCGTATCATCGGGCTTTGGCGGTGCCGGAAGGCGCAATATCGAGGTTACCATTGCTATGACCTGATGCTTCTCTGCCTTTCCGTAGCCAACAACAGCCTGCTTTACCTGCAGGGGGGTATATTCGCTTATTTTTACGCCCGCCTTATAAGCCGTGCAAAGAATAACGCCTCTTGCCTCGGCTACCGCGATTCCCGTGGTTATATTGGTGTTAAAGAAAAGCTCCTCTATCGCCATTTCATCGGGCTTGTATTTAGTTATTATCTCATTAAGATCGCTCTCGATGATCGCCAATCGCGACTCTATCAGCGTATGCGCCGGAGTCCTTATACACCCGAAGGCTATAGGTCTTGAATTGCCGCGATGGGTTTCTATGACCGCCCATCCGACTATCGCAAGCCCGGGATCGATGCCGAGTATTACCATTGGCATACCTCTTTCAAAATGTAATTATTACATAATTATATCACAAACATAACGAACAGTCAATTATTTGCTGCAATTATTTAAAATAAATTAAAGTACCTTTTTAGAGCAGAAGTTAGACTATAGTATTGACTTCGGCAGATATAAATGATAAACTTAAAGTAAATTTTCAAGATATCGGAGAATCTTATGAAGATAATAACGCTGACCTTGAATCCCGCCTTTGACATTCACTGCTACTCGGAAAGCTTTTATCCCCACAGAGAAAACATTTGCAGTGTGATATCACGCGAGGCGGGCGGAAAAGGAATAAATATTTCACGTGCGCTTGCGAGTGTGGGGGTCGAAAGCACGGCGGTTGCCTTATTGGGAAGCGAAAACGCGGATGAATTTTCGGGTATGCTTACTTCTGATAAAATCAATTTTATTTTCATCCCGTATGACGGAAGAATAAGAGAAAATATCACACTCCACGAAAATAACAAGCCCGAAACGCGAATCAGCTTCCAAGGCTCTTTTTGCAATAATAATATACTTTCGGGTATACGAAGTGCCATAGGTGCTGTAGACACGCAAACGGTGATAACCCTCACCGGCAGCATTCCCGACGGCATATCCTCAGATGATATTCTGAGTCTGCTCTCTGAATATAAGGCAATCGGTGCGAAAATAGTGATAGACTCCCGTTCGATCTCTTTTGAGAAGCTGATCCGATTCAAGCCCTGGCTCATAAAGCCTAATCGCAGTGAAGCGGAGAAGTATACCGATATTGCGATCGATACACACGAGGATGCCAAAGCCGCCGCGCAAAAATTCATATCCGAAGGAGTAGAAAACGTGCTCATCAGTCTCGGCGCTGATGGTATGATACTTGCAAGGGAGGACACCGTCGCATACGCACATGTGCCAAAAACAGATGTAATATCAACGATAGGTGCGGGAGATAGCTCAATTGCCGGATTTATTGATGCATATATCACCGGTGCAGATATCTGCGGACTACTGAAGCGTGCCGCCGCCTTCGGAACCGCCGCCTGCCTTTCCAAAGGAACTCAACCTCCCCTGCTATTTGATATCGACCGTATAGAATGCGAGATAGAAATATCTTTTTGAGCTAATATATGAGTACCCTGTGTATACGTCCCGGATTATTTTCAAAAAAACAAATATTTTTGTCAAAATCACTTGACAAATACATTTTTATTTAGTATAATGAATGGGTACGTAGGGGTATAGCTCAGTTGGTAGAGTACTGGTCTCCAAAACCATGGGTCGTGGGTTCAAGTCCTTCTGCCCCTGCCAAAAAATTCGACAAGTTTCGACTTGTCGAATTTTTTTATCCATTGCGAAAGCAATGGCATATCATCACGCTTTAGCGTGCATCTCATCCGCCTTGCCGAGTATATCTCGACAAGGCGAGTATATCA
>SVRZ01000012.1 GCA_015064555.1 Oscillospiraceae bacterium
TAAATCCTTAGATCTAACCGCCATGCTGTTTTGCGCTCTTTTTTAAGCTCGCAAATATTTTCATTTTTTTCTTAAAACCTATTGACTTTATTTAGCAGGTTTCGGTTATGCCTAAATGCGACAGCCCTTTTTATTATTTTATAATTGTTTTTCGATAAGTTCCCGGACTCATTCCTGCGTATTTTTTGAAAAAAGAATTAAAATGATATTCATTGTTGAAATTCATTTTGTCGCTTATCTGGCGCAAGGATAGAGTGGTGTCGGAAAGCATTTTCTCAATTTGGCTGCATTTCATTTTACGAACGTACTTCATAACCGTAAGTCCGCATTCGGACTCAAAAATCCGTTCTAACTGCTTTTCGCTGATATAGCAATGGGATGCAAGTTCCGAAACCGATATGGACTGACAAATATTATCTTCAATGTATTGCTTGGCAATCGTGAGTCTGGGGTCTTCTTCCGATCTGACGGTTTCGTTTAATGCATCCCGAATTCCTACTAAGCGATAAATATGCAAAATGCATTCCCACAGACGGCATTCGACCGCAGATCTGTAAAGAGCTTTTTGGGTAGTATATTCGTTGGCAATGTATAGGATTCCCTCGGTTACGGCGGCGGGCGTTTGCCCCACGAAAACAGAGCAATTTCCGGACAGAACGTCGGCAAAGGTGCTATTTTCTTTAATGTTGAATGTAACGGCATGCTTTGTTGCGTTTGGGGCTTCCTCCACAACAACGTGTCTGGTAAGCGGGGGAATAAGCAAAAAATGTCCTTCCGTAACACAAATAGATTTTCCGTTTATCTCGTATATCTGATACCCGCTCTCGATTATATGTATCTCTACTCCGGCATGATAATGTCTTTTTTTTGTAATATGAGCGCGATCCTTGACAAAGGAAATCCTTTTTAGCATACAGCGCTCTATTCCCATTCTGTACAGAATGCAGCAGTTGTCGGCGGTATCGGTTTCGTTTTGTCGAAATAGTATTTCCATTTTGTCTCCATTCAATTTGATTATTACATTATACTATATCATTTGCTCGATGTCAATGGAAATGACCGAATTTTATAAAAGTGTGTCTCTTATTCATATTGACGGAAATAGCTTAAAAATGATATAATAAAGACACAAAAATTCAATGACCGGGAGAAAAAAATGGATATTTTTACGACGATGATCACACCTTTTACCGCGGATGGCGAAGTTGATTACGATACGGCTAAAAAGTACGTAGATTGGTACTTTGAGAATGGTCTGACGGGTATATTTGCCGTATGCCAATCCAGCGAGATCTTTTACCTTTCGCTTGAAGAGCGCGTAAAGCTCAACCGCTTGGTGTACGAGCGTGCAAAGGCGCTTGAAAAAGAGCATGGCCGCCGCTTCACCGTGGTGTCTTCCGGACACGTTTCGGACAGCCTTGAGGAGCAAGCGCGGGAGCTGAACGCCATTTGGGAGTCGGGCACCGATACGTTAATTTTGATTACCAACCGCTTAGACCCAAAAAATGAAGGCGACGACATTTGGATAGAAAACTGCAAAAAGCTTTTAGAGCTTCTTCCTATCAACGTCAAGCTTGGTCTTTATGAATGCCCATATCCCTACAAGCGCCTTGTCACTCCAAAAATCCTTGATTTTTGTCTTTCCACAGGAAAGTTTTACTATATAAAGGACACCTGCTGTGATACCGCTATAATTGCCGAGCGTTGCCGTCAGTTAAGGGGAAGCAACCTTAAACTTCTCAATGCTAACTGTCAAACGCTTCTTGAATCCTTAAGAAGCGGTGCTGACGGATACTGCGGCATTATGTGCAACTTTCACCCCGCGCTTTACGCGTGGCTCGGCGAAAACTTTAATACCGCTCCCGATTTGGCAGAGCTTGTGCAGTCGGTTGTGGGCAACTTTGGCTTCACCGAGGTCGGGCTTCCGTATCCTCTGACTGCAAAATACCATATGAATCTTTGCGGTATTCCGACAGAGAACGTTGCACGCAACCGAAAAAGCGAAGAGCTGACCGCATACGCCAAGAGCTGTATGGAGCAAATGAAACTTGCCACGGACCATCTTTATAAATATTTGAAGGGACGGAGTTGAACTAAAAATGAAATGCTGTAACACCTGGAGTTATCATCCCTATCGACCGTTGCTCAGGGAGGTTGGTAACATTTATATCTCTCGCACTGTGCCATATAAGGATAAGATCCACTTTGAGTGGTTACCCACAGATGACACCACTTACTCGGTTTTTTATAAAAAAAGCGAGGACGAGGGATTTGTTCATTATTCAGATACCATAGATACCTTTTGCGATATAGAGGGGCTTTCCCCTGAAACCGATTACGCCTTTTACGTAAGTGCAAAAAGCGGAAAAAGCCGCGTGCGGCTTGCAAGATGCGGAGAGAGTGTCGGTACGGTCGTCAACTATCTGCACCCGGATGACGAGGCTTATGCCTTCTCGGGACGCTATCTTTGCTCACCCTCGCTCGTGCGCCATCCTGACGGTTATCTTTTGTCCTCGATGGACGTATATGCGGGCGGTCATCCGCAAAACCTGACGCTCATCTTTCGCTCCGACGACGAAGGCGAGAGCTGGCATTACGTCAGCGAGCTTATGCCTTGCTTCTGGGGCAAGATGTTCATTCACCGCGGAGAGCTCTATATGCTCTCATGCGACACTGAATACGGAGATCTGCAAATAGGCAAATCCATTGACGGCGGAAAAAGCTTCTCGGCTCCCGTTACACTTTTGCGCGGCGCAAACGGCAAGAACGGAACGCCCGGAGTCCACAAAAACCCTCAGAACGTGGTGCATTATAACGGCAGGATATACGAAACGCTGGAATGGGGCACTTGGGAAAATAAGGACTACCGATTCGCCGCTATCGTTATGTCCTGCGATGAAAACGATGATCTTTTAGTGCCGGAGAATTGGCACTTTACCGAGCCGCGTACGTTCGACCGCTTTTGCCCCGAGCTCGATGTGCTACCGCTTGACAGCGTACACATCGAAGGTACGCTCGCCGTTGCGCCCGACGGAAGACTGTTGAACGTCATGCGATTCCACGGATTGTATCACAAGGTACTTGTATACGAGGTCGATCTTGAAGACCCTGACGCGATGCTGCGCTTTTCACACCTTGCAAATTTCCCTGCGAATTTCACCAAATTCATGATAAAACGTGATGATAAAACGGGTTACTATTATTCAATAGGCACTCGTGTATACTCGCCGGAAAAGACGGGCGTGCGTAATCTGCTTTCGCTCTTGCGCTCGCGCGATCTTATGTCCTGGGAGATAGTTTACGACATTCTTGATTATAGAAATATCGACGATAAGCACATAGGCTTCCAATACGTTGATTTTGAAATAGAGGAAAACGATATAATTTTTCTTTGCAGAACCTCTTTTAACGGAGCTAACAACTACCACGACTCAAACTATCAGACATTCCACAGAATAAAGAATTTTCGCAATATAACCCAATAAAAACAGTGTCGAAACAGTCAAAATTGTAAATATATGTTGTCCTTTATTGACCGCACTCCTGTCGGGCTCGCCTATAATTCAGAACGGTAAGCTTGTCGGTGCGGTGACCCACGTGCTCATCAACGACCCCTCCACGGGCTATGGGATTTTTATTTCAAACAGTCCCCCAAGCAGCGTAAAGCGAAAGAAGCTGAGTCATTAACTTAGCTCTAAAAAAAGAAAAAAGCGGATGTTCTTTACCGAAAGGTATTGAGCATCCGCTTGCTTTGTTGTATAATTTAATTACCACAAAAACCACACACAAAGCAGCGAGGTTATTATACAACAATGAGAGAAAAAATCAAGTAGTTTTACCGTTGTATTTAGGAATTTGTATTCCCGAGGGAGATTTTGTATGCAAAGTAGCAGAAATTTGCGAGAGTTTGGACTACACAGAATTATTCAATACGTATCTTCGCAGTTGGAGAAAAGTAAATCCCATCACAATGTTTGAGATACTTGTATTCGCATAGCAAAATGCTGAGCCATTCGCTTAATTATAAGCTTTTGACTCGGCCCCCTTTGGTTTTTGTTGGTGGAGCATCTTCAACGAAAGTCGAACCAACTGTTTTTCAATCTACAAATGTTACCTTGCTTGAATACTCAAAAGTTTGAGTAGAAATCACAGTACCATTGGAATCATAATTAGTTTCTTTAACTTTATTACCTTGGCTATCGTAATCATATTTCGTAGTTGTAACAATTGTGTTTGTTCCAACGGTCATTGTGGCTTTTGTTTCAATCAGAAGTTCGCCTTCATATTTGTTTTCATACATAGACGATTGACCTCTGTTGTTGGAACGGGCAATAGCGTTGCCGTGTTCATCATTTGTCACGGTAGTCACGGTGCCGCTTGTAGCCGTTTCTATGCGCGATCCGTTTTCATCGGTGTACTCGTATGTTATTATTGTTTCGGTTTCTTTGCCGTTGTAGATGGAAACCGTTCTCATCTCTAAAATTCGTCCATTTGCATCATTTGTAATGAAGATTTCTGAAACAAGTCCGGATTTCGAAATGTTTTTTTGATAGTTTTGATAACCGTTTTCGTCATATCCAATATCACTTTCTGTATCGGATATTCCGCCTGATGTTGTTTTGTTCTTTACTACTTGATAGTCTTGATTATAAATGAACTCAACCGTTACTGTTCCAGTTTTATCTGCCATTGTCTGCTTTACAAGATAGAGTTTGGCTGCATCCTCGGTTTTTCCGCAAGAAAACAGGAAGGTACAGCAAATCACAGTAATAAGGGTTAAGGAAATTATCTTTTTCATAGTTGTTCTCCTTTGTTAGTTTTGATTATACTAAGTCCGCAATTATTACAAGCATCATCAGACATATCGTTCACCTCACCGCAAATAGGGCAAGGTTGTTTTTGCATTTCTCTGCTTATTACAATCGGGAAATGTGTTCCGGCATATTTGAGCAAAGTATCCCCCTCGACAAACAACTCGGTGTGTGATTTGTAAAGTGTGGAAATGGTAACGATATTTTCATCTTCGAGCTGCAAATAAACTCTGCTACGAATGTTAGGAGGAGTCCTTCTTCTGTTAGCTCCTGTGTTTGGTGCGAAAGGTTGAGGAGATGCAGGTCCTCCAACTTGACGCCAACTTAAACCGGGACCGGGTGTTTTTCTGCTTACATACTCGTCCTCTTTTATATTTACTCCACGAATTTCTTTGAAAAACCATATTGATGGCGATTGCACATCAAAAATTTTATAGATGGCGAACAGCAAAGCCAATTCTGCTATGATACATATAAATGTAACAGTGCTGTTGATGTTTACAATCAGTAAGACCAAAGCTACAATCATTAACGTAATAATGATCGCAAACTCTGTAATAAGCATTTTTCGCTTTTGCTTAACTATTTTCTCAATTTCTCTTGAATCATACATAGCTATATTCTTTTCTTTTTTATAGAGAATTGGAGCTAATTAATAATCTAATAAATCGCTTACTATTTATGAGTTAATATTGAACAATGTTGTTTTGCACTCAAAACAAGTGCTGTTTTCTGTTGATTGCATTGTTCCACATTTCATACAAATACATTTACTTTTATTAGATAGAGTGGCAGGATAGCTTAAATATGGATGATGCAAAATTATATCACCTATTTTTAAAACTCTTTCATACTGTGGAGGACACACAATAGAATATGCCTCTTCTGTTGTATTATCAGTAGTTGCTATTTTGATGTCTAAAACATGGTTGCTTTTGATTGTAGTATAAACTCCCGCATTAAGACCAAAGCCACCGGTTCCTTTAGTGATACCTAAGCTATTATCATGATCTATGCGTTGTATTTTACCTATAACAAAGGATTTCTTTGAGAATTTATAGTAACAAACTACTGATACAGAAATCAAAATCGCAAACAATGTTGATATTATCCAACCACTTATTTTGAATTTCAAAATAAGTCCAGACAAAATTACAACACAACACATACCTACTATGAAAAATATTAGTCTTTTCAACTTGTTTAGTTCAGAATTTCTAATTATTGACGATATAGTTTCATCGTTTTGTATTTTTTTTAAAATATCATTATACTTCATTTGAATACTCCTCTAAAAACGAATCATTCATATAATATTATATCATACTTTTATAGATATTTCAACTATTTTACAGTTACTATTGAAAACATCAAAAACAAATTTGTAAATAATTCAAAAACCAATTTGACAATACCTGTTTTTCGTGATATAATAAAACAAAAACTACGCAAGGAGTGTTTTAATGAAAAAAAGTACAGTTGTAGCAGAGAGATTGAAAAAGCTGCGTGAAGGTTCACACCTTTCGCAAGCAAAGCTCGCTGAACAATTTGAGGGAGTAATGCAGAGTGCCGTTTACCGATACGAAAGCGCAGAGTCCTTCCCCCCGTATAGCGTGCTTATGCAGTATGCGGATTTCTTTGACGTTTCCCTTGATTACATTTTCGGAAGAACGGACAACCCGCAAGGCAAGCTCTATAAGTACCAACCGAAAATCATCATCGAGGACGAGCGTATGCAAGACTTTATTGAAATGTGCTTCGATCCGAACACCGAAGCCAATGCCAAGCTCAAACAAGCCTTGCTATCACTATTGGAGGAACAGAAATAATGGCAGATATTATTAACTACAACGATTTTGAAAATATTATAGAAATTATTGAGCAATCCAAAGCACGAGCTATTAAAGCCGTCAATGCCGAAATGATTGAAATGTATTGGCAGATCGGAAAGTATATCAGTGAAAAAGCGAACAACGATGGTTGGGGTAAAAGTGTCGTACAGGATTTTGCTAATTTTTTGAAACAGACATACCCATCCGCAAGTGGATTTTCGGCACAAAATATATGGCGAATGAAACAATTTTACGAAACCTATAAAGGCAACGAAAAACTCTCACCACTGGTGAGAGAAATTACATGGTCAAATAACCTTTTGATTATGTCGGGTTGTAAGACTGATGAGGCAAAGGAATTTTATTTAAGACTTACAATTACAAATGGCTATGGAAAGCGCGAACTTGAACGCCAGATAGACAGTATGTTATTCGAGAGAACAATGCTTTCTACGGCTAAAAACAAGAGTTTAATCGAAAAACACCCTGCTGTTAGTGCACTTCGCGATACCTATGTACTTGAATTTTTAGACATTCCCGAAGATTACAAAGAAAAGGATTTGCGTAAATCCATTATTACAAACTTAAAACAATTTATTTTGGAATTTGGAAAAGACTTTACGTTTATGGGAGAGGAATATCGTGTGCAAGTCGGTAACACCGATTTCTTTATAGATCTTCTTTTTTATAACCGCGCTCTTTCCTGTCTTGTTGCTGTTGAATTAAAGGTTGGCAAATTCAAGCCCGAACATCTTGGACAACTCAATTTCTATTTGGAAGCACTAAATAGAGATGTAAAGAAGCCGAACGAGAATCCAAGCGTCGGCTTGATACTTTGCACGTACAAAGATGATACTGTTGTCGAATACGCTTTAAGTAGCAATCTCTCTCCTGCTATGGTTGCAGATTATACCTTGCAGCTACCTGACAAGAAATTACTCGAAGAAAAATTGCGTGAAATTACAATGCTTGCTGATGGTGAAGAAGATTAAACTTTGCTTGTATGGAGATAAATAATATGACTACCATAGAAATATTTGATTTGAAAGATTTCATAAACAGATTAGTTTCCAATTTTTCAAACATAGAGCAAATCCATATATTTGGTTCAAGAGGTTATCGAACCAATAGCAAACGTTCAGACATCGATCTTTTGTTGACTATTTCAAAAAATGCTCCCATAATAGACAAGACGCAATTACAAATATTCCAAGAGGAATTTGCACCCGTTGATTTGTTTATAAACCGGGAGTATTCTGCGCAATCGGTTGTAAATAATAGCGAAATTATTAAGCGAACAGAAAAAACTTTGATAGATCAACTTGATGCAAAATGTTTATGGCAAAAAGAAAATGGATTTTACAATGAAAACTCAGTTTACTTTCGCCAAGAAATAATCAAACATCAAACTTTTCACCCCAGTTATATTCCACAGTACGATCAATTTGAAACATTCGAAGCAATCATTGCATCGTGTTCTCAAATAACATCCTCACAAGCTTTATATTTGGAGGAGGCGGTAAAATGCTACACAAATCAATGCTATTTAGGATTTTTGTCTATGATGGGTACATATTATGAAGATCTACTGATATCTTTTTGTAATGCATATCAAAATCGAGTTGCTACTCATCTGTCTGCGCATTTGACAAATTATATCAATGCTGTTATACCGACTACGGTTAGAATAGGCGCAAAGAAAAGGTTGGAAAACTTAGTAAATTTCATCAATAGTATCCCTACTGAAGCACCATACTTTAAAAGAAATGGAATTGAAGCAATTACAGAATTTGAAACAGTATTTGACATAATCAGATTATATAGAAACGATATCGATCACCCGAATGGTATAGCATATGGCGCACGTGATTGTGACTCTATAATTGCAATTTTCGTCAGGTATGTAAAGGATTTTTATGATATTATGACAACATTTTGAAAGTAGAAGGAGGATACTAATGCGAGCAGTTATATATGCCCGTTATTCTTCGGATAACCAACGAGAAGAAAGTATCGAAGGTCAAATCCGTTAATGTATGGAATATGCGAGCTACAATGAAATAACGGTTGTTGACACCTACATTGACCGCGCTTTATCGGCTAAAACGGATAACCGCCCGGAATTTCAGCGTATGATAAAAGACAGTAGCCGAGGTGCGTTTGATTTAGTTATCGTATGGAAATTAGACCGTTTCGCCCGTAACCGCTACGACTCTGCACATTATAAGGCAACCTTAAAGAAAAACCGTGTCAAAGTTATATCGGCAACCGAAAGCATATCTTCCGATACAAGCGGTATTCTCCTTGAAGCTATGCTTGAGGGATATGCGGAATACTATTCCACCGAGCTTTCCGAAAAGGTCAAGCGTGGACTGACCGAGAACGCCTTAAAAGGCTTGTGGAATGGCGGTCAAGTGCCTTTCGGTTACGTTATGAAGAACTTGAAAGTTCAACCTTGTTTTCACAAGGTGCACCATATCGAGTGTTCATAACGAAACTGAGTTTTGTTAGAACACTCGATACTTTTTAAGCCTTAGTTTTCTTAATATTGAGTTGTTTTGAACAGGTTTTCTGCTCTTTTTTCTTTTTATACCGCTATTACTCGGTAATAGCCTTGCGAAAAACCCAAACGTAAGGATTCAAAGAAAACAGCCTCATCTATTGCCACCAAACTGCTATTTTTAGGGGGGCGCATCTTAAAAATTTATCAATCTACTTAAGTGCTCACAGACTTGAACATAACAGATCGTCATGGCTCATCAATTGCTCTCAAAAATGGGAATACAAATTCCTAAATCTAACGATAAAACTATTTGATTTTTCTCTATCATTGGTGTATAATTATCTCGCTTTCTTGTGTGGTTGGGTTTGGTGATTTAATTATACAACAAAGCAAGCGGATGCTCAATACCATTTCGGTAAAGAACATCCGCTTTTTCTTTTTTTGTCGCTGAGTTAATGACTCAGCTTTTTTATATCTCAACATTAAATTTCTTCAAAATTTCCTCAAATTTATCCTGCGCTGAAAGGCAGGTATCAAGAAGATAACCTCGCTCTTTATTCCACTCTTTAAGACCTCGGTAGTAGAAAAGCTTATGCTCCTCATCAATGATAAAAGGCGTAATATTGTGCTTTAAGCACTCCTTAAACATAATCAGCCTGCCGACTCTTCCGTTTCCGTCTTGAAATGGGTGTATACGCTCAAATGCAACGTGAAAATCGATTATATCTTCAAGAGTTAACGGTGCCTTTTTATTATAGCTTGCGATCAAAGCCATCATTTCTCGGCTTACGTCCTCGGGCGCGGTTGTGTCAGAGCCGCCAACCTCATTGGCAAGCTTTTTGTATTCGCCTACTTTGAACCAATCAAGACGGCTGTCGCTCGTTCCGATTTTAAGAAGAAAATGAAGCTCCTTGATATGTTTTTCCGAAAGCGCAAGATGAGCGTTATCTATCATATAGTCAATGCATCTGAAATGGTTTGACGTTTCAATAATATCGTCAACGTTGACCGCCTTTTCGGAAAGTCCTATCGTGTTCGTTTCAAAGATATACCGCGTTTCGTCGTGAGTAAGCTTCGAGCCCTCAATATGATTTGAATTATAGGTCAAGTCTATCTGCACTCTGTGATAAATTCCGCCCGAAAGACGAGCCGACTTTTCCTCGCGCAAAATGTCAAGAAGCGTGCGCTTCTTGTCCGAGCGCGGAGCCCTTTTCGGCTTCTCTGCGCCCTCGGGAATTTCCCAAGTCTTGCCGGAAATCCGAGCACCCGCAACTCGCCCTGCGGCGCAATAGTTACGCACGCTTCGCTCGGAAATTCCCCATTTTTTCGCCGCCTCTGCAACCGATATATATATCATAAAATTCACCTCAAAAAATGTTATCGGCAATTTATATTAGTATTATACCACATTATCGGCAAGATATCAAGCATTTTCACGAAAGTTTTTAAGGGTTATTTTGCCGATTGACACAAAGAAATCGAGAGGGTTGCCGAAGCTTCCCTCTCAATTTCGTTATTTTCCGGTCCACTTATATAAATCCTTCTTCTATTTCAATCTGCTTTGTCCCTTCTCTATGTCAACAACGGGAGCAATAACTGACCGAGAGTGGCGAAAACTTTGGGCGTACCTTTGGCGGTTTGTTATTGCCTTTTATTTTATTCAGCACCATTGTTTCTGCGGTAACCCATGGGAGAAATACCGTATTGCTTTCTGAAAGCACGACTAAAGTAAAACTGGTCCTCGAAGCCTGTGGCAAATGCTATCTCCGAAATTGAGAGGTTTGATTCGCTCAATAGTCTTTCTGCCTTTTCAAGCCGCAGAAAATTTATATATTTTAAGGGAGTAATGCGCAGCCTTGACTTTAACGTTCTTCTTATTTGAGATTCGGAAAAGCCCGTCCCCCTCGCAATAGACTCAAGTGATATATCCGGGTGGGAATAACTGTCTACGATATACTCGTTTATTTTATCAAAACCCCTACCCCTTAAATATTTTTCATTGCTTCTCTTAAGCAACTCAAAATATATCTCATAAATCATACTGAAAGCTTTGGGAATATTACCGCCGTTCACGTCGGTACGAATATGCAAAAATTTTAAAAAATTTTTGCTCATAGCAATTCCGACGTTTTTAAAAAGCAAGCTTTGCCGCGTTTCCTTCGATGGATGGAACTCAAAATCTATGCATATATATTTACTCTTCTCATTTATCCTGATATCGTACAGGCTGTTTTTGGCAAGGTAAAAAGAATCTCCCGCTCTGACATTTAACGTGTAATCGTCAAAAATATAATCGGCACTACCGTATAAATAATACACAAAACAATCGCTGTGACGCATACCTTTTCTTTTGATAAATCCGGGATTGAATTCTCCGACAAACGCTGAGTGTATCTTTTGTATGACAAGATCAGATTGCATAGTCACCTCTCTGTTTTTGCTTTTTTACTAATTATAGCAACCATACAAAAAATTGTCAATATCACCAATTAAAAATAAGTGTTAAAAAAATCCATGTTTATTTTTTATCTATTCCATTCCTCTGCACCGTATTATATAATGATACCGATAAAGAAAGGGGAATATCGAATATGCAAGAAAGATTTTTCAATTATGAGCTTATATCCGATACCGACAGAAGCTTTATAGAAAACAAATACCACCGCCAAGATATGCCGTTTGACGGTAAGCAACGAATGAAATATCACGGATACGATTATGACGAAAGCACAGGCCTTTTAGACACAGAGATCATGCTCGGGCTTGATGAGCTTGCGAAAAAGCTTGAAAACGAGCATCATTATACTATAAAATCCGAGCTTTTTTCATATATCCTCGATAACACGAGAATCGACATAAACGAGCACGATTATTTTATAGGAATCTATACGTGGGACAGAGTGATAGATAAGCATACCATAGACCCGTGGCAAAAAGAGGCGTATGCAAAAGCTACACTGGCGGTTGGCAACTCCAAAAGAAACGACTTCTCTAAAAGCGGAACAGCGTGGGCACTTTTGGATTTTGACCACACGGTTCCCGATTGGGAATCGCTTAGCACCCTCGGCTTTGTCGGAATTCTTGAAAGGCTCGAAAACAGCTATACTGCAATTAAAAGCAGCGGAGCTATTACAGAAAAGCAGGAGCTTTTCTATAAATGCGCGAAACGGGAATATGAGGCTCTCATTAAATTTGTGAAAAGGCTTTATGCTTATTCTCTGACAAAAAGCCATCCAAAAGCAGCAATTGTTTCCGAATCGCTGAAGCATCTGTGCGAGGGAGCACCGCAAACCACGTACGATATGCTACAGCTTATCTACATATACTTTATGGTATCTGAAAGCGTTGAGCATTATCAAGTCCGATCGCTTGGCTATGGGCTTGACAATACGCTCTACCCCTTCTACAAAAGCGATATAGAAAACCGACGTTTTTCAAAAGAAGAAATATCTCGTTTCATTGCGTATTTTATGATGCAATTCTCAGCGATGGGAAACTATTGGGGGCAGCCGTTTTACCTTGGCGGCACTAATCCCGATGGAAGCACAGCTGTAAATGAATTAAGCTATTTAATTCTTGATATATACGATAAATTAGGAATATACAACCCCAAAATTCAAATAAAGGTTTGCAAATCAACACCTAAAGACTTCGTTTTCAAGGCTCTCAAGATGATAATAGGCGGCTCAACCAGTATAGTTTTCTGTAACGAGGACATTATCGTTAAAGCGCTTATGCGCAACGGTGCAACCTACGATGATGCAACCCTGGCGGTAGTTAAGGGATGCTACGAATATGCGCTACGCGCAAAGAGTATCGGAATTTCATTCAACACATTTAACGCATTAAAACCGCTTTGCTTTGTTTTCTCGGACGGTTACGATAACGTTACCGGAAAGCTTCTCGGTATACATACGGGAGATGTCAGCGAGTTTGACAGCTTCGAGAAGTTTTATCACGCTTATCTCGCTCAGTTCGACTACGTCATAAACGAAAATATGAAATGGATATACGAGGCAGAAAAGTACATAAACGACGTAAACCCCTCGCTATTGTACGCTGCTACGATTCCTGCCTGCACAGAGCAGCTGAGAGATGCTAACGACGGCGGCATAATTAACGTATCAGATATGCTTCTCAACGGACTCGGAACTGCAGTTGATGCTCTTATGGCGGTTTACGAGCTGGTATTTGAGAAGGGTGTAACCACTCTGCAAGAACTGAAAAATGCTCTTGACAACAATTGGGAAGGCTTTGAAAAATTAAGGCTCAGAGCTCTCGCCTGCAAGCACAAGTACGGACGAGGTGATAAGCTCAGCGACTATTACGCTTGCGCCATACACAACTTCTTTGCATCTCATTTTATAGGAAAGAAAAATTCACATGGCGATAATATAGAGTACGAGCTTCACTCCGCCCTTGCCTTTCTGAAGCAAGGTAAAAGCACGCCCGCAACCCCTGACGGACGCTACAATGGTGACGAGGTATCAAAAAACGCATCTCCGACCATCGGTATGGATACAAACGGATTGACTGCTCTTATACGCTCGGTAACCTCTATGGATCTTTCGGTTTCGGACTCGGGCGCATGCCTTGACTGTATGATACACCCAAGCACGGTTCAGGGCGAGGGGGGCGCTGATATACTTTACGGAGTTCTGAACACCTACTTATCACTTGGCGGAGCATCAATTCATTTTAATATTTTCAACTCAGAGATGCTGAAGGATGCCCAAGCCAATCCGGACAGATATAAAAATCTGCAGGTGCGCGTTTGCGGATGGAATGTACTTTGGAACAATCTCTCAAAGAAGGAGCAGGATGCCTATATACTCAGAGCAGAGAAGATAATAGAATGAAAAAAGCTGTAATAAACGATATAAAGCGCTTCGCCGTTCACGACGGAGACGGAATCAGAACTACCGTATTTTTCAAAGGCTGTCCGCTTAAGTGCCTGTGGTGCCACAACCCCGAAGGCATCACGGTAAAGCCTGAAATAGCCTATTATGAGCATAAGTGCATAGATTGCGGTGAATGTGCATACGTTTGCCCAACCCGCGCTCACATTGTCAAGTTCGGCAAGCACGACTTCGATCGCGAGGCATGCATCGCTTGCGGCAGATGCACTGAGAGCTGTCTTGGCGGTGCTTTGACCTTTTACGGCAAGAAAACGACCGTGGAAGAATTACTCCCACAGCTACTCGAAGACCGAGATTTTTACGAAAGCTCCGGTGGCGGTGTTACGCTTTCGGGCGGAGAGTGCCTGATGCAAGCCGACTTTTGCGCTGAGCTTTTGAAGGAATTAAAAAAGGCAGGCATCCACACCGCTGTGGACACCTGCGGCTTCGTATCGAAGGAAAGCCTCCGCAAGGTCATTCCCTACACCGATGTTTTTCTCTATGATCTAAAAGCATACGACGAGGACGTGCATATCAGGTGCACAGGACAGTCCAATAAGATCATACTTGAAAATCTTTTATATCTGGACTCGCTCGGCAAAAATATTGAAATCCGTATTCCATACGTACCGGAATACAATTCTGATCAAATAGAAAAAATCGCTATTTTTCTGTCAGAACTAAAACATATCACAAAAATACGTATTCTCCCGTATCATAATTACGCAGGCTCTAAATATGCGGCTTTGAATATTCCAAGCACTCTGCCCGATAGATTACCGACGGACGAGGAAATACAAAAAGCCGTGGACACCGTAAAAAACATTACTTGCTTAAGCTAGTTAATAAAAACGCCGAGGTACTCTTTTTAGCAGTACCTCGGTTATGTTTTGCTGTATTTTTCAAGACTATGGTTAAAAGCCTGCGGTTTTGATCACGCAGTCATCTATACCTTTATGGCTGATCAAATTCAACGTTATCGAAAACAATTCTTTTCGCATATTTTATATTCGGATAAACACCGTGGCTCTTAGCCTTACTCTGCCCGCCGTGATAAAACCTATCGCCAAAGAAGGAATAATCTATAATTTCAAAGGTGGAATCCGAAAATCTTATATTGGATACCGCGTTATCCGGTCTGCCCGTTACAGAGAGTCCCGCCGCGCTCTTTGCGTGGATTCCCGAGAAATAGATATTCCTTACCGCATCTATTTTTGTTTCGCCGTTTTCGGCGATCTCAAGCTTTATGGGAGGCCCGAATGTTTCCATAATTATATTGGAAAATGCGATATTTTCAACAAGAGTCGCCTCTCTGCCTATATCGGAGGTATAGCTGAGCGACGGATCATACCTCATATGCGGCATTACTATCGCAATACCGACCGACGTGTCGGTCATAACTATATTTGAGAAGACGCAATTTTTAATACTGCCATCATTCATCCATCCGATCCGGATACCGCTCGCGTAGCTCGTCAGATTGCAATTTGTAACAGTTACACGCTCGCAGGGCTTGTTTTCGGCGAGCGATACGTTATTGGCTCTGAGTACGATGCAGTCATCTCCGCAGGTGATGCTGCAATTTGACACGGTTACGTTGCGAGAGCTGTTTATATGGATACCGTCGTTATTCGGAAATTCCACGTCTGCCTCGATCTTTACTTTATCGAACGTAACATAGTCGCAGTCGCTTATCCAATAGGACCATCCCGCAGGTTGATTTATCATTGTAACGTCCTCTATCTTAACGTTACGGCAGCCGGCAAAAAACACTACACGCGGTGGGGTATCCCCGCCTATCCGCTCGTATTTCCAATCCCTCTCGGGCTCTCTTATACGAACGAAATTACCGCCGTTGCAATCTATCTTCCCCATACCCGTCAAGCTTATGTTCTCGCTCTCTTCGGCATATATATAGCAAGCGTTTTTCCATCTGGGTAAAAGCTCTGTCTTAACGTGCTTTAAGTCATTTCTTTCGGGATAATCTGCAATGTCGGGCGAGCCGAGAAGAGTTGCCCCTTGGGCAATATGAAGCTCAACGCCCGAGCGCATAACGATGCTGCCGAACATATAAATTCCGTTTGCCACAAGCACTCTGCCGCCGCCTCTCTCAAAGCAGGTATCTATAGCCTTTTGAATTGCTAATGTATTCTTTGTTTTTCCGTCACCAATTGCACCGAAATCTCTTATATCGTAAATCATATCTACCTCGTATTACTTTTTTATTATGGGATAGAGCTGGATATTATTACCGCCGTCAACCACAAGCTCCGCGCCCGTGGTGTTTCTTGCGCACTCGGCAAAATACCACACGGCATCCGCTATATCCGCTCCGACGGCTACGTCACCGATCGGGGTGAAGCGCGACGGAACGTTTTCGTAAAATTCGGGATTTTTCTCCCATCTGTCGGTTTTTATCATTCCCGGAAGAACGGCGTTTACACGTATATTATATTTTCCGAGGTCAAGCGCAAGCGCGCGCATAAGACCGAGCTGACCGCCCTTTGAGGCGATATAGGAGGCTCTGTCGGGAATAGCTCTGTAAGCAGTGTTTGAATTGATGAAGGTTATACTTCCTCGGCCGTTATCCTTCATACGTCTTGCCGCGCACTCGGAAATATAATAATTCCACACAACGTTGGTATTTATAACCCTCATAAAGTCGACAAGAGGTGTTTCAAAGACCTTCTGCCCGATTCCCTGATCTGCGGCATTAAGAACGAGAACGCTCACGAAAATACCCTTTTCGTCAAGCTCCGCAAAAAGCTTATCGACGGCATCCGTGTCAACCTCACCGCTATCCGTCAGAGAATTCAGAACGTATCCCGAAACGCTTGAGCCCGGGAATTTTTTTCTGTAGTAAAGCTCCGCGTCAGCGACGTTTTCCGTCTTTCTTCCCGTAAATATAACCGCATAATTTTCTGAAAGGAATTTTTCAACTATATCGACACCCGTGTTGATACAAGCACCGGTCACAAGCGCAGTTTTCATTATTCGTCACCTCAAAAATAAAACTCTGTTTTCGCAGGGCGTATATCGGTAAGCGCACCCGTGTAATGGCGGAGATCATGCCTGACGTAAGGATGCTCAAGGCAAGCCTTCTCATTAAGCTCAATTCCGAGTCCCGGCTTCTCACCGATCTTGATTCGTCCGTTTTCATATATCAGGCTTTCGTTTGTTACGTCCTTGCGCCAATCCACGTCGCTGTACATTATTTCAAGTATACAGAAGTTAGGGCAGCAAGCGGCAAGCTGAAGCGTTGCGGCATTGGCGACAGGGCCTGACGGATTGTGAGGCGCGAAGGGGATGTAGTTTGCCTCGGCTATCGCCGCTATCTTTTTTAGCTCCATAATACCGCCCGCATGAGAAACGTCAGGCTGGATATAGTCACACGCACGGCGGCGAAACAGCTCGTTATAGTCAAATCGTGTATAAAGTCGCTCTCCTGCGGATATTGCTACGGGAGATTTTGCTCTGACCGCTTCAAGTGCCTCAATATTGTTGGGCGGAACAGGCTCCTCGAGGAACATAGGTCGGAACTGCTCGACCTCTTTTGCTATTTTAATTCCTGTCGGAACATCAAAGCGTCCGTGAGCCTCAATTAAAAGGTCAACGCTATCGCCCACCGCATCTCTTACCGCGCCGATACATCTTAATGCTTTATCGAGCTCTGAATTCGATATTTGTAAATAATTCTTTCCAAAAGGATCCCATTTCATAGCGGTAACACCTCTTTTTACCGCTATCCTTGCTTTCTCGGCAAACTCCTCCGGCTCCTTTGCTCCGGCGAACCAGCCGTTTACATATATGCGGCAATCCTCGTTCACCTTACCGCCGAGCAGCTGATATACGGGAACGCCTAAGGATTTTCCGAGGATATCCCAAAGTGCCATTTCAACCGCGGAGAGTGCCGACATAAGCACCGCACCGCCGCGCCAATAAGCATCGCGGTAAATATCGTGATAATGCTTCTCTATCTGTCGCGGATCCTTGCCTACGAGATAACCCTTTATATGCTCAATGGCACCCACAAGTGCCTTTTCCTTGTATTCGAGCGTTCCCTCACCTACACCGTCAATTCCCTCGTCGGTATAGACCTTGACAAACACCCAGTTTGTGCGGAAGCAGTCTACAACAAATGCTTTGATATCCGTTACCTTCATATTTATTCCTCACTTGACAAACGTTTTCTTTTATTATATAATGTTTTTAAGCTGCAATATATAGTTTTTTTGCTATTTTTATTAGATTTCTTATCATTGTGAGGATATATGAAAAGTATAATTCTGCCAGACATCGTCGCTGCGGGGATTTATAACGCACAAATTACGCATAAAAATAAAACGATTACTCCCATCAGAAAAACAACGATGTTTGAAATTGAGCTACCTTTGGATAATGGAGGTATCTCCTATATAAACGACACCGCTCACCCGATCACAGAGAACACCGTTATATGTGCTAAACCGGGGCAGAGCCGTCATACCAAGCTGCCCTTCAAATGTTACTACATTCATATAATAGTCGGCGAAGGCGATCTTTTTGATCTTCTTTCATCCCTCCCCGATTTTTTTGAAACGGCGGACGTGAAGGATATCAAAGAAACGTTTACTGCCCTCTGCGAAAGCTATAATAACGGTTCATCGAAGGAAGAGATTCTTACTCAAAGCCTTTTGCTAAATCTGATATACACTATTGATAAGAAGGCCGAGTCATATAAAAGGGCATATCAACCTAAATCAAGCAACCGAAAGGTCATAGAACAAACTATACAATATATCAAAAACAATATTTCGGATGAATTATCCTTAGAGTCACTGTCCGAAAGAGCTAATTTCAGCCCGATATATTTTCACAAGCTATTCAAAGCATCTACCGGAAGGAATCTGCGCAGCTACATCGAGGAGCAACGCATAAAAAAGGCGATCGTGCTTCTGACCTCTACCGCCAAAACACTGACTCAAATTGCATATGAATGCGGTTTTTCATCACAGTCTTATTTCAGCTATGCATTCAAAAGGAAAACCGGCCTCACCCCCCGGGAATATGCGAAAAAGCTCCAATCAAAATATGAGGATGTGAAATGATATTTTATGTAGTGAAGTTTTCGCTTACGCGAAAGTGAAGTTGCTTTGCAGTGAAGTTCGTGCTATCACACGAGTGAAGTTAAGTTTGCCACTTTGCCAAAGGCAAAACTTCACTATCTGCAAGATAACTTCACTTACGAAGTAAACTTCACTTGCCCGAATGGGCAAACTTAGTTGCGTATTTTCCAAAAAATACACCGAATGACAAGACAAAAGCCGAAAAGTGTGATATAATACATATAATATTTTAAGCTAGGATGGGTGATATGTACAACGGCATACAGAAAATAGAGGAGATAATCGAGTATATCGAATCAAATATTACGTCCGAGCCGGATTGCGAGGCTATGGCATCACGTATGATGCTGTCGGTCTATGAATTCAGGCGGATATTCGCCTTTATCGTCGGCTGTCCCATTTCGGATTACGTGCGCAAGCGCAGGCTTTCGCTCGCCGCGTGTGAGATTATGACAAGCCCCGATATAAGCATAAAAGAGATAGGCGAGCGATACGGATATTCAACGCTCTCCGCCTTCTCAAAGGCATTCAGCGAGTACCACGGCTTTTCTCCGTCGGTCTGCCGCAAGGACTCTCCCGAGATATCTCTTTTCCCAAGGCCCGAATTTGAATGGAAGATACGCACGGGCGAAAATATTTCATTTCAGATAATAAGCGATACCGCCTTTTCCATAAGAGGATATTCGGCATTCTCTGACCATACCGACAGCTGCTGCTGCGAGGGCGTGTGGAACGATTTCTATGAATCGGGAGCGGACAGAGCTCTGACGCAGGACCTCATCTACGTTTCCTACCACAATAATGACGGAATGGTGAAATGCCGTATCGGCGAGAGGGTATGCCCCGAGGACTCATCGGAGGATTCTTTCGTTATCCCCGAGGGAAAATGGCTCTCGGTAAAGCTGAATACCACCGATGACGATGCTGTTAACCGAAAATATAACAGCATACTTTACGAGCTTTTACCCTCGGCAAGACTGCATAGACGCTCGGGTCTTCCGACTGTGGAGATATTCCCCCGCGATATGAGCGAGGATAATTTTGAATGGGAGATAAGGATCCCCGTAGAAAAGGAGTAGAAAAATGAACAGAATAGTACTTATAACAGGCGCATCAAGCGGATACGGAAAGGCGACCGCAAAAGCATTCAAGGAGTGCGGCGACACGGTCATCATGGCGGCAAGAAATGAAGAAAGACTCAATGCCGCAAAGGACGAGATCGGCGGAGATCTCACCATCGCTATGGACGTAACCAACCCCCGGGATTGGGACCGCGCAGTCGATTTAATAAAGAAAATGTACGGTAAGATTGACATTTTAGTCAATAATGCAGGCGGCGGAGTTGCAATCAAGGAGGTAAGCGAATTCACTATTGATGAGATAGATTCCACGATAAAGCTCAATCTCAACAGCGTTATTTACGGCTGCCGCGCATTCGCGGATATGATGAAGGAGCAAGGATCGGGCACTATGATAAACATATCCTCGGTATGCGCGCGTCAGTGCTGGCCGACATGGTCGGTCTATGCGGCGGCGAAGGCAGGCGTGCTCAATTTCTCGAAGGGAATGTACCTCGAAATGCAGCCTCATAACGTGCGCGTAAGCTGCGTTGTTCCCTCCTCTGCGAGCACGGGCTTCCAGAATGCCTGCGGAATTGGCGAGACTACAGATCAGCTTCTGCCCGAGGATATTGCCGAAACCGTTCTTTACATAGCGAATCTTCCGCAGAGAGCCGTTGTTGAGGACGTTACCGTCTGGGGTATTGACAAGCAGGTAAATCCCCTGTAAGGAGGAAGTATGAATTCCATCTTTATCGAGGCGGAGAGCCTTGAAAACAGAGGCGGCTGGATAGTCGACACCGCCTCCGCAGAGGTGATACATTCCGCATATATGATGGCTCACGGAATGGGGATCCCCGTCGAGGATGCTTACGGCAAAATAGATATCCCCGACGACGGTGACTATTACGTATGGGGACTCACGCGTGACTGGACCGCCGTTTGGAAGGTTGCCGATCCTTTGGGAAAATTCGAGATATGGATAGACGGTGAGCCCTTGCCGGAGATCCTCGGCACGGTCGGCAAGGATTGGGCGTGGCAGCTCGCGGGGCGTGTAAGATTATCCAAGGGAAGCCACAGGCTTGCGCTCCACGATCTGACAGGCTTCAACGGAAGGTGTGACGCCATTCTTATCACGGATTCCGACGATATCCCGAAAAGTGACACCGAGAGCATCGACGCAATAAGACGAAGTCTTTCTTACAAGGAAATAGCCACGGAGGATGTGACATACGACCTTGTCGTTGTCGGCGGAGGAATTGCCGGCATCTGCACCGCGCTTGCGGCTATGAGAAGCGGAGTATCGGTTGCTCTCATACACGACAGAGCCGTCCTCGGCGGATGTAACAGCTCCGAGGTGCGCGTTTCGATGGGCGGTATCATCAATCTGCCTCCATATCCGAATCTCGGAAACGTGGTCAGATCCATAGCGCCGATCGTAGGCTACCCGACGGTTTACTGCAAGGAAGCCTTTGAGGATGATCGCAAGCGCCTTGCATTTACGGTGCGCGAGAGGCGTCCCGCTATGCACAAGCTCTTTCTCGAGGAAATAGCCACCGACGTTGAGTCCGAGGGCGGCAATATAGCTGCCGTAATTACCACGAATGCCCTGACGGGTAAGAAAACGAGGATCCGCGGACGGCTCTTCTCCGACTGCAGCGGTGACGGTATTCTTGCGAGGATGTCGGGCTGCGAAATAATGTATGGCAGAGAGGCGCGCTCGGAATTCGGCGAATCTCTTGCGCCGAGCGAGCATCAATCGCTCGTTATGGGACACTCTATCCGCTGGTACAGCGAGGACACGGGTGCGCCCGTCGACTTCCCCGAGCTTGATCTCGGGCTCGCCTTCACGGACGAGTCCTGCCTCGACTGCGCCTCGGGCGACTGGGAGCAGGAGAGCGGATTCACAAAGGATATGGTGAAGGACATCGAATACATACGCGACTTCGGACTCCGCGCAATATATGCGAATTGGTCATTCCAGAAGCACCGCTTCAAAAACAAGGATAAATACAAAAATCTCGCCCTCAGGTGGGTTTCCCCGATAGGCGGAAAGCGCGAGGGGTATCGCGTTAAGGGCGACTACATTCTCACGCAGAACGATATCGAGGAGAAAAGAGTCCATCCCGATGCGACCGCTTGCCTTACCTGGAGCATAGATATGCACTTCCCGGAGCCGACAAACCTTGCCGAATTCGGCGAGGCATTCCGCTCGTTTGCCTACCACAGAGGTATTGAGAAGCCCTACCCCGTGCCGTACCGTTGCCTTTATTCAAAGGACGTCGGCAATCTTTTCTTAGGCGGAAGACTTGTCAGCACGAGCCACGTGGCATTCTCATCGGTTCGCGTTATGAGAACGCTCGGCGAGCTTGGCGAGGCGGTCGGTATCGCGAGCGGCGTGTGCAAAAGACACGGATGTCTGCCGCGCGAGGTATATACCGAGTACCTTGATGAGCTTCGCGCTAAGCTCACCGAGGGAATACGTATTCCCGATGCATTTGAGTGCGCGGTCGAGGACGAGGAGGCATACCATTTCAAGGATATCGGATGGTGGTATCTCAACACGGGTAAGTCCGACAGCCCCGAAAATACAGAAAAATTCAAAAGAGGCGTAGAAGCCCTCGGGCTTGAGCATAAATATCCAATGCCGAAAAAATGGGAACAAAATTAGCGTGATACTCTTAACCGAGTATTCACGCTAAATGATGTTTGCCCTTGCGGGCAAGTGATGTTGCCTTCGGCAGTGATGTTGCCTGCGGCAATGATGTTACGCCTGACGGCGTAGTGGGCAAACATCACATCACTGCGAGCATAGGCTCGCAACATCATTATGCATAGCATAACATCACTTTTGCGATAGCAAATACATCATTATGAGCGTAGCGAATAGCATCACTTTTGCGTCAGCAAATACATCATTATGAGCGTAGC
The DNA here is from genome assembly GCA_015064555.1 of Oscillospiraceae bacterium. Taxonomy (GTDB): domain Bacteria; phylum Bacillota; class Clostridia; order Oscillospirales; family CAG-272; genus UBA1740. The sequence continues at coordinate 23,139 of SVRZ01000012.1, forward strand.
GAATAGCATCACTTTTGCGACAGCAAATACATCATTATGAGTGAAGCGAATAGCATCACTTTTGCGACAGCAAATACATCACGCCTTAATGGGACGTACTCTTAAGGACAGTTTTGAAATTCAATAGAATACGTTACCTACCGACAGGAAAAGGACGAAGAATTGGTAAAATTCCTCGTCCTTTTTTCTTGGCAAGCACTGCTTCTGTGGACACAGAAGCTATTTTTAGTTATGAGTTATCAGGCTCGCTTTTGCTCACCGTTATGAGTTTGCTTCGCAAACGTTATGATATGATCGCTCTGTTACTTGAAACTGTGCCGAAGGCACATCATAACTTGGCGTAGCCAATTATAACTCTAAACTCGCCGCAGGCGATCATAGTTGCGTAGTGTCCTTAAGGGCACTACGCTAATGGCGTTGCTTTTTTATATGGAAGTATTTACAAATGAATTTTTTTGTGCTATAATCAAACGTAACGAGGCAACAAGCTCGCTTGATTGCGAGTGAGTGCAGATTGCTCCGCGGTGGCTCGTCAAAAGACGAGCGGAGTGCATCGCACCAAGCGATAACGCTTGCACCGCAAAGGAATATAATTACCTTGCGACGTAATTGAATAAATTCAATCCAAGGGTGTACTATGCCATTTTAGTACTCCCACCTTTTCATATTCTTGTAACAGATGTATTATGAAAATTGCGTCGCGGCAAGGTGAGGTACATTATGGGGTGCGCTCGCACAGCATACGCACTTTTTGTATTTCAGGAGGTAAAAATGAAAAAAAGAATTTTTCTCGCGCTTCTTATTGTTTTATCACTGTTTTTGACCGTTTCCTGCAATAAGGACAAGGATACGGACGAGAAGGACAGCTCTCAATCAGAGAACTCAAAAGATGACGAAGCCGGATCCGATGGAAAAGACGGCAAAACACCCATTTTCAAGATTGAAGGCGGCAACCTCTTTGTTTCCTATGATAATGGTAGAAGCTGGGCAGACCTCGGCACCGTTAAGGGTGAGGACGGTCAAAACGGCACCAACGGAAGTAATGGAACAAACGGTGCGCCCGGTCAGAACGGAGAAGACGGCAAAACACCCATCTTCAAGATTGAAGGCGGTAGCCTCTTTGTTTCCTATGATAATGGTACAAGCTGGGCAGACCTCGGCACGATTAAGGGTGAAGACGGTCAAAACGGCACCAACGGAAATAATGGAACAAACGGTGCTACAATAGAGAAAATAGAGTTTGACAAAGAAGGAAGACTTGTGGTTACTCTTACAGACGGCACCGTCCTTCCTCCTGTTGAGCTTCCCGAAAAGGACGAGCACGTACATAGCTTTGGTGCTTGGATAAACTATGCTGGAAATGAAAGCGTTAGCTGTGAGTCGAGATTATTCTATCACATCTGTACCGAATGCAATGCTATCGAATGGAAAAGCGGCAGCTATGAAGATCACAAGTTTGAAACCGTTACAACACCGCCTACCTGTGTATCAAAGGGATTTGATACCAAGACCTGCACTATCTGCGGCGCTGTAGAGATCGTTAACGAGAAAGAAACGGCTGATCACACCTGGAAAACCGAATACTCACACAATGCCTCATTCCATTGGTATGACTGCGAGTATTGCGATGCAACCGAAGGATATGCCGAGCACTCGGTAGATGAATCGGGATATTGTACTATTTGCAATCAGCCACTTGCTCCCTCCGAGGGGATAATCTATCAGGCATCTGCCGACGGCACTTATGCGGAGGTTGTTGGCTACACAGGCACCGCCACTAAAATATCAATTGCGGACACGTACAACGGTCTGCCCGTTCGTACCATATATGACTCTGCCTTCAACGGTACTAAGATAACCTCGGTATTTATACCGGAAAGCGTGATAGCCATTGGCGATTCGGCGTTTAAGTGGTGCCGCAGCCTTACAAGCGTCACAATACCTGACAGCGTTACGAGCATTGGCAATCAGGCGTTCTATGGTTGCGACAGCCTTACAAGCGTGACGATTGGAAACAGCGTTACGAGCATTGGCGAGATAGCGTTCCGTGATTGCGGCAGCCTTACAAGTGTGACGATTGGAAACAGCGTTACGAGCATTGGAGAGAGCGCGTTCTATGATTGCGATAGCCTTACAAGCGTCACAATACCTGATAGCGTTACGAGCATTTGCGCGTATGCGTTCGCTTATTGCGATAGCCTTACAAGCGTGACGATTGGAAACAGCGTTACGAGCATTGGCGCTAATGCGTTCACTTGTTGCGATAGCCTTACAAGCATGACGATTGGAAACAGCGTTACGAGCATTGGCGAGAGAGCGTTCTCCGGTTGCTCTAGCCTTACAAGCGTCACAATACCTGACAGCGTTACGAGCATTGGCGAGAGAGCGTTCTCCAGTTGCTCTAGCCTTACAAGCGTGACGATTGGAAACAGCGTTACGAGCATTGGCGATCAGGCGTTCTATGCTTGCCTTTCCCTTTATACCGAATATGAATTTGGCAGATACGTTGGTGATAAAAATAACCCCTTTGCTGTATTAATTGGAATAACTAACAAAAACCTCTCCACATACAACGTCAATGAAAACACAAAAATTATTTCTTATGGTGTATTCAAGGAGTGCACAAGACTAACAGGAATCACCATACCTGACAGCGTTACGAGCATTGGCGCTCAGGCGTTCCATGGTTGCGGCAGCCTTACAAGCGTGACGATTGGAAACAGCGTTACGAGTATTGGCAATTATGCCTTCGATAGTTGCGATAGCCTTACAAGCGTCACAATACCCGACAGCGTTACGAGCATTGGCGCTAATGCGTTCAATAATTGCGGCAGCCTTACAAGCGTATATATTACGGATATAGCCAATTGGTGTGGTATATCATTTGTTAATAGCGCTGCGAATCCATTATACTACGCAAATAATCTTTATCTCAATGGAGAGCTTGTAACAGACCTGATCATCCCCGACAGCGTTACGAGCATTGGAGAGTATGCGTTCTATCGGTGCACAAGTCTTACAAGCGTGACAATCCCCAACAGGGTTACGAGCATTGGCGCGTATGCGTTCCGGGATTGCACAAGTCTTACAAGCGTCACAATACCTGACAGCGTTACGAGCATTGGCGATCAGGCGTTCTATGGTTGCTCTAGCCTTACAAGCGTGACGATTGGAAACAGCGTTACGAGCATTGGCGATCAGACGTTCTATGGTTGCTCTAGCCTTACGAGCGTGACGATTGGAAACAGCGTTACGAGCATTGGCGAGAGAGCGTTCTCCGGTTGCTCTAGCCTTACAAGCGTGAATTTTGAAAATCCCGATGGATGGAGCGCAGATGGCACAAGCATCAGCTCGGAAGATTTACAAATTGAAGCTACAGCAGCCTCGTATTTAAAGAGCACCTACAGTGCAAAGATGTGGACCAGAGCATAAAAGCGATTAAGATATAATCTCGGGCAGGCAAAAGGTAAACAAATGTAGGCAAAAGTAAACAAAACAGACCGGCACAAGCAAATTTGTGACGGTCTGTTTTTTCTATTTTGTTTGATAAGTTGGATACAGAGAGGCGGTCCAAATCTATCTTGCCTCACCTTGGTGTGAGCACGTGAAGTCCCATGAACGCGGGTAAGCAGAAGGGGCTATCACAAGCATTCGCTTTACTGCCCCTTATACTCCTTCGGGGACATTCCCGTGATGGATTTGAACTTTTTCGAAAAATATACGTAGTCGGTATAACCGCACCTTTCCGATATTTCGGAGAGCGGCATTGAATTCTTATAAATATCTATCATATAGCACGCATGCTTTATTCTGATCTCGGTCAGGAAGGTGATGGGAGATCTGCCGAAGGTCCTCTTGAAGCACATCCTTATATAATCCTCGGCATAGCCGCTTTTTCTCAGCATCGCGTTTACGTCTATCTGCGGATCGCACGCCTCGTCAAATATACGGTTGGCAATGCTTCTGACCGCATTTGCCGTTCCGCCCTCGATATTGAGCTTCTGAAGCAGATACTGTGCATATGCTATGCACAGGCTGTGGACGTATGGGGTGCTTTTATATCGGTTCTCCCATATCAGCCTGACAAGCTCGGCACCCTCGTCACAGTCGGCGCCGCCGACAGCCCTCGGAGAATCGAATATCAAGAGTCCGTCAAAATCGCACTCTATCGAGATATTGATAAATTCATTTTCGGAGGACGAGCCGTGCAAAACGCCGGGCGGCATTATTATGACAGTGCCGCAGGAAAACGGCAGCGAGCCCATCTCGGTCCACATTTCTCCCTCTCCGCTGAGATAATGCATAATTTCATATTGCCTGTGGCTGTGGTGCGGATATTCACGCGTACTCTCGGGTGTTTTATTTATTTTTATATCCATTGTATCACCCCCCTCACACATTATATCACAAATCTATCTTTTGTACAAGTTTATTTATAAAAAATAATACCACTCAATTCAAAAAAAGCGATATACTTTATCGTGTAACGCACCACGGGCGATCGGTATCCGGGCTATTTTCGGCAGATCCGCCCGCTATATACTAAGGAGGTATTATACAATGAAAAGGATAGAGGGCTTCAGCCGGGGAATGGGTATCGGCGGTTGGCTCACAAACTATAAGAGGTTCAACGTTCTTCCGCAGGACAGGCGAATGACGATCACGATCGGTGATATGGAGCACTTTGAAAGCTATATAACCGAGGCTGATATCGCATATATCGCATCTCTCGGAATGGATCATATACGTCTTGGCTTCGACCAGATAGTGGTGGAAGAATCACCTTACGTATACAGAAGGAGGATCATCGCCCTGCTTCATAATTTCGTGGATTGGTGCCATAAATACGGCATGCGGCCCGTACTGAATATGCACAAGGCGATCGGCAATTACTGCGATATTCCCGACGAGTGCGGACTTATGCAGGACAAGGAGCTGCAAAGCCGCTTCGTAGCGCTCTGGGAAATGCTCGAGGACGAGTTCTGCGATGAGAATGACGTTGTTTTCGAGCTGCTCAACGAGGCCGTGAATGCCACGCCCGAGGAATGGAATGCGGTGGCAAGGGGGGCTATCGATGCCATACGTAGAAGGAATCCCCTCCGCCTGATAGTTGTCGGCGGTGTGGAATGGAACAACCCTCCCGCCCTTCCCTACGTTAAGGTATACGATGACGAAAATATAATATACACCTTCCACTGCTATGCACCGCACGAGTTTACGCATCAGCAGGGCGTTTTGCAGGCGCCGCAGCTCTTCTATAACAGGAAAATGCCCTACCCCTGTGATGATATTGAGCGCTACCGCGACTACCACAGGACGGTCTTCGGCACAGAGGAATATGAAAAATACGACAGAATGGATATCGCCTTTATGCGCGATTACCTGGCACCCGTGAAGGAATTTATAGAAAAGCATCCCGATAAGATCCTCTGGTGCGGAGAATTCGGCACCATCCGCCACGCAAGGCTCGAATGGCGAGAGAGCTGGATGCGGGATATGATAACCATCCTCAACGAGTGGGACATCCCCTACTGTGTGTGGAATTATCTCAGCACACCGAATGACGGAAACCGCTTCAGCCTTGTGGATGACGATGAACGGAAAATTTTAAGCGAGGAGCTACACCGCATTATTCTCGGCGAGTCAGGAAAAAAATGATTGCATTCATACTTTTATCTCTCAGCATACTCCTCTCAACCGGACGGAATCTGCTCTCGAAAAACCTTTCCTCCGTGTCCTTCGGGACAAAGGACTTTTTCCTCCGACAGGCATTTCTCTTTCTGTGCGGAACGGCGGCTCTCGCAATTCTCGGCGGCACTTCCATCGGGATGCCGTCTGCCGAAACGGTTATCTATGCCGTGATCTATGCCGCGCTTCTGGTCTTTGCTCAATGGTTTTATACTGCGGCGCTTGACGGAGGCAATACCGCACTCTGCTCTACCGTGTATTCGATGGGATTTATACTGCCTACGCTTTCGGGCTCTGTATTCTTTGGAGAGCAGTTCTCCTTGCCGGACGTTTTCGGCTTTCTTTGCGCTTCGCTTGCCGTTATCATATCGGGATATTCAAGGCAGGACAAGCGAACACAAGAGGGGCGGTATTTCCTCCCTCTTTTGATCGCAATGCTTGCCTCGGGCGGGCTCGGGATAATGCAAAAGGTGCAGCAAAGGTCCGACTCGGCAGACGAAAAGACGGTATTTCTTATCATAGCCTTCATTCTCGCCGCGCTTATCTCGCTTGCCGCATACTTTGCCGCAGGCAAGCGAGCGCCCGAGAAGCCCGACCGAAAAACATTTTTATTCTCGGCGGGCATCGGAGCTGCGTTCGGAAGCTGCAATCTCCTTAACACCGCGCTTGCGGGACTTCTGCCGAGCGCGATCTTCTTCCCCTCGCTGAATATCGGAGTGATACTTATGACGATGCTTTGCGGCATTATCCTCTTTAAGGAGCGCCCCGGGAAAAGAGAGCTTCTCGTGCTCGGCTTCGGCGCGCTTGCGATATTACTTTTGAATATTTAAAATATTATAAAAGTACGGCAAAGGCACTGTGTTTTATACAGTACTTTTGCCGTACTTTTATTCGGTATATATCGTCAGGATACAGTGAGAACGACCTTTCCGACGTTCTTACCCTTATAGAGGATATCCTGCGCCGCCTCTGCCTCCTCTATCGGAAGGACTGCGTGGATGGTGGGCTTGACAAGCCCCGCCTCGATCTTAGGATAAACGTCGCGCACGATGCCTGCGAGGATCTCTGCCTTGACCGCCGGAGTACGCGAGCGGAGCGTGCTTCCTATGATGCGTACGTTTCTTACGTAGATATTCTTGAGGTCTATCTCGGTCTTGACTCCCGCAAGTGCCGCGATCATTATCCAGCGCGCACCGTGAGTAAGGTAATGGATGCATTTACCCATTATCTCACCGCCAAGACAGTCTATGGCAACGTCGACTCCGTGTCCTGCCTCAAGCTCCTCTTTAAGGACGCCCGATATATCCTCCTTGGTAGTTACCACAACACGGTCTGCGCCCAAGTGGGTTATTTTTTCGGCTATTTCATCGGTAAGCACGGTGGTTATGACTCTTATGCCGAATGCCTTTGCCATAGGAATTATCACGCTTGCGAGCCCTGATGCGCCCGCATTCATAAGAAGGGTGTTTCCCTCCTTTATATTGCCCTCTATAAAGAGATTCAGATATGCGGTTGCGAATGCCTCGGGAATTGCCGCCGCCTCGACCATAGAGCAATTTCTCGGCACGGGCATAAGCATATCGTACCTCACCGCAACGTACTCGGCATATCCGCCGCCTCCGAGAAGTGCGCATACCTTGTCACCGACCTTCCACTTGGAGCTTGCGCCTGCCTCCTCACCGACAGAAACGACAGTTCCCGCTATCTCGAGTCCCATCCATTCGGGACAGCCTGCAGGAGGCGGATAATCGCCCTCCCTCTGCATAAGATCGGCGCGGTTGAGTGCCGCCGCCTCTATTCTGACGAGCACCTCGTCACTCTTTATCACAGGATCGGGAACGTTATCCCATCTGAGGCTCTTATCCTCATTCACAAGAATTGCTTTCATTTTTCTGCTCCTTACTCACTCTATTTATATAAGATCTCGCACTGCCCTCATATCGGAAAGGATGGGCTGGCTTTTTGTCGAAAGTGCATCGTGCTCATACACGCATAGGGACATACAGTTTCCAAGTGCTCCGCCAAGGCGGCGCAGAATGCGGCATTCTCCGGCACAGAGGAAAAGAAACGGTATATCAAGCTTCTCTTTCAGCAGATCTATTATCCGCAGATTCTCGATCTCCTCCCTCGCATCGGCGGCATCCGTAACTATCTTGCATATATCAGCACCGCGCCTCTGGTGCTCTCTTGCAATTTCCAGCACGCGCTCGGCAGGTGTGAATTTTAACACGTGCGAGGACATAATGACCTCTGCCCCTCTTTTATGAAGCTGATCTATCAATTCCATCTGCTTGCTTACCGCGTCCCGATCCATAGTAAACTCGCCCTCCTCGGGAGCAAAGAAATCCGCCATCACGTCGCACAGCGTTGCCCCGCATTCGGCAAGCGTAAGAAGCTCAGAAGCGAGGATATCATCGCTCTTGCCCTCGTTAGATCCCCTATCGCGGTAGTTGGTAACGTAGATGGGATAGGGTGATGCATATTCAAAAAGCTCGCGATAGACCTCTTCCGTTCTGTATTCGGATTTCATTCTGCAGAACTGCATACCGAAGGCTTCTGCCCCAATAGGTAAAGAAAGGTTTACAAGCTCCTTGATTCTTTCGGGATTATCCGCCTGAACCATACAGGTTAAAAGCGGCTTTTCATATGTAAGAAACGTTGGCTTTTTCATCTCTTCCTCCGCGCGGCTGCTATGTGCATAGCCCCATGACCGTCTTTATCCCGCTCTGCCGGCAACCGCAAAAGATTTATACTGTTATTATAACGCGTTGACAAACAAAATTCAATATGATATACTGTTAAAAAAGTAACTTTTCTGCAAAACGAGGTAAATATGAAAAACGGGAATATTTTTGTTTCAGAGCTTTCATCAACGAGGCATTCCTTTAACAGATATCATTTCTGCCGCGGAAACAGCAATAAAAGAAAGTCAAGACTCGGCGTTATTCTGAAGGGCAGCGGAACCTATATCTATCTCAATAAAAGGCTCAGCGTCAGCGAGGGGGACGTTGTTTTCATTCCCGAAAGCATCTACTGCTACTCCGAATGGCACGGCGAGCCCGAGATAGAGGTAGTCTACGTCAGCTGCTTCATTCATTTGGACGGCTTTTGCTACGAGCCTCAGACGCTGAGGTGCGACGAGGGGATAAGGGAGCAGATCCTGCAAATATCCGATCTTTTATCGACCGATCGGCAGCTTGAGATATTGGAGGCATATTCTCTCTTTTACAAGCTTTTGCAAGTCGTCCTTCCTCAAATGACGCCGAGCACCATCGCCTTTGACCAGACGCTCCAAAGGGCGATCCAATATATAACGAATAACCACGACTGCAAATTTTCGGTGACCGACCTGGCGAAAAACTGCTGTGTCAGCGAGTCCACGCTCTATCATCTTTTCCAAAGAGAGCTCGGACAAACGCCTGTTCAGTTCCTGAACTCGATAAAAATAAACGTAGCGATAGAACAGCTGGAAAACACAGATCATTCGATTGCAACGATATGCCGATCGGCAGGCTTCGCCTCCGAAAATCATTTCCGAAAGGTGTTTGCAGAATTCACCGGCACGACTCCGCTGAAGTACAGGAAGGATCATTAAATTCTGTTTACTTTATCGCATTTAAATCAATTTTATCAAGGTGCAATTCGAAGTTGCCGCGGTCGGAAACCCTTTCATAAAATATGTAAAGACTGCCGCGAAGGATCGCCATATCCGAGTAGCCTCCTTTATCGGATACCGCGAAGGTGCGCATAGTTTTAAACGAGTCGGACGTGGCATTTATCACAAGATTTTCTCTTGCCGACACCGAAGCGCAGTTGCTGTGATATACAACTCCCTCGCTATACGTCATACCGCCCATGCAGATGGGATCGGGGAGCGATTTTTCAAACACAGGTGTGCTCCAATCCGACACGCCATCGGGGCTTACCGAGATAGCACGGCATTTCTCTTTCCCCTCGTGGCGAATAGAGATAAGCACCCTCCCGTCCGCTGCCGGTGCAAGGGCGCACTCGCTCGGATCATTAAGATGGGCATCCTCGAGTATTCTTTTTATATGCCACGTCTCGCCGCCGTCCTCGGAATAAAGAATTGCTATAAAGGAGGGGTGATGGTCGGTATCCCTCTCTCTGCTATATGCAAACCACATAGGAATGAGTATCCTTCCGCGGTGATATATACCGTGCCCCGGGCCTACGGCTACCGCGTTATAAAAGAAGTCAACGAGCGAGTCAACCTCTATCCTTCTCGACTCGGAATAGGTTATACCGTCATCCGTGCTGACTTTTACGTACAGCTCCTTATAATTCTTGAGGTAAAAGAAGAATATCTTATCCTCGGTGGCTACGGCAAGCGGATTGTTGAGAGTGCCCCCTTCACTTTTAATAAGAAGCACCTCGTCCCAGCTCTGTGCACCGTCCGCGCTCCGCGACACGCTTATATCTATATCCGCCCAATCGCTTTTTGCGCGGCGGCATTCGCAAAAGCGGAGGAGTGCTCCGCCCGCAGTTGCCACTATGCCGGGGATCCTTAAATCGGTGTACTCGCCTCTTGCTCCTTCTATCAGCATAAACGTCTCCCTTTTATTCGTTTTTCCTTTTACAGCGGTACGATCAAAATTTATGATAAAATTCAAGTCGGTCGGACCTATTGAGTATTTCAACCTTGAACCCTGTTTTTCATTATGAACTCAAGCAAGGCCTCGTATTTCATCTCGCCCGCCGCTACGGCAAGTCCAACGCGCGTGAATTCAGACACTGTGGGACGGATGGGTGCACCGTTTATCTCTAAAAAAACGGTCATAACGTACATACCGATGCGCTTGTTTCCGTCCACGAATGCGTGATTCAAAATAAGCGAATGACCGAGCCTTGCCGCCTTTTGCTCCACCGAGGGATAAAGCTCCTCGCCGCCGAAGGTTGCGTATGCCGATTCGAGGGCGCTGTTGAGCAGTCCCCTGTCACGCAGGTTGGGATCGCCGCCCGTGGCATTGGTGATTATTTTGTGAAGAAGCATGACCTTCTCTTCGGATATTTTCATAAGCTTTCCGCCTCCCTGTTTATTTTGCAAGCTCCTCGAACGACTCGCGGTACTCGGAAAGAATTTTTTCCGCGGCGGTATCTATCACGTCCTCGCATCTCCAATCAAAGGCAAGCGGAACAGGCTCAAACTTAGTCTTGAAATACTTATCGTTCAGAGGCTCGCCGTATTTGTAATTCCTTATCACATTTACAAGCTGCTCCACGTCCTCGGTGGTCTGCGCATGATCTCCGTCACGGAAGTACCACAGAAGCCTATCCTCGACACCGAGCAGCTTATAGACCTCGTATGCTCCCATAGTCGTCTGCCAGGAGCCTACCGGATTTGCCATAATATCGCTTGCCGCCTCGGAAACGAAAAGCACTCTCGGTGCTATCATAGCCTTCAGATAATGCGAGTCAAAGGGGAGCTCATCCTCCCTGTCAACATACTCGCGCATACCCTCGCCGAGCCAGGTCGGGAAGTGATGGAATATATTTGAGAGCGGCTCGCTTTTTGCAACGCTGACTCCGTCCTCCTTCTCTGCCTTTATGACAAGGCGGTAGCAGCTGCATCCTCCTGCGCACGCACCGTTCGGATTGACTATCGCGGCTCTCTCGTCAAGAGCGCCTGCCAGAATAGCCGTTTTTCCGCCGCGCGAGTGACCTGTGAAGATTATTGCATCCATATCGGCAAAGCCGAGCAGCTCAAGTGCATCAACCACTCTTGAATATCCCCACGCCCATGCCGCAACAGAGCATATTTTTTTATCGGGGAACATTTTGCAAAGCGGTCCTCTGCCCTCGCCGCCTTCAAGTGCGGCAATCGTGTCGGAGGCTATTTTATACTCGCCGCTGTCCTTTTCGACGTATCCCGTGTTGTACCTTGCTATATCGGGGAAGATATCCGTCCTGTTGAAGAACACAATATTTATACCGTTTTTCAAATAGGTGCCTACATACTCGGGATCGAATGGATATTTGAAGCAGCCGTCGCCCGATATGACCGTCGGATGCTTGCCGCCGCCCGGTGCCTTGAAAACGGTGAGGCTGAAGCTGAGCTCCCTGCCGTTTGCCTCTGCACTCACACGGTAGGTAGAGGGATTTGCCTTATTTATGTACAGCGGCTCGGCACTCACGCGCTCGGGCGCGGGCGGTATCTCTCCGTACTGAAGCTCTACCGCGGTTTTGTAAATCTCTTTTCTTCTCCTCTGCCAATCGGCACTTGAGGTAAGATGCTCTCCGTTATCAAAGACAAAGGGATCGGGGAGCTTGCCCTTTAAGTTATATTCAAGTATTTTAATCATTTCTTCTCCTTAAGCGGCGCAGCTTCAACCACCTGCGTCCGCTTTTTTTGTTAAGCGAATATCGGTATTTGACAACAAATATTTACACAAATGCATCGATTTCAAAAATCACTCACAGCATTTGGTAATAGTGCGGAATAGCTCAAGCTCATAATCGAGCGTGTAAAGCTTCTCTTCCTTTCCGTTTATCCTCTCGGCAAAATGAAGCATCATATCGGTATAGCGATCGTGATCGGGTGAGCGATGATGCTCGCCGCCGTCATCCCAATCGGTGCTTTCGCACTCGGTATATTCGGTATACTGCAGAGGATATTTTATGGATATCTCAAGCGGTCTTACTTCGACCTTGCCGCGGCTACCCGTGACTACAAGCTGGCGGCGCTTGAAGCCGCCCATCTCTGCCTGAGTGGTCTTTACGAAGGAAACACCATTTTTATATTCAAAGAGTGCAAAAGAGTAATCACGCGCGTCTGTTTCATACACGCCTGTGGACTTATTGAAAGGAATTATTCGCTCGGGCTTGCCGCATATCGAGAGCACAAGGTCTACAAGATGGCATCCGAGATAGAACATCATACCGCCGGGAAAGGCAGAGAGCCAACAGGTCTGCGCCTCGCCGCGCCAGCCGCTCATCTGCGCCTCAACGCTTATGATATCGCCATACTCGCCCGCGCGTGCCTTTGCGATAACCTCCTTTATGACGGGATTGTATCTGTACATATACCCCGTGTGAAATACGGTGCCGCTCCTTCTCACCGTTTCTATAAGCTCCTCAAAGTCGGAAAGCGACACGCCCCCGGGCTTCTCCATATGTATATGCTTGCCTGCGCGAGCCGCCATAAGCGCGTATTTCGTGAGATATATCTCCTCGGTCTCCACAAGGACGGCATCGATGGTTTCATCGGTCAGTATTTCTTCAACCGTCATTTCACGGTATTTTGCAAAAAGCTTTACCTTGTCGGGGAATTTCTCCCTCTCCCCCTCGGGAAGGGCATATCCCACAACCTCAAAGACCTCGGGCAGAGCAAGTGCCGTTTTGAATATCTCGTTACCGTGGCTGTATTTGCTTGTTCCTATCTGTGCAACTCTTATCTTACGCATTTTAATCTTCTCCTTCGGACAGTTTATTCCAATCGAACTGAACGGCTATCGGGAAGCTCTTATCATTTATAAGCCTGTCATATACCTCGGGGCATTCCTTCGGGGAATGCACCTCGCTGACAAGCTCCTCAAGGTTAAGTCTGCCGCCGGCACACAGCTTCAGAACCGCCTTTATGTCATCCCTGTGCGTGAACCAGCCGGGATGCGATTCGTGCTCGGGGCGCGCTATAGTATGCGCTCCGATAACGGTTATACCTGGGGCGTGTATCTTTTTGTAATAATCCACCGTGAAGTCAGAGCTTCTGGTGCATCCGAGAAGAGCTATTCTTCCGAATTTAGCCATACAGTCGAGCGCCTGATTGAAGCCCGCACCGACACCCGTGACCTCTATAACGACATTCGCACCGCCGCCGGTTATCTCCTTGACTCTTTCTGCAAAGCCCTCCTCGTAAGGATCGAAGGCATGATCCGCACCCGACTCAAGCGCGATCTTTCTGCGCTCGGGATTTGGATCCACCGCGATTATCGGAACTGCACCCGCGGCGCGAAGAAGCTTCACCGCTATCATTCCGAGTATTCCAAGCCCCATAACCATGGCACTCTCGCCCATCTCAAGGCGCGTCTTTCTTATTGCCGCCATCGGGAAGGAGGCTATGAAGCTCATTGCGGCGGTATTCAGGCTTATCGAATCGTCCTCTATCTTGACAACGTTATTTTCATTGACGAGATTGTAGCTTCTGTGCTTGCCCCAGTAGACCACCACTCTGTCACCAACCGCGACACTGCTGACTCCCTCACCTACCGCAACTATCTCACCTGCACTGTTGTAGCCCGAGCTTCTCGGAAAGCTTACTTCCGAAGGACCGGTTGCGCTGACGTTCGGATCGCCGGTTATATTAGCTCTCTCGGTGCCTGCACTTATAGTGCTTATCGCGGTTTTTACAAGAACCGAGCCCGGGTGAGCGCTCACCTCTCCTATTTTTGCACAGACGAGCTCGGCACGGTTTATTTCCGGGAAAATTATCTGCCTTACGTTCATTATATTTTCTCCTTTTCGGGATAGTGTATATTTCGTTTTATAAATTATATCACATCGGCAGAAAAAAATAAATATCCTATTCTGTAAAAATGGGTAAAATACTGCAAAATAAATTTTCCTGTCCTTTAGGCTGTCTTTAGGAGAGTATGCTATACTTCACTCGGAAAAGGAAAGGAAGGTATCCTTATGTCACATCAGACGGTATTTAAGCGATATGAGCTGAAATATCTTATCACAGAGGATCAGAAGGAGAGAATTCTCCAAGCGATCTCTCCTTATATGAAGCCCGACAAGTACGGCAATACGACGGTAAGAAATATCTATTTTGATACCGAAAGCTACCGACTTATCCGCCGCTCTATCGAGAAGCCCGCCTACAAGGAAAAGCTTCGCCTTCGCAGCTACTGCCGGGCAACGAGTGAAAGCACGGTCTTCGCCGAAATAAAAAAGAAATACGAGGGCGTGGTATATAAGAGGCGCATTCCCCTTCCCGAGGGCGCCGCTATGAGGTGGCTTCTCGGCGAGGATGACTGCCCCGTCTGCACGCAGATATCGCGCGAGATCGATTATTTTATGAGCCTTTACGGGCATCTTATCCCGACCGTTTTTCTTTCCTATGAAAGAGAGGCATATCTCGACACGGAGGCGGGGGATTTCCGACTCACCTTTGACAGCAGTATTCTCTGCAGAAGAACCGATCTCTCGCTCTGCGCGCCCGTCTTCGGATCGCCGATACTAGCCGAGGGACAGGTGCTTATGGAGCTGAAATGCTCGGGCGGTATTCCTCTTTGGATGGTGGAGGTGTTATCCCGTGAGCGTATCTATAAGACCTCATTTTCAAAATACGGAACGGCATACTCTACGCTGATCTTTCCCGAAACCTATTTACCAAATTCGATAAAACATAAGGAGATCATAACAAATGGATGCAATATTTAAGGGGATTTTTGATAACGAGCTGACACAGGTGATTGAGGTGGGAGATTTTCTCCTTTGCCTTGGTGTGTCGCTTGTGCTTGGACTGATCATGGCGCTGGCGTATATGTTTAAGAATGAGCATACAAAAAGTTTTCTTGTAACGCTCGCGCTTCTGCCTGCCGTGGTCTGCGTTGTCATTATGATGGTCAACGGCAATATCGGTGCAGGTGTTGCGGTGGCAGGTGCGTTCAGCCTTGTGCGTTTCCGTAGTGCACCCGGCTCGGCAAAGGAGATCGTTACCATCTTTCTTGCTATGGGTGCAGGTCTTATCGCAGGTATGGGTTACCTCGGATTTGCGGCTCTCTTTACCGTAATTATGTGTGCGATGTTCCTTCTTTACAACGCCTTGGCAGGTAATGTGAGAAGCGAGGCGGTCAACAAAACCATTAAAATCACCATTCCCGAGGATCTTGACTACACGGGCGCGTTTGACGATATCTTTGCCGAGTACACTGGAAAGAACGAGCTTGTAAAGGTCAAGACCACCAATATGGGCAGTATGTTCCGCCTTACATACAACGTAACGCTCAAAGATGCGACCAAAGAAAAGCAGATGATCGACCGCATCCGTGAGCGCAACGGAAATCTTGAAATAATGGTATCAAAGCAAGAAAACCGCACGGCAGAGCTTTGAACGGGGGAGATAATATGATGAAAAGGAAAATTATCGCACTTTTTATATGTACAGCCCTTCTGCTCTCGGGATGCAAGGAACGCACCGATGACAAAGGAAAAGATAACACGGGTATGCCCGACGTTGGTATACTCGGTGATGACGGAAAGAGCTTCGGAGAATCACTCGAAGACAGCGGTGTATACGATGGCTTTTTCGAGGGCGAGGTCAGCGATATTGAGGTGAGTTGCATCTCGGGCACGCCCGATGCATACACCCTTCTTGGAAAAACGCTCACCTTTACCGCCGTCAGCGAAAAGACGGTTTACTCAATATCCGGAAAATTTGATGGAAATATCGTCATCGACGTCGGTGACGAAAACAAATTTGATCTTGAGCTTCACGGCTTTTCTATGATATCCTCAGCGACAAATCCGATCACCGTTAAAAGCGGTGATGAGGTTGCAATAAAGGCGAAAAAGGAAACAAAGAATTACATTTACGACACAAGAGCGGCAATTGATGCGACCGATGAAGCACTTTTCTCGGGTGCTATACACTCCGAGGTCGATCTTGAAATCGGAGGCAAGGGCGAGCTCACCGTGATATCGGATAACAACGACGGAATTCATTCGAAGGATGATCTCGAGGTGAAAAATCTCACCCTTTTCGTCGCCTGCCTCGATAATGCCCTGAAGGGCAATGACTCCGTTTCGATCACAGACTGCAGCACTACTCTTATCGCCTCGGTCGGAGATTGCATAAAGACGAGCGCGAGCGACGTTTCCGAAAAGGGTAATCAGCGCGGAAATATAACGATAAGCGGTGGCAGCCATACTCTCTATGCCGCCTGCGACGGCATAGATGCGGCATATAACGCAGCTGTAGATAACACCGATACCGTGTTAAATATTTACACCGATAAGTACTCAAATTATTCAAGCGAGGTGACCGCCTCACCCTCTTCCTCCTACTATATCCGCTTCTCGTCGGATATATATAAATATTCGGTAAAATTCATAAGCTCCGAATCGGGAGAATACGAATGGGTGAATGCCGAATACCATTCAAGCAAATCGGGTGGCAGAAGCACATATTACTACTATGCGTTCGAGTGCCCGACAGGATATGATAAGCTCCAATTCTTCGTTTATTCCGAGGGGATGGAGCAGGGGCAGGAAGGCGATTACGCCGCCGCATCCGAGATAATGACCGTCAGCCCGTCTTACGATACGATAGCCCTCACAACGAGGGGCTATTCCTGGACGAATTACAGCACCTCGGTCGGCGGGGGCGGATTCGGAGGCCCGGGCGGTATGGGCGGCCCCGGCGGTATGGGCGGCCCCGGCGGTATGCAGGACGGTAACACCGATAAGGGCGACCATTCTGCCAAGGGCATAAAGGCGGCAAACGAGATAATTATAAACGCCGGTACGATAAGCATCAAATCATACGACGATGCCATTCATGCAAACGCAGACACCGTGCTTGAAAACGGAGCGACACCTCTCGGGGCAGTGACCGTAAACGGCGGCAGCATTGCCGTCTACTCAAACGATGACGGTCTGCACGCGGACGGTACGCTTAATATCAAAGCGGGTACGGTCAGCGTAACCAACGCTTACGAAGGGCTTGAAGGAACGCAGGTGAGTATTTCGGGCGGCTACGTTTCGGTAAATTCCAAGGATGACGGTATCAATGCCACTACCACGACGGGAACGGCAATTGCCATCAGCGGAGGTACGGTGTATATCTACTGCACGGGTGACGGTATCGACTCCAACAGCAGAACTGCCGATGTCGGTATCGTGTTTACAGGCGGCAAAACGGTTGTCATTTCAAATTCGGGAATGAACTCCGCGCTTGATACCGAAAACGGATACACCTACACCGCAGGCTCGGTGGTTGCCATTATGCCGCAGGGCGGTATGTCGAGTGAATCTACTCATTGCGACAATTTCTCAAGCATCGGGGCAAAAAAGAACGTAAGCGTTTCAAACGGCGGATATCTCGTTGTAGGCATTGGGAACACAACCGCAACGATCAAAATGCCGGTATCGCTTTCGGGTATTGTCGTGGTGCTTGGCGACAATTCTCCGAGTATTACGACCGAAAGCTCCACGACGCAGACGCTTGACGAAAACGGCGTGGCGTGGAATTAACAATATCAACTTGAAATAATAAGCAATAAATGATATAATCTTTGTAAGAAAAATCGAAAGGAGGCGCGGATATGCGGATATTGATCGCAGAGGACGATCCTAAATTGCTCAAAAGCCTTGTGCATATTTTCGAATTAAATCACTACTCCGTTGACGGCGTGGATAACGGAAACGATGCTTTTGACTTTGCCTCCTCGGACGAATACGACGGCCTTGTGCTTGATATTATGATGCCCGGTATGGACGGCGTGACCTTGCTGAAAAAGCTCCGCGCGAGTGGCATCACAACGCCTGCGCTCTTTCTGACGGCGAGAACCGAGATCGACCAAAGAATCGAAGGACTTGATGCAGGGGCTGACGATTATCTCCCCAAGCCCTTCTCAACGGGTGAGCTGCTTGCCCGTCTTCGCGCGATGCTTCGCAGAAAAGACAATTTCACCCCCGATCTGCTCACGTTTGAAAGGCTGACACTCAACCGTTCCACCTACGAGCTTGTTTGCGACGGCAAAACGCAAGCCCTCAGCGGTAAGGAATTTCAGGTGATGGAGATGCTGATGCAGAACCGTGGAGCCATTGTCACCGCTGAGCAGCTCATCACCCATATCTGGGGCTGGAATACCGACGTTGATACGAGTGTGGTTTACGTTCACGTTTCCAACATCCGCAAAAAGATCGAAGGACTTTCCGCTCCCGTGGTAATCAAATTTGTCAAGGGCGCAGGATATATCTTGGAGGCGACGGTATGATTTACAGACTTCAAAAGAGATTTATTCTGATCAGTACCGTGGCGGTTCTGACCGTGGTTGCTCTCGTGTTCGGTGTGATTCTTGTTCTCAATATATCTTCGATGAACAGAAACATGGATATGCTGGCAGATCGAGTATCCGAGGGCGGCGGCAGATTCCCCGGTTCGTTTGACGAGCCACCGCCTTTTGATAAAATGCCTCCGAGAAATGAGCCGAATTTTGAGTTTATCACACCCGAAACACCCTTTTCCACACGCCATTTTACCGTATTCTTTGATAAAAATGGGGAGGTAGCGAGAACCAATACCGAGTCGATCTACGCCATTGACGAGGATACTGCAATCGAGTACGCCGAAAAAACGATGGCGGACAGCGATGAGCGCGGTTGGATATCGAGCTACCGTTACAAGATCTTTTCCACCGATCTCGGTATGGGCGTTGTGTTCGTGGACGGCAGTATGAGCCGAACCGTCTTGATGCAATCCACAACCATTGCCGGTTTCGTTCTTCTTGGCTGTGCCGCACTCGTGCTGATGCTGATATTCCTGCTCTCGAAAAAGGCGGTAAAACCGATTGCCGAGAGCTATGAGAAGCAGAAGCAGTTTGTCACAGATGCAAACCACGAACTCAAAACCCCTTTAACCTTGATTATGACAAACGTGGAAATCGCCGAGCTTGAGCTTGGTAAAAACGAATGGCTTGACGATATTCGTGCGGAAGGTCACAGAATGACCGAGCTTGTAAATCAGCTCGTCGCGCTCTCCCGTATGGACGAGGACGGTCACAAAATGAACGTGACCGAGGTATCCCTCGGTAAGCTTGTTGCCGATACGGTTTCCGAGTTCGAGCCGCTTGCCAAGGAGCGCGGAAAGGCGCTTACCGCAAGCGTTGACAAGGAGATTACCTATCTCGGTGATGAAGCACTGTTACACCGACTTGTCGGTATTCTGATGGACAACGCCATTAAGTATTGTGATCAGGGCGGTGAGATCAGCGTTACGCTTCGCCGCGGCAGACAAATCGTACTTACGGTTGAAAACACCTATGCAGCCGTTGGTGAAATTGAGTTAAACCGCTTGTTCGACCGCTTCTACCGCGCTGACAAGGCAAGAACGTTTACGGGCGGATACGGCATCGGTCTTTCAATGGCAAAGGCGATCGCAGAAAAGCATAAGGGCGAGATCTCAGCCTATAAAAAGGATCCCGATCGCATAGGATTCAAGCTGGTAATATAACATTTTTATAAGAGATTATGATCTATACATCAGTAGGTTTATGACAGCAAAAACGATATTAAAAGGCTTAATAAGAAAATAAATGTTTACATAATAGCCTGAAAAGGAGAAAAAATGAAGAGGAAATTATTTTTAGTATTTTGCGTTGTATTCCTTCTGATAGGAGCAATATCCGTGCTCTCAGCCTGCAGCACCGAGGAGGGCGGGAGCGCCATATCCTCCGTTTCGGTAAACGAGGCGGGCGAGCTTATCGTAACCTATAAAAACGGAGAGACCGAATCGCTCGGAGTCGTTGTCGGCAGGGACGGCGAGGATGGCAGGGACGGTGAGGACGGCAAGGACGGCAAGGACGGTGCCGACGGAATGAACGGCTCGATCCTCATCACCAACGAGAAGACGGATATATCATATGCCGCATCAAAGGGTCTTCGGAGCGCTGTCAGCATAGTCTGCGGCTTTGAGACAACCGTTCAGGTCGGGGGATGGTTCCCGGGATACGGCGGTACGACCACCAAGGAATATTCCTCTCTGGGCTCGGGGGTTATATACTCTATGACAAGGAGCGAGGGCGACGCATTTATAATAACCAACTATCACGTTGTTTACGATGCGGCAAGCAACTCGGAAAACGGCATCAGCGAGGATATCAGCGTATATCTATACGGCTCGGAGCTTGAAGAGATGGCTATCCCTGCCGAGTACGTGGGCGGCTCTCTTTTCTATGATATAGCCGTTTTACATATAGACAACAGCGATCTAATCCGCACCTCGGACGCGTGCGAGGCGGATATTGCCGATTCGGATCTTTTATCGGTCGGAGATCAGGCTATTGCGATAGGCAATGCAAAGGGCTACGGCATCTCGACCTCATCGGGTATCATAAGCGTTGATTCCGAATATCTCGATATGGTAGCCGCAGACGGAAAGACTGCGGTTTCATACAGGGTCATGCGTGTTGATACGGCGGTCAATTCGGGAAACAGCGGCGGCGGACTTTTTGATAACGAGGGCAACCTCATCGGCATCGTCAATGCAAAAATAATAGACGAGGGTGTTGAAAACATAGGCTACGCCATCCCATCAAACGTGGCTGTATCTGTAGCCGATAATATAATCCATTACTGCTACGAAACGGAGGTTGAGCGAGTGCAGAGGGCGATGCTCGGCATCACCGTGGCAACCTCGGACTCAAGAGCCGTATTCGACTCCGAAACGGGCAAGATATACATAAAGGAGTCTGTTTCGATCCACGAAACGGCAGAGGGCTCGCCTGCGGACGGTATTCTTATGGCGGGCGATATTCTGATAAGCGCATCGGTTGGCGACAGGTGCACCGAGATAAACAGAAGGTATCATATAATTGATATGATGCTTGACGTTCGCGCAGGCGACACGGTAAGCCTCACAGTCATACGTGACGGTGCTGAAATGACACTGGAAATACCCATCACCTCCGATTGCCTTGCGGCATATTAATGGCGGGGGATAAAAAAATCGGATGCGATAACAAAAAACGAGCCGGCTCGGGGATAAAAACCGAGTCGGCTCGTTTATAACGTTCTCCTTCCGAAGAGATATTGCTTATCCTTTGAGATGATTATAGCACATCTATAAAACATACGAAACACAAAATAATTTACGCTATTTTCGATATATTTTTGCAAAAGTATTTACAAATGAACATATACGTGATATAATTATTACGCCAAACAAAGCTTAATAATGAAGTACAAATCAGACCCGCTATTTTATAGGGGGTTTTCTACCCTTTTTCATTTTTCCCCTGCGAATTCGGCAAAAATGCAAATTCCGCTTCAGGGGCTGAAATGGATTATTTTGTGCTTCTTAAGCTTTGTTTGGCGACAATTGGAGCTTGCATTTTTCGGTGCGGCAACTCCGGTTGTCGCACTTTTATTTTTTCTAAGGAGGTGTGTTTCATAAGGATGAAATACGAATCACCAATCGTCGAATTTATCACGATCAAAAACTCAGACGTTATATCAACGAGCCCGTACACCGATCCGGAAATCGATTTTGAGGACGACAACGTTGATATGGACGGATGGCTTTGAATGAAAGGAAGGAAAACATGCAAACAAAGAAGAACCGCAAAATTATTTCCGGGCTCGCTGTCGTATGCGTGATGCTGCTCTGTGTATTCGGTTTTAATCTCACCGGAATATATGCCGAGGCAAACTCCTCGGACGAGCCTCTTCTCACGGGCGAGCCGAGTATGACGTTTGAATCATTCAACGTTTCATACTCCAACTCGGTATACATCCTGTATGCCGTTTCAAACGAGGGCTTTGACAGAAAGGAGTATCCCATAAAGATGCTCTTCTGGACACAGACTCAGGATGAATACACCCTTGAAAATGCTGAATATTATACCGAGAACAAGGGTAAGGCAAACGTTAACGGTAAGTCCTGCCTTGTATTCTATTCCGACGGACTTGCGGCAAAGGAGATGACCACAGACGTTTACTCCAGAGCCTGCGTTGAAATAGACGGCAAGACCTATTACAGCGAGGTTATCAAATTCAGCGTTCTTGAGTACGTTCTCTCCATGCAGGAGAAGGGCAATCTTCCAAGCAACCTGAAAAAGCTTTATACCCAGCTGCTTGAATACGGCGCGGCGGCGCAGAACAACTTCGGTCACAATACCCACCGCCCCGCAAACGGAAAATACTATAACATTACGGTCAACGGCGGTACTCTTCCCGACGGCTTCACAAGCGGAAGATATCAGAATAAGGATAAGGTAGTTATCACGGCAAATGAGCCCGAGGAGGGAATGCGCTTCTCTCACTGGATTGACGAGAGAGGCATCATCGTCAGCTACCGCAAGTCCTTTGAGATCACGGTTGGCACACAATCGAAGGCTTACACCGCGATATACCGCGACGTATCAAACGTTGCAACCCAGCTTAAGCTCACCGCAGAGATACCGTATAACGGTACTATAGAGGACGTTGAGCTTCCGACGGCGGTTTCCTTTGATATAAACGGAGAAACGGTTACGCTTGAGGTTACCTGGAACACCGAGGGCTTCACGACCGGAACTATCGGAAAGCAGAATATATATGCCGATCTGAACGATACCGCGGCATACGGCAAGTACGGCATCGAGCCCGGAAGCATCCTGCTCGAGGTAACCACCCTGCCCTTCGCATATGAGATAGATACGGACAGCGGTGAATATATCCTCACTGGATATTACGGAAGCGATGCAAGCGTTACCATCCCAAAGACCTATAAAAACACGCTTATCACAAAAATCGCATCGAGAGCCTTTAACGCCTCCGAAACCCTGCGCTCTCTTACCATTCCCGAGACGGTCAAGGTGATCGAAAACGGTGCCATCTTCTATTGCGATGCGATAGAGAGGATAACCGTTCCCTTTATCGGAGAGAGCGCAAGCTCGGGCAACAGCTGGTTTGGCTGGATATTCGGTGCGGCAAGCTATGATATTCAGAACGGACTTTTGCCTCTCGCGCTGGAAAAGGTGACGCTCGCCGAGGGCGCAACAGTGATACCGAATTATGCATTCTATCACTGCAGCCAGATAGAGAGCTTTGATCTGCCGGAGGGTATAACCGGACTTGGAAGTCGGGCATTCGCAGGCTGCACACAGCTTACCGAGTTTACCCTGCCTTCTACTCTTACAAGCTTCAGCAATTCCTTTGACGGATGTACCAATATTAAGAGAATAAACGTAGCAAACGTTGATATGCTCTTCTCAATCAACTGTAACTGGGGCTCTCCGTTTGCCGAAGGAGCCGACCTCTACTGCAACGGAAGGCTCGTTACCGAGATCACCGTTCCAAGCGGTACAACAAACATTAATTGTATAATCGAGAAATGCACCAGTATAAAGAAGATCAATGTGCCTGCATCGGTGGTTTCTATATCCAGCAGTGCATTTTATGGAATGACCGCCCTTGAGGAGGTAGTATTTGAGGATCCCGGAAGGATAACCTCCTTAGGAAGCTACGCATTTTCACACTGCACAAGCCTTAAATCGATAGATCTTTCGGGCTTCACCGAATTGCGCGAGATCGACGGCACGTTCTACGAATGCACCTCTCTTACCGAGGTTAAGCTCCCCGCGGGATTAACATCTATCGGATCTAGCACATTCCAACAAAGCGCTATCTACGAAATTGATATCCCCACGGGTGTGCAGAAGATAGGCGGCTCTTGCTTCTCTTATTGCCCAAATCTCACCCGAGTCAATATCCCGGAGGGGGTTATTGAAATCGGCACTTATGCATTCTCTAACTGCGACTCGCTTAGATACGTCAATATGCCAAGCGCATTGACCACCATTGGTAATTATGCATTCGACGATTGCCAAAAGCTTACCGTTATAGAGATACCCGAGCGAGTTTACAGCATCGGTGATGCTGCATTCAGATACTGCACTAATCTTTCATGCGTTATTATCAAGTCTGAAAGACTCGCAAGCATCGGCAACAATGCATTCTATAGCTGCTCGAAACTCTACGAGATATACAATCTCTCGGATATCAATATAACCGCAGGCTCGGATGATAACGGATGTATCGGAAAATACGCCAAGGTTATCCATACCTCGCTTGATGAAGAGATGCGCGTATCTGTGGATGAAGACGGATTCATCTTATACACCGCCGATGCGGAGGTTATCCTCTTGGGTTATGTCGGAGATGAGAGCGAAATTGCTATCCCCTCTATCGGAGGAAACAAGCCTTATAAAATAAATGCTTCTGCTTTTGCGAACAATCCTAAGCTTACTTCGGTTATAATCCCGGACTGCGTAACCGAGATCGGAAATAGTGCATTTTTCTCTTGCTACAGATTAGTAGAGATCATCAACCATTCTTCTCTCAGCCTTAGCCCGGGCAGCAGCGACTACGGCAGCGTAGCATATTATGCGCTTGAAGTACATACGGGAGAGAGCAGGATAGATAACGTAAACGGATATTTATTCTACACCTTAGACGGTACTAACTATCTTGTAGGATACGTTGGAAGCGATACCGAGCTTATTCTCCCCGAGAGCTATAAGGGAGAAAGCTACGTAATCAATAAGTATGCATTCCGGGGTAAGGATGATATCACAAGTGTTATTATAAGCGGCAGCGTTACCTCTATAGGTGAACGTGCGTTCCAGAACTGCGGCAACCTTAAGAGCGCTGTTATCGGCGGTAGTGTTACATCTATTGATAACATGGCATTTGATAGCTGCTACAATCTCACGAGCATTATTATAAACGCTCCTGTTACCTCTATCGATTCATATGTGTTCCAGAACTGCTCAAAGCTTACGGAGATAAGTCTGCCGAGCTCGCTTACAACCATTGGCACAGGTGCATTCTCCGGCTGTCCGGAAGCATGCTTTACCGTATATAAAAACGGAAAATACCTCGGAAATAACGAAAATCCCTATCTCGTACTTGTAGACGTTACCGATCAAAAGCTTGAATCCTACGAGATACATCAGGACACCAAGATAATTTGCGGTTATGCATTCTATAACTGCGAAAGCCTTACGGAAATCGTTATTCCGGACTCTGTTGTCTTTATAGGAGAGAATGCATTCGAATATTGCAAGATGCTTTCAAGCGTTACTATCGGAGAATCGGTTGCGTACATTGCAGGTTCTGCATTCCATTACTGCGATAATCTTACGAGCGTTAGCTTCAGGAATCCCGAAGGATGGATGCGAACCGGTAACAGCAGCAATTTTACAGGCGGAAGTAAGGTTTCTGCCGAAGAGATTCAGGACAGTGAAATAATGTCAGAATATCTGAGCTATCATTATTATTACAGCTGGTACCGCACTTAAGAGTGCCGTACCAATTGGATAATACTTGCCAGGCAAAAGGAGCAAATATACACTTAAGCAAGGAAGCCGCCGCAAATGCGTTTTTGCATTTGCGGCGGCTTCTTATTTTTATTGGCTTGTTTTCCCGGATACTTTTATCTTGCAGTCGAACTCGGGATAGTCGCTGATGATCTCGCCTACTGCGGGGAGAGTGATGCTACCCGATAGGGGATTCTTTATGCTGATGACGGGGGTGGTCAGGCTCGCCTCCACCTCCGAGCGCTCGAAGGCAAGGTCTGCGCCCTCCATCTCGCAATTGATAAGACGAAGCCCACGGCAGTAGCAGAGCGGCTGTGTGCCCGATATCTTGCAATTCTCAAAGGTGATATTCTCGGCATACCAGGCGAGATACTCACCGTTTACTACAGAGTTTCTGACGGTTATATTCTTCGCGTGCCAGAAGGCATCCTTCGTATTAAGGGTGCAATTTTCAAAGGTCGCATTCTCTATGTACTGGAAGGAATATTTGCCGTTCAGCGTAAAATTCTTAAAGCTGAGATCCTTCGAGCGCATCATAAAATATTCGCCCTCGGCGGTCGAATCGGATATATCTATACCGCGCGAGAACCATCCGAACTCGGGCGAGATAATATCGCATCCAAGGATAGATACGTCACCGCACTCGCGGAGCGTCTTTATACCGTGAAGGCGCGAATCGGTTATTCTTATTTTGTCCGAATACCAGAGCGCGGCGCGGCAATTCGGAGTCAGAAGTGTATCGCTTATTTCAACGCCCGTATCGTGCCAGAATGGATAGCGCAGATCGAAATAACAGGATCTTATCCTTATTTCCCTGCTCTCCTTGAATGCGCTCTCGCCGTCCTCCTCGCCCTCAAAGCGGCAGGACACAAGCTCAATATCGCGGCTGTCATAAAATTCTCTTTCCTTTTGAAACGTCTTGTTTTCTATTACCATTTTTTCTGCTTTCTGTTTTGTTTTTGTGCGAGTATATAATAACCTAAAATCGACCTTATGTCAAGCATTTTTGCCAAAAAGGTCATATTCCGACCTCTGTCAAGCTGTGATTGACAGAATATAAAAGCCTTTTCCTTGACAACCGTTCCATACTGTGATAAAATGGAATAAAAAAGCAAAGGAGCACGATATGAGAAAGCTTCTTATTATTCTCGGTTTTTTATGCCAGCTCGGATTCTATGCCTTTATGGTAATTTCGGCTCTGATTATCGATCCCGAACCGAGCGAAGGAATGAGCCCCGCATTTGCTATGATGATATACAGCCTGATCTTCCTTATATTCTTTATGCTTCTTTACGCTATCGAAGCGATCTGCGCGATAAGAGAGGATGCATCCTTTTCCACTGTTTTGCGCCTTATATTCCTGCTTATCTCGGCGGTCGTGTTCAATTTTACCGCATATTACGAGGGACACGCAATATGCGTTATCCTATCGGTGATCATATTTATCGTCGAATGCAAGGCTCTTGCAGATGCTTAGCCAATCCCAACCTAAATCGAACACGTTTGAAGAGACGTATTTTTCGTGACAATGCGTAACTTAAAGGAGAGAGCTATGAGAAGAAAGCTATTGATAGGCGGAATTATCTTAAATACCCTCTGCTATCTATTTATGGTACTTATGGGTGTTTTTTTGGCAACTGTGCCTTCGGTTGACGGAGGGCTTCATCCTGCCTTTGCGATGATGGTATACAGCGTCATATTTATGCTGATAGGCGTGTGTTGCTATATCGGAGAGGCGGCTATCGGAATTTTCACCGATTTTTCATTTCTTCACGTAATAAGACTTCTTGTTATAGCAGTCGCGGGATACGCTCTGTTCAATGACCTTCTTCCGGGGGGCGTGACATGTCTTATTGCTTCTGTGGTTTTATTTATTATGGAATGCAAGGCTCTTTCCGATTGTGATTGAGTCAAAAAACCTAAAAAGATACATATTTGTTTACAAAATCGATATAAAAGGATAAAAATGATATGCATATTTTCTTGATACGTCATGGCGAATCTATATCAAATGCAGGAGAAAATTACGTCAACAGAATTCCCGACCATCTGGTGCCGCTCACCGAAAGCGGTAAAAGACAGGCATACGAGGGCGGTGTGTGGCTCAAAAATTACTGTGCCGAAAAGGGCATCGACCTATCCCGCGCGAGAATATGGAGAAGCCCGTTTTTAAGGACACGTCAAACTGCAGACGAATTCAATAAGTCGCTTTGCATCACCGATATACGCGAGGATATAACGCTTACCGAGCAGCAGTTCGGACTCTTCGACTCCATTCCCTACGAAAAATGGGGAGAGCTGTATCCAAACGAGTATCAGGAGTACGAGCGTCAGCTTGCAAATTACGGTAAATTCTACGCACGCCTCCCACTCGGAGAGAGCCCGTTCGACGTGGCGATAAGAGTACATCAGTTCCTCGGGACTATCCACCGCGACTATGAAAAGCACGGAATTGACACCCTCTTTATCTTCACACACGGAACGACTATGCGTACCTTCCTTCTGCGCTGGTTCCACTACTCGCCCGAATGGTATCACGAGGAGCATAATCCGAAAAATTGTTGGATCCGCGAGATCGACGGCAAGTCGGATCTTGGGTATATTAATATCTGATGATAGCCTCGGCTTACGGCTTAATAACAGAACGGCTCTTGCGCTAATAATGCAAGAGCCGTTCTGCTATTTTTAAAATCATTTACCTCATCCACCGGGCGCGTGCGCTAAAGCTTCCGCGCGATGAAATTACCTGCGGTAATGAAATCCGACAAGGTCGGATGAAATCTGCCGGTGGCAGATGAAATCCCAAGCACAGCTTGGGGTGAGAGGTAGATTTTCGGGTACCTCATCCACCGTTACACGGTCCCCCTTCCCCAAGGGGAAGGCTAATTAAGAGAATACCCTTAGCAGTGAAATTATGCTTTTAAGTAAATCAATGCCTTTTTAGATTTAAGCAGTTTTTGCCCTATACCCAACTCCCAAAGAGGCTCAAAGGTGATGATTAAATTAGCCTTCCCCTTGGGGAAGGGGGACCGCATTGCGGTGGATGAGGTATCCCCTTGGGGAAGGCTTATTTAATCTTCACCTTTGAGCCCAATTAAGGCTTGAACGCAAGAGAAAACAACCTTGTTTTTCTTTAAAGTTTCTACTTTCAGAGAGGCTTGAATTTCACCGCGAAAGGTATCCCCTTAATTAGCCTTTCCTTTAGACAAGCGGTTTGACGAATCCGTTGGGATCCGATGAAGAAATGTCGCAGCCTACTATTCTGTCACGAAAGACGAAAAGATTAACGACCACATCACCGTCATACCCTTGATACTCGGCTACCTTATAGGTGTATCTGGTTATTTTCTTGCGCGCGTACTTTGAGAGATCGAGCCCCTGAGATTTCTGTATCTCATTATACCCCATCATAACGCGGTCAAAGCTCTCGGGCATAACGAAGCTCTCGCTCTCCTCTTTTTCTTCGCTGAGCTTTATTCCGAATCCCTCAATGAAGCTTTTTCTGTCCTCCTCGGTATTGATACCCGAAAAATCAACGACTCCGTCGCTTGACGCGGCAAGCACGTCATCCTGCGTCAGCCACACTCCGACAAGGAGAGCAACCGTAAGCACAAGAACGGCAAAAAATTTCAAGCTGGATGCCCTCACAGAATAAATGAACATATTCCGCCTCCTGTTTTTTTGTTATGGTAGAATATATTCACATAGGGCAGCCTTTATTCCAACTAAAAAGCAGAGACTCCCGCCGAGAGGTATGACCTTGGCAGAAGCCTCTGCTTCTTTAGTATCCGCTACCCGACTCGAAGGTGGGAATAGCGACAGATATGCTCAGCATCACCTTGAAAGCAGACCGCTGATCAAAGGATCGACTCAGTTGCAGCAGCAACAGAAGACTACGATTATTGCAAGGATAATGATCCAGGTGCAGTTATCGTCAAAGAGATTGCATAAGCAGTTGTTATTCATATATGTTCCTCCAAGCTGTCATTTGAGCACCTTGAATGCTCAATACTATGTTATGCCCGAGGTGGATTTATGTTACTGCTATTTTGAAAAATCGAATACGGCGGCACCGTCCTTTATCACAAGGCGCGCATCAAAGGTCTTTCCGTTCCTTGAAATGAATCCGCGCATCTTGGCGGTAGCACCTGTAGCAAGCATACGCATTACCTCGGTTTTCGGTATCGTCTTCTTGCATATGGTTATACCCACCTTGAATTCACAGCCCGAGCCGTAGCCCATACAGCCGTAATTCATTCTGCCGCGGACAACGTTTTTACCGCAGACCGGACATACGCCGAGTATTTCACCGTATTCACCAGTATCGGCAGAATCGGATTTCGGGAGAGGATCGACTCCTCCGCTTTTGAATATCTCGGCTATCTCGCTCTCGCATATACGGACACTGTCATCTATCGTTATCTCGCCGCGGTAAACCTTCTTCAGAGCCTTACCGAGCTCGCTCGTTTTATATTTGTCCATAGCTATCGAAAGCTTCTCGAGCGACTCAATAAGATACTCTCCGTCGGGAAGTATAGTATAAACGTCCTTCTTCAGGTCTATATATCCGCTCTTCTTCGCGTTGTCTATAATTCCGGTTCTTGTCGCCTCTGTACCAAGCTCGAGTCCCTCAAATATGGCACGGTATTCCTCGGCATCATCGACCTCGCCGCTCTCGGCAAGCTCCTTCGCCTTCGCCTTATCGTCCTTGAAGGGATTCTTCAGATATTTATTGAGAGTTTCTATCGTATAATGCTTCGGAGGCGTGGTAGTCTTCTCCTGGGGCGCAAAGCTTACGTTCACACTGTCACCCACCGAGAGCTTGGGAAGGACCTTATCCTTGCCGCTGTAATCGTCATACTTCGTCCATCCCGGGGTGAGAATAACCGTTCCCTTAAGGCTGAATTCCTCAAGCTCGCCTACCTTTATCTTTATCTCGCTCTTTTCCGCAAGGCATTCCTCCGAGCAGAATACCGCAACGAAGCGGCGGAGAACGGTGGAATAAACCTGCTTTTCCTTCTCCGAGAGCTTCTCGGCATTTGGTATCTTATAGGTAGGAGTGAGAGCCGAGTGGGATTCTATCTTACTGTCATCAAATATATATTTCGAGTCCTTAAATCGCACGGGGTAGCCTATACCTGCGACGTTTGAGAGGATTTTGCGTATTTTATCCTTCTCTGCCGTGGCAAGATACTCCGAGTTGGTTCTCGGATAGGTCAGGTATCCGTCCTCGTAAAGCTTCTGTATTATCTTAAGGCTCTCAGCCATGCTCATCTTATACTTCTTACCGAGCACGTTCTGCAGGGTGGAAAGCGAATACAGCTTGCCGGGAAGGATCGCATCCTTCTTACTCTCGACCGAGGTTACGGTGGCACCCGTGTTGTTATAAAGCTCGGCAAGATCGCGCGCATCCTCTATAGCGGTACTGTCAAACCGCTTCTTGCCCGTAAGCTCTATCTTCTCTCCGCCCGTCTTTGCCGAGGAGGATATGACGTAATATTTTTCGGGCTTGAAATTGCGTATCTCGAGATCCCTGTCATATATAGCACGTACGATAGGCACTATAACTCTGCCGACTCGCAGAAGCTTTCCGCATCTGATAGTGGCATAACGTGTCAGATTAACACCGTAGAGCCAGTCTATATATGTGCGCGCAAAGCCCTCGGAGGCAAGATTATCGTACTCGCTCTCATCCTTCATCTCCGAGAGCGCACGGCTCACCGTCTCGGGAGTCTGGTCGGGCAGCCACAGGCGCATCTGACGCTTGTCGCTCTTCAGGGCATTACTGACACAGAGGCGGACTATTATCTCTCCCTCGCGGTCAGCATCTCCCGCATTTACTATAGTATCAACGTCGGGACGGTTACAAAGTGTCTCAAGTATCTTGAACTGGCGCGCAACACCTGCATCTACCGTGTGCTTTCCGTCTGCCTTTCTGAGCTCAAATTTGAACTCCTCTGGGAAGCAGGGCAGATTATCAAGCGTCCATCCTCTGCTTTCCTTCGGCCTTGAGGAATAGCTCTCTATATCGGCTAGCGAAAAGAGGTGGCCAAACGCCCAGCTCACAATATATTCACTTCCTATGAAAAAGCCGTTTTCCTTTTTCATATCGCCTTTGATGCCTGCGACTATGTTTCTCGCAAGACTCGGCTTTTCGGCAATTATAAGCTTCACAGATCATCCGCCTCCTTTACAACAGGTTATGCGCCAACCGCAGAAAATGCGGTACACTTTATTATTCTAGCATATCGGAATAAAAATTTCCACCCCATTTTCAATATTTTTTTGGTTTTTACTTTTTTTATTCATTTTGAGCTCCCAATTTCCTTTTGCACCTTGTTAAACTGTACAAATGTTTTTAGCATATTGTCCAAACTTTTAAAAACCTATTTATTTTATAATATAATTATGATATAATGTATGTTGGACGAATTTGAATCAACGGCAGCAGCACGAAAGGAATCAGAATATGGCAAAGCTATACTTCAAATACGGTGCTATGGGCTCATCCAAGACAGCTCAGGCTCTCATAACTAAATTTAATTATGAAGAAAGAGGAATGCGAGTCTGGCTTATAAAGCCCGCCACCGATGACCGCGACGGCAAGGACGTGATAAGATCACGCATAGGTCTTTTCGAAAAATGTACGGTTATCGACAAGGCAACCTCTATCATCGGAATGTTTGATTCCGAGCACTCGGATGCCGACGTTATCATCGCGGACGAGTGCCAGTTCCTCACCTCCCACCAGATAGACGAGCTTCGCCGCATAGTGGACGACAGGGGTATTCCCGTTCTCTGCTTCGGTCTGCGTACCGATTTCCTCACGCACCTTTTCGAGGGAAGTCTGCGCCTTTTCGAGGTTGCCGATTCGATCTCGGAGATAAAGACTATATGCGACTGCGGCTCAAAGGCGACCGTCAATGCAAGGCTCGACGGTGATATGCGGATAGTCACCGAGGGAAGTCAGGTAATGATAGGCGGTAATGAAAGCTACGTTGCTATGTGCCATAAATGCTGGAGAGAGCGTATACGTAAACAAAAGTTAGAAAATAATTCATAATTGAAGGGAGAATACAAAAATGAATCTCAATGAAATACTTTCAAGGTGTGACCACACGCTTCTTGCACAAACTGCAACCTGGGAGGATATCAAGGGAATAATAGATGACGGTATCGCATTCGGCACCGCATCGGTATGCATTCCCCCATCCTACGTAAGGGCGGCTAAGGAGTATGCCGGCGACCGTCTTAAGATATGCACGGTAATAGGATTCCCGAATGGGTATAATACCACTGCCACAAAGGTCTTTGAGACCGCAGATGCCGTCAGCGGCGGTGCGGACGAGATAGATATGGTCATAAATATCGGTCATCTCAAGGACAAGAGATACGACGATATACAGGCGGAAATATCTGCCATTAAGAAGGCCTGCGGAGATAAAATACTTAAGGTCATCATCGAGACCTGTCTTCTTACCGATGAGGAAAAGGTGCAGATGTGCAAAATAGTGACGGCGGCAGGCGCCGACTTCATCAAGACGTCTACCGGATTTTCCACCGGAGGAGCTACCAGAGAGGACGTTAAGCTCTTCTCGGAGAACGTCGGCGAGGGCGTTCTTATAAAGGCTGCGGGCGGAATCGCATCGCTCGCCGATGCAGAGGACTTCATCGCCCTCGGAGCATCCAGGCTCGGAACGAGCAGAGTAGTTAAAATCGCGAAGAATGAAAAGAATCATTCGGGTTATTGATAAGGAGAAAATTATGGCAGGAAAATACACACCTCATATTAAAGCTTTGCCCGAGGATTTTGCAAAGACCGTGCTTATGCCGGGCGATCCTCTGCGCTCAAAATTCGTTGCCGAGACCTTTCTTGAAGATGCGCGCCTCGTTAATAACGTAAGAGGCATACAGGGCTACACGGGCACCTACAAGGGCGTACCCGTGTCGGTAATGGCAAGCGGTATGGGTATCCCCTCGATAGGCATCTACTCATACGAGCTGTTCAATTTCTTCGACGTTGACAACATAATAAGAATAGGCTCTGCGGGAGGACTTGCAGACGACGTTCAGCTCCGCGACGTTATAATCGGAATGGGTGCGTGCACCAACTCCTCGTATGCAGAGCAGTACAATCTCGGCGGCAGCTATGCGCCGATAGCAAGCTATAAAATGCTTGAGATGGCAGTTGCCGAGGCGAAGGCGCTCGGCGTTCGCTATCAGGTCGGAAACCTTCTTTCCTCCGACGTATTTTATCACGCGGATCCCAAGTTCAACGAGGGCTGGTACAAAATGGGCGTGCTCGGAGTTGAGATGGAGGCGGCGGCACTCTATATGAATGCCGCGGCGGCAGGTAAAAACGCACTCGCAATATGCACCGTATCCGATCATATAATGCGCGGTGAGGCGCTTGATTCGGATGCAAGACAGACATCCTTCACGGATATGATGAAGATAGCACTTGAGGTCGCTATCAAAATGCAGAAATAATTATGAAAAAGATGAAAAGAATATTCCTTATAGTTCTTGACTCCTTCGGTATCGGAGAGGCACCCGATGCCGCCGATTTCGGCGACGCCGGCGCAAATACCCTTAACAGCGTGTATAGCTCCGGGCATCTTGAGATACCCAACCTTATCGCTATGGGACTCGGAAACACCGACGGAG
Source organism: Oscillospiraceae bacterium (assembly GCA_015064555.1). Classification (GTDB taxonomy): domain Bacteria; phylum Bacillota; class Clostridia; order Oscillospirales; family CAG-272; genus UBA1740. Next base: position 57,536 of record SVRZ01000012.1, read on the forward strand.
TGACGTGTCTTGAAAAAACCGCCTCCCCTACCGCTTCGTATGCGAGGCTCAGGGAGAAAAGCCGCGGCAAGGACACCACAACGGGGCACTGGGAGATCGCCGGAATAATTTCCGAGAAGCCCATGCCCACGTATCCCGAGGGCTTCCCACGGGAGATAATGGACGAATTTGAAAGAAGGACCGCAAGAGGCACTCTCTGCAACCTTCCCTACTCCGGAACCGACGTCATACGCGACTTCGGCGAGGAGCATTTAAAGACGGGTAAGCTTATCGTTTACACCTCGGCGGACAGCGTTTTTCAGATCGCGGCGCACGAGGAGCTTGTATCCAACGAGGAGCTTTACCGCTACTGCCGTATAGCAAGAGAGCTGCTCGTCGGCGAGCACGGTGTCGGCAGAGTTATCGCAAGACCGTTTGTCGGCACGCCGGGTGACTTCAGAAGGACGGCTAACCGCCGCGACTTCTCACTGATACCGCCCGAGAAGACCGCGCTTGACAGAGTGAAGGATTCGGGACTTGACGTTATCGGAGTCGGAAAGATCGGTGACATATTCGCCATGGCGGGGCTCACCGAGAGCTATCCCACTCACTCGAATGACGAGGGAATGGAAAAGACAAGCGAGCTCGTCAAGCGCGATTTCAGCGGTCTTTGCTTCGTAAATCTCGTTGACTTTGATATGCTTTACGGACACAGACAGGATGCACGCGGCTACGCAGAGGCGCTCTCGCGCTTTGATCTGTGGCTCGGAGGCTTTATGAACGAGCTCGGAGATGACGATCTCGTTATGATAACCGCAGATCACGGCTGCGATCCCTCGGACGCGAGCACCGATCACACCAGAGAATACGTTCCTTTTCTTATATACGGCAAGGGACGTGCATCAGAAAATATGGGCACGCTGGACGGCTTCTTCCATATAGGCGAAAGAGTCTGCCGCGAGCTCGGTGTATAAAATTTCCTTTTAAGGGGGCAAAAAATGACTCCTGAAAACATCAATAAACTCATTCTTGAAGCAAAAGAAGCGAGAAAAGCGAGCTACTGCCCCTATTCGGGCTTTGCAGTAGGCGCGGCACTTCTGACCGCGGACGGAAGAGTGTACCGCGGCGCGAATATTGAGAACGCCTCATACACTCCAACCGTATGCGCCGAGAGGGTTGCATTCTTCAAGGCGGTCAGCGCAGGTGAAAGAAAATTCAAGGCTATCGCTATTGTCGGAGGTAATGCCGATATGCCGATATCCGATTTTACGCCTCCCTGCGGTGTATGCCGCCAGGTGATGTCCGAATTCTGCGGGGGGGACTTCAAGGTAATACTTTCCGACGGGAATACAAGCAAGCTCTTTACTCTTGCCGAGCTTTTCCCCGAGGTATTCACTCTTAACTAAGCAAGGCGGGAGCTGCCGAGTACGGCAGTGCTCCCGCTACGGAGGTACACGCTATGCGAATGTACGATATTATAGAAAAGAAAAAGCACGGCGAGGAGCTTTGCCGTGACGAAATATACGAAATGATAAGGCTCTACACCGAGGGCTCTATTCCCGATTACCAGATGTCGGCTCTTATGATGGCTATCTACTTCAGGGGAATGAGCGCGACCGAGACCTCCTTCCTGACGGATGCCATGGCAACCTCGGGTGATACGGTAGACCTCTCGGCGCTCGGTGATCGGACGGTAGACAAGCACTCCACGGGCGGTGTCGGTGACAAGACCACCCTCGTCGTTGCTCCTATAGTTGCGGCGGCGGGCGGAACGGTTGCCAAGATGAGCGGCAGAGGGCTCGGTCACACGGGCGGTACTGTCGACAAGCTCGAATCCTTCCCCGGATTCAGGACCTCGCTCTCGCCCGAGGAATTTTCCGATCAGGTAAAGAAATGCGGTCTTGCGGTCATAGGACAAAGCAAGGACCTCGCACCTGCGGACAAGAAGCTGTACGCCCTGCGCGACGTTACCGCGACGGTGGACAGCATACCGCTTATCGCATCGTCTATTATGAGTAAGAAGCTGGCGGCAGGCACACGCTCTATAGTGCTTGACGTCAAATGCGGTCTGGGTGCCTTTATGAACACACCCGAAAAGGCGCGTGCGCTCGCCGAGGCTATGGTCGGAATAGGAAAGAGCCGCGGCAGGCAGACCGCCGCAATAATAAGCAATATGGATATTCCGCTCGGACGGGCTGTCGGAAATTCGCTTGAGGTCTGCGAGGCTATCGACGTTTTACAGGGCGGAGGCCCGGATGATCTCCGAGAGGTCGCGCTCACGCTTGCATCGCTTATGCTTGAGCTTTCGCTTAAGCTCGATGGGGACGAAGCAAGAGCACTCGCGCTTGACACTCTTGAATCGGGCAGAGCCTTTGAGAAGTTCTGCACCTGGATAGAGCTTCAGGGCGGAGATGCATCATATGCCCGTGACAGATCAAAATTCGGAAAAGCAAAATACACGCGTGAGCTTTCTGCCGAAAAGGACGGCTACCTTGCCTCCTGTAATGCCGAGAGGATCGGTATTGCCGCGATGAAGCTCGGGGCAGGACGCGAAACGAAGGAGAGCGTGATAGATCCGCGCGCCGGAATCATCATACTCAAAAAGCCGGGTGACAAGGTCAGAGCCGGAGAGCCTGTTGCTCTTCTTATGACCGACACCGAGGATAAGCTCGACGGTGCGCTCGCTACGGCGGCGGAGGCTATAGAGATTTCCGATACGCCTGTTACCGATACGACTCTCATCTATGAGATAATACGCTGAGGGAGGTATGCACAATGGCTGATAAGGTTATGATCATAGGCATCGCGGGCGGCTCCGGAAGCGGTAAGACCACGCTTGCCGAAAATATAGCGGCACATTTCGGAGAGAGAATTTCTCTTTTGCGCCACGATGATTATTACAAATCACAGCGCGATATTCCCGAGAGCGAGCGCGCGGGTATGAATTACGACCATCCGGACGCATTCGATACCGAGCTGCTCATAGAGCATCTTGATGCGCTGAAGCAAGGCGAGGCGATCGACTGCCCGATATATGACTACTCTATCCACGACAGAAGCAGAGATATACGCCACGTCGATCCCTCACGCGTTATAATACTCGAGGGTATACTCATATTCGAGAACCGCGAGCTTATAAAAAGACTCGATATGAAGATATTCGTGGATACCGATCCCGACGTCCGCATTCTGCGCCGTATCGTGCGCGACGTGAAGAAGCGCGGAAGGACGCTTGATTCGGTCATATCGCAGTATCTGTCCACCGTTAAGCCGATGCACGAGGCATTCGTTGAGCCAAGCAAAAAGCACGCCGACATAATCGTGCCCGAGGGCGGCAAGAATCCCGTGGCATACGGCATGCTGATAGACAGGATAGAAAAGCATCTGTCCGAGCTTTGACCTGAATAATGAAAAACAGATTCACAAAAATTATTTCGCCCATTTACGTTATAAATATGGCGATGCAATCTATAGTGAGCCTCATCTCTCCGATAGCCGTAGCATTTCTTATCGCGTATCTTCTGGAGAAATACTCTGCCGTCGGAAGCTGGATATACGTCCCTCTTATGATACTGGGACTATTCTCGGGGCTATACTCTATGGTGGTGTTTATCCTGCGTGCTTCGCGTGCGCTGGAGGCACTTGAAAAACAGCATTCTGAAAAGGAGCAACAAGCAAAAAAATGATTTTCAACAAGGTCCCTAAGCGGGAAACACTCATTCTCGCTCTGGGAGAAGCACTGGTTGCCGTTCTCATCTGTCTCGGATATCTCCTGATAGGCAAATTTGAATGGCAGGTAGCAACGGGAGCTGTGCTCGGAGGCGCGGTTACCGTTCTGAATTTTCTGTTTCTTGCGATATCGGTAAATCGCGCGCTCGACAGAATAATCGCTGAAGGAATTGACAAGGATAAGCTCAATAAGAGTCTAGAAGACCTTTACGAGAAGTCGGAGAGCGATAAGACCGTATCCGGGGAAACCGACGTGATCGGTGAAGACACGGACGGCGAAGCATCCGAGAGCGATACGCACGACGATGCGGCGGCAAGGTTCGCAAATGAAAATGCGGGTAAGCTGCAAAACGCCGTTAAGCTTTCATTTATCATAAGAAGCGCGAGTATGGTTGCCGCCCTGGTGCTGGCTTTCCTTACCGGGTGGTTTGACGTTATCGCAACCGTCATCCCACTCTTTATGCAAAGACCTATACTTACCGTTTCCGAAATGCTGAGAAAGGAGGAAAAGTAATATGGATCTGAGCGTCACAGGCGCGAAAATATATTTCAAAATACCCTTTCTTTTCGGCACCGAGATCAGGATAACGCAGACTACCATATCACTTCTGGTAGTCACGATAATACTTATCACAGCCGCATATTTCCTGGGACGTAATCTTAAAAAGCGTCCCGGCAGACTTCAGGTAATTACCGAAAAGGGCGTTACGATGCTTTACGGCTTAGTCGAGGAAACCATGGGAAAGCATAATCTCAAATTTGCTCCCTATATAGGAGCTCTGCTCCTCTCTTCCTTTGCCGGATCACTGATAGGTACGACTCAGCTCTTCCGCTCCACTACGGCAGATCTCTCGGTCACGCTCGCGTGGGCACTTGTTACCTCGGTGATGGTATGGTATTCCAACATCAAGAATTTCGGATTTGTGGCATGGCTCAAGGGCTTTACCGAGCCGGTCGTGGTCATGACTCCCATGAACATCGTTTCCGAGATCGCACAGCCTATCTCACTGGCATTCCGTCACTTCGGAAATGTGGCGGGCGGCGGAGTTCTCACCTCGCTGGTCTATGCGGCACTCGCCGCGCTCTCCAACCTTCTTTTCGGTTGGCTTCCCGGATTGCTCGGTTCTCTGCCCTTTATGCAGGCAGGTATCCCCGCATTCCTTTCTATCTACTTTGATCTGTTCTCGGGCTTCGTTCAGGCTCTGGTATTCTCCCTGCTTACGATGGTATACGTAGGCTCGGCAAACCCGCCTCCCGAGGAAATCCCCGAAAGACCGAAGAAAAAAGCAAAATTCAATGCGAGCGATATTTGATATTATGCGTTGAAGAAGCTTTAAAAGCACTATTTAGTAAACAATTATTAACAAATAAAAATAAATTGAGATATTTTGGAGGTAAACAAAATGGACATCGGATTAGCAATTGTAAACGCAGCGAGAGCACTTGGTGCTGCTCTTTGTATGGGTATCGGAGCTATAGGCCCCGCTATCGGAGAGGGTAACGCGGTCGGTAAGGCACTTGAGGGTATGGCTCGCCAGCCCGAGATGGCAGGAACGCTCAGAACCAATATGATCCTCGGATGCGCGATCACAGAGACCACGGGTATATACTCGTTCGTTATTTCCCTTCTCCTTATGTTCATGGGCATCAGATAATATTACCCGTGAAAACCCATCAAAAAAGGAGAAGCATATGCAAGTGGTATTAGATCAGTTTGAGGCCTTTGTCGGCGTTAATTTCTTTACCATGATATTCGCATGGATAAACCTGATCATACTCTACGTTTTCCTGAAAAAGCTGCTTTTCAATCCCGTTAAAAACATGATCGATTCAAGGCAGAAGGAGATCGACGATATGTATTCGGATGCCGAGGCAAACCGCACGGATGCCGAGGCTATGAAGACCGAATACGAGAGCAAGCTCGCCGCGGCTGACGCCGAGAGCGAGCAGATCCTCAAGACTGCCATAAGACGCGCCCAGCTACGCGAGGAGGAGATACTTAAGGATGCCGATCTGAAGGCAGCCAGAACTCTCGAGCGTGCCGAGGAGCAGATCGAGAAGGAGAAAAGGCAGGCTATCAACGACGTCAAAAGCGAAATATCGTCGATCGCCTTGGATATCGCGGCGGCGGTCATCGAAAGAGACGTTGATGCCAAGGATCACGCGGCACTTATTGATGAATTCATCGATAAGATCGGAGAATAACTATGGTAGGCGCAAAGGAATACGCAGACGCACTCTTTTCGTTGGCTGAGGAGAGCTTCAGAACCGATGCTGTCCTCGAGGACGTCAAGGCATGCGCCGCGGCAATGAAAAACAATCCGGAGTACTCGGTCCTGACCGATACTCCTGCCATCAGCGTTCCCGAAAAGCTTTCACTTATTGACCGTGCATTTGCCGGAGTGGACGAATGCGTAAGAAATCTTTTGAAGATACTCTGCGAGAAGCATTCTGTCCATAAATTCCCGGCTATAGCGCAGGAATTCATTTTGCTCTATAACGAATCGCGCGGCATTTGCCAAGCGGATGTCATAAGCGCAGTTATGCTCAGTGCAAAGCAGATAAACGAGCTTTCCGGAAAGCTTGAGAGGCTGACAGGCAAAAAAATCCTCTTACACAACGTCATAGACAAGAACGTCCTCGGAGGAATAAAGCTCCGCTATATGGGCGTCCAGATGGATTATACTCTCAGGTCAAGGCTTGACGCAATAGAGCGGAGCCTTGCAAATACTGTACTCTAATTAAAAATTAAGTTGGTGATACAATGCAATCAAAAATTGATGATATCAGTAAAATCATAAAGGAGCAGATCCGCAATTACTCAAAGACCATTGAGCAGGACGAGATAGGCTACGTCATCTCGGTCGGTGACGGAATTGCGAGAGTTCACGGCATTGATAAGTGCCGCGCAAACGAGCTGCTCGAATTTACGAACGGAAGCTTCGGAATGGCTCTCAACCTTGAGGAAAGCTCGGTCAGCGCGGTTCTTCTCGGTACCGACGTAGGTATTTCCGAGGGAAGCGTTGTGAAGCGCACGGGCAGAGTTGTTTCCGTGCCTGTCGGCGAAGGAATGATAGGAAGAGTCGTTAACGCGCTCGGAGAGCCCGTGGACGGCAAGGGCCCGATAACAGCGGCAAAATACAGCCCCATCGAGCGACGCGCATACGGAATAATAGAGAGAAAGTCGGTTTCCGTTCCTCTTGAAACGGGTATAAAGGCGATAGATGCGATGATACCGATCGGAAGAGGTCAGCGTGAGCTTATAATCGGTGACAGACAGACGGGTAAAACTGCTATCGCAACCGATACCATAATAAACCAGAGGGGCAAGAACGTTATCTGTATCTACGTTGCAATAGGACAGAAGCAGTCCACCGTTGCAAAGGTCGTCGACACCCTCTACAAGAACGGTGCGATGGACTACACCATAGTCGTTTCGGCTACGGCGGCAGAATCCGCACCCCTTCAGTATATCGCTCCCTACTCGGGATGCGCTATGGGTGAATACTTCATGGATGCCGGCCGCGATGCGCTCATCATATACGATGACCTTTCAAAGCACGCGGTGGCATACAGAGCACTCTCGCTCCTTATCAGAAGACCTCCGGGCAGAGAGGCATACCCCGGCGACGTATTCTATCTTCACTCAAGATTACTTGAGCGCGCGGCAAGGCTTGCACCCGAATACGGCGGAGGCTCGCTGACAGCGCTTCCGATAATCGAAACACAGGCGGGCGACGTTTCTGCCTATATCCCCACAAACGTTATCTCTATAACCGACGGACAGATATTCCTTGAGACCGAGCTCTTCCACGCGGGCATACGCCCCGCGGTAAACCCCGGTATATCGGTATCACGAGTCGGAGGTAACGCGCAGATAAAGGCGATGAAAAAGGTTGCCGGCTCGCTCAAGCTCCTTTACTCGCAGTACCGCGAGCTTCAGGGCTTTGCACAGTTCGGCTCGGATCTCGATGCGGATACCATGGCTCGTCTTGAACAGGGTAAGCGCATAGTTGAGGTGCTCAAGCAGAACATCAATTCTCCTATAAAGGTCGAGCTACAGATAGCAATAATATACGCGGTTGTAAACAATATTTTACACGACGTGGCTGTTGACAGGATAAGCGACTTCGAAAAAGCACTCTTTGAGCACCTAGTTGCTACAAAGGACGAGCTGCTTTCCGCAATACGCGAGAGCGGCACTCTTACCCCCGAGACCGAGACGGCTCTCAGAGAGGCTATAGTCGACTTCAAGGCTCAGTATCTTGGAAAGTGATAAAAGCTTCATTTTGTGCTTTAATCAAATAAAGGAGGTGACGTTGCTTGGCAGGAGCATCTATTAACGACATAAAAAGCAGAATCAAAAGCGTCGAAGGAACGATGCAGATAACCAAGGCTATGGAGCTGGTTGCAACCTCAAAGCTCAGAAAAGCCAAGGAACGCGCCGAAAGCGCGAAGCCGTATTTAAAGCTTCTTACCGAAAGCATCTCCATACTGGGAGATACCTCCGGCAGCTTCAGTGCCGATACGTGTGCGAAAACGCTCTATATCGTTATAGCGGGTGACCGCGGACTTGCGGGCGGATATAACAACAACGTATTCAAGCTCATGCGCCACAGAAGCGAGGGAGAGGATGCGATTTATCTTCCCTTAGGGAAAAAGGCTCTCGACTATTCAAGAAGAAACGGTCAGAGCATAATATCCCAGGATTTCCCCATTGTTGCAGGCGTAGGTGTGGGGGCGTGCTTAAAAATCGGCACAAGGATATACGAAATGATCGGGAGCGGCGAGATCGCACGCGTCAGGATCATATACACGAAATTTGTGTCAATGCTTACACAGACGCCCGTCTGTGAGGACGTGTTCCCTATCCCGAATCAAGACACAGCTCCCCTCGGAGAGCCTTTATTCGAAGGGGATGTCGAAGAAATGCTGAAGGTCATACTTCCGCAGTATATCGGCGGATTTATAAATGCGGCGGTTTGCGAGGCGGTTGCCTCGGAATGCGCATCGCGCAGAACGGCGATGAACTCGGCAAACAAGAATGCCGAGGAAATGATAGGCTCGCTTGTGCTCAGCTTTAACAGAGCTCGCCAGGCTGCCATTACACAGGAAATTACCGAAATAGTATCGGGTGCAGAGGCACTCTGACGCTAGGAAAGGACTATTTTTCGAGGAATGAAAAATATCGGAAAAATCGTACAGATCATCGGACCTGTACTTGATATCAAGTTTGAAAACGGGCATCTTCCCGATCTGCTCAACGCGATCGAGATAATGCACGAGGGACGCCGCATCGTCTGCGAGGTTGCTCAGCAGCTCGGAGATGACGTTGTAAGATGTATCGCCATGTCCTCTACCGACGGTATGGCAAGAGGTATGGATGCTATCGACACGGGTACGGGCATAACCGTCCCTGTAGGCGAGGAAACTCTCGGAAGAATATTCAACATACTCGGCGAGGCGGTCGATAACAAGCCTGATCCCGCCACCGCAGAGCGCTGGTGCATCCACCGCGATCCGCCTCCCTTCTCGGAGCAGGAGGGCACTACCGAGATACTCGAGACGGGTATCAAGGTCGTTGACCTTATCGCGCCCTATGCAAAGGGCGGAAAGATAGGTCTTTTCGGCGGTGCGGGCGTTGGTAAAACGGTTCTTATAATGGAGCTTATAAACAATATCGCAAAGCAGCACGGCGGTATTTCGGTATTCTCGGGTGTTGGAGAAAGAACACGTGAGGGTAACGATCTTTATAACGAGATGAATGAATCGGGCGTTATTTCAAAAACCGCACTCGTTTACGGTCAGATGAACGAGCCGCCCGGAGCGAGAATGAGAGTCGCTCTCTCGGGACTTACCATGGCGGAGTACTTCCGTGACAGAATGGGACAGGACGTTCTTCTCTTCATAGACAATATATTCAGATTCACTCAGGCAGGCTCTGAGGTTTCGGCACTTCTCGGCCGCATGCCCTCAGCCGTCGGATATCAGCCCACTCTTGCGACCGAGATGGGTGCGCTCCAGGAGAGGATAACCTCCACCAAGCGCGGCTCTATAACCTCGGTTCAGGCGGTCTACGTTCCTGCGGATGACCTTACCGACCCCGCTCCCGCAACCACATTCGCGCATCTTGATGCTACCACCGTTCTTTCAAGAGGTATCGCCTCGCTCGGAATTTACCCCGCGGTCGATCCTCTCGATTCCACCTCGAGAATACTCTCACCCGACGTTGTCGGTATAGAGCACTACGAGGTCGCAAGAGCAGTACAGAGTATACTGCAAAGATACAAGGAGCTTCAGGATATAATCGCGATCATGGGTATGGACGAACTTTCCGAGGAGGATAAGCTCATAGTCAACAGAGCGAGAAAGATACAGCGCTTCCTCTCCCAGCCCTTCTCTGTCGCAGAGCAGTTCACGGGAATGGAGGGACGCTACGTTCCAATCAAGGAGACCATACGCGGATTCCGCGAGATCATAGACGGATTACACGACGATCTTCCCGAATCGGCATTCCTCTTCGTCGGAACTATAGACGAGGCTGTCGAGAAGGCTAAGTCGCTCTCGGCGGCAAATGCCTGACCTCTTTTCGGGAGGTAGTTCTGATGAATGATCTTATCGTAAGGATCGCTACTCCCGATGGCGAAGCCTTCTCGGGAGAGGCAAAAAGCATACTTGTAAAAACTACCGAGGGTGACGTGCAGGTAATGCGCGGACACACCGATTACTTTGCCGCTCTCGGTACAGGACGTGCAAAGCTCACTCTCTGTGACGGTACCGAAAGGCTTGCCGCCTGCTCGGGTGGATTTATAACCGTTTCAGGAGGCGAGGTCTCGGTGGTTGCTACGACCTTTGAATTTTCGGATACAATAGATCTTGCACGCGCAGAGACCGCAAGGGAAAACGCAGAAGCCCTTCTTTCGGCGGCGAAGGAGCAGCGCGATATCGAGCTTGCCAAGGCGAAGCTCTCAAGAGCGCTCGTCCGCATCTTTGTAGCAGGTAAATAAAGCACTGTCAAAAGCCGATAGCATCAATATCGGATGGCGGCAGTATGCGCACACATTAAAAAGTCGGATACCATCCCCGAAATCACGGAGGGGAAACGGGCTGTACTCTTAAGGACAGTTTTGGAAAGTCAATGGAATAGGTTACCTACCGACAGGAAAGGGGCTGTGTCATTTAGGCGTAAACGAAACCTGCTAAATAAAGTCAATAGGTTTTAAGAAAAAAATGAAAATATTTGCGAGCTTAAAAAAGAGCGCAAAACAGCATGGCGGTTAGATCTAAGGATTTAATCGCCATTTCTGTATTAAAATT